>NZ_CP033932.1:0-600000 GCF_003815975.1 Chryseobacterium bernardetii
CCCAATACAGAAGCGTGAGAAAGTTTTTCCAAATCATTCTTACTTTTAACTTTATTATTAAGAATCTCTTTAAGGTAAATAAAAATAATTGGTAGCAAAAGGCCAACTACCAATGCCCCCCCAGAAAAAGCATTTTTTTAGGTGCTACAGGAGCTGGTGATGCATATGCATAATCTATAATTCTAGCCTTATTCGCTGTAACAGCTAATGAAATTGCAGTTTCTTCTCTTTTCTGTAAAAGAAGTAAATATAAATTTTCTTTTATCTGTTGTTGCCTCTCAATACTTCTGAACATTTTTTCCTGTGCAGGAATTTTAGTAATTTTTGAGCTTATATTATTTTGTTCACCCAGATATTGATTCTTAGCTAATTGTAGTCCTGTTCTATTTTTTACTAGACTTTCCATAACGGAACTCCTTAGAGAAGATATTTGTTTATTAAGATCAATGATTAAAGGGTTCTGAGGGGTAGCATTTTCTAACAATCTATTTCTCTCTAAAACGAGCTGATTATAAGCTGATATATTAGTAGAGGCCGCACTATTGTTTAGTCCTACATTAGAAGGCAATACTTGTGTATTATTTTGCCTTCCCATAAAATCTATTAAGGCATTGGTAAGCTCAAGTTGTGATTCTAGCTCAATTTGTTTTGATCTAGCTTCAGCTGACGTTTCAAGATTTATTTTAGCTTCAGTGGTTAAATCTGTAATTTGGTTGCTAGATTTAAAACGTTCCTTTTCATTTTCAACCTGGCCTAATTCCTTTGAAATAAGATTGATTCTATCATCAATAAAATCTTTAGTTTTTTGAGACTCAGAATTTTTATCACTTATAGCATCATTATTATATACTTTTACCAAAGTATTTACAATATCTTTAGCTTTATTAACGTTGGCATAATTTAAAGATAAATTGATAACAGTTACATCTTTGTTAGCTAAATTTACACCTAATATTCTTTGTAAATAATTCACAGTACCTTCTATAGAAGAATATGTAAAATACATATTACTAATATCTTCAACTTTTGATTTATTGTAAGTTGGGTTTCTGCTAATCAATAAATTAGCATAAGGTAAACTGATTGTTTTATTAAACTGTGTTTTAATTTCCGGGAAAGTATTACTTGTTAGAACAATATTCTGACCAGAAATTTTAACGTTTACAGGTGTTATTCTATTTGAATAATCTTTCTCATTAATAACTTGAATGATTATTGGAGATGTTTCTTTATAGAGTTCCACATCATTCAATTTGGATTTTGTATATATTGAAGTCTGTAAATTATTCTGTTTTACAACCTCATACATAAGTTTTTTAGACTTGAAAATTTCTATTTCATTATCAATACTGTTTGTCCCCATTCCTCCAAAACCAGATAGGTCTTGTAAAACACCAAACTCACCTCCAGCAGCAGGTGTCTTTTTTGCATCTTTAATAAGGACAGAAGATTGAACTTTATATATAGGGGTAACAAACTTTAAATAAAAATAAGTTGCAATTAAACATATGATAGGAACAATAATAAACCATATCCAGTTCCTTAAATAGGGCTTAATAATCTCCTGAATATTAATTTCTTTTTCTGATTCTTCAATAATTGGATTATCCATTATTTATTTTTAAATTTTACAAATTATTATGTTGTTAATTTAACAACGGGGGTTAATTAGTTTTTTTAATTTTAGAGTCTTGCATCTACTAAATTTCTATCAATACAAGCCTTAGTATCAAAAATAATGCTACCTTCTTTTTTGATTTTTCCAAAATCTAGAGTAAGAAATTCTTTGTGAGATACAGCAATTATAATTGAATCATATTTTTTATTTTCTTCAAGCTGGTCTAGAATAGTTACACCATATTCATACCTTACTTCCTCTTTATTGGCCCAGGGATCAAAAATATCAACATCTACTCCATAATCTTTTAACTCATTATAAATATCGATAACTTTGGTATTCCTCACATCGGGACAATTTTCTTTAAAAGTTACTCCTAAAATTAAAGCTTGTGAATTCTTTATAACATTTCCTTTATTGATAAGGAGTTTTATCACCTTGGATGCTATAAATCTTGCGATTGAATCATTTACTCTTCGGCCGGATAATATAACGTCTGGATGATATCCCAATTGCTCTGCTTTATGTGCCAGATAATATGGATCTACAGAAATACAATGTCCACCAACAAGTCCAGGTTTATATTTCAGAAAATTATATTTTGTACCTGCAGCTTCAAGAACATCATTGGTATCAATTCCCATTCTGTCAAAGATGAGAGCCAACTCATTAACAAAAGAAATGTTTACATCCCTTTGAGCATTCTCAATTGCTTTTGAAGCTTCTGCTACTCTAATACTAGCTGCTTTATGAGTACCGGCTGTAATTATTTTTTTATATAATTCGTCAACCTCCTGTGCTATTTGATCTGTAGAACCAGAAGTGACTTTCATTACGGAGACTAGAGTATTTATTTTATCTCCAGGATTTATTCTTTCAGGAGAATATCCTACAAAAAAGTCTTCATTATATTTTAATCCTGAATATTTTTCCAGAATTGGCACACATTCTTCTTCTGTGCAGCCTGGGAAAACAGTAGATTCATATATAACAATATCTCCTTTTTTAATAATTTCTCCCAGCATTTTTGATGCAGTAAGCAATGGTTTCAGATCTGGTGCATTATATTTATCAATGGGTGTAGGTACCGTTACAATAAAAACATTGCAATCGATAATTTCTTGAATATTACTTGTTCCTCTATAGCCAATATTCCCTTTTGATTCATTATAACGCTTTAAAGAATCTTTAAGTTTATCAATATCTGCTTCTAATGTGGTATCATAACCATTATTAAGTTCATTAATTCTTTCTGTATTAATATCAAAACCTAATACCGGATAATGATAAGCAAACTCTAAAGACAAAGGTAGTCCTACATATCCTTGTCCTATAATGGCTATATTATATGATTTCATTCTTTTGTGATCCTTTTATTAATTAAATTACCAATATTATTGGTAATTTAATTATATAACTTTTATTTTTTAAATAAACCTATAACAACAGCAATAGCTGTAACACCAATAGAAATGGCAGTAAGATAAAGCCCTGTATTAGGATTCTGTCTTGATGCTATTTCCTTTGCTTTTGTTGACTGCACTATTATTGCATCACCTTGTTTTAAGTTATAAAACGGAGAATTAATTAAATTGGCATCCTGTAAATTAATTCTACCATGAGTAACTGTTCCATTTTCAGTTCTTATCACCAATACATCTGTTCTTTTCCCGTATCCAGTTAAATCACCAGCAAGTCCCAGTGCATTCAAAATAGTTGCCTGTCCATTAGTAATGGTATAATCTCCTTGTCTGTTAACCTCTCCAAGTACTGTAATTTTAAAGTTAGTTAATCTTACACTTACAGTTGGATTAATAACATATTGGCTTATCTTTTCTTTTAATTCATTTTTAATATCAATCAGAGTTTTACCTGTTGTATTAATTGTACCAATAACCGGAAAATCTATATTACCATTCTTATCAACAATATAAATAGGCCCTGATACAGTGTTCATCCCCTGATTAGGCATATTTCCTCCTGCATAGGCATTATTAGTCTGAATTATTTCAGTAGAAGAGTAATTCTGATTAAATGGTCTTACAACATCCATATCTTTAGCGGTAATAAGAATAACCAACTGATCACCTGTTTGAACCGTATTAACTGAATTTTTTGCAGATGATTCAATAGCCACCTGTTCTATATTCTGCATATAATTTAAATCATTCTGAGCATTATCTTTAACCTTACATGATACTAATAAAAGTATAGAAAACAGCCCTAATATTCTACTTTTCATATTTTAAAATTGTACAAATATACATTTATATTTTTTCCTATTTATCCAAAACCTCGTAAATGGAATTATTACTTATAAATTCCGGCACGATTAGTTTCAGAATCTTAACTACTTCTACCTTCTCCTGCTCTACAGAGGCTTCGGTTATCTGAATTACCAAACGGTCTATTTCCGAAAATGACATTGTAGGATCTTTAGAAATCATAATTTTCTCATTATGGGTAGGAAGTGTTTTTGCATTATCGCTTAACAGTTCTTCGTATAATTTTTCTCCCGGTCTTAGCCCTGTATAAATAATCTTGATATCAATATTAGGTTCAAAACCAGATAGTTTTATCATTCTTCTTGCTAAGTCTAGAATTTTTACAGGCTCTCCCATGTCAAAAACAAAGATTTCACCACCCTGTCCCATGGTTCCAGCCTGAAGAACAAGTTCACATGCTTCAGGAATGGTCATGAAATATCTAACAATATCAGGGTGTGTAATCGTAACAGGACCTCCTGCTTCAATTTGTTTTTTGAAGTGAGGAATAACAGATCCGTTTGAACCCAAAACATTTCCAAACCTTGTTGTGATAAATTTTGTCGTATTACCTTCAGCATGTTGTAAAGACTGAACAAATAGTTCAGCGGCTCTTTTGGAAGCTCCCATTACATTTGTAGGATTTACAGCTTTATCTGTAGAAATCATTACAAATCTGTTTACTTTGTAACGGCTGGATAAAACGGCAATATTCTTTGATCCTAAAACATTAACACGAATTGCCTCGTTTGGATTATCTTCTACAAGAGGAACATGCTTATAAGCTGCAGCATGATATACCATGGAGAAGTTATAAGTCTGGAATAACGGCTCTACTCTATGAATGTTAGACACATCAGCTAATACAAACTTAAATCTTATATGAGGAAATTTCTCCTTCATTTCCAGTTCAATATCATATAAAGGCGTTTCAGCCTGGTCTAATACAACAATTAAAGATGGAGTAAACTGCGCAACCTGCCTTATGATTTCACTACCAATAGACCCCGCACCACCAGTAACCAAGACATTTTTGCCATAGTGTCTGCTTTTAACCTCTTCATTTTCAATTTTAATAGGCTTTCTGTTAAGAAGGTCTTCAATCTGAAGGTTTCTGATAGAACCACCCAGATCACTGTCTCTTAATTTACGTACTGAAGGAGCTTTAAAAACATTTAAATCCTTTTCTAAGAATAAGTTGACCCAAGAATTCATTTCATCTTTAGCCATCATTTCTTTTATGATAATAACCCCATCAATAACAAGATCATCTTTTGTACTGTTTTCAATCCTTTCTTTGGCGTAGATTGGCTTACCAAGCAATGAAGCTCTTTTTGAATCGGTTCTTTGGGTCAGAAAACCTACTACATGATAAGGAAGATTGGGATTGTCTAAAATTGCTCTTGCAATAGCAATAGATTGCTCATCAATTCCCAGCACTAAGATTCTTTTCTTCAATGTGCTCCTTCTGTATTCTCTTACAATATGAAAAAACTCTTTAACGTAAAGCCTGAAGAGAAATAATCCCATAAAAGAAATTACAAAATACAACACCAGATAAGGTGTTAAAATAAACTTTCCACCAGTAATCCAAAAGTATATCAGATTAATTGTACCTACTACAAACATCGTACTGAAGCACGATACAAGTAATTTGAACAAATCTATAAAAGTAGAATGCCTGATAATCCCGGCATAGGTCTTAAAGACATACATGAAGGCCGTATTTACCAATATAATAAAAGCAAAAACAATACTTTTATCTTCATGATAAATAAATTCTTTTTGGGTAATTTTTTCTATTATGTAAGTAGAAAGGAATAAAGATATAACCAGAATAATAATATCTATTACCAATATTATCCATCTAGGAAGATATCTTACGTCTGAGAGATTGACAACATTATCTCCTCCAAATATTTTTTTTCTAAGAGAATTGTACATTGTCTATGTTTGTGTTCATATTTTAGTTAGTGTAAGATCCAATTATCCATCAATGATAATTTCGATACAATCATGCAAAAATAAAATAAAATTTTATTCAGTTACTGAAATCAAAAATAAATTTGATGTTTAACTATTTTCTGAAATCATTAGAAGTCAGTTAATAGAGCAAAGGGTTGACAAAAATCATACCATAAAAATTCAGCGGAAGGTGAAATTTATGAAAAATGATCTTTTTGAAAATTATTTTCTTCTTTTTCAATTTTAAAAAGTTTATTTTTTTAAAATTAGTTAAATTTCAATTAAGAACATCATTTATTTTTTCATATTCAAAGCCTCTGCTCATCAAATATTTTATGGTTTTTGTTTTTTTCTGATATTCCTGCAGTCCTTTTTGTTTAGAATAGTAATCTTCATAAATTCTTGTGATGGTTTTTATATAGTCCTCTTCATATATTTCATCAAAACACATATTAATCAGCTTTTCAGAAATTTGTTTCTGTTTAAGGTTCATTCTGATTTTATTCCTGCCCCAGTGTTTGATGTAAAATTTCCCTCTAATATAGCTTCTGGTAAATCTTTCTTCGTTAAGATAATTTTCCTTCATCAGATAAAGAATAATTTCTTCTTTCGCTTCATCAATCAGTAAAAATTCTTTCATTTTCTGTTCTACTTCGGCATGGCAACGATCCTGGTACACACAATAGTTCACCAGTTTTTGTTTGATCTCATCAAAAGTGAAAGATTTTTTTTCCATATGAATAAAAAAGAATGAGCTTTCGCCCATTCTCTATATTATATTATAAGCTTTTTATTAGTAGTTGAATAATGCTTTACCTTCCATTAATTCATTCACTTTCTTTCTTACAGATACAAGAACTTCTTCGTTTTTGATATTATCTACTACTTCAGAGATTAATCCTGCAATTGTTTCCATATCATTTTCTTTAAGCCCTCTTGTTGTGATGGCAGCCGTTCCTAATCTGATACCAGATGTTGTAAACGGAGACTTATCATCGAAAGGAACCATGTTTTTATTACATGTAATATCAGCAAGTACTAATGCTTTTTCTGTTTCTTTACCATTTACTCCTTTATTCCTAAGGTCTACCAGCATTAAGTGGTTATCTGTACCTCCACTTACGATATCAAAACCTCTGTTGATCATCGCTTTTGATAATGCCTGAGCATTAGCTTTAACCTGTTTTGCATATGTCTCGAACTGACCATCCAAAGCTTCCCCGAAAGCAACTGCTTTACCTGCAATAACATGCTCTAACGGACCTCCCTGAATTCCTGGAAATACAGCTCCATCCAATACCTGACTCATCATTTTAATTTCTCCCTTTGGAGTTTTGTGGCCGTATGTATTTTCAAAGTCTTTCCCCATCATAATCATTCCCCCTCTTGGACCTCTTAATGTCTTATGAGTAGTAGTGGTTACAACATGGCAGTGTTCAAATGGTGAATTTAATAATCCTTTAGCTACTAAACCAGCAGGGTGAGCGATATCTGCCCAAAGAGTGGCTCCAATCTCATCTGCAATTTCTCTGAATTTAGCATAATCAAGGTCTCTTGAATAGGCAGAGAACCCTGCAATCATCATTTTTGGTCTTTCTCTTAAAGCTACTTCTCTCATTTGATTATAGTCGATAAGACCAGTTTCTCTTTCTACTCCGTAAGAAACTACTTGATATTGAATTCCTGAGAAGTTTACAGCAGAACCATGAGTAAGGTGCCCTCCCATTGAAAGATCCATTCCCATAATCTTATCTCCCGGCTTCAAAACAGCAAGATAAATGGCAGCATTCGCCTGAGATCCGGAATGTGGCTGTACGTTTACGTAATCTACTCCGAAAAGTTCCTTCGCTCTGTTGATCGCTAATGTTTCAACCTCATCTACTACTTCACATCCTCCGTAATATCTTTTCCCGGGATACCCTTCAGCATATTTATTTGTCAGTACACTTCCCATTGCTTTCATCACATTTTCAGAAACAAAGTTTTCTGATGCAATAAGCTCTAATCCATGGGCCTGTCTTTGTCTTTCCTTTTCAATCAGGTCGAAAATAATATCCATTTTACTTTTAGTTTTTGAAATTTTTCACCCCAAATGTACGGAATTTTCGTTGAGATTTTAGCATCAAAAAACATGATTTTAGATTTGATATTTCATAAAAGCCTTAAAGTATTGCCTATTTATAATTTTGTTCTTCATGCTATGTATAAGATTTTTTAACATCCCTATCTGTAATTCATGCACACTAAAATTCTTCACCCGAAAGCTCTTTGTTAACCATAGCCCCGGTTAGATTTCCTTGTGCTACAGCATTCGCTACAGACCTCATCATCGTTACATTATCACCACATGCAAAAATTCCGGAAACTGATGTTTTCTGCATAAAGTCAACTTTGATAAATCCCTGCTCTGTCAATTCGCAACCCAGGTCCGAAACATCTATATTCTGTTCAAAAGGAATTTTAGCATACAATGCTTTTAAAACAATGAAATTTCCATTTTTAAAGATTACCCTTTGAAGTTTTCCATGTTCGTGCTCAATACTTTTTATTTCATCTTCAATAAGGTTGATATCATGACTTTTCAGTTTTTCAGCCTGTTCTTTAGTAAGAGTAGATTTTCCATTGGTAAACAAGGTCAGTTTTTTAGTCATATTAAAAATAAGTTTTGAAAACTCAAAAGCCATATCGCCGTTAGCTATAATTCCTGTCTTTTCATTTTTTATTTCATATCCGTGGCAATACGGGCAATGCAGTACAGAAATCCCCCAGCACTCAGCAAAACCCGGAATATCTGGCATAGTATCCTTTACTCCAGAAGCTAGAATAATTTTCTCTGCGTAAAATCTTTCACCTGAAGTGACTTCTACTTCAAAACCATTTCCTTTTTTCAATACTTTTATTGCTGTTCCATCAAAAAATTCTACAGTTTTATATTGTTCAACATCAGCTTTAGCCAGAGTTGCAATTTTCTCCGGAGTTTTCCCATCATGGGTAATGAAGTTATGAGAATGCGGCGTCTGCCTGTTACAAGGCTTTCCATCATTTACAATTAAAACATTCCTTAAGGATCTGCCTAAAGACATTCCTGCCGATAATCCGGCATAGCTTCCTCCTATAATGATTACTTCAAAGTTTTGATTTTGCATGGGTCATGAATTAATAATTGTCATTACAAAGGTAAAATAAAAAACACTAATGCAACAGTATTGCGATAGTGTTTTTTTATATTCTTTTTAGATTTTATTTATTGTTCTCTATTTCTAGTTCCAGCAAGAAAGTATTAGTTTCTTCCTTTAATTTCAACAATTTCCTCTTGAATCCTTTTTCTGATATCTATCTTAGCACCTTCAAAACTGAAAATTGTAGTGCCGCTTTCCCTGGCATAAGGATTAGTTACAGAATCAGCTATTACAGCATATTCAAAAAAAGGACCTGTTTCTTTAACCTCATCTTCAGAACGGTTTTTAATTCTGATCAGATTTTTATATTTCTTGCTTAAATCAAACCAATTGATATAATCTGCATTGAATGAAACAGCTTTTATTCCTTCTTTTGAATAATAATTAATTGCTCCAGCCTGACCATAATTATCACATAGCACCAAAGTATTTCCGGATTTTGACAATCTGGAATATTCTTTATCAACTTTCTGTGCTAGTTCTTTCCAGCCCAGCATATCTGCAAAATCCTGAGGCAAAGGATGATCTTTGCCATCTTCCCAACGCAGGAGCCCGAATTTCTTATAAGCTTCAGGATTTTTCACCATAGATTCGGGACTTTTATTAGGAAAAGCGAGATTATATACAGGTACAAACAGAAGCAAAGGGAGTAAAATACAGACTGGCTTAAGAAACCTTGGCCATCCGTTTTTTAAAACATTCTCAAGATAAACAGATCCAAAACCAATATAAATAGGATAAATGCCTATGGCATAATAATCTTTGGCTTTAAAAAATAAAAATAATGATATTGTAATAACGTACCCCAGAAAGAAAAAACGGAACTTTTCAAAAGACCTGTAAAACAACAAGGCATAAAATCCAAAAACAATAACAAAGGTTACTCCGATGAAGAACAAGAATTGAGATTTCAGAAAATCCAATCTACTAACGTTTACCAATTGGCTTTCGGAAAGTTCTTTCATATGGTGAATCACAGGAAAACCATTCTGATACTGCCAGATGAGATTGGGAAGAATAATCAGTAAAGCTAAAATGGCTGATCCATACAAATGAGGGTTGGTAAAAATTCTTCTTTGTTTGGTTATTAAAAGGGCAGGAATGAATCCTAATGCAAGAAAAGAAATATTGTATTTATTCAAAACACCAATTCCAAAGATGATTCCACCCCAGTACAGCCATTTTGAGTTTTCGGTATTTACATATTTTATCAGGATATAAAAAAAGGAAGTCCACGACAGGACATCCAGTGAATTAGGCTGATACAACATATTGAGCCGAAGTAAGGAAGAAAACAATAATCCTAATGAAGCAAGAACACAGGCAAAAAGACCACCTTTTAATTCTTCAATAGCTTTCCAGACAACAACCATTGTTAATGCTCCAAATAAAGCCGGAAAAAACTTTACCCAAAATACAGAATCTCCAAGCATCTTGATTAACCATGAGATCCATGAGCTTACCGGCGGAACAGAAAGATAGCCCCAGGCAAGATGATTTCCCTGATCCAAATGTAAGTATTCATCCCGCTGCAGGTCATATTCGGGACTTACCAAAAAATACTGGAGAAAAAATTTTACAATGATAAAAAGAAACAGGATCAGATGACTTTTTTTCATGGTTATATTTTATAATTTAAAAATAAGACATTTTAAACTACTGATGTATTACATTCTTAAATTTGAAGTTCATACCAAATCATTTTTAATAAAAAATCCCGGATAAAAAATCTCCGGGATCTACAGTTTAAAATGTATAGTGTAGTTTATTATTTTGCTTTCGCTTTTTCTTTCAGTTCTTCTTTATCTTTATCTGATGGGTTCCAAACTTTCACTTCAGAATCTTTTGTAATATTGGATCCCGGAAGAATCTGAACATTGATCCCGTCACTGGCTCCAAGCTTTACATATACTTTCTTAAATTTCCCGTCTGGCTGCTTTACTTCTACAAAAGGAACATCTTTCCCCTGTTTTTTTTCATACTGAACTAAAGATTCATCCAGCAATAAAGCATTTTTCTGAGAGCTTAGCACGATTTCTCCGTTGGCTGAGAATCCGGCTCTGATATATTCATTATTAGGGTTTTCCACGTTTCCTTCTACAGGGAACTTGATGGTTCCTGCATTGTCTTTTCCTTTAGGAGCAATCATAGTAAGCTTCCCAGGGAAAGTTTTATTCTGAAGAGCACCGATAACAATATTCATATCCATTCCCTGTTTCAGCTTTCCTGCCTGTGCTTCATCAATCTCTCCTTTGAATATCAGAGAGTTTAGGTCAGCTACTGAACAGATGGTTGTTCCTGCATTAAAGTTATTCGCTTCAATTACCTGGCTTCCTAATTTTACAGGAACTTCTAGTACTGTTCCTGAAGCTTTGGAACGAATTTGAGTCGTAGCTAAACCTTGCCCCTGCAGTTCAGGAGTAGCTCCGGTTTTTGCGATCTGCAATCTTTTCTGTGCAGTATTCAATTGCTGCTGAGCGTTTTTAAGGGTTTGCTGTTGAGAGAATAACTGCTGCTGAGCATTAAGAAATTCCTGCTTGGAAGCTACTCCCTGTTTATATAACTTATCCTGCATATCAAACTGCTTCTGCATATTGCCAACATTCATCTGTGCATTACTGATCTGAATTTGTGCATTCTGAACTTCCTGCTGAGCAGCATTCACTTCAGAGATACTTGGTACAATTTTCACGGTAGCAATAAGCTGGCCTACTTCTACCCGGTCTCCTTCCTTCACTAAAATTTTATCGATGATCCCTGTAATGTTAGGTTTGATTTCAATTTCTTCCTTTGGAACAATTTTTCCGGTGGCCATTACCTTATCATCCATATTCTGGATACTTGGTTTACGGGTAAGAAAAGCTTCGCTTTCTTTAGAGTTTGATTTTACAAGATAACCAATCCCTGAGAACAATGCCACTGCAAATAAAAGCCCCAACACTATATAAATGGCTTTCTTCCAAGTGAATTTCTTTTTCATATGTATAGTTTATTTTTTATTAAAGATTGAATGATTTAAAAATCAAGAAGATGTTCTTTTCAATTTTTAAATGGCTCAAGTTATTTTTCCAAATTATTATTCTGTTCTTAATGCTTCAATTGGCCTGATTTTCACAGCTCTCTGCGCAGGAATCATTCCTATAATCAATCCTAAAACAACCATCACTGCCATGGCTGCAAACACATTTCCGTAGTTTACTGTTGGATTATAGAAAGGAAACGAATCCTGTCCCTGCGTGGCTATATTTAAGATCATCAGCACAAAAATTCCAAACATAAATCCTAAAAGTCCTGAGGAGAGTGTAATCACAACACTTTCCAATAATATCTGGTTTCTAACTTCAGCTGGTTTTGCGCCCAAGGCCCTTCTGATTCCAATTTCCTTGGTTCTTTCTTTTACAGTAATCAAGAGAATGTTGGAAATGGCAATAACTCCTGCAAGAATGGTTAATGTTCCTACAATGATGGTTAAAAGCTGCATTCCGGTGAGGAACCCTGTCAGCTTTTTAAACTCTTTCCCCAAATTGAAACTTCCAAAGGCATTGGTATCATCGGGAGAAATTTTATTTTTTGCTTTTAACACCTGTTTTACTTCTTCTTCCACTCCGTTAACGTTAGCATTAGGCTTGCTTACAATAGCAAACAGATCAATCTGCTCTCCTGCATTATACATTTTAGTATAAGTAGATAGTGGAATAAATGCTGTTTGGTCATTCTCAAAACCTCCGCCTTTTTTCACTCTGAAAACGCCAATTACGTTGAAAAATATTCCTTTTATATTGATAGACTGACCTATCGGGTTTTCTTTTTTCTTGGAATCAAAAAGGTTTTTGTAGATTTCTTCTCCTATAACTACTACATTTTTATTTCCTGAAACGTCGGCATCATTAATGTAACGCCCGAAAATAAGTTTCTTTTCTGAAATTTTATTTCCTACTGCATAATCTCCTGTCAAAGAATAAGTAGCACTTTTTCCGTTTCTTGATATAGATTCTCCCGGTGTTCCTGTAAAACTTCCTCTTGCATTCTGGGGTGATATATAATCTACATCAACTACTTTTCTTTTGAGCATCTCCATATCTGATAGGTTCAAATGAACTTCTCTTCCCTTAGGAAATCCCTCATAAGGAATGGATGTCTTTTGCGCCCATAGGAAAATAGAGTTGGTAGCGAATCCGGAAAATAATTTATCAAAACCATTCTCCATCCCTTTTGCTGCCCCAAGAAGGCTTACATACAAAAACATCCCCCATCCTACTCCAATCATGGTAAGAAATGTACGGAGCTTATTATTCCTCAATGAATAATAGATCTCCTGCCAAGTATCTTTTTTAAATATGATATTCACCTTTCTGAGTTATAAGTTATTATTAGCTTTAAAGAAGCAAACAAGCTAACTGCCGCCATTACTGCTTTTTTAAATTATCTTATTTCAATGATTATTCTGTTCTTAATGCTTCAATCGGTTTAATTTTTGAAGCTCTGTATGCTGGAACAAATCCTGCGATAAGCCCTGAGCAAACCAATGCTACAAATGCCATAAAGATTGATCCCCAACCTACACTTGGATCTTTAATAAAAAATTCTTCAAGGCTGTCCCCAATCAGGCTTAATGTTAAAACTCCTACTCCTATTCCTACAAATCCGGAGATCACTGTAATGACAACACTTTCCTGAACAATCAGGGCAACAATACCTGCCGGTTTTGCACCAATGGCCTTTCTTACCCCTATTTCCTTGGTTCTTTCTTTCACGATGTATACCATGATGTTACTGATCCCGATAATTCCGGCCAATAATGTCCCAAGTCCAATAAATCCAACAATGGCTGTTAGTACTGCCATAAAAGTGAAGGTATCGTTCATGTTTTTGGCATTATTCCATACGCGGACTCCATTTTCGTCATCAGGAGAAACATTTTTTCTTGTCTTCAGCTTATCTCTCAGTTCGTCGCCATATTTAATAGCATCCTGGGGATTAAGGAGTTTATCATTATAGGCAATATAAATTGTATTTACTGTATCCGAGCCTTTTTTCATCTGCTGCAAAGTGGTAATCGGTACTGTAATATGCCTTTCGTCCCGGTCTCCGCCATCATCTGAAAATACGCCTACCACCTTAAACATTGTTCCGTTAATATCCAGCTCTTTGCCTATGGAACCTCCATTTTTTATAAGGTCTCTCTGAACCATTCTTCCGATAACAGCTACATTCTGTTTTCTCGCGAGATCAAAGGAGTTAATATAACGTCCCTCAACAAGTTTTCTGTTCTCAATAACCTGTTCTCCCGGTTCTGCACCATGAACCTGGTACAACCCGCTTTCTTTTCCATATTTCACCATTAAATTGGTGGCATATCTTGGGCTGGCTGCTGCTACTTTTTCTTTATCTGTACCGACAAGAAAATCGTAGTCATCATTATTCATACTTACACTTCTATCAGACTGCAATCCTTTATAGGCTAAGGTTGTTTTTCCTGTATAAATGGTAATAAGGTTTTTAGCATCTCCTGCAAATCCTTGTGAGAAAGCATTCTGAAGCCCTTTCCCTATTCCAAAAAGTACAATGAAAATAAACAGTCCTAAGGCTACCGTAAATCCCGAAAGTACTGTCCGAAGTACATTACTGCGGATAGAACTGAATATTTCCTGCCAACGATCTAGGTCAAACATAGTTTTTATTTTTTACGATGTAAAAAGTCAATGGACTGCACTGTCAATTTCTTATCTTTTAAATTCAGTTACAGAGCAATATTACTTTTCACCTTTCTACTCTTTTTTCAACATTTTGCTTAATTCAGCTCTACAGCACAATCTGCTTAATAAACTCATCACTTTCAATGATTCCGTCTTTTAGCACTACATTTCTTTTGGTCTGTGCTGCTACATCCGGTTCGTGGGTTACTACAATGATTGTTTTTCCTTCATTGTTAATATCCTGAAGAAGCTTCATAATATCATGTGTAGTCTTTGAATCCAATGCCCCGGTAGGTTCATCAGCCAAAACCACTTTTGGATTAGTAATCAATGCCCTTGCAATGGCTACTCTTTGTTTCTGCCCCCCTGAAAGTTCATTCGGAAGGTGATTTGCCCATTGCGCCAGTCCTACTTTTTCAAGGTATTCCAGTGCCTTCTGGTTACGCTCCTTTCTTGGTACATTCTGATAATATAATGGAAGAGCTACATTTTCAAGCGCTGTTTTATAGCTGATAAGGTTAAAAGACTGGAAAATAAATCCTAAAAACTTACTTCTGTATTCTGCCGCTTTTACTTCTGATAGATGTTCAATAGGAACACCATCCAATTCATAGGTTCCTGAATCTTTTTCGTCCAGAATACCAATAATATTAAGAAGAGTAGATTTTCCGGAACCGGAACTTCCCATAATTGAAACAAACTCTCCTTCTGAAATATTCAGATTGATTCCCTTCAAAACATGAAGTTTGCTTTTTCCTGTATCGTATGACTTATGTAAATCCTGAATTACTAACATTAAGTGATGTATGTTTTATACCCAATAAGTAGATGATATTTTGAAATTGTTACAAGAATGAAAATTTATTCAAATATTTTTTTGTTTAACTGTTTAATCCTTTATTTAAAGCATTTTATTGAATTTTGTTTAACTGTAACTTAAGTTTTCCATGTATTTGTCCCCTATATTCCCTTCCAGCCTATTATTCGAGGCTGTTTCATGTAAATGTGGAAAACTTTTACAGCTAAAAGTCAGCCTATTAGTATTTACCTCTTTCAAAATCAGTTCTTTTTTTCGAACTTTGTCATTAGATTGTGCTCAGAAAAGTAAACTTATAATGTGAATAACTCAAATTCACAAACATCACAGAAACAAAAAGTTACACAACTTCTGAACATTATCCACAGAGATCTGAATTATTTAATTATAAAGATATTTAATATGGGAATTTTTGATAAGAGAGTAAGCTATAAGCCATTTGAATACCCGGAGGTTCTTCAATTTGTAGAAGCCATCAACAAATCGTTCTGGGTACATTCGGAAGTGGACTTTACTGCAGATGTACAAGATTTTCATTCGCAGTTGGAACCGCATGAAAAGAATGCTGTGAAAAATGCGCTTTTAGCCATTGCACAGATTGAGGTGTCTGTAAAGACATTCTGGGGGAATTTATACAACCACCTTCCGAAACCGGAATTCAATGGATTAGGATCTACTTTCGCAGAATGTGAGTTCCGTCATTCTGAAGCATATTCCCGTTTATTAGAAGTTTTAGGATATAACGACGAATTCCTTAATGTAATTGAAATTCCGGCAGTAAAAGGTAGAATTGAGTTCCTGGGTAACGCTTTAAAACATGCTAATTCTGCTACTCCTAAAGAGTATGTATCTGCATTATTGTTATTCAGTATCTTAGTAGAAAATGTTTCTCTTTTTTCTCAGTTTGCCATCATCCTTTCTTTCACAAGATTCAAAGGATTCATGAAAAACGTTTCCAATATCATCGCATGGACTTCTGTGGATGAGCAAATTCATGCTAACGCAGGAATCTACCTTATCAACAAAATCCGTGAAGAGCAACCTGACCTGTTAACAGACAGTGATATTGAAGATATTTACACCCTTGTTGACGAATCTATCGCAAGAGAAGGAGATATCCTTAGCTGGATCTTTGAACTAGGTGAAATTGATAACGTATCTAAAGAAGACCTGTTGAACTTCATGAAATACCGCGTAGATGACAGCTTGAAGAAAATCAACATGAAAACAAGATACAACATCACTCCGGAACAATACAGACCAATGGTATGGTTCGAAGAGGAAGTTTTTGCCAATTCATTAGATGATTTCTTTGCAAAAAGACCTGTGGATTACACCAAACACGATAAGAGTATTACAGCAAACGACTTGTTCTAAAATAAAGGCGCGAGCGAAGCGAGCGTCAAAACAGGGCGTATCAGGATCATGAGTTCCCTGTACTTTTAAAAAGAGAGCAACAGTTACTTAATAAACACAAATAATATGATTAATGTAATCGTAAGCTATACTGTAAAAACTGAATTTGTTTCTGCAAATAAAGCCAATATTGAAAAGTTTCTGAATGATTTCAAAAATCTGGATCAGTCAACATTTGAATACAAGGTTTTCGTAAAGGAGGATGGCGTTACTTTTCTGCATTATTCAAACTACGCTAATGAAGAAGTTCAGCATGAAGTTTTGAATGTTCCGTCTTTTAAGGAATTTCAAAGATTGAGAGATGAAAGCGGGCTGAACGGTTCTCACAAAGTAGAATTTTTACAATCAATAATATAATAAAAAAACAAAATTCCGGAGTGGGAGTCTCATTCCGGAATTCGAAAATATAACATCTATGGAAGAGCAAAATTCAAATATATGGTGGCTCAACGAAGAGTCTGAGCAAATGCTGAACAGAGGATATCTGTTGAAAGGTGAAACGGTAGACGGAGCTATCGACAGAATTACCACTGCTGCTGCAAAAAGGTTATATAAGCCGGAACTTCAGCCAGCTTTTAAAGAAATGATCACAAAAGGATGGATCAGTTTCTCTTCTCCTGTATGGGCTAATATGGGAACACAGAGAGGCCTTCCGATCTCTTGTTTCAACGCTCACATCCCAGACAGCATTGAAGGAATTACTCATAAAATGGGTGAGGTAATCATGCAGACAAAAATTGGCGGAGGAACGTCTGGTTATTTCGGAGAACTTAGAAACAGAGGTACAGCTGTAACAGATAACGGAAAATCCTCCGGAGCAGTTTCATTCATGAAGCTTTTTGACACGGCTATGGATGTTGTTTCCCAGGGAGGAGTAAGAAGAGGAGCATTTGCTGCTTATCTTGATATTGACCACGGAGATATTGAAGAATTTTTATCCATTAAAGATATCGGTAGCCCTATTCAAAACCTGTTCACCGGAGTTTGTGTTCCGGATTACTGGATGCAGGATATGATTGATGGTGATATGGACAAACGTAAAATCTGGGCAAGAGTGTTGGAAAGCCGTCAGCAAAAAGGACTTCCTTATATTTTCTTCACAGATAATGTAAACAGAAACAAACCACAGGTATATAAAGACCTTGGAATGACGATCAACGCAAGTAACCTTTGCTCAGAGATCATGCTTCCTTCTACCATGGAAGAATCATTCATCTGCTGTCTGTCTTCCATGAACCTTGAACTGTATGATGAGTGGAAAGATACAGATGCTGTTAAATTAGCAATATACTTCCTGGATGCCGTATTATCTGAATTCATTGACAAAACTGAAGGCAACTACTATTTACAGGGAGCAAGAAACTTTGCAATGCGTCACAGAGCTCTTGGATTGGGAGTTTTAGGATACCATTCTTACCTACAGAAAAATATGATCCCGTTTGAAAGCTTTGAAGCAACCCAATTCAACGCAAGAGCATTCAGACATATCAAAGAACAGGCTGAGCAGGCTTCAAGAGAACTTGCCAATATCTACGGAGAGCCGGAAGTATTGAAAGGATACGGGTTAAGAAATACCACTACAATGGCTATTGCCCCTACCACTTCAAGTTCTGCCATCTTAGGCCAAACTTCTCCTGGAATTGAGCCTTTCTCTTCAAACTATTACAAAGCAGGTTTAGCTAAAGGTAACTTCATGCGTAAGAACAAATACCTGGCTAAATTATTAGAAGAAAAAGGATTGGATAATGAGGAAACATGGAGAACAATCATGTTGAACCACGGATCCGTACAACATCTGAATGAGCTTACTCCTGAAGAAAAAGCAGTATTCAAAACATTCAAGGAAATCTCTCCAATGGAGATTATTTCCCAGGCTGCGCAAAGACAGCAATATATAGACCAGGCACAGTCTCTGAACCTTCAGATTCCATCTACAATGCCTGTAAAAGATGTAAACTATCTGTATATCGAAGCTTGGAAAAAAGGAGTAAAAACCCTTTACTACCAAAGAAGTTCTTCTGTTTCAAAAGAAATGATGGTGAACTTTGTATCATGCTCAAGCTGTGAGGCATAAGATCAAATAATAAACGCACTATATAGTGGAGCACACCTTTGGGTGTGCTTTTTTATTTTGGGATCATGAAATAAGTTCTGTCTGAAGCTATTAAACCTAACTTACGTATAAAATGAACTAAATCCGTTTCTATTGAATTCAATCGAACAATTATATTTTCAGAAAGACCATTTCCACTCATTACTGATAAAAAGGCCCGGAAATAAAATCCGGACCTTTGAAAGAAGTATTTGTAAAAAGAAGTATTAAAAATTATATCTCACACCCAACTGTGCCTGAAACCTTGATGCAAACTGATCAATAGTGTAAGCCGGCCCCGGTGTTTTGAAGTTATAAGTAGGATCTCCTGCTGACGGTTGCCCTGCCGCTACGTTTCCAACTTTTGTAAGTCCCACACTTGCTGTAGAGTTGAATGTATTAGGTACAAAATACACTTTACCCCAATCTTTATTTAATAAGTTCGTGAAATTAATGATACTTAAAGAAATCTGGATATTATTCTTAGATTTTTCGCTCAGCCTTATCTCATCCATAATTCTGATATCAGCCTGAACATTCCAAGGGGTATTATCTCCATTTCTTTCAGTAAATTTTCCTCTTCTGGATTTCAGATAATCATTGTTATTAACAAAGTTTTCATAATCTGCAACCTGCTGTTGAGCAGTTACCAATATATTTCCTGATCCGTCTTTTATAGGAACAATATATTTGACAGCTTCCGCAGCATCTTTAAAGATATAAGCAAGACCTGCTGCCTGCCCTGTATTCGCAATGGTACTGTTTACAAATCCCCAAGAGAAAGGATTTCCAGACTGTGCATTAAAATATACATTGGTATATAACCTGTTAGATTTTGAAATATTAAAGGCATATCCAAGGTTTGCAACAATCCTGTGCTTAATTGCAAAATTGGAAGTCGTTAATTTAGGATCATTTGGAGTCAGCGATTGGTTCATCTGCCAGTTACTTTCCATAGAATTTCTGATTCCGTTGGTAATATCCTTAGCATCGCCATAAGTATAAGCTGCAAAGAAATTAAATCCAAAATTATAAGATTTTGAGATCTGGGCAGTCAGGTTATAACGGTATCCTTCTTTTGTATTTGATAAAAGATAAGCATTAGAGAAGTTGCTATTGATATTCGTAGTATAGATTGGCATTTCATGATTCACATCATAACTGTAATACGTCACATTATCTGTCTTATTCACCTGCTGGAATTTCAGATCATACAATACTTTCGTATAAATTCCTTCCAGCGTCAGCTTATATCCTGCAAGCGTATAATCTAATGCCAGGGAACTTCTCCAGACTCTTGGCATCTTGAAGTTATTATCGATAAGGTCAACCTGTACTTTTGATGAATTCTGCCATTTCGAGAAATTAGCTCCCACCAAAGGATCTCCGTTAGCTGCAATCTGTGCTGCTGTTGGGGCATTATAATCATAACTTCCAAAACCAACACCATCATTATAATAAGCATAACCTAACCATGCAAACGGAATTCTTCCTACGAAAATCCCTGAACCTCCTCTCAGCACTACAGATCTGTCTTCCGTAACATCAATCGTAAATCCTAATCTTGGTGATATAGTGGGTTTATTAAGATAACTATTCGTTAACTGGCTTAATGGAGTATAGCTGTAAGTATTTCCGAAATAAGGATCCTGAGGAGATTTGTTAACCTGTGGACTTAACTGTGGTTTATTCGGCAAGTCTGTGTAATCAACTCTTATTCCCGGGGAAAGCCTTACTCTTCCCCAATTGATCTCATCCTGCAAGTATAATGAAAGAAGATTTACTTTATACTGTGCATAAGGATTATCAAAAAGAGTTTGTCTGCTGTCTCCGTTAAAAGGATAAGTTCCTCTTATTCTGGCAGGAGTTCCATTATAAAAATCGTTTAATGATTTATAAGATATTCTTCCGTTTAAGGCATTTACAAAACCATAATTGATATTATATAACTCATTGTGAGTTCCTAATAAGAAAGTATGGTTTCCTGTTTTATAGGTCAGGTTATCGGTAATTTCAAAAGTCTTCTGTTTCATATTGAAAACAGTGGCTTCCCTGTCATTTCCAAACAGGATCGTTCCGCCGTTATGAGTAATCTCCACCTGTGGAAACATTGCATTGCCGGAAGTAGGGTCTCTGTAATCATGAATAGAAGAATATCCAACTACTAAATTATTGTTCCATTTATCATTAAAACGGCTCTTCAGCTCAAGAGTAGTAGTGGACGCTGTATTTTTCTGAACAAAATCCATACTGGCAAACCTGAAATTCGCGCCATCCCTTTCAAGATTGGAAGCCTGAGAAAATACTGTATTATTTTTGATGGATAAAGTGTGTTTATCATTGATCTTCCAGTCTAACTTATTGAACAGTTTAGCACTTTCAGAAAAGTTATTGTACCCGTTAAAACTTCCTACATTAAAGCCATATTTCTTTTGTACAAAGTCTGAAAGTTTCTGCGCCACCGATTCATCGATCAATGCATTAGGATCATTCGCATTATAAAATATAGGATCTACCCTTTTGGTATATTCGAGGTTAGTGAATAAAAACACCTTATCCCTCACCACAGGCAGCCCTACTCTTCCACCATAAATAAAATCGGAGAAATCACTCGGCATTTTGGAATTGTCACCTACCCTGTTTCTCCCGGTAATAGAAGCATTTCTACCATACACATACATGGAGCCTGTAACATCATTACTCCCACTTCTGGTGACAGCATTGATACTACCTCCAAGAAAGTTTCCAAGCTTCACGTCGTATGGTGCAATATAAACCTGTACGTCCTGAATAGCATCCAGACTGATTGAATTGGAACGGGTACTGCTTCCCGGCATTCCCGAAGTTCCCGTTTGTCCTCCCAATGAAGGGCTGAAACCTATCGCATCATTGTTGATAGAACCGTCAATAGTAACATTATTGTAACGGAAGTTTGTTCCGTTGAAAGAGTTATTGGCACTTTGTGGAATGAGTTTGGTTACATCCTGAATACCACGGTTAATATTGGGTAATCCGGAAATCTGAGCCTGGTTAATTCCCACCCCGTATTTTACATTGGTCTTTTTGGAAGTGATTTTTACCTCATCAATAGTCTTTTCCTTATTGCCAACTTCCACCACAGGCAAGTCATTATTTCCTAAAGAAAGCTGCAGATTCGGATTCTCATAAATAACCTGTGAGCCATCCAATATCTCAATCTTATAAGGACCGCCAGGCTGAAGGTTATCTAAGCTAAACTGCCCTTTGCTGTTACTTTTTGTTTCAAAAGTACTGTTGGTAGGAATATGCACTACTTTCACAGTAACTTCCGAAGACGTTCCTTTTAATCTTCCGAAAATTTTAGAACTGGTTTCCTGTGAAAATGCAAATCCAAAAGATAACAAAGCAAAAGCACAGATCAATTTTTTCTTCATATTTTTATTGCTACAAAACTTGCTGTAAAATTAGACCGACTCAACATGAAGTGTGGTAACATAGAGTTAACATTGCGTAACATAAAGTTTAATATTTCCTTAAAAAAAACTTAATCTTTATCACAGATTTCCACCTTGATTTTGTGTCTTTTCTATGAAATTTACAGCAAAAAAATGACTAATTTTAAACATTAAAACCGCTTAATATGAAATTCGGACAAGTAGAAGACCCTTCAAAAATAGACTTCACCCTTCCCAAAGATCACTCCAGAACCAAAGAAATTTTAAGCCTTAATAAAAAAGGGCTGGAAAATATTTCTATAGGATGCGCCAAATGGAATAAAACAGACCTCAAAGGGTTTTATCCCAAAGGAACCAAAGATGAGCTAACTTATTATGCTACTCAATTTAACTCCATTGAATTAAATGCTACCTTTTATGGAATGCCTACTCCGGATCAGGTAAAAACATGGAAGGAAAAAACTCCGGAAAATTTCAAGTTTTTCCCTAAAATTACCAATACCGTATCTCACTTCAGAAGACTGATTGATGTCACAGATCCGGTTACCCATTTTGCATCAGCAGTTATTAATTTTGATGAAAAACTGGGAATGGCTTTTCTTCAGCTTCATGATAATTTTAAACCTAAAGATTATGACAGGCTAGAGAAATTTGTAAAGGAATGGCCTAAGGAAGTACCTCTTGCGATAGAGCTCAGAAATACGGAATGGTTTACTGATGAGGAAATTCTGAATACTACGTGTGAGCTTTTTGAAGCCTATAATATCACCAACATTATTGTAGATACTGCCGGAAGAAGAGATATGCTTCATATGCGTCTTACCACTCCCAATGCGTTCATCCGTTATGTAGGAGCCAATGCTGAAAGTGATTATGAAAGGCTGGATGACTGGTTAAAACACCTTACCCAATGGAAAAAAGACGGTCTTCAGAATCTGTACTTTTTCGTTCATCAAAATATTGAAAAGGCTTCGCCACTTCTTTCCGCCTATTTCATCAAAAAAATGAATGAAGAATGGAAAACCGGCCTTCATATTCCTAAAATGGCCACTGAAACTACAGGTACTTTGTTTTAATTAAGATTTTAAATAGACTAATTTTAATTTACCTCCTAAATTACAATTAAAGCCTTTTCATAACGGAAAATTTTATACATTAGAGTAGTACCCTATTCAGTTTGAAAGAGGTATGTTTAAAAAAAAATAAATGTCATGAAAAAGGAAATTTGTACAATCAGTGTCTCCAGCAACTGGCTTGGAGATGAATATACCTTCTATGAAGACCATACCATAAAAAGAGTATATGACAATCACAGTCTGAATTCTAACAAAACAGAATGGCTGGAACCTCATCAAATCAGTAAACAGAATAAGGATAAATTAATAAGAGAATGTCCTGAGGAAGTTAAAGAACAGGTTATGCAGATTCTGGATTATCCTTAATAAAAAACTCTCGCAGATTTTACAAATACAGCAGACTGATAAAGACAATCATCCGCCGGATCAATAAAATCTGCGAGAGAATATATAATTTAATTTTTATTATTTTTCTTCAGAAGCAATACCAGATTCAGGAATAGAAGCAAAAAGTCCAGCGTAATCCAGATCCCCAGCTTTGTATTTTCATAATTGTAAGCATCAACCTGTTTTTTAGCGGCATCAGACAGCTTCATACTTTGGTTGATATAATTCTGTACTTCCACAATCTGATCTATGTTCTTATTAGGGACAGAATGCTGTGAAAAATACACCAGATTCTTCTTTCCAAGATATCCAACAATCCAGTACTCATCAGACTTGTCCATTTTCAGGTATTCTATTCTGTAATATTCCGGACGTATTTTACCGATATGTTTAGGATCAAGCCTAGTGGTACCATCAATTTTATTAACATTGATAAGATAAAAATCCAAGGCTTGCGGAAGCTTATTGATGACCTGCAGACCTACAGAGTTATCAACGAATGCCACAGCACTTTTCTTTATAAACCAATAGGTAAAAACTGAGATGGAAGAAACCACTGTTACAATACGGAACAGTCTTGCCCATTTTGCCATTCTTCCCGATTTTACTTTATATAAAACCAGGGAAAATATACACGCCCAAAAGATAACAAGAATGAAAAATACCATACTGCAAAGATACTGATTTCAGATTTTTTCAGAGCATGTTAACTTACATTCCACTCTTTGTAAAACTGATCCAGGAAATTCAGCATATAATCATGCCTTTCCTGAGCCATTTTTTTCCCATGTTCGGTATTCATCAAGTCCTTAAGCAGCAATAATTTTTCATAAAAATGATTGATGGTTGTTCCGTTAGATTTTTTGTACTGTTCTTTAGACATATTTAAATCTGGCTGAACATTGGGATCATACATCAGATTATTTTTAAATCCTCCAAAATTGAAGGTTCTGGCAATTCCTATTGCTCCGATAGCATCAATGCGGTCGGCATCCTGTACAATTCTCAGTTCAATAGGAGGATTAGCCGGTGCCTGGCTTCTGTTTTTAAATGAAATATTTTCAATCACAAATAAAACCTTTTCAATAGTTTCATTGGGAACATTTTGGCTTTCTAAAAATTCTCTGGATATTCTAGGAGCAATCGTTTCGTCTCCGTTATGAAATTTAGGATCGGCTATATCATGCAATAGTGCTGAGAGTTCTACCACGTCCGGGTCACAATCTTTTTCTGTTTCCGCTATTTTTTTTGCCAGCTTCCATACCCTTTCAATATGAAACCAGTCGTGTCCGGCTTCTGCTCCTTCTAATTTCTTTTTTACAAATTCTACGGTGTTGTTAATCGTGCTTTTCATTAATCTATCAGTTCATTTAAAATAATATTCCATAGTTTGTGATTATAGCTTCTAAAAAAATTAATGTGCCCGATTTCTTTTTTCTCAGACTCTGCAGTTTTTACCAGCCTGTAAGTTGGTTTAAGATTAGGATAAGTATTATTTAAAAGACTCTGAACCCCTTTTTCTGTTAACCAGATGTCATCTTCTGCACGAACTACAAATACTTTCTGCGTTAAATTTTTAGAATAATCATCAATTTTCTCCAACAGTCTGTTGGTTGATTTTTTGTTTAAAATTAAGGTTCTCCAGTCATATGCACAATTTTTTGGAAGACTTTCTCCAAGCCCAAACCAATGGGCAGGAAAGTATCCTAACAATGAAGTGGTTAATGGCTGTACAATTCCAAATCCAAGGTAAGCTTCAATCTTCGTTCTTAATCTGAGGTTTCCTACAAAAGCATTCTGAGTTCCTACAAAAACTAATTCTTCAAATATATTGGAATCTTTATTCATTCCTAAAATCAAAGCCCCTACAGAGTGTCCCAGACAGAATTTTCTATACTCAGGAAACTCATTTTTAATATACGCTGTTACGGCTTTATAATCTTTTGAACCCCAAATCCTCATAGATCCATGAAAGCCTTTCATATTATCAGGTTTAGACAGTCCTATTCCTCTGTAATCATAAGTAATCACAGTAAAACCCTGCTCAGAAAAATATTGGGCAAAAGAAAAATAGACCTGCTGCTTTACCCCCGTTGCAGAGTTAATAAGCAATAATTTCCCATTGCTTATCTCGGGCTGAAAAAGATGAGCAGTTAATGAAGTATGGTCTTCTGTGGTAAATATTAGTTTTTCCATAGATAAAAAGAAAAAATCCACTATAAAAGTGGACATTTTCAGTATATTATTATGTTTAGTTTTAAACTTTCGATATGCCGTAAATAGCTTTAAGAAATAAAATCTGACATTCTTGGCAAGCCGGTCTGTGAACCTTTATTTCCTGAAACACGCGATGAAACCTCATTTCCGAACTTCACACAATCTTCAATAGAGTTCCCATGGCAAAGCGCGATGGCAAACCCTGCAGTAAATGCATCACCCATTCCCATCTTATAAACGGTTTTTTCTTTATTCTTTCTGTAGTACTTCATTTCAGTACCGTCAAAATAAACGGTAGAATTTGTATCATCCCGTACAAAAACCTTATTAAAGTATTTTTTAAGAACCTCTTCTCTTTTTTCTTCTCCAAAAATGATGAACAGTTCATTACTTTTGGCTACAATAAAATCTACTTCTTCAAGGATGGCATCATTGACTCTCATGGCAGGAGAAGCATACAATCCTACTTTTTTACCATATTTTTTAGCCTTTTTTACTGTATATTCTACAACCTCCATTGAAACCTCAAGCTGTACAAGAACAAGGTCTGACGAATGAAAATAGCGGTCTGCTTCGTCAATATGTGAGATATTGAGATATTTATTGGCTGCAGGCACTACCACAATTGCAGCATTTCCTTCAGAAGTGGTTACATAAGCTGTTCCCGTTGCCTCTTTATCTGTTTCATGCACAAAGCCTACATTCACACTTTCGCTCACAAGATTTCTCATGATTTGCTGTCCCAGGGGATCCATTCCAACACAACCTATAAAATAAACACTGGCGCCTAATCTTGCAGTTGCTACGGCCTGGTTAGCCCCCTTCCCACCAAAATAGCTCTCTGAATTGACAGCCAGAACGGTTTCATTAGGTGAAGGAAGTTTATCGGTTTCCAAAACAAGATCTATTGAGGAGCTGCCTACAACAATAATTTTTGGTTGTTCTGATGAGAAGTTCATTGTGTTTGATATTAGTTTAAAAATTATAACAGACTAAATTCCGTGCCAAAAATAACTAATTTTACCTAACTTATTTCAATAAATTCTGTAATAATCTTCACCGGCGATTGATTTTTATCATAAGCGATATAGCTGGCATAAAAACCTTCTCCGTATCCTGTCTCAAAAGCAAATATAGTCCCGGGATGAGTCTCGGAAGGCTTTAAAAATGCATATTGATCTATAGCTCCCTTTTCATCAAAGAAATATTCATGGAAAAACTCTTCATAGATTCCCATAAAGTCTCCGCCTTTTTTATGATAAAGTTTCTGTTCCAGTTCATTAAGGCTGTTTTGAGTATCTACATCCATGAAACAGCCCATACCGCTTTCTACCGGATATCCAAAAACTTCTCCTTCTGCCAGTTCCTTAATATTCTGCCCAGCAGTAGTTGCCAGCTTCCAGTCTTTAATTTCTGCAGTCTTGAAAATAATTTCTGCATAGGCTACACAATTACTGTCTCTTTCCTTATGCAGCATTACAGAGAATTCCCCTTTTGGAAACTCTGCAGAAAAAGGAAGCATATCATTGGTGATTAAAGGATCACAAGCGACCAACTTTCCGCTGGAAAGATAGATCTTGCCTACTTCAAAACTTTCTAATAAGGGACTTTCTACAAAATCCTTCGAAAATAGCTTTTTTATGTTTTCTATATGTGTCATTTTATATCTTTTTTAAACCATCAGGCTGGATACAAGTCTTCATCTGTACCCAGCCTGATATTAAGACAACGCATTGTCTTTATTTTAAAGTTACAAACTTTTCAGCTTCTCTTCTAAGATCGCAATCTTGTCAAGAGCATCTTTTTGCTTCTTGCGTTCTACCTCTACAATTTCCGGTTTAGCATTGGCCACAAACTTTTCGTTGGAAAGCTTTTTATCTACTGAAATCAGGAATCCTTTCAGATACTTTAATTCTTCTTCAGTTTTCGCTTTTTCTTCTCCTAAATCTAAGTTTTCACTTAAAGGAATTGAAACTTCCGTTGCTCCAACAAGGAATGTAAAGCTTGGCTTATCTGTTTTCTGTCCGAAATAAATTTCAGAAACATTGGCCAGCTTTCTTACTACCGCTTCATTCGCAAATTCAGCAGCATTGGTATATATTTCAGCAGCTTCTCTCGGTGAAATACCTTTTGTCTGGCGGTAATTTCTAACTCCGGAGATCAGTTCTGCTGCAGTTTCAAAGTTTTTAATAATCGTCTCATCAAATACCCCCGCTTCTTTCTGCTGAGCAACCACCAGAGCATCTTCAATATTCCTTTCTGAAATTGTCTGCCATAGCTCTTCCGTTAAGAAAGGCATGAATGGGTGAAGCAGTTTCATGAGTTCTTCAAAGAAGTATATTGTTTTATTGTAAACTTCTTTAGAAATACCTTCTCCATAGTTAGGCTTGATTGCTTCAAGGTACCAACCACAAAAATCATCCCAAATTAATTTATAGATCAAATGCAGTGCATCAGAAATTCTGAATTTCTCGAACTGATCATTGATCTCAACAATGGTTTTATTTAATTTATTTTCGAACCACTCGATAGCCTGATTATCTGTAGCAACAGCCGGTTTATCTTCATGATTCCACATATTGATCAAACGGAAGGCATTCCAGATCTTCGTCATGAAGTTTCTTCCCTGAAGCATTAGATCTTCATCAAAAAGAAGGTCATTTCCGGCTGCAGAGCTTAACAGGATACCAACACGTACTCCGTCTGCTCCATATTTATCCATCAGTTCAAGCGGATCCGGAGAGTTTCCTAAAGATTTTGACATCTTTCTTCTCTGCTTGTCTCTTACAATTCCTGTGAAATAAACATTCTTAAACGGGACTTCTTTTCTGTATTCCAATCCCGCCATAATCATTCTGGCTACCCAGAAGAAGATAATATCCGGGCCTGTAACCAGATCAGAAGTTGGATAGTAATAATTGATGTCTTTATTATCAGGATCAAGTAATCCATCAAATACAGACATTGGCCACAGCCATGAAGAGAACCATGTGTCTAATGCATCATCATCTTGTCTAAGACCATCAATAGTCATCTCTTGATTTCCTGTTTTTTGTTTTGCTAATTCCAAAGCTTCTTCTTTGGTTTCAGCTACTACAAAATCCTCATCTCCTGTACCATAATAGTAAGCAGGGATTTGCTGTCCCCACCAAAGCTGACGGGAAATATTCCAGTCACGGATGTTTTCCATCCAGTATTTGTAAGTATTTTTAAACTTATCCGGATAGAATTTAACTTTGTCATCCATTACCACATCCAATGCAGGCTTAGCAATTTCAGACATTTTAAGAAACCACTGTACTGAAACCTTTGGCTCAATAACAGCTCCTGTTCTTTCCGATGTTCCTACTTTATTTACGTAATCTTCTGCTTTCAGTAAAAGATCTTTTTCTTCTAATTCCTTCGCGATCTGCTTTCTTACATCAAATCTGTTCTGCCCGGCGTAGTGAAGACCATGCTCGTTAAGATTTCCATCATCATCTAACGCATCAATCATTTTCAACTGATGCTTCTGCCCAATCTCATAGTCATTGGTATCGTGTGCAGGAGTTATTTTTAAAGCTCCCGTTCCAAATTCAATGTCAACATATTCATCTTCGATAATAGGAATTACCCTGTCAACGATAGGTACAATTACATTTTTACCTTTTAAATGAGCATATCTCTCGTCATTAGGATTGATACATACCGCAGTATCCCCAAAAATAGTTTCAGGGCGGGTTGTAGCTACTGAAAGGAACTCTTCAGAACCTTCAATCTTATATTTAAGGAAATACAGTTTTCCGTTCTGCTCTTTAAAAATTACTTCTTCATCTGAAATATTGGTCTTTGCTTCCGGATCCCAGTTTACCATTCTGTATCCTCTGTAGATCAATCCTTTGTTATAAAGATCCACAAAGCTTTTGATAACCTGTTGGGAAAGCTTATCTTCCATGGTAAAACGGGTTCTGTCCCAGTCGCATGAACATCCTAATTTTTTTAGCTGCTCAAGGATTGTTCCTCCGTATTTATTGGTCCATTCCCAGGCATGTTCAAGGAATTGTTCACGGGTAATATCAGACTTACTGATTCCTTCAGACTTCAGTTTAGCAACAACTTTAGCTTCAGTGGCAATAGAAGCGTGATCTGTTCCCGGAATCCAGCAAGCGTTAAACCCGCGCATTCTTGCACGACGGACCAGAACATCTTGAATGGTATTGTTCAACATATGTCCCATGTGTAATATCCCCGTTACGTTTGGCGGCGGAATGACCACGGTATACGGTGGTTTGTCATTAGGTTCTGAGTGGAAATATTTGTTTTCCAACCAGTAATTGTACCATTTCTGTTCTGTTTCCTGTGGATTGTACTTTTCTGAAATCTGCATAAATTCTATTTCTTTGGCTTGCAATTTGCAAAAATAGTCTAAAGAAAAAAATTTTTAAGCATGAATTAAAATAATTTTTAACTTTGTTTCACAAAATTTATCTAACAAACATATTAACATTCAAGAATATGAAGAAATTAATCGCAGGAATTGCATTATTCGGAACATTTGCTCTTGCATCTGCACAAACTATTACGTTTGATAAAACTACTTTCGACTATGGTACAATTAAACCTAGTTCTGATGGTACAAGATTCTTTACAGTAACAAACACCGGTGATAAGCCTTTGATCATTTCAAATGTAAAACCATCTTGTGGATGTACAACTCCTGAATTTAGCCAGGATCCGATCATGCCGGGAAAATCTGCTAAGATCAAAGTTGGATATAACACAGCTCTTACAGGAGGTTTCAACAAAATGATTGAGGTTTTCTCTAACGACCCTGCCAACAGCAGAAGCGTAATCTACATCAAAGGAAACGTAGATGCTAACGCTCCTGAGCCAAAAGTATTAACTCCTGCTGAACAGAAAGAAGCTGCTAAAGCTGAGAAAAAGGCTGCAAAAATTGCTAAAAAAGCTGCTGCGAAATAATTCTCTACTCAAAATAAAGAAACCGTCTCTATTGAGGCGGTTTTTTTATTACATTTATATTGGATTAGGTTGCAGATGATAAGTAATGGACGGCAGTAAATGTATTGACATTGACATTATTTAGGTTTTGGCTGAAGCCTTTGGATTTACATTTTAATGACCAGGCTAAAGCCCCCTATTGAATTTTAATAACAAAATCTTTTAATCTTAATATATGGACACTAATTTCTCAGATGACTTTAAGGTAAACGGAAAATTTTCAATAAAAAAAACTTCAACTTCTTATAAAGGTAAGCTTACAAAAGAAGAAGGGGAACAAATGCTGATTCAGGAGAAAGAAAAACTCCGTGAACTGCAGGAAAAATTATATGCTGACGGAAGCCAGTCTCTGCTGGTTGTATTGCAGGCTATGGATGCAGCAGGAAAAGACAGTATGATAGAGCATGTTTTCGGAGGAGTGAATCCGCAGGGATGCAATGTAACGAGTTTTAAAACACCAAGTCCGAAAGAATATTCCCATGATTTTCTGTGGAGGCATTATCTGGCACTTCCACAGAAAGGAATGATCGGAATTTTTAACCGTTCCCATTATGAAAGTGTTCTCGTATGCAAAGTACACCCTGAATATAACCTGAGTGAAAAAACATGGTCTTCAGTAAAAGACTTTGACAGCAAATTCTGGGAAAACAGATATGAAAGTATCCGGAATTTCGAAAAACACCTTTCGCAAAACGGAACAACGGTAGTAAAAATCTTTTTGAACGTATCCAAAGACGAGCAGAAAAAAAGGCTTTTAGACAGAATTGACGAACAGGAAAAAAACTGGAAATTCTCTGCAGGAGATCTTCCCGAAAGAGCATTATTTGATCAGTATATGGAAGCTTATGAAACCGCTATTAATGAAACATCAAAGGATTATGCACCTTGGTATGTACTTCCTGCCGACAATAAGTGGTTTGCAAGAGTTGCCGCTATACAAATTATCATAGACACTTTGGAAAAAATGCATCTTAAGTATCCCCAGCTTACAGAAAAAGACAGACTGGAATTACAGGAAGCAAAAAAACAATTGGAAAGTGAATAAAAAAAATCCTCAGATCATTTTGAACCTGAGGATTTTTATAAGTTTATCACTGAACTTATATTCTTCAAAAAACACGAGAAAATCTATAAGCCGGATTCTGTACTTCCGAAGAAGCGCCTGTTATTTATCTGCGTGGTACATTGCTGCAACACTTGAGCTGATTACCCCTCGGTTTTCAGGACGAGCCGCCCCTATTTCCATTGCTGGAAAGAACCGATATACTTACCATTGCACCGCAAAGAGTTTACCTGGTTTCACTACAGCCGAACTGTACCTGCTTTCTGTTGCACTTGTCCTACCCTCACGGGTGACGGATGTTATCCGCTTTGCTGCTCTGTGGTGTCCGGACTTTCCTACCTCCCAAACGGGAGATCAACAGGCCGATTTTCTCGCGGGTGCAAAGATACATAAATTTTACGGTAAAAGTATCAGGGCTGGAAGTGAAAGACCGGAAGTTATTGAGGTACGAAGGTTTAGCAATAAGACATTTTTTAGTATTTTTTCAAGTCTGCATGATCAGATTTTAAGGTTTCTGTTAAAATAAGTCTCCAGAATGAATTCCGGTTTCAGGCTTCGTGGCATAATCAGAATTATCCTTGATTTCATAATAATTATTCTTCCTAATTACCACATTATTATTATCTTCGTGGCATTATACATCTATGGATTCCAGAGAAAAAGAATTTGCGCAGCTCATCAAAGATAATCAGGGTCTGATTATTAAAGTATCGCGCTTATACACCAATTCGCTGGAAGACGAAGAGGATCTTTTCCAGGAAATCGTATTACAGCTTTGGAGAAGTTATGATTCGTTCAAAGGAAATTCCAAGATTTCAACATGGATGTACCGTGTAGCGCTTAATACAGCCATTACCCTCTTTAGAAAAAAAAGCAAAAGCCTTCCTACCAATGAGCTGGACATCGACCACAAGGATTTTGTGGAGGATGATGATGAAAAACAGCAACAGATCTCGCTTTTGTATACTGTAATCAAGACTCTTCCTAATGTAGAAAGAGCCATTGTCATGATGTATCTTGACGATCTGCCTTACAAGGACATTGCAGAAAACCTCGGAATTACTGAAGTTAATGCCCGCGTGAAAATGAACAGATTAAAGAAAACCCTTAAAGAACAGATGGAAAAATATGCCTGAATTTGATTTAGATAGCTTTAAAAAGACATGGCAGGAACAACCTGTACAGCCAAAATATGATAACAGCGAGATTCTTCAGATGCTGAATAAAAAATCACGTAATTATGTAAAGTATATTTTCTGGATCAGTGTTTTTGAATTCCTGTTCTTTTCTGTTTTGGGCTTATTCTACTTCTTTCAGGATGACGAGTCTGATGGATTCCGTAAAATACTTGAAAAACTGGGCACCCATGAAGCACCTGAAGTAGAAAATAATTTCGGACACTTTTATTTAGCTATTAAAATTCTAAGCGTCTTAATTACCGCTTATTTTGTTCTGAAGTTCTATCAGAATTACCGTAAAATAAAAATTGAGGAAAATCTTAAAGGGCTTATTACGAGAATCATTAACTTCAAAAAAACAGTCAATGCTTTTATTCTGATCAGTATTGTATTATTGCTTGCATTTACTTTTGTATTGGTTGCTTTTATATTTTACACCTTAAATTCTCAAAATATACAGCCATCCGGATCTGATCTTACTGTTATTATTGTAGCCATTACCATCAGTACCTTATTGGCTATATCAATGATCTGGGTATATTACAGGCTGGTGTATGGAAGTATCATCAAAAAACTTGATAAAAATTTAAAACAGCTTAGAGAGATAGATTCTCAGGAAAATTAGCATTCATAGGCGATAGTTCAAGATATTATTGTTAATTTTATTTCACCAAATCTTTTTACTATGCCTTTATCATACGTTTATGGAACATCTGAGGTTCCATTATTAGGACAGACTATTGGTGGAAACCTTAAAAGCACTGTCGAAAAATTTCCCAACCAAGAAGCTCTTGTCTGTGTTCATCAGGGTTACAGGGCTACCTACCAGGAATTTTACAATCAAACAACCGCAGTTTCCAAAGCTTTACTGTTTTTAGGAGCAAAAGCAGGAGACAGAATAGGAATCTGGTCTTCTAACCGTTATGAATGGGTCCTTCTGCAATATGCTACAGCCAGGATCGGAACTATTTTAGTGAATATCAACCCGGCTTACAGAACCCATGAACTTACGTATGTACTCAATCAGTCTGAAGTCCGTTTTATTTTTTCTTCCTTAAGCTTTAAAACCAGTAACTACAAAGAAATGGTAGAGTATGCCAAGGAAGTTTGTCCTGCTTTGGAACATGAAATTTTCTTTGATGATAACTGGGAAGACTTCGTAAATAACGGCCAGGAAATTTCCGATGAGGTTCTTCACAGCTTCGAAGAACATGTACAGTTTGACGATCCTGTCAACATTCAATATACATCAGGAACTACAGGCTTCCCTAAAGGAGTTACGCTTTCCCATCACAATATTTTAAATAACGGATATTTTATTGGTATCCGATTGAAATATACAGAAAAAGACCGGGTATGCATTCCTGTTCCTTTCTATCACTGCTTTGGAATGGTAATCGGGAATATATGCTGTACAGCCCACGGTGCCTGCATGATAATCCCTAATGACAGTTTTGATCCTGATCTTACGTTAAAAGCAGTTTCTGAAGAAAAATGTACATCTCTTTACGGCGTTCCTACCATGTTTATTGCTGAACTTGCTGTAAAAGATTTTGACTCGTATGATTTCTCAAGTTTAAGGACCGGTGTTATGGCCGGCTCTGTATGCCCTCCGGAAATTATGAAGAAAGTGGAAAGCCTTATGAATATTAAAGAAATGAGCATCTGCTATGGAATGACAGAAACTTCCCCGGTGTCTACACAAACTTTAATAGGAACTCCATTAGACAAACAGGTCAGTACAGTAGGAACTGTTCAGGATCACCTCGAAATAAAAATTATTGACGAAAATGGAAAAATCCTGAAACGTGGTGAACATGGTGAGCTTTGTACAAGAGGCTACTCTGTGATGCTGAAATACTGGAATGATCCCGAAAACACTAAAAAAGTACTGGACGATGCCCGGTGGATGCATACCGGCGACATGGCTGTAATGGATAAAGATGGCTATATTACCATTTCCGGAAGAATTAAAGATCTGATCATCCGTGGCGGGGAAAATATTTCTCCTAAAGAAATTGAAGACTTCTTATACACTTACACTAATATTCTGGATGTTCAGATCATTGGAGTGCCAAGTGAAAAATTTGGAGAAGAAGTGATGGCATGGGTAAAAGTAAGGAAAGGCTTTACGATTACAGAACAGGAGTTATTAGACTACTGTAAAGGGAGAATTGCCCACTATAAAGTTCCTAAATACTGGAAATTTGTGGATGAATTCCCAATGACCATTTCCGGGAAAATAAGAAAAGTGGAAATGAGGGAGATTTCTATGAAAGAATTAGGATTGGAAAGCCACAAAGCTTAACTTAAGAACACTTATAAAAACAAAAAGCATTTCAAATTGAAATGCTTTTTTATTTTTTAAAGTTCTTTTCTTAATCTGGCAACAGGAATATTGAGCTGTTCACGATATTTTGCAATCGTTCTTCTGGCAATATTATAGCCCTGTTCTTTTAAGATCACCACTAATGCATCATCCGTAAGTGGTTTTCTCTTATTTTCTTTATCAATAACTTCCTGAAGGTGGGTTTTAATCTCTTTAGTGGAAACCTCTTCCCCGTCATCATTGGTTAAACTGTCTGAGAACAGATCCTTAAGGTAAACAATACCGTTTGGTGTATCTGCATATTTACTTTTTACCACTCTTGAAATTGTAGAGATATCAAAGCCGGTAATATCTGCCACATCCTTCAAGATCATTGGCTTCAGAGATTTTTCATCACCGGTAATAAAATAATCTTTCTGGAATTTAACAATAGCTGTAATGGTCTGCAGCAAAGTGTTCTGACGCTGGTTAATGGCATCAATATACCATTTCGCAGCATCTAACTTCTGCTTGATAAACAATGCAGCCTGCTTGTGTTCAGAAGAGTTTTTATCGTGTGAATACGTGGTAAGAATATCTTTGTATTCTTCGGAAACCCTTAACGTTGGAGCATTTTTACTGTTAAGCATCGGAATAACCTGTCCATCCTTCACCTGAATAACAAAATCCGGAATAATTTCCTGGTTGATGGTAATGGTTTGGGTATCAAAATTTCCACCTACTTTTGGTGATAGTTTTGAAATCTCCTCTAATGCATCCTTCAGATCTTCTTCCTCAATGTCATATTTCTGAATGATCTTATTGTAATGCTTATTGGTCAAAGCATCAAACTGATATCTCAGAATATTGGCAGCTAAGGAAACAGCTTTATCAGAGCTTACTTTCTTTTCGATCTGTAATAATAAACATTCCTGAAGGCCTCTTGCTCCCACTCCAGGCGGATCCAGCTTCTGAACATAGTTCTCAAGGATATCATCTACTTTTTCTTTGGTAGTATAAATTCCCTGTGAGAAAGCAAGGTCATCTACAATAGATTTGATTTCTCTTCTCAGATATCCGTCTGTATCAAGGTTACCGATCAGGTATTCTGCAATTCTCAGATCTTCTTCACTGATATTAACCAGGTGAATCTGTTCAGTAAGATAATCATATAATGACTGTCCTTCGGTTAAAAGACTTTCATTGTCAAATTCTTCATCATCCGGAGAGTAGTTGCTGGATGCGGTTTTATAGCTAGGTTCATCGTCGTAAAGATATTCGTTAACGTCGAAATCTGTTTCAATGCTTTCTGTACCCTCATCCTGATAAGCATCTTCCAGGGAAGAATACTCGTCTTCCTTAGAATCCTCCTTTACAATTTCCAAAGCAGGGTTTTCTTCTAACTCTCTCTCCAACTCCTCTTCAAATTCAAGAGTATGAAGCTGAATAAGCTTCATTAACTGGATCTGCTGAGGGGCCAGCTTCTGTCCTAATTTGAGTTGTAAGTGTTGTTTAAGCATATTAATATTGGCGTTTTAACATAACATATTCTACGAATTTAATAAATTTATTTGATAAAAAATACATTTAGCATGATTTTTGCATTATACATCTTACATAATAAACTATTTAAAAATAAAAAAAGCCTTAACTTGATGATTAAGGCTTTTTTTTATGCTTCTAGAATTCAGCGCTTTTCGGTGTCCTTGGGAAAGGAATTACGTCTCTGATATTCGTCATTCCTGTTACGAAAAGAACTAATCTTTCTAACCCCAGACCGAAACCTGCATGCGGTACAGAACCGAATTTTCTGGTATCCAAATACCACCAAAGTTCATGCTCATCTACATGCATATCTGCCATTTTCTGTTTTAAAACGTCTAGTCTTGCTTCTCTTTCAGATCCACCGATGATTTCACCGATACCCGGGAAAAGAACGTCCATTGCAGCAACCGTTTTGTTGTCTTCGTTCAGCTTCATATAGAAAGCTTTGATCTCTTTCGGATAATCGAACAATACAACCGGGCATTCAAAATGTTTTTCAACTAAATACCTTTCGTGCTCAGACTGAAGATCTGCACCCCATTTTTCAACAGGATACACAAATTTCCCTTTCTTGTTTTCTTTTGAGTTCAGTAAGATTTCTATAGCTTCTGTATAACTTACACGCTTGAAACGCTTAGCCACTACATTCTGAAGCTTTTCGATAAGACCTTCTTTGGCTCTTTCTTTTTCCGGTTTTGATTTTTGTTCTTCTTCAAAACGCTTATCTAAAAATTCAAGATCGTCTTTACAGTGATCCAATACATATTGAATTACATATTTTAAGAAGTCTTCTGCAAGATCGATGTTATCTTCAAGGTTGTTGAAAGCCACTTCCGGTTCAATCATCCAGAATTCTGCAAGGTGTCTTGTAGTGTTTGAGTTCTCTGCGCGGAATGTAGGCCCGAATGTATAGATTCGTCCTAATCCCATAGCAGCAGTTTCTCCTTCAAGCTGTCCGGAAACCGTAAGATTGGTTTTTCTGCCAAAGAAATCCTGAGTGAAATCAATTTCTCCTTCTTCAGTTCTCGGCATATTATTCAGATCGAAGTTGGTAACTCCGAACATTTCTCCTGCCCCTTCGGCATCAGCACCAGTAATAACCGGTGTGTTGATATAGAAGAACTGGTTTTGGTTGAAGAATGAATGAACTGCAAAACTTACTGCGTGACGTACTCTGAAAACAGCCCCAAATAAGTTGGTTCTGAATCTTAAGTGTGCCTGCTCACGAAGTTTCTCTAAGCTGTGTTTTTTAGGCTGAAGAATGGTGCTTTGAAGCTCCTCTGTAAAATTATCTCCTAAAATAATGATCTTTTTAGCAACAATTTCTACAGATTGCCCTGCTCCCTGGCTTTCCACTACTTCCCCCACTACTTTAAGAGAAGAAGCTGTACTAATATTCTTGATAAGTTCTTCATCAAAATTTTCGAAATCAACAACTATCTGCAAATTATTAATCGTAGAACCATCATTAAGTGCAATAAAGCGATTAGCACGGAATGATCTTACCCATCCGTAAACTGTAATGTCATGATGTAATACTTTCTTGTAATCCCTTAGGATTTCTTTGATCGTTTGCTTTTTCATTTGTTGATAATAAATTTTTGTATAAAAATTAATGGTTGCAAAGTTACAAAAAAATGGTGCAACTTAATGATTGCACCATTCTTAAATATCATTTATATACCATAAATTGTTAAGTAACAACTAATATTAACACAACTACTTTTCATTTGTTGTTTCGGGCCAGGCAAATCCTACTCCGCCATGTCTGTATCGTTCAGTTTCCTGCAAGTAGAAAGTATTTACTCCCTGAATGCCAATTCTACAATAATATATAAGTTGATCCCCATGTTTCTGATAAGATCAGTTTGACTATTCAGTCGTTATTCACCAAAAAAAACATTATATTTGTGAAAATCAAAAAGTTATACTTCAAAAATTTACTAAAGTAAATATGGAATGACATCCCATTAATGTATAAACAGAGTGAACAGCTAAACAGAATTTATCATGAATACTTTACGCAACGGCGAATATTTTGGTAAGACCAATGGTATTGTTACTATTGAAGGACTCACCATCACAGATACTGAATACACTCATCCGTATGTAGACTGGCACTATCATGAAAATGCTTATTTTACATTTCTTCTTCAGGGAAATATGATAGAGGGAAACAAAAAAGAGACCTACGAATGTTCAGCAGGCACATTACTTTATCATCAGTGGGAAGATCCGCATTACAATATAAAACCTGATATATTTACACGGGGATTCCATATTGAAATCTCCCAGAACTGGTTTGATCAGTTTGATGTTCAGAAAAATGAGGCAGAAGGCAGCTTCAATATACAGGATCCCTCTTTAAAATTGTTGGTCTATAAAATTTTTAAGGAAAATCAAGACAGGGATCAAACCTTTGAAGTGGCTGTCAATCAGCTTCTGCTAAACCTATTCAGTCAATTGGTTATTCAGAAAAACAAAACTGAAAAGAAACCTGTGTGGGTTGGGGTCATCAATGAAATTTTACATGAATGCTTTACAGAAAAATTAAGTCTTGCAGAACTTTCTGCAACAGCAAATATTCATCCGATCCATTTAAGCAGGGATTTTCAAAAATACTTTCATTGTACTTTAGGAGAATATCTCAGAAAGCTGAAGCTGAACAGATCATTAGAGCTGCTTACAAAACCGGTTTCTTTAACAGATATAGCTCTGGAAAGTGGATTTGCTGATCAAAGCCATTTTATCCGTTGTTTTAAAGAAAATATTGGAATAACTCCTCTAAAATATAGAAATCTCCTAAGAAAATGATGATGTTAATTTCATTCTATTTTATAAAATAAAGAGCTGTTATTTTTGCTAAAACATTAAAATGAAAACTCTGATTCTACTGATCTTTATTTTCACATTTTCTTTTTATCCGGCTCAAAGCCAAAATATTGTCACACCTGAGAAAATTGAAAACCCAATTCAAAAGAAATATTCCGGAAAAATTATATTTCTTGACCACACTATCAGTCCCGAAAATTTAAAAGAGCAGGATATTCTTTCCTCTGCTACACTAAGAGAGGATGGAAGTCTTGGTATTCATGCCTTCTTTGATAATTCTTTAGTGAATTATCTACATCAGCTTGGGCCGTCACTCACCGTTGATCAATTGCTGAAAAACGGCAACTATCAGTTTTCATTTTATGTGGACGGGAGAATGATTTACAAAGAAAACCTGAATACAGGAGCAGGTACTGCAGAAAATAAAAAACTCAAAACATCTTTTAGAATTCCTCTTATCAGCAGCAGCAATGAAGATTCATGGGGAAGGTATTTATGGATGCGGTTTTATTTACTTCATGACGGCATTGATGCTTTGTCAAGCGGAAATCATATTTTGAAAATAGAAATCCGTCCTTACCTGAAAACAACAACATTACAGACAGGAGAAATTATTGCAGAAGGAGAAATAAAAATGAATGTTCCGGAAAAAAATATTCCGGAAAGGCTAACAGCTATTCAGCCTATTCAGCCAAACAGCGGATGGGAAGTTTCCAAGGAAAAAATAGACAACAAGATCATTAAAAATTTAAATAAAAAAATAGCAGAAGAAAGATTCAAAAATATAACAGGTATCGCTGTAATCAAAAACGGAAAGCTTCTGTTAGAAGAATATTTTAATCATTCCGGAAGAGATTCTTTACAGGATACACGGTCTGTGGGTAAATCTTTTGCTTCCGCGTTAATGGGAATTGCGATAAAAGAGAAGTACATAAAAAGCGAGTATCAAAACTTAAAAGATTTTTATAACATACAACAATTTAAAAACTACTCTCCTAAAAAAGATAGTGTCACCATCAAAAGTTTATTAACAATGAGTTCCGGCTTTGACGGAAATGATGACGATAATGAATCTCCAGGTGATGAAGAAAATATGTATCCTACTGAAAATTGGGTAAAATTTGCGCTGGATATACCCATGACAAATAATATAATTGGAAAAGTATGGAATTATTTCACTGCCGGTGTTGTAATAACCGGAGATATTTTAGACAAGAGTGTACCTAAAGGCCTGGAAAATTATGCTGATAAAAAACTATTTCAACCTCTTGGCATCATCAATTATCAATGGCAGTTTACTCCTCAGCATAAGCCATCTCTGGCCGGAGGACTGAGAATGAAGATGTTAGATTTTGCTAAATTTGGACAGTTATATAAAAACAATGGACTCTGGAATGGAAAAAGGGTATTAGATAAAACCTGGATTCAAAAATCTTTTACCAACTATTTTGCCGGTCATCCAGATTTTGAAGGCTATGGATATTTATTCTGGAGAAAAGTATATAAAGTTGCAAATCAAAATTTTGAAGCTTATCAATCCAGTGGTAATGGCGGTAATAAAATTATCGTATTCACTCATATTCCTATAGTAATAGTAATTACTGCAACAGCTTACAATAAGCCTTATGGCCATTCACAAGCTGATAAAATTGTAGAGCAATACCTTTTGCCTGCACTTAAATAAGGAAGAAAAAAGCTAGTGTAAGTAAAAAAAATATATTTTACAAAAGAGTATATGGATTTTACCCGCTTTTAAATTATCATTCACGATTTGGATACATCATTCCCCGATTTGGATACTTTTTCAATTCCTTAACGCTCCATCTTTGTACCATCATTTAAACAAAAAATTATTTAAAATGGAAACAAAAAAAGTTTGGTTCGTAACAGGAGCATCAAAAGGCTTAGGGTTTGAGCTGGTGAAGAAATTATTATCTGAAGGGTTCAGGGTAGCTGCAACAAGCCGTACCGTAGAATCCCTGATTACTGCCTTCGGAAAGACCTCAGAAAATTTCCTTCCGCTCAGCGTCAACATTAAAGACAACAGTGATATAAAATCTGTAATTTCAAAAACGGTGGAACATTTCGGACGAATTGATGTGGTTGTCAACAATGCAGGTTATGGGCAGATCGGAACACTGGAAGAACTTACCGATGAAGAAACGAGGGAAAATTATGCAGTAAATGTTTTCGGGACCTTAAATGTGATTAGAAATGTCCTTCCTTACCTCCGTGAGCAAAAATCAGGAAACATCTTCAATATATCTTCTGTTGGCGGATACTCAGCCAATTTTCCGGGCTGGGGAATTTACTGTTCTACAAAATTTGCGGTTGCCGGATTTACGGAAGCACTGGCTGAAGAAGTAAAAGATTTCGGAATTTATGCTACTGTTGTTTATCCAGGCTATTTCCGCACAGACTTTTTAACGAAGGATTCCGTAAAAACTCCTGCTAATCCTATTCAGGCTAATGAAGCAGCAAGAATTTCCGAGCAGGCCCATCTTAATGAGATCAATGGTAATCAGCCTAATGATCCGGAAAAAGCAGCAGATGTACTGATCCAGATCAGCAAAGAGAAAAACCCGCCGGTACATTTGTTATTAGGAGTTGGAACAATGGAACTTCTGAATCAGAAAATTGATATTTTAACAAAAGATGCCCAAAAATGGGAAAACCTGTCCGTTTCAACTGCAATCTGATCTTGTAATTAGCTTAATACCCTTCGGTTCTGCAAAAATGCATCAATTTTAAAGTTACCAGCCTGAACAGAGCCGAAGTTTTTCTGAAACAATAAATTTAAAAATTCAGCCAAAACAATTAACTTGCTTATATGAAACAGCTCTTTCGTTTTAATTCTATTTCAGATTTTCATGCTTTCTGCAATCTTCCGAAACCTGATCACCTGCTGATAAGCTTAGTAGATTACAGCAAGGTACGGTATACCATAGATGATGATGAGCTGAGATGGATTCAGAGTTTTTATTCAATTGGCCTTAAAAAAAACGTTAATCTAAAATTCAACTATGGACAGGAACAATATGATTTTGATTCCGGAGTACTGTGTTTTGTTTCTCCGCAGCAGATTTTGAGCCTGGAAATAAAACAGGATATTGAAGTAGAGCCTACCGGTTTCTTATTACTTATTCATCCTGATTTTTTGTGGAGTACTTCTTTAACAAAAAAAATAAAATCTTATGATTTCTTCAGCTACCGGGTAAAAGAAGCTCTTTTTCTTTCTGACAGAGAGGAAAGCATTATTGTTGATATCTTTAAAAATATTGAGCGTGAATATCAGTCGAACATTGATAAATTCACTCAGGAACTTATTATAGCACAGATGGAGTTATTATTAATTTATTCTGAGCGCTTCTATGAGCGTCAGTTTTTAACCCGGAAAAAATCGAGCCATGAATTACTCCATAAATTTGAAGAAATCCTTTCACAGTATTTCAACCATGGAAATCTTCTGGAAAATGGAATCCCGTCTGTAAAAGTTCTCGCTGAGCAAATGAATATTTCTCCCAATTATCTTGGATCTTTGCTGCGTATTCATACACAACAAAGTACACAACAGCATATTCAGAATAAATTAATTGATATGGCTAAGGAACGTTTGAGTACAACAGGTTTATCTGTAAGTGAAATTGCTTATGAGCTGGGATTCGAACATCCGCAGTCTTTCAGTAAGCTCTTTAAACAGAAGACAAAGCAGTCGCCTGGAGAATTCAGAAAATTGTTTAACTAAATACCTCTTTATCTTGCCTGATAATAGATAAATAGAGTTTTTTGGAATAATAATAGAAAATAAGACGGAAGAAATTACTCGTCTTTCTTAGAAGGAACCAGGAAAACATCAATAAGGCCTTCAGGAAGTTGCATTTTGATTACTCTTTCCTCTCTGTCAACGTCAAGAATCCAATCTTTAATCATAGGAATCACCACTTCTTTTCCATCCAGATTGGTAATGAAATATACCTGTGCCGTCTGATCATTTACAGATCTGATCACTCCACAGTTGTTATTATTTTCATCAAAAATTTCAAATCCGATGATTTCATGGTAATAGAATTGCTTCCCTGTAAGTTTTGGGAGGGTAGATAGCGGAAGGTAAACACTTTTACCTAAAACCTGGTCTACCATTGCTTCAGAAGAGTTTTTGAAGGCAATATTCAGAGCATCTAATTTGCTCCATGATGATTTTTCAATAAAAAAAGGAACCAATAATCCGTTGATTTCAACGAATATTGATTCCAATTTATTGTAAAGCTCGGGCTGGTCGGTATCCAATTTAAGGATAACGTTTCCCGCAAGTCCATGTCTGCGTGTGATTTTCCCCAACAAATAGCAATCTTCTTTACGCATAACAGGAAATGTTCTTAAGCTTCAGTGTTTTCTTCAGTTTCAGCAGCAGCTTCTCCTTCTGTAGCAACTTCTTCAGCAGGTGCGTTTGCAGCTTCTTCAGCAGCTTTAGCATCAGCTTCAGCTTGTGCAACAGCAGCAATTCTAGCTTCGTTTACTTTTACTTCAGCTTCTAAAGCAGCTTTCTTAGCATCAGCTTTAGCAGTAGCTAAACCTTCAACTTTACCTTGTACTTTAGATTCTTTAGCTTCTAACCAAGCGTTAAATCTTTTTTCAGCTTCAGCCTGATCAAAAGCTCCTTTAGCAACACCACCTTGTAAGTGTTTTTTGTAAAGAGCACCTTTATAAGATAGAATAGCTCTAGCAGTATCAGTAGGCTGAGCACCGTTGTTTAACCACTGTACAGCAGAATCAACGTTCAACTCGATAGTTGCTGGGTTAGTAATTGGGTTGTAAGTTCCTAGTTTTTCGATGAATCTACCATCTCTTCTAGCTCTAGAATCTGCAACCACGATGTGGAAGAAAGGTTTTCCTTTTTTACCGTGTCTTTGTAATCTGATTTTTACTGACATAATGTTTGAATTTTACGGGAACTCGTCCCAGTTAAATATTTAAGAGTGCAAAGATAGTAAAAAATTTTATTTGAACAATTAATAAATATAACAATTTATCAATCTAACAGTGTAACAATATTTAATTTGTTTTTTAACCATTGTTACATTGGTAAATTTTCAGATTGTTACATTAAAAATATTATACTGTCCCCATGTAGAAAAGGCCCAGGCATTTCTGGTTTTCCTCAATTGTAAGAGATTCTTTCAGATAATCAACAATTTTGGGAGAACTCCAGTAGCAGCCAATATTATTGGCCGTGCAGCTTAAATACATATTCTGAACCGCCATTGAAGTAGCCGCAATTTCTTCCCATTCAGGGACCATACCACTGAAATTAACAATGATAGAAACAACAACATTAGCTTTATTGATCTTAAAGCCAATATCATTATATTTTTTCTCTAAAAATAACTGTTCAGGCTGAGTAGATTTATAGATTTCCTGCATTTCTAAAGCTAGTTTTGCTTTTTCTTCTCCTTTAAATATTTTGAAACGCCAGGGTTTAGTACGCTTATGGTTGGGAGCTAAAGTTGCTGAATGTAAAATTTCATCAATAACTTCCTGAGAGATTTCTGCGTCTGTATAATCTTTTGGGAAAATACTTCTTCTCTGCTCTATGATTTCTTTTAAAACTTCTGCTTTATTCATAGAAGCAAAAATACAACATGTTGATTAATTTCAGGGAGGAAGGGCTAAGAATTTGAGATGAGATTTAAAAGGGTGTTATATCGTAAATTGAAAAATTGTAAAAGTTAATCGTGAATGGTCAATTCACTGTGCCTGTCAATTTTATGATATTATTAATTCACAATTCACCTGCAAAGCAAATTCACTATTGACAATAAAAGCTATAGCACTTCCACAATTTTCTGGTGAATTTTGTTCAATGTAAATTCGTCTCCGGCTTTCATTCCCATCATTTTTTTAGCCATGGGACTTTCAGAAGAAATGGCATAGAAGCGGTCTCCTTCAAAGAAGAATTCTCCTAATGACACAGAAATGTAGAAGCGGGCTTTATTGGTAATCACCAGAGACCCCAGCTGAATCCGGTCTGTGGAAGTATTCAGGACTTTTCCCATATTTCGTTTGAGATCATTTAAAGCACCAAGCTGTCTCTGCATCTGGTATATTTCTTCCTGCATTTCTTCCCGCATGCTGTCATACTTTGGTGTTTTTTTAATGTCACGGCTAGCCTCCAGAGTAAATTCGATGAAATTTTTAAGTTTCTCAATTTTTTCTGCAATGGTGTTTTTTACGAAATCTCTGATATCACTTTTTTCAAATACAATCTTCTCCATACAATCGTTTCTTTATATAAAGATAACATTTTTAGAATAATATTTATTCTTTTAATTCTTGTACAAAAAACAAACCATCAGCAGTAACAGTTCTTTATTATACCATTATTTTCATTACACCATTAAAAAGCCTTGTATTTTTCTACAAGGCTTCCATTTTATTTTTCAGCTAATTTCTTCAGATCTCCTAATCCCTGGCCAAACATTTTATCCATATTGCTGTCCATCATAGGTTTCATGATCTTCATCATCGTATTCAGTTCATTATCAATCATCCATGTCACTTTGGTTCCGTTTCCTTCAGGGGTTAGTACAAAAGTACCTTTGGCATTCCCTTCAAAAGGCTTTATAAAATGAAGCTGGGTGACCATTTTTTCGTTCGGAACTGTTTCCATAATAGCCTGTTCACCTTCACTGTCATCTCCTTTCCAATGATAGGAATCTCCCATTTTAGTACCTTCTCCGGAATAAGTAATCTTAATATTTTTTATTTCTTTTGAAAAAGGATCCCACATATTATATCCTTTTAACGAACCTACATATTGCCATACTTTTTCTTTGGGAGCATTAATGACAACAGTTTTTTCATAATGATAATCTTTACTGAAGGCCAACATGGCAATTACAGCATATACGATAATCAGCAAAATGATAATGCCAATAAATTTCAGGAGTGTTTTCATAGTCTATATATTTAAGGTTATTTACTTCAAAATGAGTCTCTCATCTGCTTTCAAAATTAAATATTCTGACATCATCCCCTCTTTGCATAGGACAAGATTATTTAAAGATAAGGTATTTTTGTCATAACTTGGCTTTCAGGCATTATTTTTGAGCATTTCAGCTGTGATTCTCCGATGAATCCTTACATTTACGTTTAACTAAAAATCGAAAAATGAATATTTTAACAGAAAAATTTAACACACCATATCACTCAGCACCGTTCGGTGAGATTAAAAATGAAGATTATCTTCCTGCTTTCAAAGAATTAATTCAGAAATCTGAGGAAGAGATCAATGCTATTGTTGATAATCCTGAAGCCCCTACTTTTGAAAATGTTATTGAAGCATTAGCGTATTCCGGAGAGCAGCTGGATGTGGTGTCAAATATCTTTTTCAATTTAAATTCTGCAGAAACCAGTGATGAGATCCAACAGATCGCTCAGGAAGTTTCTCCGATTTTAACTGAATATTCTTCAAAAATCTCTCAAAATGAAGCCCTTTTCAACAAAATCAAAAAGGTTTATGATGAAAAGGAGAAATATAATCTCAATGAAGAGCAGGAAATGCTTTTGAATGAAACTTATAAAGGTTTTGTAAGAAGCGGCGCCCTATTAAACGAAGAAGATAAAGAAAAATTAAAGAAGATCAGCATGGATCTTTCTTTAAAATCTTTACAGTTCGGGCAGAATGTACTGGCTTCTACCAATGCCTATTTCAAACATATTACAGATAAAGAACAGTTAGCCGGAATTCCTGAAGCAATTATTGAACAATTTGCAGAGGAAGCTAAAGAAAGAAATCTTGAAGGCTGGGTAGTTACTTTACAATATCCAAGCTATATTCCATTTATGACTTATGCTGAAAACCGCGAATTAAGAAAGGAGCTTGCGTTGGCTAATGGCAAAAAATCCTTTGACGGTGGTGAATATGACAACCAGAACCTCATCAAAGAGCTTCTTCAGTTAAAACAGCAGAAAGCAAAGCTTTTAGGGTATAAGGATTATGCAGATTTCGTACTGGAAGAAAGAATGGCAAAATCTCCTGTAAAAGTTTTTGATTTTTTAAGTGAACTTTTAACAAAGGCAAAACCTTATGCTGATCAAGAGATTGAGGAATTAAAATCTCTTGCAAAAGCCGATGGAATTGAGGATATGCAAAGCTATGACCACGCTTTTTACGCTGAAAAGCTTCGTAAGCAGAAATTTGATCTTAATGATGAAGAACTAAAGCCTTATTTCCCTTTAAACCAGGTTCAGGATGCCGTTTTCGGACTGGCTGGCCAATTATTCGGGTTAACTTTTGAAGAAAGAAATGATATTCCGAAATACCACGAAGATGTAAAGGTTTATGAAGTTAAAGAAAACGGAACTTATAAATCTTTATTATACGTTGATTATTTCCCAAGAAAAGGGAAAAGAGCAGGAGCTTGGATGACAAGCTATAAAAACCAGTACAAACAGAATGGTGAAAACTCCCGTCCGCATATTTCAATTGTTTGCAATTTCAGCAAACCTACGAAAGACACTCCTAGCTTATTAACATTCCAGGAAGTAACCACTTTATTCCATGAATTTGGGCATGCCCTTCACGGAATGATGGCAGATACGCAATACCCTACTCTTTCAGGAACTTCTGTAAAATGGGATTTTGTGGAACTTCCGTCCCAGTTTTTGGAAAACTTTTGCTATGAACCTGAATTCCTGAAAACTTTTGCGAAACATTATAAAACGGGCGAGGTTCTTCCTGACGAAAAGATTGAAAAAATAGAGCAGTCTAAAAATTTTATGGAAGGGTATCAGACCTTAAGACAATTAGGTTTTGGTTTACTGGATATGAACTACCATACAAAAGTATCAGAGTTAGAGAACAAAAGTATAAAGGAATTTGAAGATCAATATACCCAAGCTACAACCCTTTATCCTATAAATCCTGAGACAGCAATGAGCCCAAGTTTCTCCCATATTTTCCAAGGTGGATATTCTGCTGGATATTATTCTTACAAATGGGCGGAAGTATTGGATGCTGATGCTTTCCAGTATTTTAAAGAAAACGGTATTTTCAATCCTGAAATTGCAGCAAAATATAAAGTGCTTCTTTCTGCCGGCGGAACAAAAGATCCTATGGAACTGTATAAAGCCTTCAGAGGAAGCGAGCCGAAGGTAGAAAGTCTGTTGAAAAGAGCTTTTGGATAGTAAAAATTAATAAGGAGCATTATTATGAAGGAAGACCTTCAAAAAGAAATGAAAAGTATATCGCAAAGACTGGAAAATGTAAAAAAACTTCAGGCTAAAAGATGGGAAAATGAAGACCATTGGGACACTTTAAACGAGCTTTTGGTTAAAGAGTTAGATGAAATCTTACTTATTGAACCTGAGAATACCTCTGCGCTCATCAACATTGGGGCAATCTATTCTGATATGGGAGAAAATGAGAAAGCTTTGGAGTATTTAAGAATGGCGCTGAATCTGGGTTCTGAAGATAAAAACCTTTTTGTAAACCTGGCCATCGTTATGATTTATATGGAAAAACATCAGGCTGAATATTTAGAATATCTGGAAGATGCCGAGGGAAAAGTTGAGAATCCACTTACTTTTAAAGCCTATTTCGACCCTCAATCTCATTAAAATATGATAGAGAAATTAAAAAAATTAGAGGCAGCTTTTAATACTTCATTAAAAGCTGCTCTTGATACTATTGATCCTGAAAAGATTGATGAAATTCTGGACAACAGGGATTTACCAGCATTTTCGGATACATGGATGGAAGCTTATCAGGCTATTGAAGAGAAAATAGTAGATGAAGCAACTGAAGATGCTGTTACCCATATCAGAAAAGAGATTTTCATCTCCACTTTCAAAGCTACAGGTTCCTCTGAACTGCCCGCTTATATTTCTGATGATTTCGGACTGATATCTTCTTATTATATTCAAGGTATCGAAAACAGTTGGGTAACCCATTTGCTGTATACTTATCTTAACCATCAGATTCCTCAGGGAGAACTCATGAAAACGGATAAGACAATAAAAGAATTAATTTTATAAATAGGGAAATCTCAGTAATTTTCAAAACAACAGGAAAGAAATGAACACTATTGAACAGCTTTACCAAACCTTAGATCAACGCTGTCGTCCCGAAGATGTTGCGGAACTGATTGTTGAACTGATGAGAGGGCAACTGTCCATTCATGAGCTGGCGACTTTAAGTAAAGCAGCCAACCGTTCTCTGAAAAACAGTGTTTATGGGTATACCTCGATGCTTGGAACTTTTGGAAAAGCTGTTGGTGCGGAAAAACAGATCAAAAAAGCCATTGAGATCTTTAAACTGAATGAAAAAGAAAACTCCGTTTATCATAGCATAAAGGCAATTGAAACATTTTTAAAAGAAGTTTCCCCATTAATTCATAAAGAAGTTGGAGAAAATAATTTTAAAAGTGACCGGCTTAATAAAGATCTGAGAAAACTGGCCGGACTGGATATTTCTAAGCGAAATTACAATAAGAAATGGAGGCTTTTAAAACGTATTGAAATCAGACTCCAAAAGTTCATTCATGAATCAAAAAAGATTGAACTTCAGAAAATAGCCAAACATGGACTTTCCCACACCATCAGTTTTGAAGGTTTCAGCAAAGATCTGAATACAGCCTGCTTTATTGCCTATTTCAATGCAAAGAGTAATCTCAGAAGTACATTTACCAATCAAAGCCAGGAAAGACCGTTTGATGAGATATGTGAAATGCTGTTTAACAGATGTCTGAAAAATCCAAATGAAGCCAATTGGGAAGTCATTTCCTATATTTATACTGACCCTAAAGTTTTAGTCCATCTGAATGATGAACAAAAGGGAAAACTCTTAGGGAAATGGATGGCAATTCTTCAGGAGCTTTCCGAATTCCTTGAAGAACTTTGGAATGAGAACGATATTTACAGAAAAACAATGGCGGTAAAAAAAGGAAATGATTCCACTACCTGGAATAATACTGCCGGAGCATGGAATAAAGCACGGGATAACTGGATGAATTTAATCTATGCTCTTGATCTTGATTTTATTCTTGATGATATTTGTTTTGGAAAAGTGATGCGGTTAATGGCTGCAGACGTTATTGCATGGCATCTATCATCCGGAGGAAAGATTGATCCCAACACAGAAGTCTGGAATGTAGTACCTTTGCCATGGGAGGTTTTTCAGGAAAAGGCTTTCTGTAATAAAGAAATAATCATCAGGGCCTGTAAGGATGCAGGTATTGATCCTGAAAAATCAGGCTGGATTGCTCCCCGTACTCATGGAGTAAGTGAATTTAAACCTACTCCGGAGCTCGTTCATGGAATAACTGTTTCCAATCCTTTTATGGCCAAGATTTTAAGACAAAACAAATATTTTTCAGGAAAACTCTGAAACAAAATATAGGATAGGTTAGTTCAGTGGTAGAACTCCTGGCTCTTTAACCGGGTTGACGCAGGTTCGAGCCCTGTACCTATCCTGATTTCTGATATAGCTCAGTGGCAGAGCACCCGGCTCTTGGACCGGGAGGACACAGGTTCGAGCCCTGTTATCAGACCAATAAGAAATATAATAATTGTGAAAAAAACATACTTCCTTTATACCCTCCCATTCCTATTCTTTTTAAGCTGTAAAAATGAAAAGAAAGATTCAATGGCTGAAACAAAAGCTCCGGAAATTAATCAGGTAGAAAAAACAGATTCCTTAACTGCTGCAAGAATTGATTCTGCCCAGGTTCCAAAAGCATTGAAATATAAAGGTAATTTTAAAGACGGATTCCGATGGAAGGATAAAACAGGAGAATATATAATACTTACTTCGGAAACAGGAGTTTATTTCAATGAAAAGTTTCAGCATGAAAATGACGGCAGTGACGCTGAAATTTTTGCCCATTGTTATTCTTTGGAAAATAACCAGCAAATATGGAAGGTAAATGACTTTATCAAAGACTGCATGGTAGATATTGATGCTGCATTCAAGAAAAATACTCTAAGCGTAACCGATCTTGATAAGAACGGTACTGCTGAAGTCTGGATGATGTATGAATTAGCCTGTAAAGGTGATGTAAGTCCCTCGGATTTAAAAGTCATCATGTATGAAGGAAATCAAAAATTCGCCATGCGTGGAGAATCAAAAATACAAACAGGAATGGAAACCCATGGAAAACCTGTATTTGAAGGAGGAACCTATACTTTTGACAAGGCATTCAAAGAAGGGCCAAAAGTTTTTAGAGAATATGCTGAAAAATTATGGAAGAAAAATATGGAAGAATAATTTGTAAATTAGTCCTATCAAACAGACTATGAAATAAGTTTGAAGCTGGGAGCTAGAAGCAGTAAGTTATGAAAAACATAACCAATAACTGTTTTTTTTATATAACTTAATTAGGTAATGACCATAATTTTGTGCTAAAAGTAACATCCAACTTTCCTCTTCCAGCCCCTCAATCTTAGTTTTTGAAACGAATTAAAGTACTTTAAAATTTTAACTATGTTATTAGCTATCATACTTCCCTTTTTATCTTTTATTGTCCGCGGAAAAATTCTTACAGGAATTATCTGTTTTATTTTACAGATTACCGTCATTGGCTGGCTTCCAGCGGCCATTTGGGCTGTGATGTCTTTAAATAATGATAGAGCCAATAAGCGTAACGAAGATTTAATACGTGCTGTACGCGAAGGCCGGAAATAAAATCATTTTACATCTATACATTGAGTCCTTTATTTCGGTAAAGGATTTTTTTTGGAAAATTTTGGATCAGCATTTTAAATTTTTTCCATCTAATAATTGTAAATTTATTGTTGAGTAATCCCGGCCGTAAAAACTGTAAATTTTTCCTGCTATGAAAGAAAATAAATACGACGACCCGTCATTTTTTAACCAGTATGAGAAAATGCTCCGCTCCCAATTAGGGCTGGAAGGAGCAGGAGAATGGCACGCCCTGAAAAATATATTACCGGATTTTAAAGGAAAAAAAGTATTAGACCTTGGCTGCGGGTTCGGATGGCATTGCCGGTATGCCATAGAAAATGGAGCAAAATCTGTAATCGGGATCGATCTTTCTGAGAAAATGCTGGCCAGGGCAAAGGAAATCAATAATCTCGAAGGCATCCTGTATGAAAGGAAAGCACTGGAGGATGTTAATTATCCTGCAGAACATTTTGATATTGTTTTAAGCTCTTTAACATTGCATTATGTGGAGTCATTCGATACCATTGTGCAAAACATTTATCAGTGGCTGACTTCGGGCGGGTATTTTGTATTTTCTGTAGAACATCCTGTTTTTACTGCTGAAGGAAGCCAGGACTGGAACTATGATAAGAATGGAGAGAAAACAAGCTGGCCTGTTGACAGGTATTTTATCGAAGGAAAAAGAAATACAACATTCTTAGGAGAAAATGTCATTAAATATCACAGAACCTTAACTTCCTATTTAAACACATTATTGAAACACAACTTCAAAATAAAGGAAATCATTGAACCGGAACCAAGCCCTGGAATGCTGAAAGAAATTCCGGAAATGAAAGAGGAACTCCGAAGACCTATGATGCTACTGATCTCTGCAGAAAAATAATCTGCCTAAGATTCAAATATTTCAATAACTGAATATACTGTTATAAACATTATTTTTTGCTTTTAGGAAGAATATAATCAGGTACTTTAAAAACAGCAGCAAGGACAATAATCAGACATACAATATTCGTCAGGATAGCTACTGTAAAAGCTTTATAGTAATGTTGTGCTAAAGGCCTTTCATCCAGAAAGTAATAAAAAACGCTTCCCACCGCTACAATTCCTATGATAGCAGCAATTTGCTGAAAAGTATTGTAAACACCGGAAGCATTTCCTATTAGTTTCTCTGGCACACCCGACAAAGCAATATTGGCCAGCGATGGAATGACAGAACCCACTCCTATTCCATGTAAAAATAATAACAGGTATAATTGGTAAAACTCAGTAGAATTGGTGAATAAGATAATCTGAAGAATTAAAATAAGCACAATAAAAAACTAGTCCTGCCATCAAGGCTTTTTTTCCGTATTTCAGGATTAATTTTACAGAAAAAGCTGAAGCCAGAATAAAACCCAATCCCTGAAAAACAATTATCTCTCCTGCTTTCAGAGGACTAATTATTAATCCATCCTGAAAAAATAAAGAGAGAATATAAAAATAGGAATCCAACATAATAAAAAAGAAAAAAACAGCCATAATTCCCAGATAGAAATTTTTATAGCGGAATAACCCAAAGTCAATAAGATAAGGCTTTTTATTTTTCAGTTTATTTTTCTGATTTTTAATAAAGTATACTAAAATGCCTACAGAAATAGTAATGAGCAATAAATTCCGGGCAGAAAAAATTTCCTTCTCGGAGACTGTAAGAGTGTACGTCATGCCAAAAAGCCCTATAGACAAAAGAAGAACACCCCAATTATCGAAAGATTTCCTGATGCTGAACCTTGATTCTTCCAATAATTTTATGCTTAAAAAAATAGCGATAAGACCTATCGGAATGTTGATAAAAAAAATTAACCTCCACGGCTCCTGTAAAACACTTAGCGATGAGAAATATCCGCCCAGAAACTGCCCAAGAACGGTTCCAATCCCGATGGTAATTCCGTACCAGCCCATAGCTTTTGTGCGTTCTTCATGAGCAGGAAATAAAATCTGAATCATAGAAAGAACCTGCGGAGCCATAAATGCCGCGCTTATTCCCTGCACCAATCTTGAAATCATCAGCTGGGCTACTCCGTGTGAGATTCCACAGGCTATGGAGCTTAATATAAAAAAGGCCAATCCGAGAATGAAAACCTTTTTTCTTCCGTATACATCCCCCAATCGCCCACCTGTAATAAGAAAAGAAGCAAACCCGATAAGATAGGCCGATATCATCAATTGCATTTCTCCATTAGAAGCATGAATATCATGCTGTATGGACGGTATGGATACATTAATGATAAAGATATCCATAATTGTCAGCAACTGCCCAAATAATATAATAAACAATTTCAGATAATTACATTTCATTTTTATATAGATATATCTATTTTTTTATATTTAAAAAAATTAAGGTAACAAACCCTGGATCATTTTTTTGATCTGATCAAAAGAATGATTATTTCTGGTAATGGTTGAGGTTACTACCGCTCCTTCTATCAGTAAAAATATATTTTCAGTTACTAACTCCGGATCGGGTAACGGATGCAGCTCACTATATTCCTTAACAATATCATGAATAACTACTTTCTGTTTTTCCTTATGTTTTTTTACAAAACCGGATACAGCTGCATTTGCCTCTCCTGTTTCAGAGGTAATTTTAATGAAATGACAGCCTGCAAACGTTGAGGATTCCTGAAGTTTTTTGCGATAATCAATAATAGCAAACATCTTTTCTCTGGGATCTGCAATAGAGACAGTGCTTTTTTCAAGACCTTCAAACCATTCCTGCTCCTCCTTAATCAAATAAGCCTGAAGAAGATCATTTTTGGATGCAAAATGATTATATAGTGAACCGATCGCAATATCAGCTTCTGCAATGATCTGATTAATTCCTGTTGAATTATATCCCTGCTTATAAAATAATTCTGAAGCTACCCTGATGATCCTTTCGCGTACTTTTTCTTTTTTCATTCCTGAAAATTTTAACAAATCTAAACAAAAAATAGAGAAGTCTATCTATTTTTAATCATAGAGAATTTCTATCTGTATCTTAAAATGCTAATAACCAAATCAAAATTCTTTTAAAAAGGCTTTTGTTATTGACAAAATAGAACGATCTTTAAGCTGTAAAAGACCAGCCATGTTCAAATTTTTTAAGAAAAAGAAAATTAAAGCCAACCTTCACTCCGTAACCATTCCGGATCAGGGGTGGACTAAAGTTTCAGAGGACGATGAAGCGATCCGATGGGTAAATCCTCAGCAATCCGCACTTATTGTCCTTCATTTTTTTGATAAAGAACCCGATCTTCCTACGGCAAAAGATCTTGATTATCTGAAAAAATTCTACCGAAATATTGCAGCAGCATCCAATGGTGGTATTATTGAAACAGACATCATTAATCTTCACAATATTCCTTGTGTAAAAACCATAATCAAAATTCCACAGCAGGAAACGGGAATGGCGTATATTGCTTCCATTACCATTCCTTTTGAAAACTGCAGCTATGTAGTAAAAATTCAGGCTGATGAAATTGGAATTACAGGCATGAGAGATGCGCTTATCCTTGACAGATTACATAAAGCCGGAGAAGTTGAAATTGAAGAGGAAAATATAAAAAACTGGTTCGAAGATCCTTATGATCCGGATTTCAGGCAGGGAACTTTAATGAATCAATCTGAACTGGAAAAATATGATCCTGAATTTCCTGAACACCCGCTTTCCGTTGCCAGATCTCTCATCAGATCAACCGCCGAAACCATCATTTTCAAAAAAGAAATAAAAGAACTTCCTGCATTTAAAAGATAAAAAGCCGCTCTGGATTCATCCAATCCTGATTATTTTGAAAAAATTATTCAGGAAGCAAAAAGCCATTCCATTCTCAGCATAATATTTTTTAACTTATGTTTCAGCATATTTTGTATCTTTAATTACCATTTCAATAAAAATATTTGGTAATTCGTTATGACAGAAGAACTTTATTTCATCAAAACCAACCCAAATATTGCCAAAATTAATTTGTACAATAAGCTTTGCCGTGAGGAAGAGAATTTTCAGAACTTTCTCCCATCCGATGCTAAAATCAATCTTGAAGTCATCAAAGATAAAGTGAAAGATTCTGTGGAAGAGCTTACCCGTGAAGAGCTTTTCAATATATTTTTATGGTTCAGCAAAAGATACCCTTCTGACCATGAAGAAATAAAAACTCAGCTGTACATCAATGGAATAGATCTTTTTTACGAAATTCAATCACCCAAGCACAGAGAGACTTTTCTAAAAATACTTTCTGATTATGAGAAACTTTCCAGTGAAAACATGAATTACATTGTTAATGCACAGAATTTTAACCAATTCCTGATCTACGGAATATTCCTTACGGAAATAATCAGCAGAGAACAGGGAAAAGAAAATATCCTTTCCGACTATCTGAAGCCCGATTACCCTTCTTTATATGCATTGGCAGAAAAACAATCTGAACTTAAAAATCCTGTTGATAAAAACAATACAGACCTTCAAAAATATTTTAACGATCTGTATGACCTGACTAGATTTTATAAAGGTTCTATTATTCAGTTATAATATTAAACTCATTGTAAAAGTCCGGGATTCTTCAGTAAATAGTCAAATGCTTCTTTTACAGCCATTTCAGGACTCTTTGGATTAAAACCAAGCTCATTTCTTGCCTTGGAAATATCAAAATCCTGCTGTAATCCGGAAAACATGGAAATATCTTTTCTTGTCAGTACAGGAGCTTTTCCACTTAATTTTGCAGTAAATTCCATGAGCGCTGCGATAGTGTAAAGAATACCCTTAGGTACAGAATCAGGAATTTTCAGTTTCAAATCCGGATATAATTTATTGGCCAGAACAGTAGTATCAGTAATCGTCATACATTTTTCATTAGCAAGGATATAACGCTCACCCGGCCGGCCTTTTTGAGCGGCAAGATAACATCCTTCTGCAACATCTTTCACATCTACCCAATTCAGGGTAATTTTTGTATCTACCGGAATCTGTCTGTTCAGAATAAGCTTCAATACTCCGTAAGAAACATTCAAAGGTAAAAATGCTTCACTGCCGATCATGGCAGCAGGCATTACAGAAACAAGCTCTACTCCAAGTTTTGCTGCCAGTTCAAAGGCCAGCTTTTCACCATCGTTTTTGGAATTATAGTACATATCTCTCCGGTCAGGATTATAGCCGTTACTTTCCTTTGTGGGTAATTGGGTATAATTGAGAGCAGCAATAGAGCTTACATAAACAATCCTTTTCACTCCGGCCTCAGCTGCTGCTTCGATAGTATTTTGTGTCCCTTTGATATTCACATCATAGATTTCCTTCTTAGGATCTTTGGCCCATAATTTAAAGGAGGCACCCACAGCATAAAAGGTTTCAACTCCCTGAAGGGCTTTTACAAAAGAGGCTTTATCTGTAATATCCGCTTGCACCACCTCACAGCTAAGCCCATCAAAAGGTTTTGTATTCCGGATATTGCGGACTGTTGCCCTTACCGGAATCCCCTGTCCGGTTAAAAATCTGACTAAATTATTTCCCAAATGTCCATTAGCTCCTGAAACGAGGCTTAGATTATTATTTATCATTGCATTCATTTTTAATGCAACAAAGTTCTGCCTATTGGCTTCAGATCCGCTTGACTTTTGTTAGTTAATTATTTTTCTCCTGATCCTGCTCAGACTTTCCGGCTTCATCCCCAAAAACGATGCAATATACTGAATAGGAACATGCTGAATAATCTCCGGATAATCTTTTAAAAGCTTAAGATAACGTTCTTCCGCATTCAAAGCTGACAATTCCCTGGAACGGTTCTCATTATATGCAATTGACTGCTGAAATACAGAAATACTAAAGTCCTTCATACCCTGGCTCTCATTCACCAGATAGTCGAGATCTTTTTTCGTAATTCTTAAAAGCTCACACGCTGTAATACATTCTACATTATGTTCTGATACTGTTCTGCTTATAAAATGAGAATAGGAGGTAAAAAATCCGGGTGGGCAATTGATATGGGTGGTTACTTCATTTCCATTCTGATCCATATAAAACAGTCTCAGATATCCGGAAACAATATAATAAAGGTAATCAGGAACCTTACCGGCGGCTTCAATCACGGTATTTTTTGAAAAAGATACGGGCTCAAAATACTCTTTAACCATCTCAATTTCTTTTTGGGAGAAATGATGTCCGGAGCCAATGTACTGTAAAAGTTTCTCGTGCATTGAAGTTAATTTTTTAATATCTGTTACAAAAATAACCAAAAGAAAATTCAGATACTTTTTAAATAATCAAAAGATTTTTCACAAATGCATGTAATATTCCCTGCAAAATAATTGTCTTGTATTAAAAGCTAAATATGAACCGGAAAATTATTCTTCTTTTAAGTCTTGCCGCCTCTTCATTCTTTTTTGCACAAAGTGTGGAAGGAACGGTTACAGATAAAGAAAATAAGCCAGTAGCAGAAACTGAAGTGCTTATTACCAGGAACAATGTTAAATTTTCTGCTATTACAGATGAAAAGGGATTGTTTAAAATTCCTTTAAAAGAGAATGGAGATTATATACTTGAGATAATTAAAGACGGGGTAAAAACCAATAGTGAAAAAATTGCTGTAAAGGGAAATGCCAGAAAAGACATTCAGATTAAGGATGAACCTTTAGTTCAGAAGGTAGAAGGTGTAACCATCACAGCAAAGAAAAAATTATTCGAGAGAAAAGTAGACCGCCTGGTCTTCAATGTAGAAAATTCTGTAGCCTCTCAGGGAATTGACGCCATCGAAGCTCTAGCCAAAACACCAATGGTAAAAACCAGTGATGAAGCGATAAGTATTGCCGGAAAAAGCAATGTTGCGGTTATGATTAACGACAGATTACTGAATCTGAACGGGCAGGAACTTATCAATTATCTGAAGACACTCCGTTCCGATGACATTCTTAAAATAGAAGTGATTACCACGCCTCCTGCTAAGTATGACGCGGAAGGAAAAAGCGGATTAATTAATATCATCCTTAAGAAAAATGCCAATCTGGGCTGGAACGGATCTATTCAGACGTCAGGAAACTATTTTTGGGGAAAGCCCACTGTTTCTGCAAGAAGTGGTGCCACATTCAATTACCAGGGAGAAAAGCTTTCATTAAGCACCAACTTATCTGTTGGTGATAATTACTGGCAATATAATATCTACAATAATATGTCCGGTATATCAAATAATAATTACTGGAACAAGAATGGTGATAATCTTAATAACTACAAATACAAAAGCGGAAATATAAAAGCAGAATATAAGATCAATGATAAGAATCTTTTCGGTATCAATTATAACTATTCACATAGTAATCCTAAAGAAACGGGAGAAAGTGAATCTGTACGGTTCAATGGGAATGGTTTAACTCATATTATTTCCGATTTCAACAACAGAAACAGCCGGGATGTTCATAATGCAACGGCATTTTATGAAACTAAAATAGACAGTGCCGGAGGAAAGCTGAACGTAACTGCCAATATGATGCTTAACAATTCCAACGCAAGAAATTTTTCAAATACAATTACCCCGGAATTGATTAACACAATGGCTAACCCTATCAGTAAATACAGGATTTATTCAGGACAGGCTGATCTGGAAAAAACATTTGGAAAAATAAAAACGGAATCCGGATTAAAGTATACAAAGATCAAAAATGATTCTGAATTCAATTTCTTCGATATTAAAAATGGTGTATATGAACTGAACACCGGTAAAACCAATACTTTCTTTTATAACGAAGAAAATTATGCAGCTTATGTTTCAACCAATTTTAAGATCAGTGAGCAATGGGATGCTAAAGCCGGGCTTCGCTATGAATATACCACTTTGGAAGGTATTTCCATGAATGATAATACCTCAGCAAAGATCAAATATGGTAAATTCTTCCCTACTGCCTATTTAAGTTATAAGCCTAATGAAAACAATGCATTTTCATTAAGCTATTCCCGCAGAATTTCACGTCCGTATTTCGGGAACCTGAATCCGTTTAAGTATTTCACATCCAACTTTGAATATACTACAGGTAACCCTTATCTCTTACCTTCATTTTCAGATAACTTTGAATTCGGATATGTTTTAAACAATAACCTCAACATTACATTATATCACAGCTATAACAAAGATAGCTGGGACAGGATTCAAATGATTGATGATAATTACAGATATACCATTGCCAAGAATTTCTATAATGAAAACCAGACGGGTATTAACATCAGTTATAATTACAATAAACTGAAATGGCTGGAATCCAACATCTTTGTAAATGGTTACTATACGAAGGCAAAATCTTATGACCCTGCTATTCTGCCTGTTCCACCGGGATACAGTGCCAACGTAAACATCGATAATAATTTCTTCCTTAATAAAGAAAAAACAGTGACTTTTCTATTGGGCTTGTGGGGAAGTCTTCCCAACAGGGACGGAAATACTTATTATTATACCAATGCCTCATTATACACAGGGCTGAAGCTGGCACTGATGGATAAAAAACTTCTTCTTAACCTTTATTTAAATGATGTCCTAAATACCAACCGTGAAAAAGGAATAGAATATTATCCGGATTACAATATTGATTATCAATACAAAGGAATTACGAGAAATGTTCACCTTTCTCTCACTTATAAATTCGGAAATAATAATGTGAAAGGTGCAACTAAACAGGTGAAATTTGAAGAATCCAACAGAGCCGGTGGTGGCAATAATTAAATTTTCTTCAATAATAGCCATATAAATACAAAAAACAGGATAAGAACAATAACCCGGCCGGCAGTTCCTTTCAAATAAGGTTCTGTTGGTCTTTTTATTTGGAAATTAAAAAATTCGTAAATGTAAAAGGTGTTGATCTTACCAATTATACCATGAAAAAAGAGCTGATAACATGATAAAAAACATGTAAAGCATTTTTAACAGATTATGGCACAGAATTAGCTTAAGAAATGGCAAGTAAAATTGTTTTGAACCATTATTTTAGACCATTAAGATTCGTAAATGGTTAAGTTTTTTCTAAAAAAACAAATCTTGTTATAACCACTACAATACATCTTAATGGTTTAAATATTGGAACTTCAGGAAAAACCCTGCTATATTTACCGTATTAATGAAACACTTAAACAGCATATTGCGTCTTCCATTCTTCAGTGAATATTATACTCCGAATTATCGTTCGGGAAGACTTTCTATATCTGTAATCTAAATTAAATAATCGACTTAACATATAGAGCCCGGACAGTATTGTCCGGGCTTTTTCATTTAAAACTATTACAACATGATCCGTACATTAAAAGAAAATGTCTCTATTATCCTTCCGGAAAACGGATTGGAAGAGAAATTAAAACAGGCTAAAGAAGAAAACAGAAAACTCTCCATTAAACTGGGTTTTGATCCAACGGCTCCCGATCTGCATCTGGGACATGCTGTTGTACTTAAAAAACTGAAAGAATTCCAGGATTGGGGACACCAGATTATTATTGTGGTAGGAAGCTTTACGGCAAGAATTGGCGACCCTACAGGAAAAAATAAGGCCAGAAAGCCATTAAGTGCCGAAGACGTTCAGTATAATGCACAAACTTATATTAATCAATTGTCAAAAATCATTGATGTTGAAAAAACAAGAATTGTTTTCAACTCAGATTGGCTCGATGCATTGAATTTCTCGGAGGTTATTCAACTGTTATCGAAAGTTACAGTGGCTCAGCTGATGCACAGAAATGATTTCAGCAAACGCTTTACAGAAAATACACCTATTGCCATGCATGAACTTGTATACCCAATTCTGCAGGGATTTGACTCTGTAAAAATTGAATGTGATATTGAAATGGGCGGAACAGATCAGCTTTTTAATTGTACCATGGGAAGACAGCTTCAGGAAGCTCATCAGATGCCTGCCCAAATTGTGATGTGTATGCCTCTGCTGAAAGGGCTTGACGGAAAAGAAAAAATGAGTAAATCCTTAAACAATATCATAGGACTAACCGATGCCCCTAATGAAATGTTTGGAAAAACCATGTCTATTCCGGATTCTTTAGTTGAAGAGTTTATTGATCTTACCACAGACTTTTCAACAGAAGAAAAAAACAGTTTAAAATTAAAAATGGAAGCCGGTGAAAATCCAATGAACATTAAAAAAATAATTGCCAGAAATATCATCAGCCAATACCACAATGCTGAAGCTGCGGAAAATGCAGAAATATTTTTCAATAACCAATTCCAGAATAAGAATTTTGATAAAAAAAGCTTTGAACCTGTCCCCATTAGTATTTTACATCATGTTCAGAAGAAAACAACCGTTCTTGAGCTTTGCTACCAGTTAAAAAATGAACTCAGCAAATCAGCAGTCAGAAGGCTTATTGAAAGTGGCGGGGTTCAGATCAATTCTGCTAAAATCATAAATCCGGATCAGGAAATAGAACTTACACAAGAGATCAGGATAAAGATTGGCAAAAGAAACTTTTTTGAGCTTATCTAAAGGAATTTAACTGCCGGGAGAATATACAGCTTCCGGCATTAATCTCTTATCTGTGTCAACTTTTTCGTCCAAATCCAATTAAATCAATATCTTCGCCCCAAGAAATAAAAAGCAATGACGCAGGCTGAAATCCTTACCCTGATTGATGAAGAATTGTTTACTGACAATATTAGAACGGAAGTCAGTGAACAAAAGATTGTATGGATGGATCCTTCAGGTATAGAAAATTCGGTATCTCCCCATCAGACGGCAATCAATAGCAATGGTGTTATTGCATGGTGGCAATGTAACGAAGCAGGAAAAGAAGAAGTCCGTATCAGGCTGAGGGAAAAGAAAGTGATCACATGGAAACCTCCCATCACTACATTGGAACGGCCAGCCTTCCGGGATGGGCTTTTATATTTTTATGAAGACCATCTGATCATTAAGTATAAAGACACACATTATCAAAGGCTCTTTATTTTTAATATTACAACTTTAAAAGACGAAGAAATTCTTATCAATGCCCTTACCATACAGGTAAAAATAATAGAAAATGAATTATTTTTAGGTGGGTTTTACCATGATGAAGAGTTTGTAAAGATCACTATGTATCCGGATCATTTTGAAAAAGAAAATATTGATGAAGCTTATCTTCACCAAAGAAATATTACATTTGATTAACTTTACATTCAAGAGTTATTATTCAAGCATTAATTCTTTCCTATAATGGGGGAAGTATGGTCTCAAATCCGAATTCAGAAACTATGAAAACTTTACTTACCTATCAAAAAGCTACAGAAAATGATATTGATTATCTTCTTGATCTGAGGATAAAAACCATGGTTCCGCATTATGCAGAATCCCATCTTCCCACAGACCAGGAAACAACTCTTCAGCGGATTCTTTATCAGTTTGAAAAAGCATATCTTATTTTACTGGCCAATCAGCCTATCGGACTTTTAAAAATAGATAAATCAGAAACGAATATTGATATTCTACAGCTTCAGATTGATCCCAGCCAGCAAGGTAAAGGATTAGGAAGAATGATTCTTACTGATATTCTGGAAGAAGCTATTAAAACAGGAAAAACAGCGTCTTTAAGTGTTTTAAAAACCAATAAGGCACAACGACTTTATTCCAGTTTAGGCTTCAAAATTATAAGTGAGGATAAGCATTCTTACTTCATGGAGTTTAAACCGGTTTAAGCAGATAAGATCTGCAGCTTTTTCCCACACATAACGCAGGCTTTTAAAGCATACTTTTTCCGCTTTGCGTTTCCAGCATTTAAATCAAAGTTAAAGTAATGACTATTGGTTAGCCATTGTCACATAGATCAGTCTTCCGCCTTCTTCTGCAGATAACAATATCTTTTTCCCATCAATTAGTTCTACCATAGAGCCTGGTGGAATTTCTTTTTGGTCTGTAATATCCCTCATACTAGCCAAGCTCTGATTTACAAGTACCCATTTTCCCAGATGAAAAGTAAAATATCCTACCGGCATTTTGTCCTGCATTGTCAGATTTTCATTTCTGATTACCTTTCTGGATACATGCCATTTAAATAAATAATGATTATGATACACCATCAACCTGTGATTTTCAGGTTTCCAAACTTCATCATCAAATCTGAAGTATAAATCCAGAACCGGAAGCGTTCCCTGATGTGAAGTGCCACAGAAAGGACATCTGGGATTGCTGGTATTATCAAAAACATACCATTTTTCAGTACAATTGGAATTCTGACAGGGCTGTATCAGATCTACGGTTTTCAGTAAAGCTGTTTCCCATTCATTGGCTGTGGGACGTCTGATAGGATCATGTAAACCGTCTATAAATGTTTTTCTGAACAGGTCTGCAATATAAGGCCCAGTTATGGTATAGGGAATCTTTTGTGGATCTCCCCAGAAAGCATCCCATTTTCTAAGATGGTCTGCTCTCACATTATTGGAAGGGTCATTAGGATGTTCTATAAACAGAGCTTTTTCACCCATAGAAATCATTTCATCTTTTTCAGAATCCAGGTCCCATATTTTTCCGCCACGAAGAGGATGCCTTCTCAGCAGATACATATAGATGAGAACTCCAAGAGCATGTAAGTCGGTTTTTTGATTGGGCAGATGCCTTCCTGGATCCTGAAGTCCCAAATGTTGGGTTCTTAAAACTTCGGGAGCAATAAAGTCTGCTGTTCCGATTACTTCAGGTGGGAACAGCTTAGGAACAACAAGACCGTCAATATCAATAATACAGGCCGATTTGGTTACAGGATCTACCAGTATATTGTTGTAAGACAAATCTGAATGGGCTAAACCCATCTGATGAAGTTTTTTGACTCCCCGGCTGATATTAATTGCAATCTGAAAATAGCTTAGCCAATCTCCTAATTCAGACTGATCCAGCCTTAATGGATACTGAGGATTTCTGAACATAGGGGCAGTAAACCATTTTCCAACTTTATCTTCACCCTGAATATGATCTGAACCAACATATCCTTTGGCAAAGAAAAATTTCTGGTTGTAAACAGGGACAATAATTCCTGTGAGCCCGTTTTTTTCTACAATATCATATGGCCATCTGAATATTTCATTCAGGAAATATTCTGCAGCATTACCATTCTGAATGCTTTGCAGATAAGTAGAAACAATTCTCCTGATTCTTTCCCTTTGCCCCTCATCCAGCGGATTTCTATAAAAAGCAACTACATATTGCCTGTCCGGAGAAAAGTAAACATCTTTTACCCCGCCCCGGATCGGTTTTTCATCAACATATTCATAGGATTTGGCTGCATCCAGAACGGAAACAACCCTAATGTTTTTTTTCATATTCAATTAATAAATTATGGCCAGTGTACGGTCGTCATGATTCCCCCTGCTCCAGAAATCCGTCCAATGGAGAAGTTGTCGAGCGATATTGGTATCATTCATAAAATCTACTTTGGCAAGATCATCATTATTTCCATCCAGATCATTAAAAAATGTTTTCCAGCTTTCTACAGCTTCCAGCTTATTTTCGGTAAGGAATTTTGGATCATAAATTCCATCTGTCATGAGCAACAGATGTGAAAAATCATCTACACAGGTGATCCTAAAGCGGGAAACAATCTGATCGTTAAAGATTTCCTTCATCGTAATAAAACGGGTACCACCACTGTACTCTCCCACATCCATGGTATTCAGAAGTTCTACTTTAGAAAAACCGGTATGAATAAGATTAATTGGGCAGTCTCCCACTCCAAAACTCAGGATAACATATCCAAAACTGAACTTTTTAACCAAAGCAAAAATAAGAGTAGCGTGCAGATCATTGACCAGAAAATTATTTTCTGAAGCGGTATTCTCTAAAGCATGATGAACATATAAAACACCTTCATACAAGAGTCTTATCACATTCTCTTTAGCTTTCTGCTCATTTTCTTTATTTTCTGAGGTATAAATGACATTAATATTACTATCAATTGCACATACAGTTTCCGGAGAACTGAAAAACTGATTAACAGAAACCGTTGCCAGTCTTGAACCTTCTCTTGCCATTACAGCAGAACCAGCTCCATCAGAGACAGAAATTATATTCCAGCCTGCAGAAAGTTCATTCACTGCAAAATCATCTTCCCTGAATTTTCCTTCATGGGCATGAGAACGGCCTCTTTTGGAAACAACAACAATTTTCTTGTCTGAAAATTTCCTCTGGGCTGAAACCTCATCCTCTTTATAGAAGTCCGCATTCCTGTCACTTGGAATATTCTTCCATAGATCTTTTGGATCAATATTCACCAATAACTGAACTCTTTTGACATCTGTATTGTCTTTATCCTCTGTATGGAAGAACTCAATATCCAGATGATACATATTATGAGCTTTGGGAATTCCGGAAATCCTGTTATTTTCAAATGTAAGCCCGGTTTCTTCCAGATTCCCTATATTTTTAATCCTGATATTCGGAAAACTGTTCATCTCAAAGGTGAATTCATAGAACTTTCCTGAATGAGCCTGATCCATGGTCCATTGAGCTTCTTTAAATTCTTCCCTTTCTTTATGAATAGTCTTTATTTCCACGGGCTTTTTTCCAATTCCCAAATAAAATGAAGGTATTTTCATAGGCGCATGATTTAACCTAAAGTTCTGTTGATATCAAACCCGCCGCCGGAATATCCATAATAATCAGATGTTCCGCACCATGGGCATTTATTATATCCTTCCCCTTGCAGGCAATGAATTCCACCACATGCGCAGGTTGCCAGCGCAATAGGATTCGCACAATGCGGGCAGGAAGTTCCTCCCTGCAGTTCCTCTATTGAAATTCTCAGATTACTCTTTTGTGCAGAAGAAAGCCGGTAGTAAGATTTTTCATCAATTTTATAAGCTCCTTCCAGTTTATAGTACCTTGTTGACATCCCCGGAATACTGGATTCTCCGAATGTTTTTTTAAACTTCATCAGGTAGAGTTTGTCTGTCTCTGAACACTTGGCATTCAAAACCACAAAATTATTATCCGGAAAGCGCTGTTCCATCTGTGGATCTACCTTTTCAAGGATAATAGGATCAATTTTGGAGAGGTTAATCCCCTCTTTCTTCGCTTCAGTAACACTTTGGCTGGTGGTCTTAATAGAATCTGTTACCCATTTGAAGAATTCTTTATATGAATTCTCGTCCGTGTTATTGAAAAGTAAAACATGATCTGCCAGTGAGCCTAAAAGTTTATAATTGGTATTCTCACCTATAGAAACAGCAATGGTATTGGCTTTTCCGTTATACTTACTGTTCCACCTTTCAATTGCTTTAGTGGCATCATCAGTCGGAACTCCATCAGTAAACAGAAAAACAATAGGTTTCCAGTCTCCTTTACGGTCATACGTTGTTTTCACAACATCCTTATCAATACAGTCCATCACTTTAATCAACCCCTGAGATAATGACGTACCGCTTCCAATCGGAATTTTTGGCGGATAAAAACTGATTATATCCTGAAGTGGAGTAATCACTTCCGCCTCTCCTGCAAAACCAATCACAGAAATATAAACCGTTTCCAATGAATACGGATCTCTTTTGAGTTCCCTGACAATATCAGAAATTCCTTCCTGTACCTGCTCAATAGGGTCTCCTACCATAGATTCGGAAACATCTATCAAAAAATAAATAGGCAGTCTTCTCATAGCTGTAAAGACAATTTTTTAAATAATAATATTCAGCTCCGATGGTGGCGGAGGCAATGTTATATGATCTGCTGTATTCTGCGAATGGCCACCCTGTGTAATGGAAGAACTCACCCATCTGAAAAAGGAAGAGAGGGTAATGGCGTCTGTAGTATCCAGCTTTACGACATGATCTGTAAGCTCTTTAAGAAACTGTTCATCTGCCTTAGGTCCTGCGGCACACCCTACAATTGCTCCGAACTCAAGACCTTTTAGTACAGGGATCATTTGCCTGTATTTCTGAATATCTGAAGGCTTCCCGTCCGTAAATATAAAAAGTAATGGCTGCCAGTCTCCTTTTTCATCAGCAGAGCCTTTTACAAGATCTTTCTGAACCAGATCTGCTGCCATTTCCAATGCCGCTCCCGTATGGGTAGGACCACTATCTGGGCAGGTAATTTCCATGGGATAGAAATTGGCAAGCGCTGTTAAGGGAATAATATTTTTAACTTCTCTGTCAAAAGTAATGACACTCAAATGAAGGCTGTCCATCGCTTGTGGATCTGTACGAAGCATACTGATCAGCCCGTTAAAACCGTTGTTCAGTGCCTGGATAGGTTCTCCATTCATGGAACCGGAAGTATCCAGTAAAAAATAGGCTAATAATCTTCTGGTCATAAGGCGGTTATTAATTCTGAAGCCGGCGGAGGAAGTCGAAGACTTCCCAGCCGGCTTGTATGTTGAATATAAATCTAAAGTCTAATTTGAATATGAATACTGCTGTCTCAGGATATCAATAAAATTATCTGTATGATGAGGTTCTCCCAAAGCACGGAACTTCCAGTCTCCGTTATGACGGTATGCTTCAGCAAAAACCATTGCACACATTCCGTTCATACTTGAATCTCCGGAAAGGCTGTATTTCGTAATTTCTTTACCCGTAGCATCCACAGCACGAATAAATGCGTTCTCAATCATTCCAAAGTGCTGATTATTGCTTCTTCCCTGATAAATAGTAACAAGGAAAACAATTTTCTGGTAGCTTTGATCCAGCTGATCCAGCTTCACAATGATCTGTTCATCATCACCATCGCCGGCCCCTGTTCTGTTATCTCCCGTAAGCCATACATTTCCGCTTGGATGCTGCATAGAATTGAAAAAAACAACATCACCCTGATACAATCCTATTTGCCTTCCGTCATTCGTCTGAACCGTTCTTCCAAGGTTGGCCACTTTTCCGTTACCATCTAAAAGAAACGCTACTGCATCAAGATCATATTCTGCTTCCTTATTAAAAAGTTTTCCAAAGAAACCACCTTGCTTCCTTACATCCCATCCTAATCCGATCGTTACTTTTGAAAGGTCATAAACACTTTCTCCACGGTCGTTTTTTCTTAAATCAATCGTTTGACCTTTCTGTAAATTAATTGCCATAGCTATCGTTTTGTGTATTAGTGTATTTACTATTATTTAATGATCTGCCCCTTATAATATTTTTCAAGGAAAAAGCCAAGATCTGCTCTGTAGCCTATTCCCGAAGCTTCAAATTTCCAGCTTCCGTTTCTTTTATACAGTCTTCCGAACTCAACTCCTGTTTCTATAGAAAAGTCTTCATCAAGCTCATATTTTGCAATTTCCTGGTTGGTATTGTTGTCTACCACCCTGATGTAAGAATTTCTAACCTGTCCGAAATTCTGTTTTCTCCTTTCGAAATCTTCAATAGTGACTACAAAAAGAATCTCCTCTACTCTTGAATCCACTTTATCAAGATCAATAATGATGGCTTCATCATCATCCCCATCACTGTTTTTTCCGCTAGGATCATCTCCGGTATGGGTAAGAGCACCATCCGGCGATTTCAGGTTATTATAAAAAACAAAATATTCTTCGCTTACTAATTTTCTTTCAGAATCAATCATGATTGCAGAAGCATCAAGATCAAAGTCGTAGCCTGTCCCTTCATTAGGATCCCAACCAAGTCCAATTGTCATTTTAGTCAATCCGATCTCAATCTTTTGTCCTTTCTGTAGATTAATTGCCATAGTATTTTATGTTATGAATTATTTTTTGCATTAAGATAGATTTGATTTGCGAACTGACCAAATTTATTTATTAAAAATAATAGATATAAAGCAATTAAGTCTAATTTTTCAGTTGAATGAATGACAACAAAAAAGGCTCAATGAGAAAAATTGAGCCTTTAGATTGTATAATTGTTGAATTAACTAGTAAAATTCTTTCTTAGAAGCAGCTTCATTTCTTGCTTTTGCCAGCATCGGAATAGAAATAAGTCCCATTACCAGCATAATAACTATCTGAAGCGGCAGAGAAATAAAAGAATAGGTAAGTCCCATTTCACCACCAAGATCAGCACTTTTTCCTACTGAGATAAATAAAGCCATAAAGCCATACTTCATAGCCAGATTATAGGCTCCAATTCCTCCACTTGCGGGGATAATCATCCCAAGTGTTCCTACAACAATAATGAAGAAACCGTCTGCGAAGGTAAATGCTGAAGTTTCAGGAAGTGCAAAGCACACAAGATATGCTGCAAAATAATAGCAAATCCAGATTCCTAATGTATATACTATGAACTTTCCTTTTTGTTTCAGCTTAAAAATAGTAGTTAGCCCCTGAAAAATACCATCAATAAAATTAACAATCTTCCCTAAAAACGGAACGTTCGCCAACTTCTTTTTAAAGGCAAAAAATAAAACGGTACCTCCTATTAATACAGCAAGAACAAATAAAATTTTATTAGGGTTGATTGTAACCCCAGAATTTTCATAGAATGACAGAATTGCTTCATATTTAAACAATAATGTCAGACCAAGGAAACAAAGCATACATATCAAATCCACTACCCTTTCCAGGATAATAGTTCCGAAAGATTTATCTACAGGTACTTTTTCCACACCATATAACGCTGTAGCTCTTGCCACCTCACCACTTCTGGGAATCGTAAGGTTCATGAGATATCCAAATGAAATGGACCAGAGTGAATTGGAATTGGAAATCCTGTGCCCCATTGGCTCCAGCATCAGATTCCAGCGAATTGCTCTGAACCAATATGCCAAAAGCCCAAACACGGAAGCAAACAGTACCCAAAGATAGTTGGCCTTAGCCAATGACTGCTTAATCACTTTAAAATCAAGACCACGTAAGGCAAGCCATAAAAAAAAGCCTGCAAAAGCAAGCGATATTACTATTGTAAGTATTGATTTTAAAGGACTTTTTGATGTTTTCTCCATGAACTAGGTAAGAAGGTTTGTTTTTTCATCCGGGAAAACGATCTTCGGCTGGAAGTCTTTTGCTTCTTCAGGCGTCATCTGTGCATAAGCAATAATGATGATGATATCATCCTTCTGTACCTTTCTTGCAGCCGGCCCGTTAAGACATACTTCTCCGGATTTTCTTTTCCCTTTGATAACATAGGTATCAAAACGTTCTCCGTTATTTACATTGACGATATAAACCCTTTCTCCCACTACCAATCCGGCAGCTTCAATCAGATCTTCATCTATCGTTATACTTCCTATATAATTAAGGTCTGAGGCTGTAACTCTTACCCTATGGATCTTGGACTTGAAAACTTCTATTAACATGCTGCAAATTTATTAATAAAAATTAATAAAACAGACCTTCACGACCATTAAAAAACTCCCACAAACAAGGTGGTTTAATTTTATAAAACACAAAAAAAGAGATCATTACTTATATTATTAACAATTATATTCTTAAAAACATCAATACTTTGTACACAATTTAGGATTTAATAAATACAGGAAATAATATTAACTTTTTGCTAAAGTCAATAAACATAAGCATTTGGCATGATTTTAGTAACCCGTAACGTAGATTTTTCGTGAAAAACCGAATTATCATATTTTAACTGTTTTCACTGAAAAGTAAAAAAATTGTATAAGTTTTAATAAAAAAATTGCACAATTAGAAAATAGTATTATATTTGCTATAATTACGAACTAACTTTAATATTAAAAATTATGAACAAGTCTGAATTAATCGACGCAATCGCAAAAGATGCAGGTATCACTAAAGTTGCAGCAAAAGCTGCTTTAGAATCTTTCATTTCTAACGTAACTTCTACTTTAAAGAAAAAAGACGGAAAAGTTTCTTTAGTAGGTTTCGGTACTTTCTCAGTAGCTGAGAGAGCAGCTAGACAAGGGATCAACCCTGCAACTAAAAAACCAATCAAAATTGCTGCTAAAAAAGTTGCTAAGTTTAAGGCTGGAGCTGATTTATCAAACGCAGTTTCTGGTGCTAAGAAAAAATAATCATTCAGATTACAAAAATTCAGGACCGCTTCATGGAAGCGGTCTTTTTTTATGTTCTATGACTGCAGATATTGGATGGGCAATAAAAAGATATCCATTAAAATAAATAAAGCGGACTAAAAGCCCGCTTTATTCAATTTGCAGTAATAAGTATGACAAATTATAATGTCATTAACTCCCTTCTCTTTTCTATCTATGGAGCCAACCTTGAAATCTTCCAATCCAGGTCTTCTAACTGATATATAATTCTATCATGTAAGCGATTAGGCCTTCCCTGCCAGAATTCTATTTCGTAAGGTTTTGCAATATATCCGCCCCAGTGAGCCGGTCTTGGAACTTCTGTGTTTTCGTATTCTTTTTCCAGCTCTTTTAATTTTCTTTCCAGAAACTCACGATCAGGAATTTCCTGGCTTTGTGGAGAAACTACAGCCCCTAGCTGGCTTCCCTTGGGCCTGGAATGAAAATAACCGTCACTTAGGTTCTCTGCAACTTTTTCAAGATCAGCTTTGATAATGATCTGTCTTTCCAGGCTGGGCCAGAAAAAATGAAGGCATGCTTTATGGTTATTCTGAATTGCCTTTCCTTTTCTGCTGTTATAGTTGGTATAGAAAATAAATCCTTCGTGAGTGTATGCCTTCAACAATACCATTCTTGTTCTGGGACAGCCATCTTCCTCCACTGTAGAAAGCGCCATAGCATTAGCTTCTGAAACTTCAGGGCTCTCACTTGCATCCAAGAACCAGTCTCTAAACTGCTCAATCGGATTTTGTTTTATCTCACTTTCAATAAGTTGGGATCTATCGTACACTTTTCTTTTGTCGTGCAGGTTTTCCATAAATATTTTTTATTAAATTTGAGTATGAATCACTCATACAAAGGTAAAATATTAATCTCGACACCTGACATTTCCGGCGATATTTTTTCCCGATCGGTAGTATTGGTTATTGAACATAATGAAAGCGGAGCTTTTGGATTGATCCTGAATAAAAAAAACAGCCAGATGAGCAGTAAATTCAAGGATTTCTTTGATTTTAAAATCGAGGTATATGATGGTGGCCCTGTGGAAAATGACAAGGTATTTTTTATAGTGAAAGGTGATGAAAAAGTAACTGAAATATACACAGACATCACTGATGAATATTATCTTACCGAAGATATTGAACGTATCATCAATGCTGTATTAGCCAATGAACTGGACATTCACAATGTAAAAATCTTTTCAGGATATTCCGGTTGGGCCCCGAATCAACTGGACAGTGAAGTTCAGAGAAAAATGTGGACCGTAGTGGATGTTTACAACCTTGATTATACTCTTCCGAATGACCAGACCTTGTGGAAATCCATCATGCAGAACCTTGGTGGAGAATTTTTACTTTGGGCCAACTCCCCTGAGGATATTTCATTAAATTAACAATATCCCTTTCATATGATTAAAAATAATTAACAAATTTTAAGATTCTGTTAACCAATTTTAAAGAAAGTTTTTCCGTTCTTTGAAAAACCAAAATCACTGAAATGAAAGGTACTACATTACTTGCTTTATCAATCTTTTCGACCGTTTTTTTATCATTTACTCCTCTTAACAAGAAATACATTGTCATAGACGCCGGCCATGGCGGAAATGATCATGGCGCTGTATTTGGTAATTTTAATGAAAAAGATATCACATTAAGTATTGCAAAGGAAATACAAAAACTTAATGGAAATCACGATGAATATGAGGTGATTTTAATAAGAAATGAAGATACTTATCCCAGCCTTTCGGAAAGAACCAATCAAATTAATACACTGAACCCTGAAATGGTAATTTCACTTCATGTTAATACTTCTCCTCAGAAGGAGACTTCTATACATGGTACAGAACTGTATGTTCAAAATTCAGAAGAATCTAAGAAACTGGCAGGGAAAATTTATAAAAAATTTAAGGTCCGTAAAATTGAGGAGCGTAGCAACCTTCATATTTTAAGAGAAACAAAAGCTCCTGCCGTACTGGTTGAATTAGGCTTCATCAACAATACTGCAGACAGGACTTACATTACCAGTGAAAACGGCCAAAAAGAAATCGCACAGAAATTTGTTGACATCATCAACGGAAACTAAATAAAGAAACAATTTCTGATTTACTCAGAATAAAACCCGGTAAAGGACTTTGTAACTTTGTTGTTTACCGGGTTTGTCAATTTTATGAATTAAAACTCTTTTTCCAACTTTCTACCAATTCTGTAAATCGGGAAGTTTCAAAGGTCTTATTCCTTATTTTACCTACAGAAAATATGCCTTTCTCATCAGAAATCATTAAAATCTCTTCCGCTTTCTGAGATTCGAATGCAATAATCTCGTGTTCCTGGATATCCGCCAGGTTATTTTTATGTAAAAAAGTAACGAAGTTTTCCATTAAAGGAGAAATGTAGGCCCCTTCTGTCTGCTTTGGAACTTTAATGACATCTCCTTCCATAAATAAAAGGTTACCTGAAGTAGTACGGGCAATTCTTTTATTGGGATTTAAAAGGATCACATCATCAAGATCATTTTCCTGGGCATAAATTGCTCCGTAGATATTTTCCGGACAGTGCACCCTTATATTGCTTAAAAGGTTATTATTCACGTTAATTTCCTTAATGAGGTCCAGCTCCAGAGGTCTATGATAAACCGCCAGCATATCTTCCGTTTCTTCTACTTCATAAAAATAGGAAATTGAGGATTTTGCTAATGTTACTGCATCCTGATTTCTAAATACCTGGAAATTGATAATCCCGTTCTGTATTCCTTTCTCATCTATAACTTCCTTTTGGAACAGTGACTGGAAAAACTCCAATGTATAGGTTAGAGGAATATTCATTCTCATCTTTCTCATGGAAGCCATCAGGAAGAAATAACATTCTTCATCCATGATCAATCTGCCGTCTCTTACAAAGAAAGAAACCTTCACTGCATCGCCCCAAAGAAAGGCTCTGTTCTTCACATTCAATGCGTCTGATGTAAAATATTGATTTTCCAATTTTCGATGTGATTTTTTTATAAAAAAATAATGAACGATAAATCGTTCATCAGTTTTATCATTTGATACAGTCCTGCATTATGCAGCACCTAATTTTATTCTAAGGTTTTCAATAAGATTTTCCCAATACATTGCGTTTTCATCTTCATCACCTTCTTCACAGAAATCAGTAATATTCAGTGACAGATCTTCTGTAATATCATCTATTACGATTGTCATTTCAAAGAAGTTTTTAGTTCCTTCGTCTTCTTCCCATCTGAAACGCACGAAACCTTCGGGCTTATATCTGATCAAAGTGGCCTTTTCAGCAGGTCCTCCACCCCAGCTAAAAAAGAAATCATCGCCTTTCTCTGTAACCTCATCCGCAAACCATTCAGACAACCCCTCTGCAGTAGCCAGATATTCATATAAAATCTCTGATAAACAATGCATTGGAAATTCGTAATGGACTTTATGTTTCGCCATATAATCTTTGTTTTTATCGTCCCGCAATATATAAATTAATTTTTTTATTACACAAAATTGCAGTTACTTTTTTAAAGAATATGCATGATATTTATCAGAGATTATAAATATGTATTATGTTAAGTATAACGCTTTAAAACTGCCATGTAAGGCATAAAAAAAATCTCTCCGTTTGGAGAGACATTATCTTTAATTTTCATTAAGAATATCCAGTATTATCTGGCAGCCCTTTCTGATTTCGTCTTTTGAAATTGTAAGTGGCGGAGAAATTCTCAAATATTCATTTCTGTATAACTGCCAGAAAACAATAAGACCATTTTCCATGCATTTTTTAGCTACATTTAAGGTGTATTCCGGTTCTCCAAGGTTTACAGCGAGCATTAATCCTTTACCATTGATATTTTTAATCTTAGGATGCACTAAAAGTTCTCTGAACAGTTTTTCTTTTTCATCCACGTCATTCATCAGTCCACTATCCAGAACTTCTTTTAAAGTTGCATAGCTTGCTGCTGCAATCAGTGGATTTCCTCCAAAAGTAGTAATATGCCCCAGCTTTGGAGAATGAGACAATGTTTCCATAATTTTCGCAGAGCTCATGAATGCTCCTACGGGAACTCCGCCTCCCATACCTTTACCCATAACAAGGATATCCGGAACAATTCCAAAATGTTCAAATGAAAAGAGCTTTCCTGTTCTTCCAAAACCGGGTTGGATCTCGTCCAGAATCAGAAGCGCTCCTACTTCCTCACATCTTCTCTTCAGTTTGATCAGGTAGTCATCATTGGGAACCAGAAATCCTGCTGCTCCCTGAATGGTTTCCAAAATAACACAAGCTGTTTTCTCCGTGATCTTATCAAATTCATTCTCATTATTAAATTCAATAAAAGTTACCATCGGCAATAACGGGCGGAACTCTCTTTTATGGTTTTCATTTCCTGAAACACTTAATGCCCCATGGGTATTTCCATGATAAGAATTTTTAAAGGAAACAATTTCTTCTCTTCCGGTATATCTTTTAGCCAGTTTCAGACTTCCGTCAATAGCTTCTGCTCCGCTATTTACCAGGTATGTAACTTCTAAAGGGTCCGGAGTAGCTTCTGCCAGCAATTTACATAATGCAACCGGCTTTTCCTGAGCATATTCCCCATACACCATTACGTGAAGATATTTATCGGTCTGTTCCTTAATAGCATTGACTATTTTCGGATGTGAATGTCCTAATGTATTGGCAGAAACTCCTGCTACAAAATCAAGATATTTTCTTCCGTCTGTACCGTAAATATAACTTCCTTCTGCCTTTTCAACTTCAAAGCCTGCAGCAAATTTTGTGGTTTGTGCCTGATATATATAAAAATCTTTATGCATTTCCATTGTCTCGAAAAATTTCAGCAAAGCTATAAAAGATTCGCCAAATGCCGAAATTATTGCCGGAGAATAAAAATATCACCCTTAATTACTTAAGAGTGATATTAAATGAAATATTAAGATTCGTTTAAACTTATAATACTTTTTCCACAGTTACATAACTGTCGGTGGTAACGGTATAATTGGTTGTACCACTTACCTCCGTAATAGACTCCAGGGTAATATATTGCCCCTGAACTGCATATACTGAAATATCCAGGCTAATCTTCCTGTTGGTTCCGTCAAAATTAACCGTGTCTTCCAGCAATTGAAACTTTTTCACATCATTCAGGTATAAACTGGCCCCTAATCTATTGCTAAATGTTCCGGCTGGGCCTGTAAAGGTAAGGCTCACATTAACTCTGTATAATCCAGTCTGTCTGACATACAACCTGTTAAGATCAGCTCCTGTTGTAGGAACATTAGTTTTCAGTTTTAAAGGATCAGCAAGGAAATTAGGTTTATCAACAGTATTATTGATGGGTAAAAAAGCGGTACCATCAGTAGTGGAAACAGAATTCAACCTAAACCTTGAAATATTATCAGATTCTATTTCAAAAGCTTTGCTCCATACGAGCCCGTCAAAAACCATTACCTGGCCTGTACTTTTAACAAACAGCAGCATTCCTCTCAATTCCTCTATTCTGGTTGCCGGGGCACTTGCTCCTGTGTAAGGAAGGTCTGTTACTGCGTTTACAGCCGGAAGCCCGAAACCTTTCACACCTGCTGCCTCACTGGTATTAGTGATATACATCATTACGCGGTCATTTCCACTGGCATTAGAGTCCGGATTGGCAATACTGGTGAAATTCACCTGTGCACTGTAAATATTGATAGCCAATAAAGACAGTCCGAATATATATTTTTTCATCTTAATAAGCTTTAATTAAACGTGCTGCGAGATAGGAATTGATTGAATTGGAATCTGTACCATATGCGGAAAGAGACCCTCCTGACCCTCCAATGGTCCTGATGGTAGGAATAACTCTTAATTCTGCTCCTGCCGGTAAAGAAAGAGTCTGGGCGAAACTGCATGTTTTGTTTCCGTTGGTATCGATAACAAATATCAGCGAATAATTGGATTTGGTGACAATAGTTTCCCAGTTTCCGGTAGGTGTATATCTCACCTGCAGTGTCAGTTTAAATTCCGTTACCCCAATCTGAGCTCCAAGAGATCCGCCTGTAAAACCTAAAGCTGCGCCTACATCATAAATCCCGGCCTGCTTTATCGTTACATTAGTTGCATTTTTTAATGTAAGATTATCTACAAGAACTTCACTTTTATCATCCGGAGCTAAATAAACAGCAGAACCTGTTGAAAGACATATTCCTAAACCAAAAGCGATACAAGGAATGGAAATCCCTGAAGAAATTCCTAATCTAGAGCCTTTAGGCTGGTAAATTCCCTGAATCTGTTTGGCAGGATTCCATGCATAGCCATCATATTTATAATACTGATCATCAGCCTTGCTGTAGATAAGTCCGCCTATCAGGTTTGGATAGTCATTAAATAAATCTGTTACTCCTGCATTATACTGCGGAAATGAAGTAAAACTATTGGAATATGGCAGTATGGCTCCTTTGGTTCCGTCCAGAACTTTTACGATATTTTTACTACTATAAATATCTCCACCAATACCGACCTGGGACTGAAAAAAGTATTGGCTAAAAAGTGCTATAATTAATGTAACCTTTTTCATCTTATTGCATATTTATTTTTTCAACAATAATATCTGATATAGAGTTTCCTGTAGTATTCATAGAAAAAAACATATTGTTTCCTACACAACCACCTACCAGCATTGTCTGGTTACCATAAAATCTTAGCCTTGCTCTGTCATTGGCATTAAAAACACCTACATAAGTAAATGCAAGTGATTGCCCTACATCTATAGAACCAACAGGTATTGAACCTAATGAAAGTAAACCACCTGTAGTATTACTTACTGTATTATTAACAGGTCTCCATGTGGCTCCGTTATCTGAGCTAATCTCTAAATTCAGCCTGGAATAAAGATTCGTAGATGCTCCCAAGCAAACAGGAGTTCCTACATTGAGTGCTCCACTTTTAAAAGATACCTTATATAAGCCTCTTGTTTTAAAATTAATTACATTGCTTGTTGTACTCAGCAAATCTACATCTGTTGAAATTTCATTCAATGCCGGAATTCCCGTAGTAAACGGTACATCTACTGCAGCACACTGCTGATTAGATCCTATAATACAATTAGGGAATGGCAATAATACACAGGGGTCACAAGTAGTAGTAACGGTACCGTTCCTTATAAAACGGGCCATTTTATTATTCTTCATGGTAGTAACAATAGGGTCAGAAATCTTCCAACTTGTTCCGTCATTCTGAACAATACTCCCTGTTTCACGGTTAAAGATAATGGATCCTTGAGTTCCATCTCCTGTTGTACCAGTTAATGAGGAAGGTAATACTGAAGTTGTATTCGCTCTCGGTAATCTGGTGGCATAATCATCTTGCTTTACGTGCAATTGTGCCCGAACGTCAGGCTGGAAGCCTGCTGCCTTGGAAATACCTACCTGGGCATTGACCTTTATATTACAGATAATAAAGATCAAGATAATAAATTCTAATTTCATATTGTCTTTTTTTATTGCTTGATCTATTGAATTTATAAAATATTATAATCAGATAATCATACTATTACCAAAAAAATAATAATTCCAAAATATTGGAATAAAGAAAATCAGTAAAAAAGCCCTACTGGAAGGAAAACTCTATGCTTATAGCAGAATAAAAAATATTTTAAAATTGTTCAAATCCTGTTCCTGGATTTGAACAATTTCAGACATTTTTTAGTGATTTGACGCAGTAATATTTCACCAATTAATGATATAAGGAATAACTTTTAAGCCTTACGCTCTCAAAAACAAGGTTTTATTTCTGATTTCCAACAAGATTAAAAAGTTAATTAATCCCAACAATAAAAACGCAAAAAGATTTGATAATCAATGTTATATATTAAAACAAGATAGATTTACTTACAACAAAAATGTATTTATTCAACTCATTTTTACAACTAATCAATTTAGAGTGTAAAAATGAGTTAATCCATATTTTATCATCATTTAGTGATGTAAACATATAAATCTGCCTATTCTCTATAAATGTTAACAATTATATAGAAACTGAGGGTCTGTTTAACCAAAAACCTAGCTGTTCAAATTAAAAAAATAGATTCTAATAAAAAAATGGTAACTCATCATTGCAAATAAAAAAACCGCTTTATAATAAAGCGGTTCATTGTATGATTATTTTCTTACTCTTTTTGGTTTTTTAGCCTCTTCTTTAGCCTGTTCTTTTTCTATAGCTTCCTGGGCTTTATCGTAAAGTTCATTGTCTGAAGTATATTTAATTTCTTCATAATTAGGACTATCTACCAATATATCCTGCCATTTCCTGATCCGGTCTTTGGTATTCCAGTTGAAATCAGGAAACTTTCTTTTTGATGGTTCAATTTTACTCATCGGATAAGTATCAGAGGTAGCGCCAATACTACAGGAAATGATCTGCAAAGCTCTTTCTTCAAATAAAGCGCCAATGATACCACAGGCAGAAAGTGTAATTCCTATTCGTTCCGGTTTTTTGGTCTCTTTATTTACATCATCCACATAAGCAATAGACTGCGCATTTCCAACTACTCTGGCCTCTTTTATATCATTCCCCTGATAGTAAACCGTCATAAATTTACCTTTCACCTGATTGAATTCATCTTTCAGGTTTAAAGAATCTACTTTACTGATAGCGAAAGCATTTCCGATCACTTTTAAAGAGTCTATATTCTCATTCTGGGTATTAAAATAGGCTTCAACTTTATCTCCTGTCACCTGTTTTTCGCCACTCCATAAAATAGGTTTTGTATACATGTGCATAACACCATCTGTTTCATTAAAAGCAATGGAGTCTGCTCTTCCCTGTGCATTGGATTTGTATATTCTTGCTTTTCTATAGGCTCTTAAAAAGCTTTTCTTTATCCTGATATCAAGAGAATCCGGTCTTTGGTAAGTAATGATTTTCTCTGCTGCAAAATATGCGGTATCTTTTTCCATAATTTTAACAGCATAGGGATTTTTGGTTATCATTGAAGAGTCTTTCTTCTCAAAGATTTCACCATATCCTCCTTTTACATATCTTCTTTCTTTGGGGTCATCCAGCTTTACGTTACCGGTTGCTTTTCCAAAACCTGTAATCTGATTAAAATACATATCATCACCTGTAAGGATTTTATCATTATAAAAGATCTTGGAATTCTTATTCAGAAAGGCTTCTTTGGTTTCCATTCTGTAGGTTCCTCTTTCTGTATAAACCCTGTTTTTAGGGTTAGCTCTGTTGGTAATAGTGGTAGGCCCGAAAAACTCAGCTACTTTGGTATTCTGATTTTGTTTGATATTAACTCCTTCTATAATGTATTGGGCATTATCTATTTTAACATTCCCAACAAAGTCAATCATTTTAGTATCCAGAAAATAGGTAGCAGACTTGGTATACATTACATTTCCCTGACTGTCGGAAATAGTTCCTCCTGTATTAAAATAGGCCTGACTCGACAGTTTATCATAATACAGAACATCTGTTTTAATGGTCTGTTTAGGATCCGTAAGAACAACATTCTTTCTGGCAACACCTTTTTGGATATTTCCATCATATTCCATTTCTCCTGCTGTAATAACAGATCCATCGGCATTTTGAAGTTTTGTATTTCCAATGGCTTTGGCAAAGTTTTCTTCACTATAAAGAACAACTTCATCTGCCGTAAGTATAGATCCCTTCTGCTCTATCTGAACATTTCCTACAAAATACTGGTTACCATTATATTTTGTGGGATCTTTAATAATTTTATCTGCGTTGATAAGTTTTATTTTATCTTCAGGTTTCAGTGGCTGCGGTTTTGCAGGTGAAGAAGTCTGTAAATAAGGATCTCTCTTCACAGGAGTTTTATCCTGCGCAAAACCAAGCGTAGAAATAAAGATAAACAGAAAAAGGATTATTCTCATTAATTAGTCATTCTTAGTGCCATAGAAATATAGCGAATGAGAATCAATTTTTACGCCAAATGCTTCTTCAATGGCTTCTTTGATTCCTTGAATTCTTGGGTCACAGAATTCAATAATTTCTTCAATTTCTTTATCAGAGTCTTTTTTGTAGATCACCAGGTGGTCATGCTGTTTGTCAAAATAAGACTTTTCATAAGATGAAGAAGTCAACGTCTTTTCCCCGAACTGATGCTTACGGATTAAACCCGCATCAAGGAAAATTTCAATTGTGTTATAAATAGTTGCTTTAGAGACATGATATTTCTTCTGCATCATCAGAAGATACAGATCATCAACATTGAAGTGATGATCCATATTATAAATTTCTTCTAATATCGTATATCTTTCAGGAGTGTTTCTAAACCCTTTTTCTAGTAAGTAGTTTCTTAAAACATCCTTGATTAAAGCTATATTTTTTTCTTTTTGTACTGTATCCATTAAAAAAATTATCTACAAATTTATTGAATTTTATTTAAATAGATATTATGGTTGAATACTTTGAACCTTAAGAGTTATGACGGAAGTATCCGGACTGTTCAATTTTATTATCATAAACAGTAAGTTCTGTAATAGGAGCAGACTCTACTTCTACGTTGTGCGAAGACACTCCCCAGGCCTTAAAGTCATCACTTCCGATATACTTCACAAAGTTGTAAATGTTAAGGGTAATCTTCTGCTTAACAGTTAAAAGTATATCATTGATATAAGTATTATCTATAATTACATATTTCAGATCCGGTGGTATATCATGTGCTCTTAAAGACGGGTGGCTGCTTCTTGAAGGAATGGTTCCGTCTGCCATTAAATCTTTAAGGACCATATTGAAATAATCGTTGATTCTTCGGTCTACTTTAAATCCTAACAGGAAGTTAATTTTATATACTGTTCCAGGAAGAATTTCATCCACAGTATATTTAAAAGTATATGGATCTTCCTGATTTACTATACTCAGGATGAAATAATGATCTGCTCTTTTGGGCTGCTTTTTGATGATAGAATAAATAATTTTGGATTCTACTTCATCATTTCTTTTAGCACGGCTCAGATAAGCCAAGTTGGTTGCATATTTTGGAATGGACTCATCCAGTTTCATGTCTTTAAGAATGGATACGTATTTTTCTATTTTGACAAACTGGATAAATCTTGTCTTGATTAATCTTCCATTATACCATGCATACATAGAAACTCCAATAGAACCAGCCAATACAACTGTGATCCATCCACCTTCCATGAATTTGATGATATTGGCGCTGAAGAAACCTAATTCAATGGCCATGTAAACTAATGCAAAAAACAATATTAATATTTTACTTACCCTGTGTTTCAGTAACCAGAATACTAATAGAACGGTTGTCATTAACATCGTCACTGTAATGGAAAGCCCGTAAGCCGCTTCCATTTTCCCTGATTCTTTGAAGTGCAACACAACAATGATGCATAGGATAAGAAGTCCCCAGTTGATTCTTGGAATATACATCTGCCCTTTTACACCGGAAGGATAATCAATTTTCTGATTTGGCCAAAGGTTAAGAGACATTGCTTCTGAGAATATGGTGAAAGAACCTGTAATTAATGCCTGGCTGGCAATAATGGCTGCAGCTGTTGCCAGAATTACCCCTGGAATAATCATCCATTCCTGCATGATACCAAAGAATGGGTTTACTACGGAGAATCCGGGTTTATTATAATTGCTTAAAAGCCATGCTCCCTGCCCAAGATAGTTTAGAATAAGCATAATCTTAACGAATGCCCAGCTCACTCTGATGTTTTTAGCCCCGCAGTGTCCTAAATCAGAATACAGTGCTTCTGCCCCGGTAGTACAAAGGAAAACAGCTCCTAAAATAACAATCGCACTCGGAGAATTAGCAATAAGTTTATAAGCATAATAAGGGTTGAAAGATCTTAAGATCTCAAAATTTTCACTCAAATGCATCACTCCCAGACCTCCCAATACTAAAAACCAAACCACCATCACCGGGCCAAAAAACTTCCCGATAAAGCTGGTTCCGAATTGCTGTACCACAAAAATGGCAATCAGAATTCCGATAGTTATAGGAACAACAGGGGTATGTGGATTATAAATCTCAAGACCTTCAATAGCTGACATTACGGTAAGTGATGGTGTAATTACACCGTCTGCAATAAGGGCAGCAGCACCAATAATTGCAATGAGATACAGCCAACCTTTCTTAAGGTTTCTTACCAGTGAAAATAAGGCAAGAATTCCTCCTTCCCCTTTGTTATCTGCTCTCAAAGCAATGATCACATATTTTATTGTAGTCTGCAGGGTGAGGGTCCAAATAATACAGGAAAGAGCTCCTTCTATGTATTCATTAAAAGGCATATTGCTCCCTTGGGACCGTGCATTCACAATTGCTTTCATTACGTAAAGCGGAGAGGTACCAATATCTCCAAAAACAATTCCTAGAGACACTAAAACTCCTATAAAAGAAAGTTTCTTTATGTCAAAGTGGTAGCCATCTTCTGTAACTTCTGCCATATCAGCTTAATTTATTTTAAAGGCGCAAATTTATACTAATTTTATGACGTCAAGAATTTTTCTTCATGAATATAATAAATGAAAAAACTTCCTTTCGGAAGTTTTTCTCTATTATGATTACTTAACGTACATTGCTTTTTTAATTTCCTCTTTTACTTTTTCAAGCTTAGGGAACCATTCTGCAAATAATGCTGCTGAATATGGTGCTGGTGCATCAGGAGTAGTAATTCTCTTGATTGGAGCATCTAAATAATCGAATGCTTTCTGCTGTACCATATAAGTAATTTCAGAAGATACCGATCCAAATGGCCAAGCCTCTTCTAAGATTACCAGTCTGTTTGTTTTTTTAACTGATGTTAAAATTGTATCAAAATCTAAAGGACGAACAGTTCTAAGGTCAATAACTTCAACTGAAATTCCTTCTTTTTCCATGTCTTCAGCTGCCTGCATCGCCAGCTTCATGATCTTACCGAAAGAAACTAAAGTAACATCTTTACCTTCTTTTTTGATATCTGCTTTTCCGATAGGTAAATAGTACTCTTCTTCAGGAATTTCCATTTTATCACCGTACATTTGCTCAGATTCCATGAAAATAACCGGATCGTTATCCTGAATAGCTGTTTTCAATAATCCTTTTGCATCATAAGGGTTTGAAGGTACTACCACTTTAAGTCCAGGGCAGTTAGCAAACCAATTTTCAAAAGCCTGAGAGTGTGTAGCTCCTAATTGTCCTGCAGAAGCTGTAGGCCCACGGAAAACAATTGGGCAGTTCCACTGTCCACCACTCATCTGACGGATCTTAGCCGCATTATTAATAATCTGGTCAATTCCTACCAAAGAGAAATTGAATGTCATAAATTCTACGATAGGTCTGTTCCCATTCATTGCAGCTCCTACAGAAATCCCTGTAAATCCAAGTTCTGCAATCGGGGTATCGATCACTCTTTTTGGACCAAATTCATCCAGCATTCCTTTTGAAGCTTTATATGCACCATTATATTCTGCAACTTCCTCCCCCATCAGGTAAATGGATTCGTCTTTACGCATTTCCTCGCTCATTGCCTGCGCAATTACCTCACGAAAAGTATATTCTGCCATATTTTCTTGAAAAATTTAGACTACAAAAATAGTGTTTTTTTATTATACACATAATAAAAACGCGTTTCATTTGAATGAGATGCCTCAATATTAATAATAATTCAAAAAGGATGTTTTGCAGGAAAAGGGAGCTGAAAGCCGGAAGAGGGAAGGTATTAAGGTTAAAAAAATACTGAAAATGTATTTTTATTGGCTTTTATTACCTGTTTTATTATAAAACCCTGACTTGATTTTCAAAAATAATATATATTAACATTCAACTCTTCTTTCACAACTTTTCTTACATTACTTTTCCTCCTGAAGACTCAATTCTTTATAATTTTTCCTAAGGTCCTGTAAAATTTTCCCGTAAGTTTTTTTATAGATCACATAAAGGATGTAAAGTGCAATCAGCACACAAATCCCGAAAATCACATAATTTACAACCCCAGGCACCATTGTATCAGGATTGGCGGGTAAAGCTTTTGTATTATAATTACTATTATAACCATCCTTTAACCCTGCCATAAAATCTCTTGTATTATGGTCAAACTGAATAATATTATCGGTAAGTGCCAATATCAATGAAATGCCTGCATACGCCAAAATAAGGGTTCGCATATTTAAAATACTTTTCATTAATCTGACACTGTCCTGCCCGGTTTTCATTTTACGAAACAAAAAGATGATTGCAGCTGTAAAAATAAAGAACATAGCCATTCTTATATAAGGAAATTCCCTGTTAAGATATCCGTACAAAGCCCATAAAACCATTTCACCTAATCCTATAAATAATAATGTCTTAGTTACGGAAACAGATTTATGCTTTATCATATTATAAATATCATGATCGGAATATTCTTTAAAATCGTCTGATTCCTTATTCCAGTCCTTTTTCAGCAATTCCAGTTCGTCCATTTTATTTTGTGTTTATTATGTTTTTTAAATTATTTTTTGCCCTGTTCATTTTTACCCTTGCGTTGCCTTCTGTAATTCCCAGGATTTCCCCAATCTCCTTGTAAGGTTTATCTTCCAGATACATCATGATTAAGGCTTTTTCCACATCAGATAAGGTGTAGATTGCCTTATACATTGTTTGCAGCTTATCCCCATCGTCTTCGTAAGATTCATATTCCATTTTGAGAGATGAAATATCAATATCAACCGCTTGGGCATTATTTTTCTGAGGTTTCCTGAATAATGTAATAGCTGTATTAAGCGCTACACGATACATCCAGGTAGAAAACCTGGCCTCTCCTTTAAAACCGGAAAAGGACTTCCATAACTGAATCGTGATTTCCTGAAAAAGGTCTTCATGATCTTCAGCATTATTTGTATATATCCTGCAGATCTTATGGATAAGTTTCTGATTGGGCTTAAAAAATTCTATAAATGTTTTCTCCTGTCCGGTGCTCATATTCTATAAGTGGAGTGATTTTATTTTCGTTACACAATTTTTCAAAAAAAAATGACATTTCATTTCTGAAATGTCATTTTAAAATTTTATTTAAGCTTATATTAATTAACTTTCTCCCAAACCTGGGTTCTACCTAATAAAGATAATCCCAAATACCCTCTTACGTTAAGCTTGTCTCCGTTTCTTGTAATGGTACATTTATAAGTTTTTCCTGTTTTAGGATCTGTAATATTACCTCCGGTAAATTCATCACTGTCTTTTTTCAATCCTCTGATGATTTCCAGCCCTAGAAGCGGTTTTCCTTTTCTGTCATCTTTACAGGTTGTACAGTTAGGATCTGCCGGCTTTGTTAATAACTGAGAAATCTTTCCGTAATACTTTCCGTCAGACTTCTTGAAAATCTCCACAATAGATTTAGCCTGTTTGGTTTCATCATCTATAGTTTTCCACTTTCCTTCTATCTGGGCAAACGTCATCACACCAAATAAAGAAAGTGCGAATGTTAACATTATTTTTTTCATATTTCTTATAGTTTTAATTTTAATACAATATACTTTCTATGTATTGATAAAAGTATAAATTAATTTTTTAACAAACAAAAACTTTTATTATACAAAGCATAAAAGGATAATAATGCATTGGTCTAATTTAATTTTCTGTTGATCACCCTATCCATATAATCCTGATACCATGCTTTTGCGATCTGTTTTCCATGTTCTGCTTCAGGATTTTTTAACTGTCCAAGCAGATTTTTTTCAAGGGCAAGATCTGTTTTCTGGTATATTCCCACAATATCCTTGCCATCAAAACGATAAATATAATTTCCAATTATAAACTGTTCATTATTCCCGTCAGAATTTACCATGATGCCAGGGTATTTCTTTTCGCTCACCAGGCTTCTTCCCCAGCTTCTGATAGGCTTATTATACCCAATTAAATCGGCAAGTGTTGGATAGATATCTATTTGCTGCGCTATCTCCGGGTTTTCTCCTTTAAGGTGATATTCCGGATTCGGAGAATATAAAACTAAAGGAACTGCAAAACGGTTCATTGCTTTTTCATACTCCGGATAATAGATCTGATTGGTATGATCTCCTGTGAAAACAAAAATCGTATTATGAAACCAGGGTTGTTTTTTAGCAGTTTCAAAATATTTTTTGATTGCATAATCCGTATACTGTATCGGCTCATGTATTTCTATTTTCCCTTTTTTGAATTTCCCCTGATATTTTTCAGGAATTTTAAATGGATGGTGAGAAGAGGCTGTAAACACAGTAGTCATAAAAGGCTGTTTTTTCCCTACATTTTTAGCAAAATACTGAAGAAACGGTTCATCCCATATTGCCCACATACCGTCAAAATCCTCATCATGATTGTATTCTGTTTTCCCAAAATAATGTTTAAATCCTAAAATATTTCCAAATCCAAGAAATCCCATAGAACCATTTGGAGCCCCATGATAAAAAGAGGTATCATAGCCCAGATCATTACAGACCGAAACGATAGACTGAATTTTCTGATTAGAATAAGGAGAACCTGTAAAAGCATCCGTAAGGCTGGGAATTCCGGCCAAAACGCTGCTCATCCCGTGAATAGACTGCCTTCCGTTTGCAAAGGTATTAGGAAAAATAAGACTCTGTGTTGCCAGGCTGTCCATAAACGGAGTATAGGAAACATAATCTTTAATATTCTTATCCTTATTAAAAGCTCCGGAATATTCCCTACCAAAAGATTCTACAATGAAAATAACAATATTGGGCCGGTTTTCCACCTTCCTGTCATAAACTTTATAAGGCTGTACATTTTCTTCAATAAATTTTTCATCTACAAAATGAACTTCCTTGAAGTTATTGGTATTTAAAGTTCTGAAAAATGAGAAAGTACTGTTGAGTACCAGATTTCCCTGTAATGGATTGGTTACAAAACGAGTGGCATCTACCATATTGATAGGTCTTGTACTATGCTTGAAATCTCCCCTGATTCCACCTACCACCAAAACGGCGGCAATACACAAAGTAACAATGGAAGATAAAAAATAAGGCAGTAACTGAACCGGCTTTGCTTCATCAACCTTTACTTTTTTATAAAGGAAAATCCATAATCCCATTAAAACAATAAACCAGATCAATACAAAAGGATGCTCGCCGACAGAAATCATCAGCGTCCGAGAAACATTTGTTTCATGCTCTGCCACCTGAAATACAGCTGAAGTAAGCCTTGACTGGGAAAACTTATAGTAAATAAAATCCCCGAAATTCATACCATATGCCACTCCGTTCGTCAGAAAATAAATCCAGAAAAGCACTTTCTGAAATCCTTTCTTTGTATTGATGACTAATGGTAAAAGGCTTAACAGTATAAATAGTGCATTCACATACAGAATTGCCGTGGTATCGAAGGCTGTACCATGATAAGCCAGTTTAAGATACTCTGAAACAGAGTCTACCTTAATGAGGTCTTTATTAAAGCTCCAAAATAAAAGTCTTGCGATCTGATAAAAAACATAGGCTAAAAAAATTCTGTAAAGCAGTGCCAGAACTTCCTGTTTTCTAAATCCTTTTAAAAATTTCATGGGGCAAATTTACATCAAAATCACTTTATTGCGTTTTTTAGTGCATATAATTTTGAGTTAGAATTTTTAAAAACAGTAATTTTGTACTTATGGATTTTATAAAGAATAATCTGGCTAATGCCTTGACCCTGGCCAATCTGTTTGCAGGCTGTGTGGGTGCAATACATCTTATTTTAGGAGACTATCAAACTACGGCAATATGCCTTATCCTCTCCTCTATTTTCGATTTTTTTGACGGATTTGTAGCCAGAGCCCTAAAATCAAACTCCAATCTGGGACTTCAGCTTGATTCCCTTGCAGATATGGTAAGTTTTGGAGTGATCCCCGGAATTACTATCTATAAAGCTTTAGAACCATTCGGAACAGAGCTTCTTGGGCTTCATTTTCCATTCGAAATTAAATATATAGGATTAATAGTAACTGTCTTCTCTTGTTTAAGACTTGCGATCTTTAATCTTGATGAGGAGCAGAGATATTATTTTAAAGGATTAAACACTCCAACCAATACAGTCCTTCTTTTTGGATTATATTATGCTTTTAAGGAGACCGGAAATTTCAGTTTCCTGTTTGAAAATGCACTGCTGCTTATCAGCCTTGCATTCCTTACTTCATGGCTGCTTATCAGCCCCATCAAAATGATGGCCATGAAGTTTAAATCCAAAGCATTAAAAGACAACTATCCAAAGATTGTACTGTTGATTGGTGGAATTGCCATTCTTGCTATCTTCAGGATTGTAGGAATTCCTTTACTTGTCATCTATTATATGCTGGTATCTTTTATTTTCCAAAGACAATTAAAATAGAAATCAGAAGACAGAACACTTTTGATTCCCAATAAACATATTTCCAAATATTATTGATTAACATGAACTTAAAACTCCATAAACCACTTTGTATTTTTGACCTGGAAACTACAGGAACCAACATCGGAAAAGACAGAATTGTTGAAATCTGTATCCTAAAAGTAAATCCTGATGCTTCCAGAGAAAGCAAAACCTGGCGTATTAACCCGGAAATGCCCATTCCAAAAGAGTGCAGTGAAATTCATGGGATATACGATGAGGATGTAAAAGATGCACCTACCTTCAGAGAAATTGCATCTAAAGTTATGGAAATGATTACCGGTGCTGATCTTGGAGGCTTTAACTCAAACAGATTTGACGTTCCTCTTTTAGCTGAAGAATTGTTAAGAGTGGGAATGGATTTTGATCTTAGCAAGTTCAGATTGGTTGATGCACAGACCATCTTCCACAAAAAAGAGCCTAGAAATTTAGGAGCAGCCTATCAGTTTTACTGTGGAAAAACATTGGAAAATGCCCATTCTGCAGAAGCTGATGTAATGGCTACTTTTGAAGTTCTGGACGCGCAGGTGGGGAAATATGATGATATTCCGAATGAAATTGCACCGTTAAGCGAATTCACTTTCCACAATAAAAATGCGGATCTTGCCGGATTTATCGGGTATAATGATAAGCAGGAAGAAGTATTCAACTTCGGAAAATATAAAGGGCAAGGTGTAAAAGCTGTGTTCCAGAAGGATCTTGGGTACTTCGGATGGCTTCAGAATGCTGACTTTCCTCTGTATACCAAGAAAGTATTCACCAAAATTCAACTGTCTAGCAAATTTTAATTATGTCTGATCTGATTCGCTTTAAATTTTATGAAACAGCCCTGGAAGCTAACAGAGACAAACAGATTCTGGAAGAAAACGGGATCAACAGTTTCATTGCGAATGAACAGCTTATTCAGTCGGATTGGCTGCTATCTCAGGCGGTAGGCGGTATTCAGCTTCAGGTGTTTCAAGAAGATATGGAAAAGGCTGAACAGATCCTGCAGGATTATAAAGATAACGAACAGTATTCATTAGAAGTAGAACACACTATTGAAGACCCGGAATTTGATTTTGTCTGCCCAAAATGTGGTTCCAATCATATCTACAGAGATGACAGGGCTACCAGTTTTTTTGGCATTTCATTTCTCACGAGCCATAAGTTTGTATGCTATTACTGCGGAAATGAATTCACGCACGAGTAAGTACCACATAAAATATGTACATTAATCAGAAGACTGTCTCGTTCCCTACAATGACACAGTTTGAAAATAAATAAAGAATTATGAAGATCATCTGCATAGGAAGAAATTACAGCGAACACGCTAAAGAATTAGGAAACGAAGTTCCGGAGAACCCTGTTATTTTCATGAAGCCGGATACGGCGGTTTTAAAGGGAAATGATTTTTATATCCCGGAATTCTCCAATGATATTCATTACGAGCTGGAAGTGGTGCTGAAAGTATCTAAAGGGGGAAAATATATTCAGAAAGAAACCGCTCACAAACATTATGATGAGCTGAGCTTAGGGATTGATTTTACGGCCAGAGACCTTCAGAGTGAATTAAAGTCAAAAGGATTGCCATGGGAACTGGCTAAAGGGTTTGACGGTTCTGCTGTGGTAGGGAATTTCTTTAAAAAGGAGAACTTTGATCTTAACAATCTGTCTTTTTCTCTCCTGAAAAACAGAGAAAAGGTTCAGGACGGAAATACTAAAGATATGCTTTTCCATTTTGATGATATTATTGCCTTTGCATCTCAATATTTCACGTTAAGAGTAGGAGACCTTATCTATACAGGTACTCCAAAAGGAGTTGGAAAAGTAGAGGAAAATGATATTCTGGAAGCCTACCTTGGGGAAGAAAAACTACTTGATATCCGAATATTATAAGTATTTAACATAAAAGTCTGGTAAATTTTTCTTATCTTTAGGTAACAAAATGAAAGTCTATGATAAATATTGTATTACCCGTAGATTTTGGGGATAAGACAGACCAATTGGTGGACGGTGCCATAAAATTTGCAAAACAGCTTAATGGCAGAATTTACCTGATCCATGTTGCACCATCAGATATCGGATTTGCGATTGGTGATATGGGATTTCAATATTTTCCGGAAGTGGAAGCCAATGAAATCAGGGAAGAATTGGTTCAGCTTAATAAACTTGAGCAAAGAATCATTGCCCATGATGTCGATTGTGAGCATCTTTTAAAACAAGGGCTGGCAAAAGATATTATCCTTGAGTATGCCAAAGCAAAGAATGCTGATTATATTGTAATGGGATCACATGGAAGAAGCGGAATTTATGATGTGTTTGTAGGAAGTCTTACCAAAGGACTTACAAAAAGCTCGAATATCCCGGTTTTGGTACTTCCTATTCACGACTAAGTAAAGAAAATTTTAATCGTTAGTAATAAAAAAACCGATCAAATAAATTATTTGATCGGTTTTTTACTATATAACCAATTAATTAACCTTCTTTTTTATAGATATTCGGATCGTAGTAAGGATGCTTACCTTCCGTTGGAGAATAATAGTCTTTATCTTTATCGCCACCTAGCGTTACAACCAGCACGTAGCACCAGTAAGTAAATAATACACAGCAAACTATAAATAGAATCCAGTTTAAAACATTTCCAAAAGCATCAAAGAATCCGAAACTCCATTTGAAAACTTTGCTTAAGAATAGAAAGAAAGACGTCATTATTTTCCTTTTTTAAATTAACTTTGTACAAATTTATAAAAAATGTTTAAATTACTTTCAAAAGAAAGCAATATTTTTTCAATTCCTGTTTATATTGGTTGTCTTCTTTTAGTAGTCGTAATATTTAACATACTGAATTTCAATACTTACGAAGCGATTATTGCCGGAATTACGTTTCTGGGAATTGCTTTGGGATATTTTTGTTTCCACAGTGTTGCCCTTAATTATCAGACCCATCTTCCGTTATTTTTATATACGTTCTTTATTTTTGGGCTGTATCCCGGTAATTTAGACATAGGAATTGCGGTTGCACTGCTAACGAACTCCTTCCTGATCCTACTCTTAACCAGTGCGGATGAGGATATAAGGAAGAAATCTTATGTTCTGGTGGGAGCCATTGTTGCCTTAAACTTTATCTTTCTACCAACCACCTGGCCTATGGCTGTTTTTGTAATTATCCACGTAATTGCTACTTCTGCCAAAATAGGCTTAAATCTTTTCAGGTTCCTTCTGGGGATTATACTGATTGCATTCAGTTACTTTTCTGTGATGTACTTTGTTCAGTTCACTTCATGGAATATTGATTATTTTCCATTTGGAAGGATGAAGCCAGTAACGGATTATACAGAGCTGTTTCCTTTAATCCCAGTAGTACTGATGCTTATTTATGCCGTATATGACCACTTTCAAAACTATAATAAGAAAAGCCCGATAAGCAGATATAAATATACTTTTCTGCTGGTCTTTTCCCTGGCTCAGCTTATTACCATCATTCTATATATGAATAAAAGCTATGAATATTTGTTGCTTCTGGCATTTCCTTCAAGTATTATTCTGAGCAGAATGATGAGATTCTTACCCAAATATTGGATGCAGGAGGCCAGCTTATGGCTTATTATTTTAAGTTTACTTACCTTTAAAGCAGGTACGTATTTTGATTTATTTTAGAAAATTATGATTCAGATAGACGATAAATTGATTTCTGAGGAAATCTTTTCCGAAGAATTTGTGTGCAACCTTACCAAATGTAAGGGGGCATGTTGTGTGGAAGGTGATGTTGGAGCTCCACTGGACAAAAACGAGCTTGAAATACTGGACGGTATTTTTGACAAAATTAAACCTTATCTTACTCCCGAAGGCATTAAAGCACTTGAAGAGCAAGGTACCTGGACTACCGATCCACACGACGGAATGTATGTTACTCCCATGGTAGAAAACCGTGAATGTGCTTATGTAACTTTTGATGACAAAGGAATTACGAAATGTGGTATTGAAAAAGCATATGAAGATGGTGCTGTAGACTGGCAGAAACCTATTTCCTGCCACTTATACCCTATCCGTGTTACGGAATACTCTTCATTTACAGCTTTAAATTATCATGAATGGAATGTATGCAGCGATGCCTGTACGCTTGGAAAAGAGCTTCAGGTTCCTGTTTATAAATTCCTGAAAACACCATTGATCAGAAAGTATGGTGAAGAATTTTATAATGTTCTGAGCGGAGCTGCCGATGAGTGGAAGAAAGAATATGGTTCTTAAATAACCTTTCTTTACATACAAAAGCCGGAAATTAATAATTCCGGCTTTTTTATGTAATCAGTATGAAAACTTGGAGATGAAAAATTGAAGTACTACTGAACCTTTAGCGTCTGATAGTCAGTCTGATCAATACTACTAAAATTGAATAATTGTCTTCAATAACTTCCAGCTTCTCACCTCAGGTTTCCTTATTTTACTTATTTAAAATCCGCATCCGTTACTCCTGAATTTACTGTAACTTTAGTGGTTTTAATGTTTACCTTCTGGCCAGCTCCTTCTGCTTCTACATCAGCAGGAAACTGTAATCCGTCTACAGTCATATAACTTTTTATGGTTACATTTCCTTCTCCCGCAATTGTTTTATATAAAAGCCCTGTTGTAACATCAAAATAAAATTTTCCTTTATCTGAAGACAATACATTATAGTCTTTTCCATCAAGTTTTTCTACAGTAACATCCTGAAAAGTAGCTCCGTCAAAGGCTAATGCATCCACCGGTCTTGCTTTTTTAAGCTCAGCAACTTTGTCTGCAGGAATTGCTGTTTTGTTTCCCATCTGATCAAAATATCCTTTTTCCCCATCAAAAAACTGAACCATCTGCTGCCCCATCAATGACTGTACAGATTTAAATTTGTTCCCCATTTTCTTGGTGGTCATGCTAATCTCCATTCCCTGAGCAGACATGGTGTTCTCCATATAAAGAGTTTTTACACCCTCCAGCTTTTCTTTTCCTCCTAATGCTTTGAAGTAGTTATCCAATACTTCTTTAGCTGTTAATTTTGATTTTACAGCCTCCGTTGTTACAGAAGCGGCATCTTTCTTCTGAGCTGCTGCCGGAACAGAGAAAAGTACGGCACAGAAAAATGGAATGATGATCTTTTTCATATACATAATAAGTTTAAAGGGTAAATATAGGAATATTGCCGGACATGAATTATAAGTAATGAGGAATAAATGATAGGAAATATGTGATAAATGATGAGTAATGCTTGAAGTAAGGATTAGAAGATGAAAATAAAAAAAACCGTCAACGGATTGACGGTTTTGAAATATTTATATCTGGGTATAATTATTTTTTAAGCTCTTCTAAAAATTCGTCGTGAGAAATTTTAGTTTCTTTTTTGCTGGCTTTTTCAAGAATTACATCTTTTAATTTAGCCATAGCTACTTCAGAAGAGATTTGTCTTACCTGCTCCTGATCTTTCAACATTTCAACAGCATATTTCTGGATCTCCTCATCTCCTAAGTGGTGGATTCCGTAGATTGCCAATTGATTTTTCACCAATTGCTCAGCCTGTGCCAATACATCAGCATAGTCAAGGTTGATTTCGTTATCAGTCATCAATTTACCTTCGATGATCTGGTATCTCAATTGGTTTTTCTCAGCTTCAAGGATTTCTTTAGCCTGCTCTTCAGACTGGATGTTCTGGTTAGAGAACATTAACCATTTTACCAAGAAAGTTTCAGGAAGCGCTACTTCTTCTTTTTCAGTAACCTGCTCCAATACTTTATTCACGAAGTGAACGTCAGCATTTTGCTGGAAATACTCATCTAATTCAGCTTTAACTTTTTCTTTAAGCTCTTCTTCAGACTTGATGTTTCCTTCTCCGTATACTTTGTCGAATAAATCCTGGTTAAGTTCAGCTAAGTTTAATGAATAGAAGTCTTTTACTTTTACTTCAATTTCATTGTGGTGTAGGTGTTCTACTTCTTCTTTGCTGAATCCTAATTCTTTAGCCAATTCTTCATCCCCTGCAAGAGTTTCTTTAGTTACTTTTACAGATCCATCCATTTTCAAAGCTTTTACCAATTTGAAAGCTTCTTTATTTTCAGCTGTAATGGTAATGTTTTTTGGGTGGTGGTGGTGCTCTCCTTCAGCATCTTCTTCCACAACCTGAGAAACTTCTAAAGCGATGTAAGAATCTTTAGTGATTTTATCTTGAGGAACCTGCTCAGCGAAACGCTTCTGCATGTTTTCAATGCTCTTGCTGATTTCTTTTTCAGAAGCTTCAACTTTGTAGTGAGGCGCTTCATATTTAGCTAAATCTATAGTAAATGCAGGCTCATATCCTACTTCGAAAGCAACTTCCAGCTGATCAGCATTGTAATCGAATTCGTTTACTGGCTGAGGAATAGGCTGACCAACTAATCTTAACTTGTTTTCGTTAACATAATTGTTCAAAGCATCAGAAACCTGTCTGTTGATTTCTTCAAATGCAATTCCTGCTTCATATTGTTTTTTAACCATACTCAAAGGCACTTTCCCTTTTCTGAATCCAGGAACTTGCGCATTTTTAGCATAATTAATCAATTGCTTCTCTACTTTTTCTTTGTAGTCAGATTTTTCCAATGTCACTGTAAGTAATGCACTTACATCATCATGGTTTTGTGCGGTAACCTTCATTATTGATTAAAATTTTAGGTTGCAAAAATAGGAATTTTTTATGAAAATCACTCATTTAAAATCAACTAATACAGCCAAATATTGTTAAATAAAAAACCACCGAGAGTTTCGGTGGTTCAAACAAGATTAATTATTCCTAATTACTTAGGTTATATCTAGCTTCTGCATCGGTTTCCCCTCCTGTTACGCTTCCCCAGGCAGTTCCTGATTTAGCGTCATTTACACTTTCCGGAGAGTGGATAAGGGTTAATTTTAAGAATGGCGCATCACCGTTTATCGCTTTTGTAACCGTCCATTTTGTTCTTAGCCCTACTCTTTTTCCATCGTTTCTTAAATCTCCTCCATCTTGTCTTTCTACTGTAATATCAGACTTCGGAAAATCAAAAATCAAAAAGTGTTCATTTTTAGCATCAATAATTTCCTTAGTAGCATCTTCATTACCGTTTCTGAATTTTGCTTCAACAATGTAGCTTTTCCCATCTTTAAGAGGAATAGTGGGTGTTCCACCGGCACCAATACTGTAATCATAAGGAATTGTATTTGTAGTTCCCTCTTCTGTTACCAGCAAAACAATGTTAGTAAGTTCTTCCTGAGGAAGATCATCTTCTTCCGCAGAGCCATTTCTCTGGCAGGAAATAACCGTAGTAACAGTAATAAATAAAACAGCCAATAATTTGATAATATTTTTAGTATTGAATAGTTTGTTCATTTTCAAGAATTTAAAATTGTAAAATTTGATTAAATAGTTGATAAGCTCTTTAGAATTTATATCTAAGGCTTAAAATAAAGTTTCTTCCAGGCTCATTAGCAAAGAATCTCAGACGGTTCAGATACTCTCTGTATGAAGTATTGAAGAGATTGTTCACGATAAGTCCTGCAGAAAAGTTTTTGCTGATATTGATTCCCGTCTGGATATTCCAAAGTGAATATCCGTTTGGCGGAGTACTGATGTCCAGCGTTTTATCTACCAGCTCACCATTTTCATAAAGTTCCAATGGCACATTACGGATCGGGAATCTGGTTTGTTTTAAAAATGTTTGATTTTCAACAGTGAAATAGAAGTCATTCCATTTTTCTTTTTTAAATTGCAGTGCATTGGAAAAATTAGGAGGCATCATTAGAATCAACGGTTCATTGTTTGTATCATCCTGTCCATATACATAACTTCCTTTTCCTACATACGTTAGGTCATCTGTAAGTTTCCAGTTAACATCTAAATCCACTCCATACATTTTTGCATCTATCTGCTGGTATTCCCATTCCTGAAAAACACCTCTGATCGTTCCCTTAATTCCTACAGGAACTTCATTAATGAAATTTTTCGTGATGAAGAAATAAGGGTTTACGGAAACATTCAATCCTTTCAGCACATTGAATTTTGAATCAATGTTCAGATTAAACTGATGTCCCTGCTCATTTTTCAGACTCAGATCTCCGGTTTCGATTACTCCTGCGGAGTGGTGCAAGCCATCTGAAAATAATTCAGCCACATTAGGGGCTCTTCCCACTTTTGCATAATTAAATTTCAGATCAAAGCTGGCGTTGGGACGATATTCCAAACCTGCATTGAAGGAAATATTGTTGTAATTAAGCTGTGGTCTTGTCAGCACTCTATTCTGATCTGTTTTCACATAGAATTGTGGATAAGTATCTGCATAAGATTTCTCCCAGTCACTTACATCATACCATTTGGTAACATCATAACGGGTGAAATCATATCTTGCTCCTGCCTCAAAATTGAATTCAGGCGAAATTTTATATTTGAAAATGGAATAAGCTCCTGCAGAATATTTATCATAATTCGGGATCAGACGTCTTGCTTTTGTCGCAGGATCTGAATAATTATTCTGAAAACCAGCATCAATTCCTGTTTCCAAAGACCACTTTCCTCTTTCTATCAGATCGTTGATATTAAACTGGTGTGTCATTAATTCCAGGTCAAGAGCCGGAGTATCTTTCAGTTCTCCTCTTCTGATATCATATTCCTGTCTGTGGTTATACTGATAGCTGTATGTTGCTGACAGTTTCCCGATATTTTCAAACCTTTTGAATGCGGAAACCTTGGCAATATGATGCTCAATAACCTGTCTCGGGTTATCAATATCATAACTGAACTTCCCTGAATAAACGGGAGGATTGGCATTCATTGCTCTTTGATAATCCTCGGATGTAGAAACATGCGAATCTCTTAAAATCCCAATATTCTGATTAGTCAGATAATAATCAAATGAAATTCCCCTGTCAAAGGTATTATTCTGAACAGTAAAATTGAAAGATGAAAAATCCATCCCTGTATTTTTCAGGTTATAATCAGGAGCACTTTGATCGCCCAGTTTTTTGATGCTTCCTCCTGATTTGACAGCCCAGCCATTTTTCCAGGTCTTTGCAACATCTACATCTATTCCCAAACCTCTTCCATTGGAAATCCCGGTAAGTCCTACTGATCCTTTAATGGTATCCTTTTTAGGGAAAATTTCAGGTTCCATCACTACAACTCCACCTACAGCATCACCACCATATTTCAGGGCAGATGCTCCTTTAATAACGTCAATATGCTGAAAATTATTGATATCAACATTGGGAGCGTGTTCTACACCCCATTCCTGCTCAGCCAATCGTACTCCGTTATTTAAAATACTGATACGGCTTCCATAAAGACCATGGATAACAGGTTTTGAGATATTATTTCCGGTTTTCAAAGCCGTTACTCCTGAAATTTTAGATAATAAATTCCCCAGGTTATCTGTAGAATTTTTCTCTATATCAGATTTACTGACTGTTTTAATAACCAGCGAACCATTATTTTTATGATTTCCATGTATTGTAATGGTTTCAATATCATTACTATGATGTTCTAAAGTAATGGTAATATGAAGATCCTGATCAACTCCTATATTTTCAGTATAATCATTGCAATCAGGATGTTTTGCAATGAGTGTATACTTCCCTGCAGGGACTTTATTAAAGGAAAAAACTCCTCTTTTATCTGTTTTTGCCGTAAGATTACCGATTTTCACCACTGCATTCTCCAGCATGGTTTTATCATGAAAATCCTGAACGGTTCCTTGTACAGTATAAGTTTTCTGTGCACTTGTAAATACCGATCCGCAAAAGATCAGCAACAGGCAATATATCAATTTCATTGTAAAATAGATTGATTGCGTACCCTTTTTTAATTTCAATAAGGTACATTTTTCGTTAAAAATTATGGGAAGGGTTTGTTTTGTAAACTGTACATTGTACAATGTAAAAAGTAAAATGTATTAATGAAAGTTAGTCCCTGAAATCGTTAATAATAATCATTATCAAATGATTTCCAACAACTTTAAACTTTGAACATCAAACATCGAACTTTAAACCCAATAAGAATGTGATGATTAGGAAATTGCGGGAGGTCCGCGAAGCTGAAAGGTAAATTTGGTCTGAGACCAGATTTTTTCCTGAATAGCGATCATCTGCTTTACTTCGTGCGTATAATGCTCAAAGCTAAAGCTGAATTCTTCAGGAGCTAATGTGTGCCCGGTCACCAAAAAGTGGCAGGCCAGACAGTCACCCGCTTTCTCTTTAGTAATGGCTTTCGTTACAGAATTTTCGACTTTTTTAAAGTTAAATGCTTTAAAATAATCTACAGATTCGTGATGGTGAAAGCTCTGAGAAAGCATCGCGATGAAGTATACTCCAAACAACAGCCTGGAGATAAATACTTTTAAGTTTCTGCTTTCTTTAATCATGATTCAAAATTATGAAAATAATTTAATACTTCGTGTTAATTTTGGTTTGGTGTTACTATTATTTACCTTAAATTCAAATCAGATCCATTTTTTGATTCTTTAGCGCTAAGAAACGCAAAGGAAAAATTGAAAGTTATTCTGTGTATTTCTGTTCGAAGGGCCATTCCATTCAGCCATGTTGTTATTAGTTTTCATTTGCTGAGTATTACCCCTTTACGAGCGAAAAGTTCCCATTTAGAGATGTTTTTGCGAGCTTCTTAGTTAAGATACAAATGGGTAATTATTGATTATGATGGCCTCAATATCAGGTAAAAAAAATTCGGGACCTGTATTCCAGATCCCGAATTTTAGTATTTCCTATTAATCAAGTTGGGTTCCTAAGTATTCCCATTCCTGCAAAGCGTTGTCCAGTTCTTCTTTAGCTTTATTGTATTTTTCTAAAGTTTCATCGGAAGGGTTTTCTTTAGCAAATGAAGCTTCCATTTCTTCTACTTTAACTTCAAGTTCGGAAATTTTTTCTTCTACTTTCTTGATTTTATTTTGAATATTTTTCTGTTCTTTACTGATGATATTAGATGTCTGACTGGTACTAACAACTGGTTTCTCTTCTACTTTTTTAGGTTCTTCCTTCACATCACCATGCAATTTCGCCTTTTCCGCAGAGATTTCCCTGATGCTTTCTTTCTGTCTGTACTCAAGATATTCGTTGATATCGCCCAGGAATTCTTTCATTTTCCCGTCGCGGAATTCATAGATCTTATCACACAGTCCCTGAAGGAATTCCCTGTCGTGAGAAATTACAATCAATGTACCTTCAAAATTCTGTAACGCTAGCTTAATGATCTCCTTAGACTGAATATCAAGGTGGTTGGTAGGTTCGTCCATAATCAGCGTGTTGAAAGGACGAAGCAATAGTTTACAAAGTGCCAGACGGTTTCTTTCTCCTCCGGAAAGCACTTTTGTTTTCTTTGTTACTGCATCTCCCTGAAACAGGAAAGATCCTAATAAATCTCTTACCCTAGGTCTTGTTTCTTCTGTAGCGGCATCTTCTGCTTCTTCAAGAACTGTTTTGTTAGGGGTTAAAACCTCTTCCTGATTCTGGGCAAAATATCCGATGTTTACATTGTGTCCCAGATTCCAGCTTCCGGAATAATCTTTAATATCTCCTGCTAAAATTTTAGCTAATGTTGTTTTCCCCTGTCCGTTTTGTCCTAAAAGTGCAATTCTGTCTCCTCTCTGAACAATGAAGTCCACGTTGTCAAAGATCTGCTTCTGACCGTAAGCTTTTCCAAGATTTACAGCTTCAAAAATCACTTTCCCCGGAACCATAGACTGCACGAAACGGATATTGAATTTTGAAACGTCTTCATTATCCACTTCAATACGTTCAATTTTGTCCAGTTTTTTAATAAGCGACTGTGCAAAAGAGGCTTTAGTAGCACTTGCACGGAACTTATTAATATTATCTTCCATCTGCTTAATTTCCGCATCCTGATTCTTTTTAGCCTGAATCAGTTTTTCACGGCGGTCTTCACGCATTATAAGATATTTAGTGTAGTTGGCTTTATAATCGTCAACTTTCCTATTGTTGATATCAAAAGTCCGGTTACAAACGGCTGTCATAAACTGTTTATCGTGACTCACCAGAACAATGGCTCCCGGATAATCTTTAAGGAAGTTTTCAAGCCAGATAATAGATTCCATATCCAGGTGGTTGGTAGGCTCATCGAGAAGCATAATGTCATTCTTTTGAAGAAGCAGCTTTGCCAGTTCGATTCTCATTCTCCATCCTCCTGAAAACTCATCGGTGATCTTTTGAAAATCATCAGCTTTAAATCCTAAACCAAATAACACTTTTTCCATATCACCTTCCAGATTGTAGGCATCATGGTTCATTAAAAGGTCATTCAGCTCGGTCATTTTATTAATTAAATCCGTGTAGGAATCACTTTCGTAATCTGTTCTTGTTGCCATTTGGTGGTTAACCTCCTCAAGCTCGTTTTTCCATGCGTTAATCTGCTCAAAAGCCTGCATGGTTTCGTCCCAAACCGTTCTTCCTTTTACAAAATCAAGGTCCTGCTTCAGGAAACCAATGGTAATACTTCCTTCTGTTACAACTTCTCCTTCGTAGAAATTAATTTCTCCGGACAGCATTTTCAATAAAGTAGATTTTCCCGCTCCGTTTTTTCCTACGAGCCCTACCTTATCATCCTTTTTGATAGTGAAATTGACGTTTTGAAATAAATAATTTCCTGAATGATGTAATCCTAAACTTTGAACCGAAAGCATCTTAATTAATAATTAGTAATGAATAATGAATTTCCGGGGGCAAAAATACGGAAAAAGAAATGAATAGCCCAGAAATAAAAAAACTGACCAAAATGATCAGTTTTACAGAATGATTCTTCCAACAGAATTTATTTTAAAAATTATTAAGAATAGGGACCAATGATGTTCCTGAAGACACAGGCATTACAGGAGGTGCCCCGGGAACATGTGTAATTCCATGAGTTGTTGGGAGCATCCGTAAATTATAATTTATATTCTGAGTACTGAACATAAAGCTACATCCGGAATTTGTAGTATGGCCTGTTATTGAACCGGAGGTCATATTGGTCTGAGAGGCAAACAAAATTATCCTTTCATTAGGCCTCATACTTACGTTTCCCTGTGAGTTACATATAAAGGCACAGAAAGGCTGATATTGTCCGTTTACTTTTGCTGCCAGTCCTATTGTTACAGGTGGAGTGCCCGGTGGTCTGTTATTCTGTACAGTGATCTCTCCTTCCGTGCCGCCTGCAACTGTGCGAAAAGAGCCATCTGAATTAAACTCCACCCTTGCTCCTAAAGGAATTTCATCTGATAATGCCTGCATTATAATTGTAGTATTGACGCTGACATCTGCTTTATTGAAAACATAGACTTTGTATCTGGGCTCACAATCAATTTCTAACAATCCAAATACATTATCATAAGGTATAGAAAACCAAACAGGCACCCCCGAAAAAACCTGATTGATTCCGACTGCTCCTTTATATCCTAATAATCTGTAATTATTAACCTGAAGATATTGCAATATTTCCCGTTGTTCATCTGATGTAAAATCAAATTCAATTTGATACGTTACAGTTCCTGTTTTTTGGATAAGTGTTTTTTCCATTGTTTCTATATTTGGTGTTATTTCATTTTTATATTAAGGTTTAAAAATCTGCTCTGTTCCTATTTATTATGAAGCATCATATTATAAACGGATCAAAGTAACAGGAACTAAGAATTAAAAGCTAGAGTATAAAATACCAAATATAAAATTCAGTAGTTATACCCAATTGAATCATGTACATTAAAAGTAAAAGGGAACATTACTTAAAATGTTCCCTAACCTAAAATTTAAAACTAAATAAGGAGTAACCCTAATTATTGATTTTATCCAGCTTTGTTGCCGGAGTCCTGATAATTGAACGAGTCCAGATATCATTATTAGGAACACTTGTTCCATATAGAAAATCGGTTAGGAAGGTGTCTTCAGGAAGATGGAGTTCAGCAGAAAGTCTCGCATGGCTTTTCTGATCTACAATAGTACTGCTTGAAACATTCAATCCATTGTTGAGAAGTTCAACATTCATTTCATATTCTGACCGTTTTGACAAACCACTGTGACAAAGTCCGAAATTGGCTGAAATATGAATATAATCAGCAAGTTTACTGTAATTATAAACTGGTTTTCTACTTGCCGAAAGCTCTTTTATATAAGCCAGCATTTCGGTATACAAACCTTCTAATTCAGGGTGTCTGTGATAATCTGTTTCAAAATCTTTTCCTGATATAAAGACGGGAGAAATTGCATTGGTTTCGTGCAACATCAGTTTCCCATAGAGTTTTGAAAGTTCATTGTAAACTTTATCTCTGCACACATAGGCTTTAGAAAAGGCATCCTTTCTTTCCACTCCGAATTTTGAAAGTAAGGTGTCCCATACTTTATTTCCTTCAATATCTGTTTTTCCGTTTCTTATATTTTGGATATAATTAAGCAGGTCATCTGTATTGGCGAAATCTGTAGATATATATACGGATTGCGGTCCTTCCAGATAGCCACCACCGATATCGGCATGAGCACCCGGAACAAAAATCTCTTTCCACACGGAAGCATTGTTCCGGAATTTGTAATCCTGCATCATTTTTGAATTTTCAAAAAAGCCTGTCAGCGGAAAAAAGAATCTGCATTCGTTCATTGCACAGATATGAAGCCCGTTTTCTACCTGATGGGCTACACTCAGATCATAGGTATTAAATGGTTTTGATTCTACCGTATCAAAAACTCCCAAAAACTTTACTCTGATCTTAGTAAAAGGATAATTTGAAAATAACCAATGGCTAAAAGTTCTGGCCAGCATTCCTCCTCTTCCAAAGCCATACAGGTAAAAATGATACTCACAGTCTCCCCCTTCAATAGTTTTCTCTACAAAACTTTCAGCTTTCTGAAGTTTATCATCTGATGAGTATCCTTTTCCATAAGGCGGGTTCGCACATGTGGTCATTGCAAAATTGCTGTCTTCCCCTCCTGAAACGGTTCCTATTCCTTCAATGTATATTTTCTCATTACCGGTAAATGCTTTATACAATTTATAGATATTGGTAAATGCACCATGATAGCTTTCGTTATTATTCAGCGGTTTATCTGATGAAAGTGCATTTATTCCATTATTTCCCGTGCCGTCAAAGAAAATTCCGACGGAAATCACTCTACTGCCATTCATTCTTTTGTTAATTTTTTATTACAGATCTTCTCTGTTCATTTATGTTTTTATTAAAATCCCTAAAAGAGATATTTCAAAATAACGGAAGAAAGTGCAGTCTGGCTAGAGTGGAAAGTACCAAATAAAAAATTCCGTATTTCTACGGAATCAAATTATATTTTTTCAAGAGAGTAGATATTGTTCACAATGGCATAAATAACTATTCCCACCGTGTTTTTAGCTCCAATTTTTTCGAGGATACGCTGCCTGTGGCTTTCAACAGTTCTGGGGCTGATGAAAAGTTTTTCTCCTATTTCATTGTTGGTAAATTCCTGGCAGATCAGTTTTACAACATCTTTTTCTCTTTCGGATAATTCATCTTCGGTCTCAAAGAGAGAATTTTTCTTGGCAGAGCTATTCATATAGGTAAACAACATCTGATGGTCTTCAGCGGTAAAAAAGACTCCGTTTTTATGAACCATTGTAATGGCTTCGATAAATGTTTTCTTATCTGAATTTTTAGGAAGGAAAGCTGAAACCCCCAGTTTAACCATATATCCCAGGATAGATGTTTTATAATGGGAAGAAAGAATAATGATTTTAAGATCGGGATATTTTTCTTTAAGAATTTCCACCAGTTCAAAACCATTCATAGGCTTCATCTGAACATCTACCAGAGCAATATCTGGAAACTCTTTTCCTGAAAGCCTTCCCAGATATTCTATAAAATCAGGTCCGTTATCTGCGGTAAGGCATACGGATATGTTTTTTTCATTAGACAGCAGCATTTTTACCCCTTCAAGGATCAGCTGTTCATCATCAATCAGTGCTATTTTGATTTGGGAACTCATGATATTTCGGAATTTTAATAATTAAACGACTTCCTTTATTTAAAAAAGATTTTTTCCATTTATGAATGGCATTCATAGACTTGATCCTGGATTCAATATTTTTGATTCCCATGCCTTTTTTTACTTCTTCATACTCAAACCCCTGTCCGTTATCAGAAATAACAACGGCCATGTTCTGCGGATAATCTTTTATATAAATCCACAAATCTGTGGCATTAGAATGCTTGATTACATTGGTGGTAAATTCCTGAATAATACGATACAGCTGTACTTCCACAAAGATATCCTTCTTTTCATATCCGGGCATTACCTGCAGGGAAATATTAATCTTATGGGAAAGATTCGCAATGAGCTCCTCTGTATACAAAACCAGCCCCACCGATTCCAGATTAACAGGATATAATGAGTGGGAAATACCCCTGGCAGCATCAACCAGTGAAGACATCTGACTGTGGATATTTTTTTTAATCACCTCATCACCTTTTGTATCCAGATTATTAAGCCATAAGGAAAGAATATTCAATCTGTTTCCTATATCATCATGAATCATCACGGCAATTCTTTTTCTTTCTTCTTCCTGTGCTTTGATGTTCTCTAACACCAGCTTTTTCTGATGAAGAACTTCTGCCTCATGCTGTGCATTTTTCTCTTTCATAATCCTGCTTATAAAAGCCCTGTAAGCAAACATGATAAAGGATACTATAATTGCTATGGTAACAATTATAAGGATCAAAAGGTTGATATTTAAGGTTACTTCTTTAATCGGATAAAAGTATATAAAAGTGAACAGTACAGAATACTGGATAAAATATTATTGGCCGTGAAAAGTAAATAATAATTATTTTCTGAAAGGTTAACAATCTGATGCTGGATAACGAAAATGAAAACTGACACGGAATAATAGAAAAAAATACTGGCATCTACCCAAAGAAAACGGTTCTGAACAGATGTTTTTTTGATCTCACTTATTAATGTAATACCAGATAGACAGATAATTATTATATTGGAAACAACCTTTGCAATATCGGCATTAGCAGGATAATCAAACCCGTATTTCGAGATCATGAAACCCGCTGCAATTATGCCTCCCAATCCCAAAAGGTATTTGGGCCAATCCAGCTTTCTGATAAATAAACCGGTCAGTAAGAAAAACTCTCCGCCAATGTAGAACGGATAGAGAAATGAGGTATCATCAAGCCTGAAAACATAAGGCAGTGCCAGATTCAACAGTTCAATAAAGAACAGAAAAGCAATACAATAAAAATACTGCTTTTCTTTAGGATTTAATATGCGGTGTTTAACAGCTCCCAACACTATAACGGTAAGAAGCAATCCATAGTTCAGGAATAAAATCGTCTTATAAAGATCTGCCACTCTTTCAGGGTATTATTTTAAAATTCACCCTCCATTCCAGGTATACGGCAGATAGGCGGACATGGTTTTGCCCAGTCATACATATTGGAAATGGTTTGTGCACGTTGTGAGTTTTGAAGATCTTCATAGAAAGAAATGAAGATTAGAGTTACCAACATTTTTCCGTATACTTTATTGTATTTAAGCCCGAAGGAACATTTAATTGCTCTCAGCCCTTCATCAGAAAGACATAGATCTGCTGTAGGCACGTAAAATCTTTTAAAAATTCCCAATCCTTTGGATTCCTCATGTTCTTTATAAAACCAATCCATTCCAGATTCTCTCCAGGTCTCAATAGCTTCTATAGCAATGTCCTGATCCAGGGTAGGCTTATTGGATATAGGAAAAGCCATATCTGAATTTTGCTCTACTTTTTGAAGTCCCTTGGAAAGAATAGCATTTTTAACAATAGTATACTCCTGAATTTCCTGAAGTTTTAAATCTTCATCAAGCTCAGTAAGAACGCTGTAAGGATATTCTCTTTGATCTATTCTGTCTCCCTTTTCGTTCATGGGATAAAAAATCAGGATCACCTGATCTTTCCAAATTCCCATTGCTGCGCAGAATTCAGGATAGTCTCTATAGCTTTTCATCCAACTGAGAGGGCCATCAGCAATATTAAAGACATAATTGGTAGGAATTAAATCTTTCATTCTGGTAAAATTGCCACGGCAAAGCTCCCATTCGTCTACAGCAGCTTTACACTCTTCTACGGGAAGTAAATAATCTACAATGTTTAATGTTGTCATAAGCATGGTTTTTAGCTGTATAAAATTATACAAACTAAACATGCTGTGCAAGTAGGAATTTAATTAATAATTCCGCACTGTAATATGATAACAGCTTTGCTGTTTCTCTTTTATGTAGTAAATTCTACCGGCATCTGCATAATGTTTTAAAACTTTTTCTAGAGCCACTTCCATTTTCGGGTTATATTTAAGAACATTATTGAATCTTACATAAGAGATGTCAAAGGAATTTCCGTAGTTATGCGAGCTGATTCCCAATGATGCATTAGAATTTACCCTTCTTAATCTGCATTGATCTTCCAGTGTCCGGGTAATGGATGAAACGGTAAATGTGGCTCCTTTTGTTGCTTTACTGAATCTCGAACCGATATTTTCCAGAGTGGTTTTTGCTTTTGAAACCATATAAGCTCTACTGTAATCAAGCCTCTGAACCTGGTATCCCTTTCCGGATTTCTTTATTTTATGGAACTTTCCTTTATTAATATATTTTTGTACGGTTTTAGAATCCTTCAGTAATTGTACTCCAAAACTTTTGGAGGCATCAAGGTGTGGTTTGTAAAGCGCAGTAGGCTCAACCTTTAAAACAGTTGTAAGATCATAGCAGGGAAGGGCCTTTTTTGCCATCTGCGAATAATGTAAACTATACATAAAAGGTACAAAGACCACACAAAGAAACTTTCTCATTAACCACCACTTTAAATTACTAACGAAGGATAAAACAATTATGTTAGCTCATTCAACAGCAATCACAACAGTATCCCGATAAGTCCCAAACAAACATCAAACCAATTTGTTGAATTTGTAATTTTTATTCCTATAATTTTGAAATAATTTTTCAGTTTTAACTTTTTACTTTAAGATATAAATTCTACATTTGAGTTACATTTTAAAAATAAACAATATGATAAAAAAACTTTTTGCTGAATTTTTCGGCACATTTTGGCTTGTTTTCGGAGGTTGCGGGAGCGCCGTTTTTGCTGCTGGTGTTCCTGATATTGGCATCGGGCTTCTAGGGGTTGCTCTAGCCTTCGGCCTTACTGTTCTTACAATGGCTTATGCCGTGGGCCATATCTCCGGTGGGCACTTTAACCCGGCAGTTTCTTTCGGGCTTTTAGCGGGAGGGAGATTTTCTGCGAAAGATCTTATCCCTTATATTGTAGCGCAATGTCTTGGGGCTATTGTTGCAGCGGGATGTTTATACACCATCCTTAACGGAGCCGGAGCTGTAGACTTCTCTGCACCGGGAGCTTTTGCTACCAATTTTTATGGAGAAGCAGTCTATAACGGAAAAGCATTCAGCATGGGGGCAGCATTCCTTGCGGAGTTCCTATTAACGGCTTTCTTCCTTATCGTTATTATGGGAGCTACAGATAAATGGGCTAATGGAAAGTTTGCAGGTATTGCCATAGGTCTTGCACTTACTTTGATTCACCTGATCTCAATCCCAATTACCAATACTTCTGTAAACCCGGCAAGATCTCTTTCACAGGCTGTTTTTGCGGGCGGGCTGGCTATGTCACAACTTTGGCTGTTCTGGGTAGCTCCAATTCTTGGTGGAATTGTAGGTGGATTGATCTACAAATTCTTACTTCAGAGAGATACTGCAGAAGTAGCTGACTAATTAATTTTCAGAACAATACATTATTATAAAATCCTGTCATAGTAGACTGCACCCAAAAGTTTAGACAAAATTAAACAATATTATTATATGAAAGAGTTCGGTACTGTACCGGACTCTTTCCTTTTAGATTAAGTCTTATTCTGTCGTTATTATAGTAATTGATATACTTCTTTATTTCTTTTTTGAGTTCATCAATGGTTTTAAATTTCTTAATATAGAACATTTCAGATTTTAAAGTTCCAAAGAAGTTTTCTATTACCGCATTATCAAGGCAGTTTCCTTTGCGGGACATACTTTGGATAATGCCTTTTTCTTTTAACATGTGCTGATAGGTTTTCATTTGATATTGCCAGCCTTGATCAGAGTGGATAATGAGGTTTTCAGTATTCTTAATCTTTCTAAACCCTTTTTTGAGCATATTCATAACCTGCGCAAAGACAGGCCTTTCCGAGAGATCATAACTGATAATCTCGCCATTGTAAAGGTCAATTATCGGCGAAAGATACAATTTACTGCCTGATACGTTAAACTCTGTCACATCAGTGGCCCATTTTCTGTTTGGCTGATCTGCCTTAAAGTTCCTCTCCAGAATATTTGGTGCTATCCTGCCTTGCTCTCCCCGGTAAGATCTGTATTTCTTAACCCTAATGATACTTTTCAATCCCAGTGCCTTCATTAGTCTTAAGACCGTTTTATGATTAATTACAATTCCTTGCTGTTTCATCATCAAAGTAATACGACGGTATCCAAATCGACCTTTATGCCTATGATAAATCTGTTTGATCAAAGTTTTTACTTTTCCATACTTATCCTTTTTATTAAGAGCTTTCTGATGGTAATAGAAACTACTTCTGGCCATACCTGTACAATCCAGCAGGAGCGACAGATTATATTTTCGCCTTAATCCTTCGATGGCCTCTGCTTGTTCTTTTTGAGAGTTAAGGCGTCTAACTTTTTTAGAAAATCAATTTCAGCTCGCAATCTTTCGTTTTCCAATAAAAGTTCTTCTTCTCTGGTCAATGGCTTATCAGACTTTCTTTTTTTACGCTTGTAATCACTCATAATACAGGGCCTTCCTTTAGGTTTATTCTTTAATCCTAAAATACCACTTTTTTCGTAATCCCTTTGCCAATTCAGCACGGTAGATTGAGCTGCGATATCAAATCGGATACATGCTTCTCTTTGTGAGATATGTTCTATTTCGATAGTTTTTAAAACTTTAACCTTGAAATTCACAGAATAGATCTTATTTCTTCTTGGTTGTAAACCCGAGATTCCGTACTTATTATAAAAGCCCATCCACTTGCGTAGATTACTTTCGTTAAATCCTTTCTCTGTTGCTATAGATCCAATTGAACGATGAGAATTTTTGTGGAGGTTAATACATTCTAATTTGAAAGCAACGCTAAATTTTTCTTTTCTATACATAAAAAAATGCCCCTAAAAAGTGTCTAACTTTTTGGGGGCAGTCCATAGATGGGATTTTTTTTTGTTTTTATAAGACCGTGTTTTAACGCAAAGTTGTCAGAAAGATTTTATTTTTTTTGAGGTCAAAGGCGAGTGTCTTTGTCGCTGATAAGTAAGAACTATGTAGTTATGTGGAATAGTGTCTAACAGACTTTTGAAACCTGTAAGTCAATATATTTTCTTCAGTTTCATTCTGTTCAGAAGAAATGACTTCTATTACTTTTTATTTTTAAGTTCGAAAGGATTTTTGAAGATCAGTTCTTCATGCTTCCCTTTGATTTCCATTTTACGCTGAAGCAGATTCAAGGCCATTCTTCGGATGAAGAGGTCTTTATCATTCAGCTTCCAGTAAGAATCCTGATGAAGTTTTCTGGGTGGACGAACTATATAAAACTCTGTATCCCAGGTATCTTCATTATGATAAAATTCAATGATACCACAATGCTCCGGAATAAGGACTGAATCTACCATTCCCATCGGTAACAGAAAACTGAAAGCATTGCAGACATAGTCTCCACAGGAAATTTTATCATGCTTCAGGAATTTTTCTCCTGTATCTTTATTGAGATATGATTTTTTGAAATCGTTTTTGAAATCACTTTTCGAAAGCTTGATCTCAATTTCATGGCTCATTCCTTCCGTATCAATAATGAGAATATCGGCTTCCCAATCTGCCTGGAAATAATTAGTCAGTACGAGTTCCTTTTCAAAATCGCAGTGTGTATGGATGTATGCGTGAACAAGTTCTTCTATTTTGAGCATAATTCAGAGCTTGAATATGAAATTTTAAGATTGAGATTCAGCAACCCTTAAGAAATCTAACATTACGGATTACAAATCTTTTAACTGACCAATAAACTACAACCCCGGATATCGGAATGGTCTATTCTTCCTAGTACCTGAAATTTATCACCTACTATTTTGCCCAGATCCTGAGTTGCAATAAAGGAGCAGGAATAGGTATTGGCCAAATCAATGATGTTGATAGCTCCTGTTCTGCCTTCTTTTTCATAAGAAAAAGGATCTTCTGCATTTCTGATTTTAACTCTCATCCAATTAGGACATTGATATTCGTTATTTCCAAGGGAATATGCCTGAGATAACAATTCCGTCATTGAATACTCTGAGTAGATCTTATCTGTTCTGAAACCTTTCTGCAAAATTTTCAGAAGTTCATCTTTTGTCATTTCTTCTTTTCGGCCTTTCATTCCACCAGTTTCAATAACAATCAGGTTTTCAAGAATATTTAGAGATTCCCCGCTTCTCTCGGAATGACAGTAGTCTAGGAAATCTAACAGAGCAAAAGAAACTCCGAAAAGGATTACTTTTTTATCCTGTAACTGGTTTAAAAGACTGAAAAGATCGGAATGATTGTAAAGGAAGTATCCGTTTTCAGGTTTTGCTGATTTCTTCATCAGATAATCTACCATATAGATCAATGAAGAGTTCTGTCTTTCCAGGTAACTTGGAAGCAGCCCAAGGAAAATAAAATCCTCCGGCTTTCCAATGAATTGTTCAAAGCTTTTGTAAATACTTTCTTCATATAAACCTGTATCTGCAATGAAATGCCTGGAAAGATTCATCTGTGTAGTTCCGGAACTCTGAAAAAAAAGTTCTGTAGTTACATTCTTATCCAGAATCTGGTGATTCTTAAACATTTCAATTGGCAGGAAAGGGATTTTAGACAAATCGTTCACTTCATCCGGGCTGATGTTCAGAAAATCTACAAACTTCCTATATATCTCAACATTTTCATACTGATAACGAAATGTTTTCAATGATGCCTCCAGGAAATCCTGTTCAGTTTGTATGTTGAATATATTTTTCGGTTCCATAATTTTTTCAATCTTATTATTACTTCATTATAAAGTAATTATCGGGATAAAATATTTTTATTTAATGTTTTTTTAATATCAGAATCTGACTTTGGTAAACTTCTTGCAAGTACTTAACCGGAATATGGATTAAAAACAGAATGAGTCCCCCACTCATTCTCAAATTACCTCTTTTTAGGGGTAATTTTTTGTTTTATTTCTCAAAAGTTTTCAGTTCAAAGTCTTTTTCAAAGACGCCATAGGTAAAATAAGAAATCCAGTCTCCCAGGTTAATATATTTTGAATTTTGCCCTAAATCCAATACCATAGGAAGATGACGATGTCCGTATACGAAATAATCAATCTGCTGGTTTTTCAGTTTTTCTTTGGAATAAATAATCAAAAATTCTTTATCCTCTCCTAAGAATGCTTTGTCTTCTTCGCCGGAGATCATTTTATTTTTTTGTGAAAGATACAGAGCCACTTTCATTGCAATATCCGGATGAAGCCATTTGAAAAACCACTGTGCAATTGGATTGGTAAAGACTTTTTTCATTCTTTTATATCCTTTATCACCCGGCCCGAGCCCATCTCCATGAGCGAGCAAAAACTGCTTCCCACCCATTTCAAAATACTGTTTCTGGTAAAAAACCGTACAACCGATTTCTTCTTCAAGATAATCTTTCATCCAAAGATCATGGTTTCCCACAAAAAAATAAATATGGATTCCTCTGTCTTTGAGTTCTGCAATCTTCCCCAAAACACGAACATATCCTTTAGGCACAACATGTTTCCATTCATGCCAGAAGTCAAAAAGGTCACCCATTAAAAATAAAACCTGTGCATCTTCCTTGATCTGATCCATCCATCGTATAAACCTTTCTTCACGTGCCTTACTTTCTTTAGGAGTAGGAGCACCGAAATGCTGATCTGAAGCAAAGTATACTTTTTTACCAGGTTCTAAATTAATTGTTGTTTTTAACACCTTGTGAGCTTTATGGGATAATTATTACTTATTGTCTTCTGCAAACCATTCTCCATAAGAGTTTTCTGTCTCATGAAGTTTAAGATAAGCGAGAGAAATACCTTCCGGAAGTCTTGATTTTATTTTAGCGGCAATGGCATACAGCATATTTTCACAGGTTGGCTGAAAACTGCAATAGATTACTTTATGGCCTTTCTGTTCAAGATCATCCCCCAGTTCTTTATGGGGAGTAAGTGCATTTAAAAGCACTGCGTGATCCCAAACGTCTACGATCTCAGATTTTACGATACTTTTGATATCTCCGAAATCAACTACCATCCCATTTTTAGGGTTATCAATATCATTAATCGGTTTTCCTTTTACTGTGACAAACAGCTTATAGGAATGTCCATGCATATTTTTACATTTCCCATCGTAGTTGTACAGTACGTGGGCTGTTTCGAATGTAAAAATTTTTGTAATACGTATCATATTGCAAAGATATGACAAAACCGCTTAACAAAGAAAAGACTGTTTCTATTACAATGATTTTCAAATAAGGTTTAATTAATTTTCACGGCTAATTTCTCCAGCCAATTACTCTCCAGCCTTTTTATTTTTTTGGCTTCTGTATCAAACAGAACCCACAATGTACTTGAGTCCACCACCAGTTCATCATTACAATAGAACTCTACTTTTCTTGGCTGCTTAGCTCCTTCCGGAACCTGCGGGTAAGTTTTTACTGTGATTATATCATTCAGATACACTTGTTTTTTGTAACGGATATGATGATCCAGCAGCATCCATACATCATTCTCATACTCTGTTTTATGTTTTAAAAGATCCCAATGTTCAGCTGCTGCTTCTTCTACCCAATGTACATATTGCACATTATTGACGTGGTTATTCTGATCAATATGCTCTTCCGTTACTTTGATCTGTTTTTCATACACTAAACTCATCTCATTGAAATATTTACTCAAATTTAGGATTTAAAATAAAAGGTTCCCCATGATTATCTCTACAAAATTCATATTTAGTGTATAAAAAAAACGGAACCAGATGGGTCTGATTCCGTTTTATGATATTCAATAGCTTGAATTTATTTTTTAGTTTTTCCTGCTGCCGGTTTAGCAGTAGCTCCCAGTTTTGCTTTTACCACTTCAGTAATATCCTCCCCTCCTTCAGTATAGATAAGATTTGAGCCTCTCGCTGAAATATCGAATACATAATTCAGACCTTTTTCTTTAGATACTGCATAAATAGCATCCTTTACTTTTTGCTGTATTGGAGTAAACAATTCATTTTGCTTATTAGAAATTTCCTTAGCAGCCTGTGCTCTTGCGTCTTCTATTTTTTTACCCAGATTATCTAATTCTGTCTGTGCAGCAACCAATTCTTTAGTTACAGCATCTTTATTAGCAGTAGTTAATGTCTTTTCCTTTTCCTGTGCTGCTGTCAATTTGGTCTGATATTCACTGATAACTTTATCAATTTCGGTCTGTTTAGATTTAGTAAGGTTATCAACAGCATCCCCAGCTGATTTCACTTCAGCCATATTTTCAAAAATATCTGCGGTGTTTACACTTCCAATTTTCTGTTGTGCATTTACAGTATTAGCAGTTAAAGTTAATCCTGCTGCAATAAAAAATAATTTAATTAGTTTCATTATGATATATAATTTTTTTAATTCACTTTTTTCAGTGTCCAAATATAGTATAATTTTCCATTCACAATCATTCTGTTTTTTTTAGATTTAATGAAGATAGAAATCCTTATCTTATCATTTAAAAGAATTCCCACTAACATAAAGCTCTCCCTTGTTCTTGGGAGAGCTTCGAAAATATGTATAATGCAAAAAACTGAATTTTAATGAAACTGTGCCGTTTCTGTAGAGTCTTTCATTGCTACAGTAGCAGAAGATCCGTTGGTAACAATATTCTGAACCTCATCAAAGTATCCTGTTCCTACAAAAGACTGATGTTTTACTGCTCTGAATCCTTTTTGCTGTAAAGCAAATTCACGTTCCTGAAGTTCTGAATATCCGGCCATACCTCTTTCTTTATAGGCCAAGGCCAGCTCAAACATTGCTGTATTCAGAGCGTGGAATCCTGCCAGAGTAATAAACTGGAATTTATATCCCATTTTTGCCAGTTCTTCTCGGAAAGAAGACATTTCTTCCACACTTAATTTAGCTGCCCAGTTGAAAGAAGGTGAACAGTTATAAGCAAGCATTTTCCCAGGAAACTGTGCATGAATTCCATCAGCAAATCTTTTAGCCTGTTCAAGATCCGGGTTTGAAGTTTCCATCCAGATCAGATCCGCATAGGGTGCATAAGACAATCCTCTGTCTATTCCCTGCTCCACACCATTTTTAACTACATAAAACCCTTCAGAAGTTCTTTCTCCTGTTACAAATTTTTTATCTCTGTCATCAATATCCGAAGTTAATAAATCTGCTGCATCAGCATCTGTTCTTGCAATAATAATACTTGGAACACCCAATACATCTGCTGCCAAACGAGCTGCAATCAATTTATTGACAGCCTCCTGGGTAGGCACTAATACTTTTCCTCCTAAATGTCCGCACTTTTTAGCTGAAGAAAGCTGATCTTCAAAGTGTACAGCAGCAGCACCAGCTTCTATCATCTGCTTCATCAGTTCAAATGCATTCAGATTTCCTCCAAAACCTGCTTCAGCATCTGCAATAATAGGAACAAGATATTCTTTATCGCCGGCTCCGCTTACAGACTGAACCTGATCTGCCCTTAATAAAGCATTATTAATTTTTTTCACTACAGAAGGCACTGAATTCGCAGGGTACAAAGACTGATCCGGATACATTTCTCCAGATAAGTTGGCATCTGCTGCTACCTGCCATCCTGAAAGATAGATTGCTTCTAAACCTGCATCTACCTCCTGCACGGCTTGATTACCTGTTAAAGCACCAAGTCCCGCCACATAATCCTGGGCATTTAATTTTTCCCAGAATTTCTTAGACATTTCTGTCGCAATAGTATAGTCAATTTTATAAGAACCGCGAAGTTTCAACACTTCTTCTGCTGTATAAGGTCTTTTTACGCCATTCCAGCGTGGATTTGTCAGCCAATCTTGCTCTAAAGCCTGGATTTGTTCTTGTCTTGTTTTCATAATATTTGGATTTTGTTTGTTCAGTTATGGTTAGGATATTGGATTTCAAAGCTTTCAAATACTTTCACTCTCAGCTTAAATTATATAAATGGATAGGCTTTTAAGGTTAAAAACTCTTCAAACTTTTCCGAGAATATCAGTTCATTGAAAAGTTCTTTGGCCAGATTAAATTTTCCATTCTTAAAGCGGGCTTCTCCTACATATTTTTCAATATTTTCCATTTCTTCAGATTCCCACTGAAGAACCATATTGCGGGTTAATGTTCTGTCATCACTTAATACGGCTTCATTTTTCAGCCATTGCCAGATCTGTGTTCTTGAAATTTCAGCAGTAGCAGCATCTTCCATCAGATTATAAATAGCAGCGGCACCGGTTCCCATCAGCCAACTTTCGAGATAAAGAATTCCTACATTGATATTTTTTCTCACTCCTTTCTCTGTAATATCTCCTTTTGGAATTTCAAGCAGGTCACTTTCCTCTATATTGTATTCAAATTTTTTATCAATCTGGTTTTTTGAAGGCATATGCTGATCAAAAATATCTTTAGCAACCGAAACCAATGCAGGGTGTGCTACCCATGTTCCGTCATGACCATTTTTCACCTCTCTTTCTTTATCACTTCTCACTTTTTCAAAAGCGGTATTATTGGCTTCATCATCATTTTTTACAGGAATCTGAGCTGCCATTCCTCCCATAGCATGAACATTTCTCTTATGACAGCCTTCAATTACTCTTTTTGAATAGGCGCTCATAAAGGGCGAAGTCATAGTTACCTGATCTCTATCCGGTACGATAAATTCCGGAAGGTTCCTGAATTTTTTGATATATGAAAAGATATAATCCCATCTTCCGCAGTTCAGGCCGGAGCTATGCTCTTTTAATTCATATAAAATTTCATCAATCTGAAATGAGGCTGTAATCGTTTCTATTAAAACAGTTGCTTTAACAGTTCCCTGTGGAATTCCCAGATATTCCTGAGCAAAGGTAAATACTTCATTCCACCATCTTGCTTCTTTATAATGTTCTAATTTTGGAAGATAGAAGTATGGACCACTTCCCTTTTCCAACAGCTTTTTTGCATTCCTGAAAAAATAAATTCCAAAATCAGTCAAAGATCCTGATGCTTCTTCGCCATTAATCTTAATATGTTTTTCAGGAAGATGTAATCCTCTTGGGCGGACCAATAAAACAGCTGTCTTTTCATTAAGCTTGTATGCCTTCCCTTCTTCATTAACAAAATCAATAGTCCTGTTAATTGCATCGGAAAGATTAATTTGTCCCTCCATACAGTTTTGCCAGGTTGGTGAGCTGCTATCTTCAAAATCTGCCATGAAGGTAAGAGCTCCTGAATTGAGAGCATTGATAATCATTTTACGGTCAACCGGGCCTGTAATTTCCACTCTTCTGTCCAGTAAGTCTTCCGGCAATGGTGCACATACCCAATTTCCATTTCTGATTTCTTCTGTCTCCTCAAGAAATTTTGGGAGATTTCCCTGGTCAAATTCTTTCTGAGTTTTTTTCCGTTCTTCTAAAAGTTCCAGTCTTTTATTGTTAAAATTCTGATGAAGCGCTACAAGGAAATCTATCAAATCAGGAGTGAAAATTTCTTCAAACTGCTTCTGAGCTGTAATTTTTAATTGAGTCTTGGTTTCCATAACATATTGATTTTGTGACTTGATGTTACAAACATAAACAAAAATTTTCACATACAGCGAACGTTCGCTAAATTTATTTAAAAATTATTATGCGAATAATCGCATCTAATTATTTATATTTGAGTAATGAATTCAGAAAGCGATTATATCAAAACAGTTTTCGGACTAAAACTGAAACAGCAGAGACAAAAGAAAAACTGGTCTCTGCAGGACCTTGCAGTAAAAACCGGGTTATCAAAATCTTATCTTAATGAAATTGAGAACGGAAAGAAATATCCGAAACACGATAAAATCATTCAGCTTTCTGAGGCTCTGACCTGCACATTTGACGATCTTGTTTCTACTAAACTGGATAAAAGCCTCGCGCCTTTTAATGAAATCCTTCAGTCTGATTTCTTCAAGGAAGTTCCTTTGGAATTATTCGGAATTAACAAGAATAACCTTATCAGCATCATCAGCGATGCCCCTAAAAAGGTAACAGCTTTCATTAATGCGCTGATAGAAATTTCCCAGAACTACAATCTTGGAAAGGAAAGGTTTTATTTTGCCGTTTTGAGATCATTCCAGGAGTTATATGACAATTACTTCCCGGAAATTGAAGATAAGGTAAACCAGTTTACCGAAGAAAATCATCTACAAATTGATAAAAATTTAAAGTCTGATATTCTTGAAAATATTCTTAAGGAGCATTTCGACTATACGATTCAATCTGAAGATTTTGAACGCTATGGTACCCTGAACAATCTGCGATCTTTGTTTATTCCGGAGAAAAAATTACTGCTTCTGAACAAAAAGCTTGAGAAGGATCAGAAAACTTTTATTATGGCTAAGGAAATCGGATTCAATGTTCTGGAATTGAAAGTTCGCCCTACTACCTATTCCTGGCTTGACTTCGGGAGTTTTGAAGAAATCCTCAATAATTTCTATGCATCTTATTTTGCGGGAGCTTTATTAATTTCAAAGGAATCAGCCATTGAAAAGACCTCAGAATTTTTTCAGCAAAATACATGGGTACCCGACAACTTTGCCAGCCTTATCAACAGTTTCACACACTCTCCTGAAACTTTTTATTACCGTTTAACCAACATTCTTTCTGCAGAGATGGGAATTAAGGATCTATTTTATTTATGCCTGGTTAAAAAGAAAGGCTCAGAAAAGATTCAGATTCTTAAGGAGCTCCATCTTAACCACCAGCAGGCCCCCCACGCCAATGCCATGAATGAACATTACTGCAGAAGATGGATTGCCGTGAAAAACCTTCATCATTTAAAGGAAAATGAAACGCTGACTGATGCTCAAATCTCTCATTATAAAGACCAGGGAATAAGCTATCTGGTTATTTCCACTTCTCAGAAAAACCCTTTCTCCGACGGCAGTAACAGAAGTTATTGCCTGGGAATTTTACTAAACCCACAAACGATTAAAAAAATAGGTTTTATAAAATCTCCGTCATTAGAAACCATTAATGTTGGAGTAACCTGTGAATCCTGCAGCATTCCAGATTGTGAGGTAAGACAGGCACCTCCAGTCCGACTTGAAAAAGAGCATTTCAACCTCAGCATGAAGAATGCCATAGAGAAGATAAAAAAAGATTTTTAAGTTTGAGAATCTGAAAACATTTGTGTGTTTTAAATTTTATATCTTAGTAAAAACACATTTATGATATTAGACTTACTCTTTCCCAACCGCTGCCTTCACTGCAACAGAATTATTGAGACTAATCTTCTGGTTTGTGACCTTTGTTTTAGACAGATTCACTTTACGCACTATGATTATTCCAAAAACAATCCGGTTAAAGAACAATGCAAACTCTTTTTCCCCGTTGAGAATACTTATGCCCTTTTTCAGTTTGAAGAGGACAGTTTAAGCAGGAAAATCATTCATGAACTGAAATACAGAAATAGAGAAATTACCGGAAAAATACTTGCAGAATGGACTACTGAACGATTGGATTTTAAAGATCAGAAACCAGATCTTTTGGTAAGTGTTCCGCTTCATCCTAAAAAATTAAGAGAAAGAGGTTATAACCAACTTCATTTATATACAGAAACTCTTTCAGAATACTATGATATCCCATTTGACAATCAATTAATCAAGAGAAACCATTACTCCAAAGCCCAAGCCCTGAAGGATAAGAAGCATAGGCTTGAAACGGTTAACACTTTTTCGGTCACCCAGCCAATCACAGGAAAACATATTCTTCTGATTGATGATGTTTTTACAACAGGAACTACTGTTTCATCTATTGCCTGGGAGATTTTAAATGCTGGTAAGAATAAAGTGAGTGTACTGGTCATGGCGATGGATGTATAGGAGAACTCCAACTTCTGACTTTAAGATCCAAAGTCGTTCATTAAGGTTAAAAAATCTAAGCATGATTTATTTATTTTCATGTTCCGATTCTTTTGTTTAATTTTCAAAAAACGAATATCATGTTGAATTTGATTTTATTACATGGAGCTTTAGGTCATTCTGAAATATTCACCCCTTATCTGAACAGTCTTTCCACATACTTTACCGTCCATACTCCTTTATTTTCAGGGCATGGACATACTGATCTTCCTTCAGATGGAATCAGTATAGAAAAATATACTCAGGAATTAACTGAATATTGCATAAAAAATAATTTAACGGATGTATATATCCTGGGACACAGCATGGGTGGATATGTTGCTCTTTGCTATGCGATGAAACACCCTGAAAATGTCAATTCCATTATGACATTGGGCACAAAATTCGAATGGAACGAGGAACAGGCTTTAAAAGAAAGTAAAATGCTTAACCCGGAAGTTATTCTTGAAAAAGTTCCACAATACGCCCAGCTCTTAGAAAAACAGCATGGTTCAAAATGGAAACAATTACTTCCTGCTATTGCTGATTTAATGATTGACCTTGGGAAAAATCCTCCATTAAAAGATCATCTTGCTTCTATCAATACTCCTGTTCAAATCATGGTGGGAGATAATGACAGTATGGTAACACTAGAAGAAAGTGCCCATGTATATAGAAACCTGCCTAAAGCAAAATTGGCCGTACTTCCGGAGACGAAACATCCCATGGATAAAGTACGACCTAATTTATTATTGAGTTTAATAAAAGATTTCTGGAATCTGTCTTAAAATTATCTTTGTAATTTTTCTCCGTAGCTTAGATCTCCGGCATCACCCAGTCCCGGAGTGATATATCCTTTTGATGTTAAATCTTCATCAATGGCTCCTACCCAGATATGAGCATCCGGATATGCTTTCTGAATGGTTTCAACACCTTGTCTTGAAGCAATAGCTGCTACAATGTGAAGCTGAGTTGGGTTTCCGTTTGTCAACAGGTCTTTAATAGCTTCAATCAGGGAAGCTCCGGTTGCTAGCATGGGGTCAGCTACAATCAGTGGTCTTCCTTCAATGCTCGGACAGGTAAGATAGTCTTGCTTAATGGAGAAATAGTCGTTGGCATCGTGTTTTCTGTAAGCAGCTACAAAACCGCAGTCGGCCCTGTCAAGATAGTTAAGGATTCCTTCAAATAACGGGACTCCAGCTCTTAAGATGGTTGTAATTACCGGCTGTACCGCAATTTCCTTGCTTTTAATGGTATCTAAAGGGGTCTGAATTTCAACTTCTCTTACTTCCAGTCCTTTACTGATTTCAAAGGCCGCAATTTCTCCGATTCTTTCCATATTTCTTCGGAATCTCATCCGGTCATGCTGAACCTGAACATTTCGAAGTTCATTAATCCATTCGTTAACAAGGGAAAAATTTTGCGATAAAATAGTAAGCATGAAGATTTAGGTTTTAATTACAGTTAGTAAACATTAATTGCTGCAAAATTACAACTAAAAAATTAATTTAAAGATGGGCAGCAGAATAAGTATATCTATAAAAAATCTGGTAAGGATATCCCTCACCAGATTTTATTAAAAAGTCATTTTTATTTTTGTCTGAAATACACTTCAATCGGAACTCCGGTAAACCCGAATTCTTTTCTCAACTGGTTTTCAGTAAATCTCTTATATGGTTCTTTCACATACTGTGGCAGATTACAGAAGAATACAAACTGCGGAGACGGTGTAGGAAGCTGAACACAATATTTAATTTTGATGTATTTTCCTTTCAGCGCCGGTGGTGGTGTATTTTCGAAAATAGGAAGCATTACTTCATTTAGTTTTGAAGTTTTGATCTTCTTTTTACGGTCTTCATACACCTGCATTGCTACATCCACTGCTTTAAGGATTCTCTGCTTCGTTAAAGCTGATACGAAAAGGATTGGAATATCCTGGAACTGACCGATTTTATCTTTGATTGATTTTTCGAAATCACGCATGGTATTGGTTTGCTTGTCTTCAATCAAATCCCATTTATTCACAAGGATTACAATTCCTTTTCTGTTTTTCTGTGCCAATCCGAAGATGTTCATATCCTGAGATTCCCATCCCTGAGTAGCATCCACCATGATGATCACAACATCAGAATATTCAATGGAACGGATAGATCTCATTACGGAATAGAATTCCAGGTCCTCATTTACTTTAGACTTTCTTCTCATTCCGGCTGTATCTACCAATACAAACTCGTGACCGAATTTATTGTATAAAGTCTGGATACTGTCTCTTGTAGTTCCTGCGATATCTGTTACAATGTTTCTTTCTACATCCAATAAAGCATTGGTCATTGTAGATTTTCCTACATTCGGACGACCTGCAATAGTGATCTTAGGCAATCCTTCGAAAGGATCTTTATATTCTGTAGTAGGGAAATCTTTAACAATATCATCCAACAGATCTCCGGTTCCTGAACCTGTAGCAGAAGAAAGGGTGTAATATTTCTCGATTCCTAACTGGTAGAATTCTGTTGCAGCAAGTTCCTCCTTCGCTGAATCTACTTTGTTAACTACAATATAGATTGGTTTGTTGGATCTTCTAAGGAGTCTGTAAATTTCGTGATCGGTATCTGTAAGCCCTTCTTCTACGTTCATCATAAAGATAATGGAAGTAGCTTCATCTACTGCTAATTGTACCTGCTTACGGATCTCTTCTTCAAAGATATCATCTGTACCTACATCATATCCTCCGGTATCAATTACGGTAAAATCTACTCCATTCCAGTCAGATTTTCCGTAATGACGGTCTCTGGTAACACCGGCTGTAGAATCTACAATAGCCTCTCTTCTTTCCAATAAACGGTTAAAAAGCGTGGATTTTCCTACGTTGGGACGCCCAACGATTGCGACAATATTTGACATAAAAAATGTTTAATAATCCTTTTGCTACGCTAAGGACAAGTTATTAATGGGTTACTCCAACTTTTGGAGCCCAATTTTTTTGCAAAGATAAGATTTTATTATTTAGGATTAAAAATCTTCTTGATTTTGATAATTTCCAGCGAAAAATAATTATTTGGCTATCAGCAAATAAGCCGATCAACACTCAATTAAGTTGATAAATTTTCAACTTTGGTTTTTGTAATTCAAATAATTTTTCTAATTTTGCAACATCAAAACAGACCCATGGTGTAGCGGTAACACTACTGATTTTGGTTCAGTCATCTGGGGTTCGAATCCCTGTGGGTCTACATTGAGCACAAGCAATCTTCTGATAATCAGAAGATTGCTTTTTTTATTTCAATCACTTTTTGGGGTTGGTACAATTGGATCAAGCACAAAAGTGGATCAAGCGCAAAAGTTGGGGACTAGGCAAAAAGTTTAGCTAATCTGAAGATAAAAAAGATTCTGTATTTTATTCCTCTGAGCTGTATTCTGAAGTTTTTTATAAATAGGAAATGGAATGAATAGATTTAGTAATGAAAACTCATCCTATACTACTAGAGATTATAGTAAACAAGGCAAGCAAACTGCAGATTATAGATCAAATCCAGATGGTAAAGGTCCAACTGAAATAAAAATACGTCTTGAACCATAAAGTATTAAAATGATAGATTTTGTAATAAAAAAAGGAGATTTTAAAAAGTATAGAAAAAGATATTTAGATCTATTTCACGAAGACAGAGAATTTGAGGATAATATCTTTAAAGAACAATTTAAAAATTACTTAGCCTTTGATTTTGATTTCATTTACGAAGAAATTTTTTTTAATAGTTTCAAATCATTTTTAAAAGAAATTAAAGAACAGAATATCATATTTTATACAATAAATCCCTCTCCAGATGAATACTTTTTTAATCATTTTAACAAGTACAGTATTTTTGATATGAAAGTAGAAAGTACATATACTGAGTTGTATAATATAATGTATAAAGATCCTGGAGAAGATACAGGTAATTATTTAGGAGTTGTTTCCGATGATATAGCTTGGTTTTCAGAGTCTGCCGATTGGACTATAGCTGGCTCAAGAGAACTTGAAATTGCAATTGTAGGCTTTTCATCTTTAGAAATGAAAGAAAAATTTATACTTTGCTTTACAGATACAGAAATACTTTGTACAATAAAAGAATATGTAGAAATATTAAATAATATGCTTAATTTTAATGAAAAACAATGGGTTTATTATGATAAAATCATCAATAACTATTATACGTTACCTCACAAATCCTTTCGTGGATGAAATAGTAACTTCTTCTTAAATACAAATGTATTTATAGTGCTTCAGACAAATATAAAACCACTGTGCATGAAGTGGTTTTATACTTTATTAATCCATGTATGCCATAATATACAGTCTTCTTACTAGCACCAATAACATTGAATATATTAGATACCATGATATGTCCTGTTCAAGAATTCTAGAAATAAATGTATTTTTAAAATTGTTAGCATTAAGAGATAAGACATCTTCACAAGACTATTTAATCTAATATTTAAAAACCAACTCAATAAAATGACAGAACTAGAATTAAAAGACATCATTGAAATATGTAATAAAGCTACCCCATCTCCCTGGACTTCATGTGTTGAAGGCCGAGATTTTGATTCCGGATCCAGCTTTATTATGACTGGAGAGGAAGAAAATAGAGATTATGATATAGAATTTATTTCAATAAAACCTGAGGACCAGGATTTCATCACCATGGCAAGAAATGCATTCCATTATTAGTAAATGAAATTGCGAAATTAAAAGGACAGTTATAAAAATACAGACTGCCTTTTCCAAGACAGCCTGCTTATTATATAGGATTAAAAAAGATTAAACCAGATCAAATCTATCCAGATTCATCACCTTCGTCCAGGCAGATACAAAATCATTGATAAATTTACCTTGTGCATCAGCACTTCCGTAAACCTCAGCAATGGCTCTCAGCTCAGAATTTGATCCGAAAACAAGATCTGCACGGGTAGCCGTCCATTTTGGCTGTCCTGTTTTACGGTCTGTACCAATATACACCTCCTTATCGTCTGACATAGCCTTCCACTGCGTTCTCATATCCAAAAGATTTACAAAGAAATCATTGGTAAGAGCTCCGGGGCGGTGGGTAAACACACCATGTTTAGAACCGTCAAAGTTAGTATCCAGAGCACGCATTCCTCCAACTAATACAGTTAATTCAGGAGCAGTAAGTGTTAATAACTGTGCTTTATCAATTAATAAAGACTCTGTAGAAACTGTGAATTTTGTTTTCAGATAATTACGGAATCCATCAGCTGCAGGTTCCAGATATCCCATAGATTCTACATCTGTTTGTGCTTGAGAGGCATCCATTCTTCCCGGTGCAAAAGGAACTTTCACATCATGTCCTGCATTTTTTGCAGCCGCTTCTACAGCAGCACTTCCTCCCAGAACAATTAAATCTGCTAAAGATATTTTTTTACTTCCGTTTTGAGTATTGAACTCATTTTGAATCCCTTCCAGTATTCCCAACACTTTTTGCAATTGAGCCGGATTGTTTACGGCCCAGTTTCTTTGAGGTTCCAGTCTTATTCTTGCACCATTGGCACCTCCTCTCTTATCACTCCCTCTGAAAGTAGAAGCAGAAGCCCATGCCGTAGATGCCAGTTCAGAAATACTCAGCCCTGAGTTTAAAACTTTAGCTTTAAGAGCTTCAACATCAGAATCATTAACCAGTTCATGATCTACTGCCGGAATAGGATCCTGCCAGATCAATTCTTCCTGTGGTACATCTGGTCCCAGGTAACGGGCACGCGGCCCCATATCTCTGTGGGTCAGTTTAAACCAGGCTCTTGCAAAAGCATCTGCAAAGGCATCAGGATTTTCGTAGAAGTGTCTTGAAATTTTTTCGTAAACAGGATCAAATCTTAAAGAAAGATCTGTTGTCAACATAGTAGGCCTATGCTTTTTATTAGAATCGAATGCATCAGGAATGATCTCGACTCCATCTTTTGCTACCCATTGGTGAGCTCCGGCAGGACTTTTGGTCAGTTCCCATTCATTTTCAAATAAGTTTTTAAAGAAATAGTTGCTCCACTGCGTTGGAGTTTCCGTCCAGGTTACTTCCAGTCCGCTGGAAATTGCATCTCTTCCGCTTCCTGATTTATAGCTGCTTGCCCATCCTAATCCCTGTTGTTCAATTCCGGCTGCTTCCGGTTCTTTACCAACATGATCTGCAGGCCCTGCACCATGGGTTTTTCCGAAAGTATGCCCACCTGCGATCAAAGCAACTGTTTCTTCATCATTCATAGCCATACGTCCGAAAGTATCTCTGATATCTTTAGCAGCTGCAACCGGATCCGGGTTTCCATCCGGTCCTTCAGGATTTACATAAATTAACCCCATTTGTACTGCTGCTAATGGATTTTCAAGATTTCTTGAGTGGATATCTCCATCTGCTTTATCATCAGTAGGAAGAACTGCAGCATGACCTTCCATTACTCCTTCAGAACCGTGGGCATAACGTAAATCACCACCCAGCCATGTTTTTTCTGTTCCCCAGTATACATCAGCATCAGGTTCCCATACATCTGCACGGCCTCCTGCGAATCCAAAGGTTTTGAATCCCATAGACTCCAGCGCTACATTTCCTGTAAGAATTAAAAGGTCTGCCCATGATATATTTTTACCATATTTCTGTTTGATAGGCCACAGTAGCCTTCTTGCCTTATCAAGGCTTACGTTATCCGGCCAGCTGTTCAGGGGTGCAAAACGCTGTTGCCCTGCTCCTGCTCCACCTCTACCGTCTCCTACACGGTACGTTCCGGCACTGTGCCATGCCATACGGATGAATAGTGGCCCGTAATGACCAAAATCTGCAGGCCACCAGTCCTGAGAATCAGTCATTAAAGCATGAAGATCTTTTTTTACAGCCTCAAGATCAAGGTTTTTAAATGCTTCTGCGTAATCAAAGTCTTTATCCATAGGGTTAGACAGTGATGAATGCTGGCGCAGAAGATCCACTCTTAACTGATCCGGCCACCAATCTTTGTTCTGAGTTCCCCCACCTGCTACATTCTTCTTCATTGTTCCATTGTGAAACGGACATTTACTGATGTCATTCAAATCTTTTTCCATTGTTGTTTATTTATTTTTTATGTTGATAATACAGTTTAAGTAATTCATCCATTGTAAAGACAGGACAAACTTACAATGTTCACACAATAAATACAATCTATTAATATTTATTTCAATGATAGTTAAAAACTATAAATAATGATTTCGGCAGCATCAAAACTTAAGACACAATTGTGGTATTAAGTTAATCATTTTTTAAATCCGTTCAGATGTCTCTACTCTATTTAGAATAACTCAATGTAAGGAGAAGGCTGGAAAGAAGCGGGAAGTTTATATTGGGTTTAAAAAAGCTTTCAGCTATGTTATTTTTTTGAATAAAAGAAAAAAACTTCTATAAAAAGATTCTTCAGTTTTAAAATTTCAGAGAATATGTAAGCATCGTCATCCAATACCTTCCAGTTTTTCCCTTCCAGCCTCCATCCAAAAAAAATAACTATCTTTATTTCACCAACATAAATATCCTGCCATGAAAAAAATATTGATTATTCTTCTCGTAGCTTTTATTATCATTCAATTTTTCCATATTGATAAAACCAATCCACGCCCTACTCCCGGCATGGACTTTCTGAAAATAAAAAACACTCCTGAAAAAGTAGCCAAGATCATCAGAACATCTTGCTATGACTGTCATTCCAATGAAACCCAATATCCCTGGTATACCAACATTTCACCTGTTTCATGGTATGTAAAAAATCACATTAATGAAGGCCGAAAGGAACTTAATTTTTCTACCTTTGCAGTATATGAACCTCAAAGACAGCTTCGTAAACTGAAAGAATGCATAGAAATGGTTGAGAAAAAAGAAATGCCTCTAGAATCTTACTATGTGGGACACCAGGATGCAAAACTGACTGATGAACAACGCACTGATCTTGTTCAGTATTTCAGACAGGCCAAAGAAGATACGGAAAGAAGGATCATGTTCAATAAGTAGAAATCATGGAAAACTGGGAAAACAAACATATTGTATTTTTTGACGGAGATTGTGGTGTCTGCAATTTCTGGGTGCAGTGGATTCTTGAAAGAGATACAAAAGACCAATTTATGTTTGCTTCACTTCAATCTGAATTCGGGCAGCAGTTTTTATCGGAGAGAGGCTTAGAAACTAAAGTTTTTAATACTTTATACCTTTGGAAACCTAAACAATATTACTTCATAAAATCCAGAGCCGTGCTTCAAATCGCTAACATTTTGGGCGGTATTTACAAGCTTGCAGCAATTGGTAAAATTATGCCAGCTTTTTTAAGCGATAAACTTTATGATATTGTTTCCAGAAACAGGATGAAACTGGCTAACCAAAAATGTTTTCTTCCGGATCAGGATCAGAAGAAAAAATTCATCCAGGTCTAGGAACTATAATTTTGAAAATAATCTCTCACAGATAACGCAGGTGATTATACTATAATTTGAAAAATTCCAAACGATAATAAAAATCTGTGTGATCTGCAATATCTGCGAGAGATATAATTATTTTTTAATAAATCTTGAGCGATGAACCACCCATTATTCATTATTCATCATTTATAAATTCAGTGACCATACCGAGTAACTATTCGGCGGGCATTGAATTTTCACCCATTTATCCCCTTGCGTAGTCGGATACCAGCTTGAATTTCCTGTAAAATCTTTAATCTGCTGATTGCTCCAGTTGGTTTCAATCCATCTTTCCTGCCAGTTTGATGATGTGTTGATATAAACCACAAGTCCCGGGTTTCCGTTGTATCCGTTACGTCTTGCAATGTATTCATCGTTATCCGTATATAAAATAGAAGTAGTTCCTGTTGCTTTATTATTGTGAATCCAGATCAGGTTATTCAGTCTTTCTTTATTCAGCCATTCTTCATAATCCCTGTAAAAAATAGTCGGATATCCCTCATGAGTCAGAATGTAAGCGTAGGCCGGCATTTTATTATAGATAATATCCGTATCATGGTTGGCTACAAAAGTTACTGCTTTAAAAGGATTTCTTTTCCACATCATGTCATCATTCAGTACATTCAGGTTTCCGTTATCAAAAGCTTCATCCATTTTATAATAAGCTGCAAAATCAAATACGGAGCTGTTTGCATTATTAGCCCACCACTCTAAAGTGTTGACATTAGAATCCCATAGTTCTCCTACAGAAAAGCCTCCTACCTTAGAATTCCAGGTATTTACCACCCAAGGGCCAAAACCTTTCACATAATCGAATCTCCAGCCATCAAACTTCATTATATTTTTATAGTATTTTGCAACTGAATCATCTCTTCCCCAAAGCCAATCCTGTACATGTGGGTTTGCATGGCACAAATCCGGAAATCCGCCAAATGCGCCTTCATCATTATTTCCATAGGCATTCTTATAAAAATCATTATAATTTCTCTGAAATTTTCCGGAAGCCACTCCAGAAAAATCAGTCCAGGTATTGGTTCCTGTAAACGGATTCGCTTCAGATTGCCCACCACTATTATGATTAATTACAATATCAGCATATACCTGCATATTTTCTGCATGTGCTTTTGTAATCAAATCTTCCAATTCTGCTCTTGAGCCAAATCGGGTTTCTATACTTCCATTCTGATTAAAGTTTCCAAAATCATAATAATCAGTAGGGTCATACCCCATAGAATATGCACCATTTTGAGCTTTGGAAGCAGGAGGAAGCCATACGGCACCAATCCCAGCGTTAGACCATGCTGTTAACTTATCTTTAACGGTATTCCACCAGTTCCCACCGTCAGGAACATCCCAGTAAAACCCCTGCATCAGAACACTTCCGCCAGGGCCAGCCACAAATTTGCTTTGTGCAGATCCGGATCTACTTCCTGTACTGAAAGGCCTGCCGTCATGATGGGTAACGTTTACAATTTTATCATGTACCTCCTCCTTCTTCACGGATTCTGTACTCAGTTCATCGTTGTTCTGGCATGAGCTGACAATAGCTAAGGCCAGTAGGGAAAGAATAAAATGTGTTTTTTTCATTGGAATATTTAATTATCAAACTATTAACTAATTTACATTTTTATTGAAAACAAATTCAAAATAAGGAGAAATATTTTAAACTTAAATAATAATTCAATCCTAATCGCATTTAAAATTTTCATTAAAAAATCATAAATTTTTAAGATTCTCGAAACAATTTTTCTTTTAATCCATATATTTGCATACTATGGAATATAACACCCAAAAAACTCAGCTTCATATGCCGGAATACGGCAGAATTATACAACAGTTGGTTGAGCGCTGTAAAGAACTTCCTACCAAAGAGGAAAGGAACGAAATGGCTATGGCAATCATCGATTTTATGGGTCAGAGAAACCCACAACTTCGCGACGAAGAAAATTATAAACATAAACTTTGGGATCATCTTTATATTCTGGCAGATTATGATCTGGATGTAGATTCTCCTTATCCGTTCCCAACCATGGAACAGCTGGCAGAAAAACCTAAAAGAATGGAGTATCCAAAACTTCAGGGAGACTTTAAATTTTACGGAAAAAGTATTCTTCAGTTAATAGAAAAAGCAATTGAGCTGGAAACAGGTGACGAAAAAGAAGCCCTTATCGAAGTAATTGCCAATAACATGAAGAAATCCTACAATGTTTACAATAAGGAACATGTAACGGATGATGTTATCTTCAGACACCTGAAAGAATTGTCTGAAAACAGGTTGGATCTTACAGGAATTGATTCTCTTGAGAAAAGTAAGATCTATTATACCAATAATAATAACCGAAATAACAACAATAACAACAACCGAAACAGCGGAAATAACAATAATAAGAACCAACCTAACAAAAGAAGGCATAATAACAATCATAAAAACAGAAAATAATGAGTGGAACATTTCAAATAAGAGGAGGAAAAAGACTGCAGGGTGAAATAACTCCACAAGGAGCCAAAAATGAGGCTCTACAAATTTTATGTGCGGTTCTGTTAACAGACGAGGAAGTAAGAATTAAAAATATTCCGGATATCCATGATGTAAACAGACTGATCGAAATTCTTGGAGATTTCGGAGTTAATGTTACTAAGAACGGCCACGGAGATTATACTTTCAAGGCTGATAAGGTAAACTTCGATTATGTAAAATCCAATGAATTTAAAAAAGACGGGGCTAAGCTTCGTGGATCAATTATGCTGATGGGGCCTATGCTGGCCCGTTATGGAGAAGCTTATATGCCTACTCCGGGTGGTGATAAGATTGGACGAAGAAGGCTGGATACCCACTTCCAGGGATTGGTAGAACTTGGTGCCGAATTCCATTATGATGAGGAGGAATATTTCTATTCTTTAAAAGCAAAAGAGCTTAGAGGAAAATTCATTTTGCTGGAAGAAGCTTCTGTAACCGGAACAGCCAATATTGTAATGGCTGCTGCTTTGGCAAAAGGAAAAACAAGAATTTATAACGCTGCCTGTGAGCCTTATCTTCAGCAATTATGTAAAATGCTGAACAGAATGGGTGCTAATATTTCAGGTATCGGATCTAACCTTCTTACCATTGAAGGGGTAGAATATTTAAGAGGTACGGAGCACACCATGCTTCCGGATATGGTAGAAATCGGATCATGGATTGGTCTTGCAGCGATGACAAAATCTGAGATTACCATCAAAAATGTAAACTGGAACCAATTGGGGGTAATTCCTAATACCTTCAGAAAACTGGGAATTCAGCTTGATCAAAGCGGTGATGACATTTACATTCCAGCTCAGGAACATTATAAAATCCAGAAATTTATTGACGGTTCTATCCTTACTATTTCTGATGCTCCATGGCCTGGATTTACGCCGGATTTGTTATCCATTATATTAGTAGTGGCTACTCAGGCCAAAGGAAGTATTCTGGTTCACCAGAAAATGTTTGAATCAAGATTATTCTTCGTAGATAAATTAATTGATATGGGTGCGCAAATCATTTTATGTGACCCGCACAGAGCTACAGTAATCGGATTAAACCAGGAAGCTCCGTTAAGAGGAACTACAATGGTTTCTCCGGATATCAGAGCCGGAAATGCCCTTCTAATTGCAGCTCTTTCTGCAGAAGGAAAATCAATTATCCACAACATCGAGCAGATCGACAGAGGATATGAAAACATCGATGGAAGATTAAAAGCAATTGGTGCTGACATCGAAAGAATCTAAACTTATTTTTATTACTATAGAGCGTTCAGAGAAATCTGAGCGCTTTTTTATTGTCATCTATTCTATGTAGCTTCATTAAATGGGAATTTTTGCTCCTCCAATTGCGATAATTGCCATAAAAGTTATCTTACTTTAATTAAAAATCTGCAGGAAGAAACTTTCTTTCTAAAAATAAAAAGTGTCCGATAATAAACCGGACACTTTGAGTAATTAAAACTATATGAATCTCCCCTAAGAATACTTCCGGCAGAGGTACTCTACCGTTGTATTCAAAAGTTTATTTTTATTCAGATAAATCTCAAGCTGCTGATAATCATCTGAACTTGCATTAATATATAACTGTACCGAACCAAAACTGTATCCGTTCACATATTCCACATTTGCTGATAACACTCTGTGACAAATACCCAATTGATTATGGATAGTATGCATCAAATGTTCAAATTTCATTTTGCCATTCAACTCTATTTCCAATAACAATTCTTTTTTAGACAGGTTCAGTGTATTTTGAAAAACCTGCAGGCTTGGGTTAGGTGTAATCATCGCTAAACATTTTTGGGTTAATACTCAGATCATATTGCACTCTGCATTTAAATCTGTCACAAAAATATAAAAAAATATTAGTCCACCAAATTAGTAGACTAATATTTTTAAAATTTAACATATAAAAAAAGAAACCGTTACAGCTTCTATGTCTATTCTAATTCAAATTTGGGAGAAGTATTAGGGCTGGAAACCTGAAGCTGGACGCTGGAAATCATCAAATTATTAAACTAAAATAATTTTTATCAATATTAAAACTTTAATATTTCAGGTGTGATATTCTCTATTAGTTTTCAAATAGTAACTTCCAGCTTCCTTTCTAATTATTTAAAAGGTCTCCTAACCTTTCTAATTTGTCTGATCCGGCTAATCCGTTAGGATTACAGCCAGGCTCTCCTTCGGGTACTTTCAGATTTTTCCTAGCATAAAATTCTTCCCAGAATACATTGATTTTTCCTGTCTTTGGATCTATAAAAGTCATAGGTTCCAATTTAAAGATATGATTGCCACGAAAAGCCCTTTCTACAAAATCTGAACAATAATAAGAGCCTTCATCCAAAATATAATTGAAATTATAAGGTTTTCCTACCATAGAATTTGCTTTTTCAATAGCAGCAGGAATAGACTTTTGATATTCGGGTTTCAAACGATACACCACCACATTTTGCTGGTCTTTTTTCTGGTCTTCCAAAAAATTCTTCAAACTCTGTTTTTGTGAACCACCTTTTGGGGCTGCATGCAGAACAAACATTTTACGACCGTCTTTCTCAAGGATCCCGATGTGATCAAAAGAAGCGGTTTTATACTTTTGGGTAACATTATTTATAGCTCCTGAAAGTCCGGTTTCCTTTGCAGTTACAAAAAGCAGATCTCCATTTTGAAGCTGTAAACCGTGATAGGAATTACATTGCATTAAGATCAGCAGCAAAAGAGACAATAGCCCTGTGGTAATTCCTTTTTTAATTGTATTATTGAAGATCATTTAATTCAATATTCTGGTTGTTATTCATTCCAAAATTACAAAATAGAAATCATTACATTTGTAGAGAATTTCGAACAGCTTTTACAGTAACTCAAACACTTTATCATTCTTATGCCTCATATTTTACTTGTTGAAGATGATAAAAGACTTTCACGCCTTATTGGCAGAGGTCTTCTGGAACAGGATATGGATGTAAGTTTTGCCTATGATGGTGAAAAAGCAGCTGAATTGGCCACTACTCAGGATTTTGACCTCATTATTACAGATATTATCGTCCCATTGAAAAACGGACTGGATATCTGTAGGGAGATAAAAAGCTCCAAGCCTCATGTTCCTGTTATTATGCTGACTGCATTGGGAACTACAGATGATAAACTGGAAGGTTTTGATTCCGGAGCGGATGATTACCTGACCAAACCTTTTGAAATGCGTGAACTGATTGCGAGAGTTAAAGTATTAATGAAAAGGTTTTCTCTGCATTCTTCTACAGAACCAATATTAAGATATGAAAATATCGAAATGGATCTGAAGCTGAAATCAGTAAGCCGAAACGGAATTCCTGTCAAACTTACACCAAAGGAATTCAACCTGATGAAATACATGCTGGAAAATCCTGAAAGAGTTCTTTCCCGTTCAGAAATCGCAGAAAATGTATGGGAAACCCATTTCGATACCGGAACAAATTTTATTGATGTCTATATCAACTATATCCGGAAAAAGATTGACAAGGATTTTGAAAATAAGCTGATCCATACCAAAGCAGGAATGGGCTTTATTTTAAAAAAAGGTTACGAAGAACACCAGCGATAAAATCATAAGGCATGAAAATAAGAACCCGGCTTACTTTACTCTTTACCATTATTACGGCCATGCTGATGATATTTTATGGTATTGCCGTATATTATTCTTCAAGTGAAGCCAGGGAAGTCTCATTTTATGCCCAGCTCCGAAACGAAGCGGTAGCCAAAGCCAATCTTTTTTTTCAGAGTACCCTGAATGAGAAGGAAATGCACCGTGTTTACAAAAACAATACAAAAACCATTAATGAAGTTCAGGTTGCTATTTATGATCCGGAATTCAATCTTGTGTATCACGATGATTCAAAAGTAGATTTTGTAAAGGAAGATCCGAAAATGCTTTCCAGTATTTTAAAAAAGAAAGAAATCAGTTTTTTTATTGATGATCTTCAGGCCATAGGAATGGTTTATACCCATAACGGGAAGGAATATTTAGTTACAGCGGCCGGATATGATCAGTATGGATATAAATCAATCAATCACCTTCTAACAATCAGTATTATTGCCTTCATCAGTATTTTAATCTTTATCTATTTAGCCGGCATATTCCTTGCAAAAAAAGCACTATATCCTTTGAGTGAAATGGTTCATCAGATAAAGAACATCACTGCCGGAAAACTACAGCTGCGTCTAAAAACCACCGGAGAGAAAGATGAACTGAATGAATTGGCTCAAAACTTCAACGGAATGCTGGAAAGACTGGAAAATTCGTTTGACGCTCAAAAGCACTTTGTCTCCAATATTTCCCACGAACTGCGAACTCCTCTATCCGCTATTATTACTGAACTGGAATTCTCCTCTGAAAAAGAACAGACCAAAGCAGAATATCAGCAGACTATTCAATATGCACTGGATGACGCCAGGAATATGGCAAAATTATCCAATAGCTTAATGGATTTAGCCAAAGCCAGCTATGATCCCAATGAAATAAGTTTTTACGAGGTACGGCTGGATGAAATCCTGTTGGAATCTTACTCAAAAATCCTAAAGGAAAATCAGGAGTATAAAATTTCATTAAATATTGACAGTGATACAGAAGAGCACCAGCTTGTTATATGGGGAAATGAGTATTTATTACGGGTTGCCTTTAACAATCTCATTGATAATGCCTGCAAATATTCTCCGGTGCATACCTGCCGGATTGATGTTAAAGCAACTAATAAAAAACTTTACATCAGTTTCATCAATACAGGAATTACCATTTCACAGGAAGATTTACTCCATATTTTTGAACCCTTTTACAGAAGTGAAGCGTCTAAACAGGAAAAAGGCTATGGGATAGGACTGTTCTTAACTAAAAAAATTATTGATCTTCATCACGCAGCTATAAGCATGATATCTGAAAATAATACAACTGTTTTTACGGTGGTATTTGATATTGAAGCCATTTAGTATTTTATATTTTTTGAACCACAACGCCACAAAAGTTTTAAACACTAACGTTATTTAAACTAACAAACTTTATAAATAAAAGTATCCCTTAAGCTTTTGAAAACCTTTGATTTCTTACTCATAACCTCCATGTAGATCAGTGCAATCTGTGGGAATATAAAATTCAAATAGTATTACCGTGATGATAAACCCAAATGGTTTAAATATGAGTATTCTTCTAAGTATGGGAAGCAGCCCTTTTATTGAAAACAGTAGTTCCTATACTTGCCGCAATAACACAACTAATGGAGATCCATTGTAAAAAAGACAGTTCTTCAGCAAGAAATACCAGTCCGGAAAGAGCTGCAAACGCAGGTTCCAGACTCATCAGAATGCTGAATGTTTTTGCCGGAAGCCTTTTTAAGGCCATCATTTCTAAAGAAAAAGGTAAAGCACTGGATAAAATAGCCACTCCCAAACCTTTTACAAAAATAGTCGGGGTCATATTAAAAACCGCTCCGTCCCATATTGTGAAAGGGATAATTACCAGGCTGGCAAATAACATTCCTGTGGTTACGGCATCTTTTCCGTCCATTATTTTAGAAACTTTTCCACCCATAACAATATAAAGAGCCCAGAATATTCCGGCAAGGAAAGCCAGTCCAAGGCCTAATAAATCTACATGATCACTTTTCCAGGGAACGATAAGTAAGATTCCTATACAGGCCAGTAAGGCCCAAACTACGTCCAGCAATTTACGGGACAATGCCAATGCAAGAAATAGCGGACCTGCAAATTCTACAGTTACTGCCAGCCCTAACGGAATCCTTTGGATCGCCATATAAAAAATAAGATTCATAGCTGCCAGCCCTGTTCCATACATCGCACAATACTTCCACTTTTGCGGGGTAAATTCTAAAAATTTTGGGCGGTTGATGATAGTAAGCAGAACTGCAGAAAGTACAATCCTCAAAGTAACGGTTCCGATAGCTCCAATTGCCGGAAAAAGCTGCTTGGCAATTGATGCTCCACCCTGTACACAGATGATGGCCAAAAGTGTGGCAGGAATCGCTAAATTTGAATTTTTCATTTCTAAAATATATAATTTATAAGACAACTTTGGTATGAAACCGGGAATAAAAACAGGCTTTAATCTACAAAACTAATAACAGTGAAGTATAAAGCTGGATTTTTGCCAAATGTATTGAAATTTAATGGTTAAAAATGGTTACAGATGAAAACTTTTAAATCTCAATCTGTAACCATTAGTAAAACCTGCTTCTATTTTCTCTAATAAAATTCTAATTACATTCTAAAGTTTTTCTAACAGCTTAACAAAGCCACTCTTCCTACTTTTGCCCTGTAAAAAATAAAGCACATGGACGCAGATCCTTACAGTAATTATCAATCTTAAGCTTTAGTTGTACCTACTTTTCCCGTACAGCTCACAAAGCTTTACAAAAAAAAGGAAAAGTTATGAATACATTTGAATTTACACTTCGTTTATTAACTGCATTCTGTTTAGGCGCCGGTATTGGTTTTGAGAGACAGTGGCGTAAAAAAAATGCAGGTCTCCGCACTAATACTTTAGTTTGTATAGGCTCTGCAGCGTTTGTGCTCATTGCTATCAGAATTGGTGGTGATGCAGCCGGAAGAATTACCTCTTACATCGTCAGCGGAATCGGATTTCTCGGTGGCGGTGTCATCATGAAAGATGGCCTTACCGTAAGAGGATTAAATACCGCAGCAACTTTATGGTGTTCCGCAGCTATAGGGGCATTATGTGTACTCGGATATCCCAAAGAAGCCCTCATTACCGTGTTTTTCATTATTTCCACCAATATATTTTTGCGCCCCGCTTTATCTAGCCAAAAAGAAGCCAGAAGTAAGAAGTTAGTCTTTAAGAAAAAGAACAATACAAAACCCAAAATCAGCAACCGTACCCAATTTTATTAAGATCATGAAAAGAATCTTCTTAAGCATTATCATTCTTTTTGCAGCCTCCTGCAAAGACAATGTTACACAACAAGCTCCGGAACAGAAAATTATCCTGAAAGACAGTCAGATTACCATTCCTGAAAACAGTCCCGTTTTAAAGAAAATCAAGACAGTCATTATTAACGATCAGGAGTACAGCCATGATATTACTTCTGTAGGAACAATAGAAACGATTCCTAACAATTATGCCGAAATTGCCAGCCCGTTTTCGGGAAGAGTCACAAAAGCTTTTGTGAATATCGGGCAGAAAGTAAATGCCGGAAGTCCACTTTTTGAAGTGCTGTCTTCAGGATACCTGGGTGTACAGAAAGAATATTCCGATGCTCTGAATGAAGCCGGTTTAGCAGAAAAGAAATACAAACGTCAGCAGGATCTTGTAAAACACGGTGTGGGAATACAAAAGGAGCTGGAAGAAGCTGAAACGGAGCTCAGAAATAAAAAGATATCCCTATCCAATGCCTCCACAGCATTAAAAATTTATAACAACCAGGGAAAAAGCTCCGGAGGTTTGGTTGTAAGAGCCCCCATTGCCGGCGAAGTAATTTCCAGCAAAATTGTGACCGGGCAGTACCTCCGCGAAGATGCCGAACCTGTGATGATTGTTGCTGAACTTTCTAAGGTCTGGATTTCCGGAGAAGTAAAAGAAAAGGATCTTCGGTTTATTAAAAACGGAGATCAGGTATCCGTAAAAGTTAATACTTATCCTGACAGAGCCATTACCGGAAAAGTATACCATATCAATGATTGGGTAGATGAAGCCACAAGAAGCATCAAAGTTTTAATACAGTGTGATAATCCCGACAGAACATTAAAACCCGGCATGTTTGCCACCATCACCTATTCCACCGATTCTGAAAACACAATTATGATCCCAACCTCTGCGCTGATGCAGAAGGACGACAACCAATATGTCTGGATCAAAACCGGAAAAAACCAGTTCATGAAGCGTAATGTAACCACCGCTGAAGCTTCTGAAAAAACAGTAAAGGTTACTTCGGGGCTTAAACCGGGAGATGAGCTCATGACAACCGGAGGAATTTATCTGCTGGATATAAAATAAATGTTGAATGTAGAAAATGAGATTTCCCATTAAAGCTAGATTATGAAAAAGTTATTAACAGTTTCCATACAGAAAAAATGGCTCATACTGGCCCTTTTTATATTATTAGGATTTTTTGGATATTATTCCTGGACCCAACTTTCTGTTGAAGCTTATCCGGATATTGCAGATACCACTTCACAGGTAGTGACCCAGGTGCAGGGATTAGCGGCAGAAGAAGTAGAACAGCAGATCACCGTTCCCCTGGAAAGAGCTCTTAACGGGATTCCGGGAATGCATGTGATGCGAAGTAAAAGTACTTTCGGGCTTTCTATGATTACCATTGTATTTGATGACGGAATTGATGATTATTGGGCAAGACAGCGTATTCAGGAAAGATTGGCTGAAGTTTCCCTGCCCTATGGAGCCCAGCCGGGATTAGATCCTTTGACATCGCCCGTAGGAGAAATCTACCGGTATGTAATTGAAAGTGACAATCACAACCTGAGAGAGCTTACTGATCTCCAGAATTTTGTAATCATTCCCAGGATAAAACAGGTTTCAGGAATTGCAGATGTAACTAATTTCGGAGGAATTACAACACAATTTCAAATAGAACTTGATCCCAATAAGCTGGAACAGTATGGTCTTACTCTGGCAGAAGTTATTGAAACCATCAGTAAGAACAACGCCAGCGCAGGCGGAAGTATGCTTCCCCGCGGAGATCTTGCCTATGTTGTTCGAGGAATCGGATTGATTAAAAATCTTGATGATCTTGGAAAAACCGTTGTAAAAACAGAAAAAGGAGTTCCTGTTCTTTTAAATGATATTGGAAATCTTAAATATGGAAACCTTGAACGTAAAGGCATTCTTGGCTTTACCGACAGAGACAGAAATTATAATGAAAGTGTAGGCGGAATTGTCCTGCTGTTAAAAGGGCAAAATCCGTCACAGGTATTGATTGGGGTACACGAAGCAGTAGATGAACTCAATAAAAATATTCTTCCGGCTGGGGTAAAAATTCATACTTATCTGGATAGGACAGATCTTGTAAAAACCACTCTTAATACAGTATCCCATACTTTAACGGAAGGAATTGTGCTGGTCATTATTATCCTGATTGTGTTCCTTGGAAGCTGGCGGGGAGCTCTTTTAACAGCCATTACGATTCCTTTTTCACTTCTTATTGCTTTTATTTTAATGCATTTTACCAATATTCCGGCCAATCTTCTTTCATTAGGTGCTATAGATTTCGGAATTATTGTAGACGGCTCCATTGTAATGCTGGAAGCTATTCTAAGGCAGAGAGAAGAACATCCCGACAAGGAACTGGAAGAAAAAACAATCATTCAAAAAGCCACTGAAATTGCGAAACCGATATTCTTTTCAGGAATTATCATCATTACAGCTTACCTGCCTTTATTCGCATTTGAAAGAGTGGAAAAAAAATTATTTACCCCAATGGCATTTACTGTAGGATACGCATTATTAGGAGCTTTGGCAGTAGCTTTACTGCTCATTCCGGGACTGGCTTATATGATCTACAGAAAGCCGAGAAAACTCTATCATAACCGATGGCTTGAAAAAGTAAGCAACGCTTATGGAAAAGGAATTGATAAGATCATGTCTGCTCCCAAAAAGATTTTTATTCCTGCAGGAATTGTATTGCTTGGAGCCGGAATTCTTTCCTACAGCGTAGGTAAAGATTTTTTACCGGAACTTGACGAAGGTTCTATCTGGCTACAGGTACAGCTTCCACCCGGAATTTCATTGGAAAAAGCTCAGGAAATGAGTGATTCTCTCCGCATGAAAACAATGAAACACTCCGAGGTTACTTACATTATGGTACAGGCAGGGCGTAATGATGATGGTACCGACCCGTGGACAGCTTCCCATTTTGAAGTATCGGTAGGCATAAAACCTTATAAAGAATGGCCATCAGGAAAAACAAAAGCAGACCTCATCAAAGAATTGGCAGAAGATTATAAGAACATGCCAGGTTTCACAGTAGGTTTTTCTCAACCTATGATTGATGGGGTTATGGATAAAATATCTGGTGCTCACAGTGAATTAGTGGTAAAAATCTATGGGGACGACTTTGCCGGAACAAGGCAGGTTGCAGAAAATGTTCTTTCCCTTTTAAAAACCGTTCCCGGTTCTGCAGATCTTGCCATTGACCAGGAACCGCCACTTCCCCAGTTACAGATTATTGCTGACAGAAATAAAATTGCCCAATATGGTCTGAATGTTTCTGATGTTACGGATCTTATTGAAACCGCACTCGGCGGAAAAGCGGTCTCACAAATCTTCATTGGCAACAAAGTATATGATATTTCCTGCCGTTATGTGGAAAACAGCCGAAATACTCCTGAAAAAATAGGAAATCTGATGCTGGCCTCTTCTTCGGGAGCAAAAATTCCGCTTTCACAGATTGCCGCCGTAAAACTGAGTACCGGAGAAAGTACCATTACAAGGGAAATGAACAGAAGACACCTCACTGTAAAACTTAACCTGCGGGGTCGTGACCTTACTTCGTTCATCAACGAAGCACAGAAAAGCATTGAAAAGAATATCCGTTACGATCATGCAAAATACCAGATCAAGTGGGGCGGGCAGTTTGAAAATAAGAACAGGGCTTATTCAAGATTAGCTGTTATTGTTCCGTTGGCATTAGCTGTTATGTTCCTGTTGTTGTACGGAGCGTTTGGAACCTTCAGACAGGCATTGGTTTTAATGAGTATTATTCCGCTGGCTTTATTTGGCGGAATGCTGGCCTTAAATATCAGGGGAATGTCACTCAACGTATCTTCTGCGGTAGGTTTTATTGCTTTGTTTGGAGTGGCTATTCAGAATGGGGTGATTATGGTTTCCCATATCAACACCTTGAGAAAAACCGGGATTCCGCTTAAATCTTCGGTCATTCAGGGAGCAAAAGACCGTTTCAGACCGGTACTGATGACCGCCTCGGTAGCGATCATTGGATTATTGCCTGCTTCCCTGGCAACAGGAATCGGTTCAGATGTACAGAGACCTTTGGCTACCGTGATCGTGTATGGATTAATGTTTTCTACATTCCTTACTTTATTTGTACTTCCTGCCATTTATTATTTAGCTGAATACCGTTTCGACAAACAAAATGCAATCTCTCATGAAATTTAATTTTTTAATCATAGTATTATGTACCGTTACAGGTATATTCATCAACGGCCAGACGGAACACGAACCTATTACCTTCAATGAATATCTGAATGCCGTGAAGAATAAAAACCTTGGTTTTGCTGCACAAAAATACAATGTAAGCATGGCTGAAGCCTCTATTCTCACTGCCGGAATCTTCCCGGATCCACAAATTGAAATAGAGACCTCTAACAACGGTGTTTCCAAAGATATGGGGTACACGATAGGTGGGGCCGTTAGCTGGACTCTTGAGCTTGGTGGTAAAAGAAAAGCCAGAATAGAAACCGCAAAAAATGAAGCTGATTATTCTAAACTGCAACTGCAGGATTATCTGAGAAATCTTCTTGCTGATGCAACTTTAGGATATATTGAAGCATTAAAAACAAAAGCTTTGCTGAATGTTCAGAAAGAATCTTATCAAAGTATGTTCAGATTAGCTAAATCTGATAGTATCAGGTATAAATTAGGAGACATTTCCAAAGTAACTTCCCAACAAAGCCGCCTGGAAGCTTCTTCTTTATTGAATGAAGTCTACCAGCTGGAAGGAACCCAACAACAATCCATCACTGCGCTATCTGACTTTACAGGCAGCGACAGTACCGGCAAAGAAGTGACCGGGGATCTCAGTGCTTTCAACAGAAATTTTACTTTGAATGACCTCATCACACACGCTTTTAATCAAAGAACTGATCTTTTAGCTTCCAGACAGAATATCAATACTGCGGCAAGCCGCGTTAAACTTGAAAAAGCCAATCGTGTAATAGATTTAGGATTAAGTGCAGGAGCCGGACACAATACTATAGCCAATAATGAAATTGCTCCCTCTCCGGCTGTTAATACCGTAAAACTGGGAATCAGCGTTCCTTTAAAATTTTCCAACCGTCGGAATGCAGACCTTAAAATTGCAGAAATGGGTTATTCACAGGCAGAAGCAGAATACCGACAGATTGAAAACAGCATCAGGACGGAAATAACACAAGCTTATCAACAGTATACTTCTGCTCAAAAACAACTACAGCAGTTTGACAATGGCATGTTGAAAGAGGCAGAAAGCATTCTGAAAGGGATTACGTACAGTTATCAGCGGGGAGAAAGTTCCATTCTTGAAGTGCTCAATGCCCAGAGGACGTATAATGAACTCCGTCAGAATTATTTTCAGCTTCTGGCAGAAAATGCCGCTGCTTTAACAGAACTTGAGCGCAAAGCCGGGATCTGGGATATTGATTTTTAAAGAAGGAAGGAAGAAAGGCGTTTATATTTGTTAAATGATCATTTAAATGTCCATTAATATTCTTTAAAATTGGGGAATAATTTCAACCATAACAGTCACAAAAACTTTTATTTTTAACACTTTCATTCACTTAAGGAAGTCAAAAAAATACTTACAAAAGTATATATATGAAAACCCAGAATTTTCATAAAAACCAAAGTGTTCTTCTCAACAGTTTGCATTATAGCTTACTTCTGCTCAAGTGTTATGGAACTTTTGTGACTATTGTGGTTTATTTTGGAGTAAATACAAACTAATTCCGTTATTTCTTATACTGGGATTCATAAATACCGATCCAGTCATCCACAGTCATTTTCCGGCTTAATTCTGCAATCAGCTCAAAAGGAATATCTTCAGGTTTTTTGAAGCGTACACAAGATTTCCCCATATCCGGTTTTTTCTTGGAATGTTTAGGATATTCCGCTACAAACCATTCCAACAATTCGGGCCTGGAATACAATCCCATATGATACAATGCAATAAAATTCTTTTGGGAAGCCAAGTTAATAAAAGGTAAAGGAGTGCCGGGTGTACAATGATAACCCGCAGGATAAGTTTTCAAAGGAACTACCCAGCCTAACATCCCGTAATTGGACATTTCTTCGAAACCTTTGGGCAGATTGTTGTTAATTGCATGATAAAGTTTTTTAAACAGCTCCTGTCTTTCCTCCGGAATTTTGGAAAGATAATCCTCCAATGAGTTTGATGTAATTTGCATTTTCAGTAAGTTTTAGAGGTTTAAATTAATAAAAATTATTGGTTATTTATATGAAGGCAGGAAGAGGCAGCTGGAAATTACTATTCAATGATATTTACTGAAAGCATTGCAAATCAACAGGTATTAAGCCTAACAGCATTTCATCTTGCACTCCCATGCTTCTTGCTGTATAAAAAAGCAGCGATACAACAATGTACCGCCGCCCAACTTTATTTACATTAAAAAAATTATTTTTTGATCGTTTTTACCGTAGACTGAGATCCGTCTTTAAAGTAAAGCGTTACAAAATACAATCCCGAATTCAGCCTGCTCAGATCCAGTTCTTTTACAGAACCCTCAACTGTTTTCACAGTTCTTCCTGTGGTATCTGTTACGGTTACAGACTTAGTCTCTCTTGTATCAGATATATACAGGACATCCTTGAACGGATTTGGATGAACCACTGCCTTTTTCACTGTACTGCCCACCTCCGAAGTACTTAGCTGAGCATTTACAACCGTAAAATCATCTACATAGAAATTATAATCCATGCCTTCATCCTGTGATCCTGTACTGCCGTAAAATGCAAATACAGTATTGGCGCTGGTATAATTAGCCAAATTGAATGTATATTCAGTAGATGTATTGGACGGAGCATTATTGATATCCCAGGTTTGTAGAATTGTCCACGTTGTTCCACCATCATTGGAAGCCAGGAAATGAACAACATCATCACTATCCATTCCTGAAGGATCCGTATTATAATATTGTGTTACTCCGTAATTAAATTTCACTTTATAGCCACCTGCTGAGAGATTAAAAGGCACTGTTTTAAGCCATCCCGTTCTGTCTGAGGAATATAAATTCATAAAAGCTGAAGGCCCGTTCGCTGACGCATTCAAAAAACTGCGTGATCCCCAGTAAGAATAATCTGCGCCGGATGGCCCCGTAGTCGGATCTCCTCCGGTTAAATCATTAGCCCAGCATTGTCCCGGGAAAGTCGTAAAATTATTTGTATATAACGGAACTATTGCACCACACTGCGTTGTAAATGAATTAGCCAGAGACCATACACTCTTACTTGTTGCTGTACTGCAATTGGCTCTTACCCAATAATAATAAGTTGTACTTGGAGACAAGTTGTTCAGAGTATAGGACGTTCCGGTAACACTGGAATAATTAGGATTTACATTACTCGCCGGAACTGTGGAATTCGGACTATAATAAATATCATAACTTGTCGTCTGATTACTTGCAGGAACTGACCATGAAATCTGAGCAGTATTGGCCGTAACTGCGGTTGCACCCACCGTTGTAGGCGCAATACAATCCGTATAAGCATCAGCTGAAAAAGCAAAAATATTAGAAATTCCGGATCCTGAGCTTTTTGCAACCGTAACACTCTGTATTGGCTTTGCCTGATTAGCTGCATCAATATTTAAAACATACTGATACAACCTGGGATTACTGCTATTGGGCTCTAAGTTATCATTATCCCTATTGATCCTTCCAATTCCCTGAATAGCAGCATCACTTCCATAATACCAGTCTGAAAGATTTATACCAGAAAACGTCTGTGTTGAATTATCTGTAAAATTTACGGTAACATCCACAGCAGAAGTCCCGCTGCCACTTGTTGAAAGCATATACAGTTTAAAAGCAGCCATTGGAGTCGTAAAAACAAGGGTACCATTATCTCCTGCCGTCACAAGCTTTAAAGAATTATTGGAACTTAGGTTTCCTAACTGAAAGCTCAAACCAGGTGTAGATGCTACTATTGAATTAATGATACCATCCACAGGAATTCCATACGTAAGATCAGGACTTGCAGAGGTAAGTTTAAAATCCTTAGCTACAAAAGCAAAAGATACTCCATCAACATCTGTTGTGGTAGATACTGAAGAAGATCCTTCCCCGTTGGCAATAACATCTGCAGTAAACCCTGAGGTAACCGGCATTTTTTGAAAATTTTGAGCGACCATTGCTGATGCTGAAAGAAGAGCAATAACAGGAAAAGCTCTAAAAAATAAATTTATTATCATTTTATTTACATTTAGATATCAAATTAATAAAAAAATCAATATAAAAACACTATCATTAACAAATAAATAACATTTAACCAAAATAAATTAAATATTATTATTAACAACCGTAAAATTACCAACTCTGAAAGTGGATAATAAGCCGTTTCTTCTCATTCTTAATTTTATTATTGGGAAATTAAATCCTATTTTTGTCATACAAATTTTTGAACAATGCCGAATATTTCAAACAGAGCACTGCATATGCCGCCATCGCCGGTAAGAAAACTGGTTCCCTTTGCGTTACAAGCAAAACAGAAAGGAATAAAAGTATATCACCTTAATATCGGACAACCTGATATTGAAACTCCGGAAACAGCATTAAATGCTTTAAAGAATATTGATCTTAAAGTATTGGAATATGCACTTTCTGAAGGTAACTTAGACTACAGAAAAGCCCTTACAGAATATTACCATTCATTAGGCTTTTCAGATCTGACACCTGATAACTTTATTGTTACCAATGGTGGTTCTGAAGCGCTGAATTTTGCTATTTCAACTTTGTGCGACGATGGGGATGAAGTAATTATCCCAGAACCTTATTATGCTAACTACAATGGCTTCACCAGTACATTTGATGTGAATGTTGTAGCTGTTTCATCTACCATTGATACAGGTTTTGCTCTACCTCCTATTGAAGAATTTGAAAAAAAGATCACAGAAAAAACAAGAGCAATCATCATTTGTAACCCAGGTAACCCAACAGGATATCTTTACACCCGTGAAGAGCTTCAGAAACTTGCTGAGATTGCTTTAAAATATGATATTGTAATCATCTCGGACGAGGTGTACAGAGAATATGTATATGATGGAAAACAGCAGATTTCTATCCTTGACTTCCCTGAATTAAAAGAAAACTGCATTGTTATTGATTCTGAATCCAAGCGCTATTCCATGTGTGGAGTAAGAATAGGATGTATGGTTACCCGTTCTCAAAAAATCCGTAATGCAGCGATGCTTTTTGCACAGGCAAGATTAAGCCCTGTTCTTTTAGGACAGATTGCAGCTACTGCGGCTCACCAGAATGACGGAGCTTACATCAGAGCAGTAAGAGAAGAATATACCCACAGAAGAAATATTTTAGTAGACCTGCTAAATGCTATCCCGGGAGTAATCTGCCCTAAGCCGAGAGGTGCTTTCTACTGTGTTGCTGAACTCCCGGTAGATGATACTGAGAAATTTGCACAGTGGCTTCTTGAATCGTATTCCAACAACAAAGAAACCATTATGGTAGCTCCTGCCGGAGGGTTTTACAGCGATCCTGAATTGGGTAAAAAGCAAGTAAGAATTGCTTATGTACTGAAAGAAGAAGATCTAAAAAGAAGTGCTGAAATTCTGAAAGATGCTTTAAAAAAGTATAGAGAAGAATTCAGCCTGTAAATCATACAAGATGCCGACAACAAAAAATGTATATCTGAAACTCATATTTCCGATCTTTTTGCTGTCGGCATTTTTTTCCTGTGATTCCAAAAAATCAAAACAGCCTTCCAAAAATGAAATAACCTTCATCAGGCTGTCTCATATTGGAGGAACCCTGGGAGAATACAGGATTATAAAAGCCACTAAAGATTCTGTCTTTGCAGAAAAGGGTGCCACTGCCAGTAAAACCCACCAGGAATGGGCTTCAGCAATCAATAAAGATACATGGAACCTGCTCATTTCTTCAATTAATGTTAAAGATCTTGACAAGATAAAAAGCTCACCAAGCCAGCAGTCTGTAGATGGTATTGATGAGACCTTTCAGATACGCACCTCTAAGAAAAACCATTTCTTTGTCAACTCTTTTGCCGATCCTGAACATTATAAACAGCTTCAGCAGCTTAAAGAACAACTAGATAAAATTCTTCCCAAAGAATATAAATAAAACATGCAAGAAAACTTTTCCTTAAAGCCTTACAATACATTTGGTGTTGATGCCCAAGCAAAATACTTTGTTGAAATAAACAGCATCGAAGAATTAAGAGATGCCCTTACTTTTTCAAAAAAAAACACGCTTCCTCTTTTATTTTTGGGAGGTGGAAGCAATATTCTGCTGACAAAAGATTTTGATGGCCTTGCTATTAAACTTAATTTAAAAGGTATTTCTGAAAAAGACCTCAATGAAAATGAAGTTCTGGTAACTGCAAAAGCAGGCGAAAACTGGCATGAATTCGTGATGTATTGTCTCAGCAAAAATTACGGCGGACTGGAAAACCTTTCTCTGATTCCCGGTAATGTAGGGACTTCTCCTATGCAAAATATTGGAGCTTACGGAACGGAAATCAAAGATGTATTTGTCTGCTGTCAGGTTTTGGATCTGGAAAACTTTGAACTCACCACTTTCGATCTTGAAAAATGCAGGTTTGGTTATAGGGATTCTATCTTTAAGCAGGAAGGAAAAGGAAGATATATCATTCTGGATGTTACCTTTAAACTCACTAAAAAAGAGCATCAGATTAAAACAGAATACGGAGCTATAACATCCGAGCTTGAAAACCTTGGGATTACAAATCCTACGATACAGGATGTCTCTAAAGCCGTCATTAACATCAGGCAAAGTAAGTTACCGGATCCTAAGCAAATAGGAAATGCGGGAAGCTTTTTCAAGAACCCAACTATTCCTTTAGTTCAGTTTGAAGATTTAAAACAGAAGTTCAACAATATTCAAGGCTATCCTAACGGCGATATGGTAAAAGTTCCTGCCGGATGGCTGATTGAACAGTGCGGATGGAAAGGGAAACAGATCGGAAACGTAGCCTCACACAAACTTCAGTCTTTGGTTATCATTAATGCAACCGGCAAAGCAACCGGTAAAGAGATTTTTGATTTCTCCACTGAAATCATCAACTCTGTACAGGAAAAATTCGGGATAGGACTTGAACGGGAAGTGAATATTATATAACATTCACTTTAGATTATATAACAGAATTCCAGGTATTTTCTGGAATTTTGTTTTTTATTTTAATTTATTCTAAATAATAATTGTTCAGCATTATTATAATTTATAATTTTGCGGTATACTTATTTAGAATAAATAAAAATGAATAGATCTTTACTTTTTGTTTTCTTCTTCATCTTCAGTATACAGCTTATACAGGCACAAAATGAAAAGTCCCAGCTGAACATTACTGTATTTGATGAAAACAACAAAGAATTAGAAGGTGCCTCTGTTACCATCAGTCAAATCTCTTTAATTACTGATAAAAATGGCCATACAGCTCTCTATCTTCCCAATGGAAAATATCACTTAAAAGTTCTTCATCCTAATTTTCAGGAAAAGGAACTGAACATCCACCTTACTTCACCCCATACCATTGTTATTAAGCTTCTGCCCATTAATAAACTGGAAGAGGTAGTTGTATTTTCTAAGGAAAGCAAGGGCTTAACTACAAAATCAGTGATTGACAGGCAGGCTATGCAGCATTTACAGCCTTCCAGTTTCTCAGATTTAATGGAACTTCTTCCAGGAGGGCTTTCCACAGCACCAATACTAAACTTAACCAACAAAGCTACCCTCCGCGAAAATACTGCAGGTTACCGAGGAAGCGAATACAATACTTCATCTCTTGGTGTACAATTCATGGTTGATGACAATATTATCAATTCTAATGCAGATATGCAGGTTTCTGTAGATAACAGACAGTTTTCTGAAGGCCCGAAATATAGAGAAACAACATCCTCAGGAGTAGATATGAGAACTATTTCTACCAATGATATTGAAAAGGTAGAAGTAATTCGTGGTATTCCATCTGCAGCCTATGGAGATCTTACTTCTGGTTTAATCAAAATTGAACGCAGGATAAAAGATTCTCCCTTGCAGGCAAGATTTAAAGCAGATGGTTTCAGCAAACAGTATTATCTGAGCAAGGGTTTTAAGATTAATGATAAATGGCAGCTGATTGCAGGAGCTGATTTTCTGGATTCAAAATCCAATCCTACTGATGATTTTGAAACCTATCAGCGAATTACAGCCTCTATTCGTTCAAAAAAAATTTCAATATTATGGTCAAGACCTTTGGAGTGGAAATCTACAGTTGATTTTTCTACCAATATTGACCATAAAAAATATGATCCTGACAACGGTTATCCTTCCACGGACAAATATGAATCCAATAATAAAAGGATCAGCGTGACGAATAATTTTATTTATCAGCTTGATAAAAATTCTTTTTTCAATAAACTCACTTTAAATACGGCCATTCGGCAGGGATTTGAAAAATTAGAGCAGGTAAAACTGGTACAATTATCAGGACCACGTTCATTTTCACTGGCAACAGAACAGGGAGAAAATATAGGATACTTTCCTGATCTGCGCTATATTACTGAATTTTCTACAGAAGGAAAACCTTTGGATATTACCGCCTTCTTCCAAGCCAATGGAACCCAAAAGACATTCGGAATTGTTCATCAATATGAAGCAGGGCTTGACTGGAAATATTCAAAAAATAATGGGAAAGGGCTTCAGTATGATATGAAAACCCCACCTTCTGCCAATACAGGAATTACCAGACCAAGACCTTATAATGATATTCCAGCTTCAAGTTTATTGGCAGCTTTTTTAGGTGACCAGATGAGCTATGCTATCAAACAGCATAAGTTTACATTATATGCAGGATTGAGATTATCCAAAAATCTGGGAATTGATAACTCTTACGCCATCAGTAAAAAGGTTTTTGCTGAACCCAGATTTAATTTCCAGTACAGCCTGCCCCATCTCATGATTAATGATTATCCTTTTAAAACGGATGTAACAATAGGATATGGCCTTTTTTACAAGCAGCCTACTCTGTTGATGCTTTATCCAAACAATGAATATTGGGACTATACCCAACTGAACTATTATCACAACGATGCACAATACCGGTATGTAAATTTCATGACTTATGTACAGTCAAAGGAAAATAAAGAAATTGAAGCCGCAAAAAGTGTTAAAAAGGAAATTCGTTTAGATCTTTCTTACAGAAATAATGAATTATTTATTACCTATTTTAAAGAAACGATGACCAATGGTTTCCGAAATATGGACCAAACTACAGTTCACCGTTATAAGCAATATGACAATACACAGGTAGATTTAACGCAATGGACATCAAACGGACCGGATTTAACCAGTGTACCTTATGAAATTAAAAATGTTTTTGGAGTGTACACCACCACAGAAAACGGGAGCGAAACATTAAAACAGGGAATTGAATTCGGGTATACTTCGCCAAGGATCAAATCAATCAATACCAGATTTACTTTTACCGGGGCATGGTTCAAAACACAATACAGAAATTCAGCACCTATTATCAGCAGGCCAAACGCCTCTATAGGAACGGAAGCTTTTCCCTATTACGGAATTTATAAATCTGATTATGGTTATGTGAATTCAAATCTCAATTACAATCTTCTTATAGACACCTATCTTCCAAGCATGGATATGATAATTTCTGCGTCTTTGCAGGGAAGTTTATATGACTACAGCAGAAATGACAGAAGAATTGCTGAACCTATTTCCTATTATGGAATAGATGGTGTGATACATCCTTTCACTGAGGCAGACAGAACAGACACTTATAAACAATGGCTTGTACGGAATGTTTCTGTTTCTGATAACCTGGACAGGCTTTACACTTTTACCATGGCGGGGAATATTAAAGTAACTAAAAGTATTTATAAAGCACTCCGTACGTCCATATTTGTCAACAGGCTTTTTAATTATAGTGCCCCCTACACTTTCAACAATGTAAAAGTATACAGAAAAGGAACCAACACTCCCTATTTCGGAATGGAATTGAATTATAATTTTTAATATATATCATGAAAAAAAGAGTTTTACTAGTAAGCCTGGCCGCTATGATGGCCACAACATTCACCGTAACTTCATGTTCTAATGATGATTTCGGAGATACAACTACTCAGAAAGGGCTTTTAACATTAACTTTCTCAGGTGAAAATATTTCAACTTACAAAAGTCTGGATATTGAATTCAGAGAAGTAAATACCAATATTGTAAGAAAGGAAACTATTAAAAACATTAATACCTATTCTATAACTTTACCTTATGGATCTTATAAAATTACAGTAAATGGTGCTGTAATTTCCGAAAATGCAGAAGTATCAGCAGGAGCCATAGCCCAGACCGATATTGCTTTATCTGCAACTAATCTTAATATTCCGATTATTATTAAAAAGTTCCATAATGATTTTATTATTGAAGAAGTTTTCTTTACTGGAATTAAAACAGCTGAGGGTAAAAATTACAATTCAGGCCGTTATTTCAAATTAACCAATAATACCAAAGAAGTATTGTATGCTGATAAGCTTATTATTGGACAATCTGAATTTTTAACAACAGAAGATAAAAATCCTACTCCATATAATGTGAATCTTTCATTCCCGGTAAAGGCAGTAATGGTACTTCCGGGTTCCGGTAATGAATACCCTGTACAACCGGGAGATTTTATTGTTATTGCAGACAATGCCATCAATCATAAAGCACAGACCAGCACTGCATATGATCTTCATAATGCCAATTTTGAATACCCTTCAAACAATCCGGCATTAGGACAGGTAGATAACCCTTCTGTTCCAAATGCAGAAGTAATTTATTCGCAGATGAACTTTAATATGTTCTTTTTACATGACCGGGGTTTTGAAAGCTATGTGATTGCCCGTTTCCCATTTGATGAAAATAAAGACAGCTTTCTGCAGAAATACAAATATGACTATACTTATATAAACAGTGCCGGTACTGTTACAGCCAAAAGTACTTATTCGATTCCCAACTCATGGATTGTTGATGGAGTAAACAACAGTGTTTCCTCTAAATTTGCCCATACCTTAACTTCTGCTGGTATTGATGGTGGCTGGACTTCTGTAGGAACTATCGATAAAGATCCAACCCGTTTCGGAAAATCAGTAAGACGTAAGGTAACCGGCCAGATGACAAATGGTAAAAATCTTTATCAGGATACCAACAATTCATCGAATGATTTTGTGAAAGACTCTCAGCCAAGCTTAAAAAATGGTATCGTTCACTAAAATACGGCCCAATATTCTACAACACATTATGTTACATACAAAAACATTTTTCTTTCTACTATTGATTGGGGGTTCTCTTACTGTAAAAGCACAGGACAGTCTAACCCTTTTTAAGATTCTCAATAATCAATACGATCAGGAAAGAGATTTGAGAAATAATTTTTACTATAACCCCGCATCTATGTCGGGGTATAGTAATACCTCTTTTTCAGAATTCAGTGTTGGCTATCATCACAATAAAGAAAAGATGTATCGTCAGCAGTTAGGAAATGGCAACAAAGGATTAACGATCAAAGCTCAATCTTTTCAAAAGCTGAAAACCCATCGCTTTGTATGGGGAAGTGCAAGTTATCAGAACTTGAAAACCAACATTGTTAACTGGAACGAAACATTAGATTACGAACGTATTGCCCCTTACATTACAGCCGATTCGGTTGGTGGAAAGCTAAACCTTGAGCATTACGGGTTTGCGGGAGGATATCTTGAAAAAATAAACCGGTGGACTGTTGCCGGACAGATAAGCTATTCTGCAAAGATGGGATACCGTTCAAAAGACCCAAGAATGAAGAGTACAACTTCAGACTTAAGGATAAATGCGGGGGTGAACTATAAAATTTTTAGAGAATATGAAGCCGGAGTTTTTGGTGAATTTAATAAATATACTCAAAATAATTCGATCCAGTTTCAAAGTCTTTTGGGCAGACCTTATTTATACATGATGTCAGGGCTAGGCTTCTCAACCGCCCTATTTAATGGAGGAACAAGGCCTACCAATACTTTTGAAGAATTTGCTTATAAAGGAGGTCTTCAGATTTCCGGAAAACAGGGAAAGGACTTTTACCTTCAGGCTGCCATAGGAAAATCCAACAATATTAAAAGCTATAATGACGGCTCCAGTACGTTTCATAACCTTTCCGAGCTTAAAAATGAACAGATTGAAATAGAAGGTGGTAAGTTTTTCAACATTCACAAAAAACACCGTATTGGTGTATTAGCAGAATATACTGCATCAAAGAAAACAGGATTTGAATATGGTTATTCTATGAATACAGCCATTATGACTCAAATTTTTAAAAGACATGCTTATCGCAGAGAAAATTATATCACATCCGTTAAAGGTTTTTATCAGTATAATCAGGATCGTTTTTCCATTACGGCAGCTCCATTCTTTGGATATGAAGAAGTAAAAGAACGCAGACTTTACCCAAACTCAGGACAGAAGTTTGTATACTCTTATTTTGGACTTAATGTTGATTATAAACAAGAAATAAATAATACCCAAGCATTTACATTTCAGCCGTATTTTTTTAAAAGAATAGTCAACCAATCTATCAATGCTCTAAATACTACAGGAAATGCAGCAGTTAATGAATGGATATTTCAGGACTACATGTTCCAGGCTAGTGATATCATCTCTTTTGGAATGACCTTGAGATATGATCTTAAGCTGGATAAGCTGCCTGCATTCTTTGTAAGTGTACAATATCAGACACAAAAGATCCAGAATACAAACAATAATTTTGCGGGTGCAAGCCTGGGAATAACTTTTTAAACATGAAAAAACTAATATATTGGGGAGTGGGAAGTATTATCTTGATTTTATTGAGCTTTACCCCTAAAGTCAATCAGAATTTACTGGATCTTCCGGATCCTACCATTGAAGATATTGTGAAGAGCTATAAAAAAGCAATTTCAGAATGGCCTAAACCGGATATTGATTACGGGGTACAATGGAAAGAATTTTCCCCCATTAAAACAGATACAGCATTTTTTAAAAATCAGGAGCAACCAACTGTTATTCTTGGGAAAATGTTATTCTTCGATCCTAAATTATCGCAATCCAATCAGATTTCATGCAGCTCATGTCATGACCCTGAAATGGGCTGGTCAGACCGAAGGCACGTTGCATTAGGGAACAATCATCTTCTTGGAAACAGAAACACACAATCTCTTTATAATATTGCAGAAAGACAGTTATTCCTTTGGGATGGAAGGGCAAAAACACTTGAAGAACAGGCCGCGGGCCCTCTTGGTGCTCACCACGAAATGGCGATGGATGTTAAAACATTGCCTGCAAAAATTCAGGTACTGAAAGGATACAAGCCTCTTTTCAAGAATGCTTATGGAGATGAGAAAGTAACCTACGAAAGAATTGTAAAGGCAATCGCAGATTTTCAGAAAACCATTAAAAGCCAGCCAAGCCGTTTTGATAAATTTCTGGAAGGAAAATACAATGCCTTATCTGATGAAGAAATCTATGGCATGCATATTTTCAGAACAAAAGCCCGCTGTATGAACTGCCACAGCGGACAATACCTTACAGATGAATCTTTTCACAATATTGGATTAACCTACTATAAAAGAAAATACGAAGATCTTGGATTGTATAATATCACCAAAAAAGCTGAAGATGTAGGAAAATTCAAAACACCACAGCTAAGAGACCTGATGCTTACCCAACCATGGATGCATAACGGGCTGTTTGGAGATCTGGAAGGTGTGGTCAATATGTACAACAGTGGAATGCATATGATAGATCCATCTCCTGAAGCCAAGCAGAAAGATCCGCTTTATCCTGTAACAGACCCTCTTTTAAAACCATTAAAACTTACAAAAGAAGAAAAAAAAGCATTGGTTTCTTTCCTTGAAGCGCTTTCAGGAACAAAATATAAAATGAGGCGACCGGAATTCCCGGTAGAATAAAATGGTTCGGCATTTGCCGGACTTTTTATTAGCAGAAAGAAAGTTTTTAAATATATCAATAACTCCTGCATTTCAGACACCCACTTCAACAGTATAATTAATTCATCCCCTTTCCTATCACAATAAAAAACATTATTTTCGTTACAAAATCATCACAACATGAAAATAGCTATTTTGGGAGCTGGAAATATGGGATTATCTTTTTCAAAATCATTTTTGAAATATGAACTGATTAAACCGGAAAATCTTCATCTGATTACACGAAGCCAGACTAAAATCTCCAAAATAGCGGAAGAATTTCCCAAATCAAAAACTTCCACTTTTGAAGAAGTTACAGAACTGGATGCGGACCTTATTATCATTGCTGTAAAACCACAGGATTTCCAGACGGTTGCCCAGAATTTCAGATTTACTTTAAAAGAAAACCAGATGGTTTTATCCATTATGGCAGGGATTAATATTGAGAAAATTCAAAAGTCATTAAACCATCCATTGGTTGTAAGAGCCATGCCTAACTCTCCTACCCTTTTGGGAATGGGAATCACAGGTTACACTGCTGCAGATGGCATCTCTTTTAGCCAACTTATCAACATTGAAAGACTTTTAAACAGTACCGGAAGATCTGTTTATCTGGAAGATGAAAATCTTTTGGATGGTGTTACAGCTCTTTCCGGAAGCGGACCTGCTTATTTCTACTATATTATTGATGCTATGATTAAAGCAGGAATGGAGATGGGAATTGAAGAGAACCTATCCAAACTGTTCGTAAAACAGACCATGTTGGGAGCTTATCATCTTATTAACAATTCTGAAAAGAACCTAGAGGAGCTTATTAAAGACGTAGCTTCCAAAGGCGGGACAACAGAAGCGGCTTTGAAAACCTTTGAAGAAAACAATTTCAAGGAAATCTTAAAACAAGGAATTTTAAATGCAGAAAAAAGAGCAAAAGAACTCAACAGCTAAGTCTTTTTTCTATCAATCTGCTACACTGCCAGCCTAAATACACTCCAAACGTATTCAGGAGGATATCATCTACCTCAAATATTCCCATTCTTATAAAATACTGAAGCCCTTCCACAATAGTAATGGCCGGAATAAAAGTAAAAACTAAGGACTTCAGATCTCTCAGCTTGGGAAAAATCCAGCCCAGAAAGCCAAAAGGAATAAACATCACAATATTTCCGACTACAATAATAACGATATCCTTCCAAGACATAGCCCCCTGAATAAATTTAATGGTGGAAAGCACAGGTTCCACTGTAATCAGGTTATCTTCATACTGAATTCTGCCCATTCCGAGAAACATCAGATAAAGCAGAAACAGCGTGTACGGAATAATAACAGTTTTATATAATTTCTTTACCATCGGATGCTAATATATTCATTTCAAAAACATTAAATTTGTATATTAAAATAATTTAATGAAATACGTTCTGCTAACACTTATTTCAGCAATGCTGCTGTCGGTCTCTTGGCCTACTTATGGAGTTCCCTTTTTTATCTTTTTTGCCCTCGTTCCTCTTCTGATGATGGAACATGGAATTTCAAAATTTTCAGATTATAAAAGAAAAAACTGGATGATCTTCGGTTTATCATACCTTTGCTTTGTGATCTGGAATATTGTCACTACAGGATGGCTGTATGGCTCTAAAAACCCGGATGGCAGTCATTCTTTAATGGCGGTAGTATTTCCGGTGCTTGTGAATTCACTTTTATACTCTTTGGTTTTCCAATGTTACCATTGGTATAAAAATGCCCAGGGAACCTATTGGGGATTAGGGTTTTTTATTGCCATCTGGATGAGTTTTGAAAAATTCCACTTAGGATGGGAACTTACCTGGCCATGGCTGAACTTAGGAAACGTGTTTTCAGATTATCCGAAACTGGTTCAATGGTATGATACCTTAGGGGCAACTGGCGGAAGCTTCTGGATCCTGTTAATCAACGTTCTTATTTTCTACACCATAAGAACCTGGGAAGCAGGAAGAAAAAGAAAAGACCTGATCAAAAACTCATCTATTATAGCGGCTTTAATCGCTATTCCGATGATTATTTCTGTCATTAAGTATAACAGTTTTAATGAAAAACCATTGGGACAGGTAAATGTACTGATGCTACAGCCCGATCTGGATCCTTATGCTGAAAAATATTCAAAAGACAGCTTAACCATTGAGCAGGATCTCCTGGCTCTGGCTGAAAAAAACTCAACTACAAAAATAGATTATTATATTGCTCCGGAAACAGCTCTGCCTGGCAGAGGCTCCATTTCTGAAACCGGGATTGAAAAAAGTTTACTATTAAACAATGTAAAAGACTTTTTATCTAAACATCCTGGTTCTGTTTTTGCAACAGGAATTTCATCCCACCGTTTATTTTTTAATCCTGCTGCCTTGCCTAAGGAAGCATATGAAATTAATCAGGGAGTTTGGGTAGCAAGCTACAACACAGCTGTTCAGCTTGCACCACAGCAGAAAACCCAGGTCTACCACAAAGGGAAACTCGTTCCCGGTGTTGAGATCTTCCCTTATATGAACGTTTTAAAACCAATTTTAGGAGATGCTATGCTGAATTTAGGAGGAACTGTTGCCTCTTTAGGAACAGATAAAGAAAGAATGGCCTTTTCCAACCCTTACAACAAAGGAAAAATGGCCCCTATTATCTGCTACGAAAGTATTTATGGTGAATTTGTTACAGATTATGTGAAAAAAGGCGCCAACTTCCTTGGTATTATGACCAACGATTCCTGGTGGGGCGTTACTGAAGGACACAAACAGCTTTTATCTTATGCAAGACTAAGAGCCATTGAAACCAGAAGAGAAATTGCCCGTGCTGCCAACAGTGGAATTTCAGCACATATCAACGCTAAAGGAGAAGTGGTAGCAGATACTTTCTATGGAGATCAAACTGCATTATTTTCAAAAATTAATCTTTATGATGGAATGACATTCTACTCCAGAGCCGGAGACCTTCTTTCCAGATTCTCAATGTTCGCTTTAGGATTTTTATTATTCTATTATCTGATTACATGGTTTCAGGCAAAAACAAAGAAAGCATAGTGATTGAATATCAGTAACACTGATTTTGACACTTTTAAAATATCATCTGCGTTATCTGCAACATCTGAGAGATACTGAGCTCTCTGATTAAGCAGATAACGCAGATTTTTTATTTTTGAAACAAGGATTCCAGCATAAATAGCCACATACATAATCTGCGGAAAACTCTTCAAAACAACTTCCATGAAGCTATTACACAACAGAAGATCAAAAAAAGAAGCCAGCTGGACGTCTGGCTTCTCTCAAGATAGAATAATGATTCAGTGATTTACTTAATACTAAGTTTTTTGGTGGTTATTTCGTTTTTTATCTTCAGTTTTAATAAATATATTCCTTTTGGAAGATGGGAAACATCAACCGACTGATCGCTGTTTAAAATTATATCCAGTTTTCTTCCTTCTATTGAATAAATTTCAGCTTCCGAAACTTTCTCTCCTTTAATATATACCTTATCAGAAGCTGGGTTTGGGTAAATCAAAAGTTCTTTTTCATGATTGTCTGTATTTTCTCTTGTTGATAATGATCCTTGTAATGAAGCATTAGAATAAACCTTTGAAGCATCAATTGATCTTACACTCCAGTAAACATTCTGAATAGCCGGATCAAGGTCCAGGAACCATGAAGGTGTAGTTACAATATACCTGGCAATATCCTGCGAATTAGGAGTAGATCCTACTTTAATTTCATAACGTAAAGCATTCACCGGGGTTTTATCATCTGTGGCTCCACTCCAGGTAAAATTGAACCGGCTTCCGTTTTTAGTCAGATTCAAATTAGTGGGCGCTGTAGGTTTTATGTTCTGCTCTGTAGAATTGTTTTTAAAAACTTTTGTTAAAGATGGAATATCCGGACTGGCCCAATCAAACCCTCCCAGTAAAACATCCAGATGATTATCATTATTAAAATCAAACAACTGTATCATTCCAGGACCTCCCAGGCTGTACAATCCTGTTGCTGTTCCTTCATAAAAATTCTGATTGGCAGGGTTATATAAATAAGTTTTCACCACTGCATTATAATTTACATCACCTGAAATGATAAAATCATAATAACCGTCATTATTCAAATCTCCTACACTTAAGGATACATCAGAAATTTCTGATGGAATCTGATTAATCACCAGGTTTCCTGTTCCGTCATTCATCATAACGGCAAGATAAGGATCATCATTAGCATCTTTACCTGCCACTACAATATCCTGAAAGCCATCTGCATTAAAATCTGCAACTTCCAGCTTTCCGGATATTAAAGAATCCAAAGCCTGTGTATGAACCAACGCTCCATTTTTATTGATATATACTCTGGATACCGGATCGCCATTAATATCTGAGCCTATGATAACAAGATCCAAAAGATGATCGTTATTGAGGTCCACTACTTTAAAACTTCCGTTTTGAGTTCCGTCTACCCAGTTTTCGGTCATGTTAAAACCTGATCCTGTGTTTTGAAAAAAATCTACAGTATTTCTAAAACCTCCCCCATGGGCAAACTGGGTTCCATTGATGGCATAATCCTGCCAGCCATCGTGATTAAAATCAAAAACCTCCAATGAACCATATATCTTTCCGGGAAGCTCAACTTCTCTTACAAAACCAACTCCTGTATTTTTGAACCTGTAATGCTTATAGTTCACAATATCCAAATAGCTTAGTCCGGTGGAAATAATATCCATTAAACCATCATTATTAAAATCAATAAATTTAATATCTCCCAGATGGGTTACATCTCCTCCCAGATCGGTATAAGGTTGTAAGGTAGTTCCATTATTCCGGTATACTTCATTATAGGTAGCATCGGGACTGCCATCTCCATCTGAATCTATTGCTCCATTGACTGCAATATCCAATGTACCGTTATTATCCACATCAGCAATATCAGCTGCTGAGAAGTAAAAATTATTCATTCCGGTCTGGATCTCTGTAAAGTTCTGGGCATATAGACCTACAGGCAGCATAGACAAAAAAATATAAACTTTTTTCATAATTCTTATTTAGATTAATTAAAAACAAAGGTAAAATATTAATTCTTCCTTCCTAGAAAAAGCCTGTATGAAATATATCAGCACTGATTTACTGCTATATCCCGGAAATTCGGATATTTTAAAAAATCAATATTTATAATCAGTCACTTATTTACAAATATTTTTCAAAAGATTTGTCTATCTAAAAAATTCTTCGTTATTTTGCACTCTCAAATATTATACAAATAAGAACATCGAGATATGTCAAGAATTTGCCAAATAACAGGAAAGCGTGCAATGGTTGGTAACAACGTTTCTCACGCTAATAACAAAACGAAGCGTCGTTTTGAAATTAACTTATTAGAGAAGAAATTTTACCTTCCAGAGCAAGATAAGCACGTAACACTGAAAGTATCAGCTCATGGATTGAGAGTGATTAACAAGATTGGAATCGAGGAAGCTATTGAAAGAGCTACAAGAAACGGATTGATTAAAAAGAATTAATAGATCATGGCAAAAAAAGGAAACAGAGTTCAAGTAATCCTTGAATGTACAGAGCACAAAGAAAGCGGTATGCCAGGAATGTCTAGATACATTTCTACAAAAAATAAAAAGAACACTACAGAAAGATTGGAATTGAAAAAATACAATCCTGTTCTTAAGAGATCTACCCTTCACAAAGAAATCAAGTAATTTATAAATATAATTTACAATGGCAAAGAAAGTAGTAGCAACCCTACAAACCGGGTCTAAAAAAATGACCAAAGTGGTGAAAATGGTGAAGTCTTCTAAATCAGGAGCTTACGTTTTCGAAGAAAAAGTAATGAATGCTGATGAAGTAGATGGTTTTTTGAAAAAATAATCAATACTTTATTTACAATATAAAAAACTACTCATATTTTGGGTAGTTTTTTTGTTATCTTTGTTCACCAGATTATTAATCAGTGAAATATGAAGAAGATTGTTGTTCTAATATGTACAGTTATTTTCCAATTTTCATTCAGCCAGAAAACAATGGATCCTATAGAATATAAAAGTTCACCAAAAGTTTTCAGTATTCCGGGATTATCACAATCAGTAAGTATTGATTGCGGTACTTCTAGGATGATTTTACTATCTGGTCAGGTTCCCTTGGATCCAAAGGGAAGCCTGGTGGGAAACAATGTGGAGGAACAGACGCATCAGGTATTCAAAAACATTGAAAATATTCTGAGGGAGTATGGAGGTACAGGGAAAGATATCGTCAAGCTGGGAATCTTCATCACAGATATATCAAAGACCCCGGATTTCAGAAAAGTAAGGGATCAGTATATTAACCTTCAGAACCCGCCTGTAAGCAGCCTTATAGAGGTGAACAGGCTTTTCAGGAATGATGTGCTGATAGAAGTGGAAGCCACAGCAGTGATTAAAAACAAAAGATAAGAATAAACTAAAACTATGAGTTGGTTTAAAAATATTTTCAAGAAAGAAGAAAAAGAAACTCTGGACAAAGGGTTGGAAAAATCCAGTCAGGGGTTCTTTGAAAAAATGACGAAGGCCGTAGTCGGTAAAAGTAAAGTAGATGATGAGGTTCTGGATGATCTGGAAGAAGTACTGATTGCATCTGACGTAGGCGCTTCCACTACCATCAAAATCATAGAAAGAATTGAAGAACGTGTGGCCCGCGACAAATATGTTGGGGTAAACGAACTTGATAAAATCCTTCGTGAGGAAATTTCAGGCTTACTGCTTGAAAACCCTCACGCAGGAACAGGAAACATTGATACTTCAAAAAAGCCTTACGTTATTATGGTAGTTGGAGTAAACGGTGTTGGAAAAACAACAACTATTGGAAAACTGGCCCACCAATTCAAATCTGAAGGCAAAAAAGTAGTTCTGGGAGCTGCAGATACCTTCAGGGCAGCTGCAGTTGATCAGCTTACCATATGGAGTGAAAGAGTGGATGTTCCTATTGTAAAACAGGGAATGGGTTCAGATCCTGCTTCTGTAGCTTTTGATACTGTACAGAGTGCTGTAGCTCAAAATGCAGATGTTGTTATTATTGACACTGCAGGAAGACTTCATAACAAAATTAACCTGATGAATGAGCTTTCTAAGATTAAAAGAGTAATGCAAAAGGTAATTCCAGACGCTCCTCATGAAATCTTATTGGTACTTGACGGTTCTACAGGACAAAATGCATTTGAACAGGCGAAACAATTTACAGCAGCAACAGAAGTTAATGCTTTAGCAGTAACAAAGCTGGATGGAACAGCCAAAGGAGGTGTTGTAATCGGTATCTCAGATCAGTTCCAGATTCCGGTGAAATATATAGGTGTAGGTGAAAAAATGCAGGATCTGCAGCTTTTCAATGGTACGGAATTTGTAGACTCATTCTTCAAGAAAAGATGATTTATATCATGTTTTCCCTTATATTAGTAAACAAATCAATTTAAATATTAATCATTAAAAAATTGCAACTATGGGAATTATAACATGGATTTTATTCGGTCTTATTGCAGGTGCAATCGCTAAAATGATCATGCCGGGATCTCAGGGAGGAGGCTGGTTAATCACCATTATCCTTGGAATTTTGGGTGCATTTGTAGGAGGAGCTATAGGTGTTTACGTTCTCCACTGGGGAGATGTTACCTCATTCTGGAATCCGAGAAGCTGGATTCTTGCCATTGGAGGAGCTTTAATTATCCTCTGGATCTACGGAATGGCCACAAGGAAGAGCTAATGTAGTATTAATAAAATAAAATCCCGGATCTGAAATTCAGATCCGGGATTTTTGTGTACAATATAATTTAATTTAGTTAGTTGTTAATTCTGATCTGGTAAGGCATTTCCATTTTAACCTCAGACTGTAACTTTTTGTCTGTAATTTGTTGCAGGATTTCATAATTAGACTTCCCAATTTTATTTTTGATAATTCTTGCAGACACTTCTTCCTCATTAAGGTCTTTAAAGATCTGCTCGAACGGAGTCATTTTCTTTGGATAAGATTCTACATAGTAAGATTTTACACCTGCCTTCTGCGCTGCAAACTTCACGGCATCGTTAAGAGTTCCCAGTTCATCTACCAATCCGATTTCTTTCGCACGAACACCACTCCATACTCTACCGCCACCAACATTATCAATCTGTTCAAATGTTTTCTTTCTATTTTGGGTAACAAAATGTACAAATCTTTTATAAGTTCCTTCTACACTTCTTGTCATCATATTTACTCCATAAGGTGTTACACCATTTAAGCCTGAATAATACATTGAATTAGCATTCGTAGCTACAATATCTGCGCGGATACCATTTTTATTGGCAATATCTTTATAATAAGGCATCACCCCGAATACACCGATAGAACCGGTAAGTGTATTGGGCTCTGAATAAATCTTATCTGCTGCCATTGCTATATAATAACCGCCTGAAGCCGCATAATCACCAAAAGAAACAACTAAAGGCTTTTTCTTTTTCAGTTTCTGCAATTCAAATAAAATTTCATCTGAAGCATTAGCGCTTCCCCCAGGAGAATTGATTCTGAATACAACCGCTTTCACTTTATCATCATCCTGAAGTTTTTTAATGTATTTAACATACTTCTCCGAATGAATATCACTGTATTCGTCTCCATTGTTAATAGATCCTGAAGCATATAATACGGCGACCTTTTCTCCTGACTTGTCTTCATCAGCAAAAGAATTAATATAGTTTGTTAAAGAAACTTTATTCAGTTTTTCTTTATCCTTTACATTTAATTTGGCTTTAAGCATATCATCATATTCAGATTTTTGAATAAGCTTATCTGCCAGTTTATATTTTAATCCCTGCTCTGGAATCATTCCATACAAGCTGTCGACAACTGTTCTGAACTGTGCCGTGTCAATTTTTCTTGAAGCAGCCATTTTATAAGACGCATTTTTCCAAAGGTCATTCAAAAGGGTACTTAACTGCTCTTTATTCTCCGGAGAAATATCATTTCTTAAGAAAGGCTCCACTGCAGATTTAAATTTACCATGGCGGATTACTTCAATTCCGATACCATATTTATCTGCAAAATCTTTAAAGAATGTAACTTCGGTAGAAAGGCCTTTCAATTCTATGCCTCCTGCAGGATGAAGATAATACTGATCTGCTACTGATCCAAGATAATAAGCAGATTGAGAAACGCCATTTCCGTATGCATACACAAATTTTCCGCTTTTCTTGAAATCTTCAATAGCATTTCTAAGATCATCAATTTGGGTAAGCCCCGCATTCATGTCATCCGTCTCAATGCTGATCCCTTTAATATTATCATCGGTTTTAGCTTTATTAATGGCCTCAAGTACATCATACAAAAGGATATGTTTATTCTGGCCACCTAGCCCAAACAGATCCATCTGTTCTTCTGTAGGGCTGTCTATTATGTTAGTCTTTAAATTAATCGTTAGAACGGAATTCTTTTTAACCGCTACAGACTTGTCACTTCCCATAGAACTGAACACAAGCATCATAATAAAAAAGACGAAAAATACAGCGCAAAGTATGATTATTGCTACTATATTTGCCAAAACATTTTTAAAGAAACTTCTCATAAATCAATCAATTTTCCAATATGTCGCAGCAAAAGGTAGTTTTGTTACTAGGAAGTAACCTTGGAGAGCAAAAAAAAAATATAGAGCTTGCTTTACAGAAAATAAGTGAGGCAGGAAATAACATTTCACAAGTGAGCGAATTTTTAATGTCTGATCCTGTAGAATTTGTCAGTTCCAATATTTTTTGTAATATTGCAGCAATAATATTCACGCATCTTTCACCAATTCAGCTCCTTGATTGTATTAAAAACATTGAAGTTGAAATGGGAAGAATTAATGATTCAAAAGTATCAGGTAGTTATACAGACAGGATAATCGATATTGACATCATTAAGTATAATGAATTAAATTTTAAATCAGAAAGATTAGAAATCCCTCATAAAAAACATCTTTTTGAAAGGGATTTTTCGAGAGTGTTATTAAAAGATTTTATTTAAAACATAAAACATATTGTATGAAATTAGGTTTATTATTATTGGCTACAACCTTGCCAATTGCGGCTTTTGCACAAAGCAGCAGTACTACAGTAAACTCTTCTACTGAGTATCCTAATACATTCTCTTCAGGCTCTGCCAATGTACAGCCCTTTGACAACAAAGCAAGACGCTTTAGGGATTGGTCTATTTCAGTAGGTGGAGGAGCGGCATTTATGGTTCACTCTGACCTTAAATCTCTTCGTAAAGATAAAACCAACTGGGGCTACAATGCTTATGTAAGTATTGACAAACAAATCTCCCACACCTTTGGTTTAAGCTTAATGTATACCAGAGGAGAAACAAAGCAAACAGGACAACTTACTGGTGCTGCAGGAGTTGCTGCAGGAGTTGCTACAGCAACAACACAATTTGACCAGTTGGCTTTAATTGGAGATATTAACTTCTCAAATCTATTAAGAAGGGTAGATAACCATTCTCCTTACAGATGGGCTTTCCATGGATATATGGGTATTGGGCTTCAGGCATTCAGAACATCCTTACATGACAATAATGAAAACAGATGGAATGATAATCCGAAAAGGATTCCTTCATTTGTTAGACAGCCTATGGATATCGGTTCTGTATACTATCAGGGAGGTTTAGGACTTAAATATAATGTTTCAAAACTTATTGATGTTGAAGCAAGAACCATGTATATCATCAGTGGTGATGACGAGTTTGACGGTGGTGGTCCAGCTTACACAGCCTATAACATGCTTAATGACAGAAAGTCTGATAATGCATGGACTGTAAGTTTAGGGGTATCATTCAAACTAGGAAAGCACCTTTCTCATCTGGCATGGCATGATCCGCTTCAGGAAGCATACTACAGAGCAAGCGTTTTAGAAAATGCAGCTACAGATCTTGTAGTTTGTGAAAAAGGAGATGCAGACAATGACGGAGTATGTGATGATTGGGACAGACAGCTTGATACTCCTGCAGGAGCAAGAGTAGATGGTGCTGGTGTTGCTTTAGACATGGATCTTGATGGCGTTATCGACCTTTATGATAAATGTGTAACTGTTCCCGGACCTGTTGAAAACAACGGTTGTCCAACCAAATAACATAAAACAGAAACTGTTTTCAAAAAAATCAAAATAAATAATACACGATGAAATTAAGTTTAGCAATCGTTGCGTTAGCATTGGCGATCCCTACAGCCAGCTATGCACAAGATTCATCAGTGGCCACAGATGGAAAGTATCCCAATACTTTTTCTTCCGGTTCTGCTAATGTTTCTCCATTTACCAATCAGTCAAAAAGATTTAATGACTGGTCCATTTCAGTTGGAGCAGGAGTTCCGCTGCTTCAATCAGCGGATTTGACTTCCATTAAAAATGGTAATGGTAAAAATCTTTTCGGATATTCTGCATATGTAAGTATTGATAAAGCGATCACTCATGCATTTGGGATCAATTTACAGTATGACAGAGGTGAAACAAGACAAGGATGGTTCAATACTAAAGATGCTGCCCCTGATGCTACTGCGGTAGGAGCCAGAACTCAGTATGACGCCATCTCCCTTTTAGGAGATATCAACTTCTCTAACCTTTTGAGAAGAGTTGACAATCACTCCCCTTACAGATGGGCTCTTCACGGATATGCAGGTATTGGTACTATTGCTTACAGAGCTTATCAGAAAACCAGCAAAGGGCAAACATTAGCCACTGAAGTTAAACCTTTCCAATTAGGCTCAATGTTCATGCAGGCTGGTGCAGGTCTTAAATTCAAGATAAACAGAAGAATTGATCTTGAAGGTAGATTAATGTATGTAGTTACCGGAGATGATGAGTTTGATGGTGGAGGAAATGCTTACAGTGATATCAACAAACGTTCAGAGCAGGTTTCTGACAACTTCTTTAACGCTACTCTAGGACTTTCTTTCAAATTAGGAAAACACGAATCTCACTTAATGTGGCATGACCCGCTTCAGGAGATCTATTACAAACTTGACGTTCTGGCCAATAAAAACCAAGATATCGAAGTATGTAAAAAAGGTGATGCTGATAATGATGGGGTATGTGACGATTGGGACAGACAGCTTGACACTCCTGCAGGAGCAAGAGTGGATGGTGCCGGTGTTGCTCTTGATACAGATCTTGATGGTGTTATCGACCTTTACGATAAGTGTGTAACTGTTCCCGGACCTGTTGAGAACAACGGTTGTCCTGTAAAAAAAGACAATAATCAAACTGCGGTAGAAGTAGAAAAGACCCTTAAGGATATCTACTTCAACTTTAACAAAGCTACTATCAGACCAGAATCTAACAGTAAATTAGATCTAGCAGCTTCAATTATCAAAGAAAACGGAGGAAATTATTTACTAACAGGTCATACTGATATCAAAGGGAACGCAGCTTACAATTTAAGATTATCTAAAGAAAGAGCTGCTGCTGTAGTAGGTGCTCTGGAAAGTAGAGGTGTAAGTGAAAGCGTACTGAAATCAAGAGGTGTAGGTTCTGCAGAAGCTACGATTCCAGCTTCAGCTTCAGATGCTGAAAGACTGGCAGACAGAAAAGTTACGGTAAGATTTGTAGAAAGCTCAGAATGGAATTCTATCAAAAAGAAAGACTATGAAGATGCTCCTGTAAAAAAACCGGTGAAAAAAGCTCCGGCTAAGAAAAAGAAAAAATAAATTCTTATACCATACATAAACCGAAAAGAATTGGTCTTTTCGGTTTATTTTTTTTTTACTACGATTTTTTTTACATACCTTTATATCATTTTCCGGGCAATACGTGGAGAATCATCAGGATATACCCACTATTGTTTTGAAAAAAAATAATACAAAATCACTTTTTAACGTAAAAAAATCATTTAAAATAACTTAACTAAAAAAATAACACTATGAAATTAAGTTTAGCAATTGCTGCATTAGCATTGGCGATTCCTACAGCCAGCTATGCACAAGACTCAACGGCAGTTTCAAAAGGAGAGTATCCCAATACGTTCTCGTCTGGGTCTGCCAACGTTTCCCCATTTACCAATCAATCCAAAAGATTTAATGATTGGGCTATTTCAGCGGGGGTTGGAGTTCCACTCCTTCAATCAGCAGATTTAACGTCCATTAAAAATGGTAATGGTAAGAACCTTTTCGGATATTCCGCTTATGTAAGTATTGATAAAGCGATCACTCATGCATTTGGGATCAATTTACAGTATGACAGAGGTGAAACAAGACAAGGATGGTTCAATACTAAAGATGCTGCCCCTGATGCTACTGCGGTAGGAGCCAGAACTCAGTATGACGCCATCTCCCTTTTAGGAGATATCAACTTCTCTAACCTTTTGAGAAGAGTTGATAACCATTCCCCTTACAGATGGGCTCTTCACGGATATGCAGGTATTGGTACTATTGCCTACAGAGCATACCAAAAAGACATCAACGGCCAAAGGCTGATGACTGAAGTTAAGCCATTCAAATTAGGTTCAATGTTCATGCAGGCTGGTGCAGGTCTTAAATTCAAGATAAACAGAAGAATTGATCTTGAAGGTAGATTAATGTATGTAGTTACCGGAGATGATGAGTTTGATGGCGGAGGAAATGCTTACAGTGATATCAACAAACGTTCAGAGCAGGTTTCTGATAACTTCTTTAACGCTACTCTAGGGCTTTCCGTAAAATTAGGAAAACACGAATCTCACTTAATGTGGCATGACCCGCTTCAGGAGATCTATTACAAACTTGACGTTCTGGCCAATAAAAACCAGGATATCGAAGTATGTAAAAAAGGGGATGCTGATAATGATGGGGTATGTGACGATTGGGACAGACAGCTTGACACTCCTGCAGGAGCAAGAGTGGATGGTGCCGGTGTTGCTCTTGATACAGATCTTGATGGTGTTATCGACCTTTACGATAAGTGTGTAACTGTTCCCGGACCTGTTGAGAACAACGGTTGTCCTACTACCACTACAGGACCGGTAGTAGAAACGGAGACTAAATTAGAAGGAATTGAATTTGACTTAAATTCTGACAGAATTTTACCTTCCAACACTCCTATCCTGAATAACGCTGTAAACTACATCAATTCTTCAAACGGATCTTATAATGTTGTAGGTGCTACCGACACAAGAGGTACAGATGCTTACAACCAAAAATTATCTGAGAGAAGAGCGAACAATGTTAAGAACTACTTAATCAAAAACGGAGTTCAGTCTGGTAAATTAAACGCTGTAGGGAAAGGTGAAAAAGACCTTAAATATCCTGAGTGCGAACCAGCAACGAAGTGCCCTGAGTGGAAAAACAGAGCCAACAGAAGAGTATACTTCGAAGCTAAATAATAAACTTATTAATTTATTATATAAAAGTCACGCATTGCGTGGCTTTTTTTGTCCTAATACTTTCCTTATTTTTACATCATGATTTCTCCGCAGGATTTTCAAAAGTTAAAGTATGATACTCTTAAGTATTTCTGGGGCTATACCGGCTTCAGGGATTCTCAGGAAGAAATTATCAATGCTGTCATCAGTGAAAAAGATACGCTGGTACTATTGCCTACTGGTGCCGGAAAATCATTGTGCTATCAGCTTCCTGCTTTATTGAAGGAAGGAACCTGTCTGGTCATCTCCCCATTACTTGCTTTAATGAAAGATCAGGTGAACCAGCTTAAATTCCGTGGTATAGAAGCAGAATATCTTTCTTCCGAATTGGATGAATATGATGCTGAAGCTATTTACAACCGCTGTAAAGAAGGCCTTACCAAGCTGCTTTACGTATCTCCTGAAAGATTAACCAATATTCAGTTTCTTCAGAACATAGAAGAAATTGAACTCTCATTTATTGCCGTTGATGAAGCACACTGTATTTCTGAATGGGGACAGGATTTCCGTCCAAGCTATCAGAATATTAAAGGTTTCAGAAGCAATAATCCTGAAATCCCGTGCCTGGCATTAACTGCTACAGCAACCCCAAAAGTTCTGGCAGAGATCAAAAATAAGCTTGAACTGAGAAATCCGGTTGTTTTTCAAAAAAGTTTTAAAAGAGACAATATTAAAATCTTTACAGAGGAAGTCTCAGATAAATTCCAGCGTGTTCTGGATATTTTAAAATATAATACAGATTCAGGGATTGTATATGTAAGAACAAGGAAAGAAGCTGAACTTCTTTCTGAATTCTTAAAGAAAAATCATCTGAAAAATATAGATTATTTCCATGCCGGTTTAACTGCAAAGGAAAAAAATGCAAGGCAAAATACATGGAACAATAGTGATAACCAGGTGCTAATTTCCACTAATGCCTTTGGAATGGGGATTGACAAGGATAATGTACGCTTTGTTATCCATTACTCTCCTGCTGCCTCGCTTGAAAATTATTATCAGGAAATTGGAAGAGCCGGAAGAGATGGTAAAGAAAGTTTTGCATTTATGCTTTGGAACAAACAGGAACTTTTGAACTTCGATCAAATCCTTAAGAACCAGATTCCCAACAAGGCAGAGTTTTTAAAGATCATAAGCTACCTCTACTCTATTTTTCAGGTAGCAGAATTTGAATTACCTGAAAGAACCTTCCAGCTGAATACAATCGGAATACAGAATTTCACAAGGTTATCCAAAGCTAAGATCAATAATGTGCTTAACTTCCTTCATAACCAGGAAATCATTTATTATAATGACAATAAAAGCCTGTCGTCTCTGGAGCTTTTTATTAAACCTGATGAAATAGATCAACTGCCACAAAAAGATGCTTATTTCGTTGAGCTTCTCCTCCGTACCATGTCCGGAATTACAACATATAAAGTAATGTTCAGTGAGCAGCAGATCAGTCATAAAATGGAAATCAGCGTTCCTTTAATTAAAGAACGTTTAAAAGAGCTTCAGCAGAAGAATTATCTTGAATACATAGACGGAGCATTATCAAGCATCAAATTCCTGAAACCACGTGATGAAAGAGCTGTTAATAATGCTTACTGGAAGCTCTTTGAGCATATTCAGCGAAATAAGATTCAGAAATGGGAGGAAATGAAATTTTATGTTGAGGATAAGGATTATTGTAAAATGAAACTCATTCTGGCTTATTTCGGAGAAAAAAACTCAAAAAACTGTGGCCAGTGCTCTGTATGTGAAAAGAATAAACAATCTATTTTCGGAAAAAACATTTCCCAACAGATCATCAATGTATTGGCGAAAAAATCAGCAACCATTGAAGAGCTGTCTGTGCAGCTAAATTATCATTCCAGAGAAAGTATTCTGGAAAACTTAATTTTCCTGTTGGACTCCGGAAAGGTAAAAATGTTGAATTTCAGAACGTATGCCCTTAATCATGGGTAATGGGTAATAATAAACATATTCTGAAAGAATGTATGATGCAATCTTATTAGACTACCTATTTCTGAACACACTCTTATCCTGACTTAAACACCTTCCGACTCTCAGATCAAAAACTTATCTTTGCAGTATGAAATCATTGAAAGTCGTTTTTTTAGGTACTCCTGAGTTTGCAAAAACTTCTTTGGAGGCTATTCATCAATCTCACCATCAGGTTGTAGGGGTTGTAACCGTAGCTGATAAGGCAAGCGGACGTGGTCAGAAAATTAACCAGTCACCTGTAAAAATATATGCTTCAGAACATGATATCCCTGTTTTTCAGCCAGAAAAGCTGAGAGACTCAGAATTTTTAGAGGAACTCAGAAAACTTGATGCAGATGTTTTTGTAGTAGTAGCATTCAGAATGATGCCCAAAGTCCTGTTTGAAATGCCTAGAATGGGAACGTTCAATCTTCATGCTTCTCTTCTCCCGGATTACAGAGGCGCTGCTCCTATCAACTACGCTGTCATCAATGGTGAAAAGAAAACCGGTGCCACTACTTTCTTCATTAATGAAAAAATTGACGAAGGAAATATCCTTCTTCAGGAGGAACTTGAAATCCTGCCTGATGAAAATGCCGGCAGTCTTCATGACAGACTAATGGAAATGGGTTCTAAATTAGTAGTAAGAACATTGGACGGATTGGCTGAAAATGCTATTGAAGAAAAACCTCAGCCACAGGTAGAACATCCTAAAAATGCTTATAAAATTTTTAAAGAAGATACCAGAATTAATTGGGAAGCACCTTCTAAGGCAGTCCATCAGTTCATTTTAGGAATGTCACCCTATCCTGCGGCATTCACTACCTTGAAAATAGGAAGCGAAGAGAAAGGATTAAAAATATTTGCCGGAAAATTTGAAATTTCCAATCATGGTAAACCTGCCGGAACGTTGGATATTTCAAAAAATGAATTCAAAATCTATACTCAGGATGGAGTCTATTTCCCTCAGGAACTTCAGTTAGAAGGTAAGAAAAGAATGACGGTAAAAGACTTCCTGAACGGTTTCAGAAATTTTGACGAAATAACACTGTAATTTCTTCAGATTAAATATAAAGTCACAACAAAATATCTGTTGTGACTTTTTTTTGTGGACTTTCTTTTCTAAACCATTAGGAACAGCAAAGACATGAATGGAAAGTTTTCCTAATCTTTCTTCACAATTTTTCTTCGGACCCTGCTCAAAGACTCCGGAGTTACTCCCAGATAAGCAGCAATCTGAATATTGGTAAGACGATGGGCTGTTTGTGGATAATCCTGTAGGAATTCAATATATCGTTCTTCCGAAGACTTGCTTAAATTATCAAGTATTCTACGCTGTAATGCGATAATTGACCTCTGAAACTTGAGCCTCATCAACTTTTCTACTTCCGGCATTTCCTGATACAGTTTTTCCTTATTTTCTTTTGAAATGAGAAGAATTTCACTGTCTTCCAGCGCCTGAATAGTGAGTTTGGATGGAATTCTATTCACAAAACTATCTATATCAGAGATCCACCAGTTTTCGATGCCAAAATAAAGTATTTGTTCATCAGCATTCCGATCGGTATGAAAAACCTTAAAGCATCCTTTCACTATAAATCCTTCAAATTCACATACACTTCCTTCTGTTAATAAAAATTCTTTCTTTTTTATTTTTCGAAGGGTAAAAGCGCTGCAATATTTTTCCAGCTTTTCATCTGAAATATCAACATACTCCCGGATATGTTTCTGTAAAGACTCGGTCATGCCCTAAAAATAAAAAAAGGTTTAGAAAAATCCTAAACCTTTTCATTCATTTTATAAAACAGTTATTAAAAGCGAAAAAATTTCACTTTTTGCCATTCATTATTATAACTGAACCATCTCAGTAACCTCTACATCATATCCTCCAACCTGAGGTTTGATATTGGGATTTTGAGTGATCACCTTAAACTTATTAATTCCTAGATTTTTTAAGATCTGCGTACCAATCCCGTAATCTCTGTAGTTGTACGCTAATGTAGGATGTTGTTCCTGGCCGTCCTGATAGTTCAAAAACTGCTGGAGTTTTCTCAATGTATTTTCAGAATTGGAAACATTATTAATGAAGATGATCGCTCCTTTTCCGGCTTCGTTCACCATATTGGTTACTTTTTCCAATAAAGGTTTTTCCCCATTGTTTAATCTTGTGAGTACATCAAAATAGGAATCTGAAGACTGTACTCTTACCAGAACAGGCTCATCTACTGTCCACGTTCCTTTTGTCAATGCAAAGTGGATCTGATCATTAGAAGTCTCTCTGAATGCATAAAAGTCAAAATCACCATAGTGTGTTTTTACTTTTTTCTCTTCCAGTCTTTCAACAAGGTTTCCTTTTTTAAGCTGATAGTGGATCAAATCTTCAATAGAAACGATTTTCATATCATGCTTTTGAGCAAATGCATGAAGTTCAGGTAAACGGGACATCGTTCCGTCTTCATTCATGATTTCGCAGATAACACCTCCTTCTTTCAATCCAGCTAAGTGGGTAAGGTCAATTGCAGCTTCGGTGTGTCCCGCTCTTTTCAATACACCTCCTTTTCTCGCACGAAGCGGGAAAATATGTCCTGGTCTCATAAAATCTGTAGGCTTAGATTTTTCATCCATCAAAGCTAAAATCGTTTTTGCTCTGTCTCCTGCAGAAATCCCTGTAGAAGTTCCATTTCCTAAAAGGTCAACAGATACAGTGAAAGCAGTTTCTTTTGGATCGCTGCTTCTGCTTACCATTACTTCAAGCCCAAGTTCATCACATCTTTTTTCAGGAAGCGGCATACAGATAAGCCCTCTTCCATGAAGTGCCATGAAATTGATAATTTCCGGTGTTGTTAATTCTGCTGCACAAAGAAAATCTCCTTCATTCTCTCTGTCTTCATCATCTACTACTATGATTATTTTCCCATTTCTAAGGTCTTCAATAGCCTCCGGAATAGTATTTAATTTAATATCAGACATTTTACTTTTTATTTGTGTGCAAAGATACTCATAAAAATAAGCATCTGCCAATTTATATGAATGGTTTATTACGCTTTGGATAAGGAGTTCACCGCGGCTCTGATGATCTCATAAGATCTTAACCTTTTATGGTGATCATAAATATGAGAATTAACCATAAGCTCATCCACATTGAACCTTTCCTGAAAGTCTTTAAGTTTCTCCTGAATCTCGGCTTGGTCTCCGATAAAAGTATATCTAAGTTTCTGTAAAACCATAGATTTTTCCATAGGCGACCAGATTTCGTCCATATCATCCACTGGTGGCGCAAAAGGTTTTCTGTCATTTCTAACAATATTAATGAATGCCTGAAATAAAGTAGTGGAGATTTTATGAGCTTCCTCAGAAGTTTCCGCAGCTACTCCGTTAACACAGGCAATAATATAAGGTTTATCCGAATATTGTGAAGGTTGAAAATGTTCTCTATAAATTTTAAAAGCCATTTCCATCTGCTCCGGAGCAAAATGCCCGGCAAAAGCATATGGTAAACCAAGTTCGGCCGCCAGCCATGCGCTGTCTGTACTGGATCCTAAAATATAAAGTGGAATATCTAATCCTTCTCCGGGAATGGCACGAACCATCGCATCTGAATTTTCCTTGGAAAAATACCTTTGAAGTTCTAAAATCTGTCTTGGAAACTGCTCGTTGATAATAGCAGGATTTCTCCCCAAGGCTTGGGCCGTTAAACCATCAGTTCCGGGAGCTCTTCCCAATCCAAGATCAATTCTTCCGGGGAAAAGGGATTCCAGTGTTCCGAATTGTTCTGCAATAATCAGAGAACTGTGGTTAGGCAGCATAATACCTCCTGAACCTACTCTTATTTTTTTTGTTCCATTGGCAATAAAACCAATTAAAACTGAGGTTGCAGAACTGGCAATACTTTCCATATTATGGTGTTCTGCCAGCCAGAATCTTTTATAGTCTAAACTTTCTACGTGATTGGCTAAGGACAAACTGTCCTGAAAAGTATCATGAATGCTTTTGCCCTGCTTTACCGGTGCAAGGTCTAAAACAGAAATTTCAAAATTTTTCATATTGAGATTATTTTTAAAGGTGATACAGGATCTCCTTTTTTAAGTAATATTAAAAACCATACAAATTTAAAACATCTGAATTGCATTGGTTACTTTTTGTAATTAATAGGATCTATCAATAAGGTCAGGGAAAAACTATTGGTATTGAATTTTACTCAAACATTCTTACTTGCATACTTTGGATAAAACAAAAATTCGGTATAACAAATGATCACAAAATTAAAATTGAATCATAATCAATAAATATCAATATTTAATTAAAAATAACTCATTACAAAGAGAAATAATCTTATATTAGTATAACAATTTGAAAAAAACTTTATCATGAGCAAAAAAACCAACAACCTGTTTTCCAGAAAAGTATTTACAATAAGAACCTTTCTGCTGGGAATTATTATAGCTGCAATATTCTCTTCATGCAGTAAAAACAATGAAGAAATGGCAAGCGAAACTCAAACTAATGCAGTTAACACAGCTAATCTTAAAAAGGGACAATTGGACGGGCAGGAAATTACGTATGAAAGAAAAAATGGTATGAATTTCTTTCAGGGTGATATTGTTATTTCAGATCAGCAACTGGCAGAGAATGGTGCATCTAATAAAGGAGGTGCCAGTTTATACAGATGGCCCAACCGTACAATTTACTACACTATTGCGAATAATATGGGGTCCATTAATATCAATAAAATCAATACTGCTGTTAATGAATACAATTCTAAAACAAATACCCGCTGGGTTCAGCGCACCAACCAATCTAATTATGTAGAATTTATTTTCGGAAGCTCAACCGGAGCAGACGGATGGGCACACATCGGGTATCAGGGTGGCAAGCAGACAATCTCCCTGGACCAATATATTTCCGTAGGATCAGTAATTCATGAAATGGGACATACAGTAGGGCTTTATCACGAACATGCCCGTAAAGACAGAGACCAATATGTAAGCATCCAGTGGAACAATATCCAGGACGGACAGGCTTATAATTTTAATAAATATACTTCAGGAACAGATATAGGACCGTTCAACATCAATTCTGTGATGATGTACTGGCCCAATTCTTATTCTAAAAATGGTTTACCTACCATTAAAAGAGCAGATAACACTAATTTTACCTACAATAGAACAGGGTTTACTACAGGAGATATTAATACCATTAATGCGATGTATCCTTAATTAATGCCAAAGTCTTATTACTATATTTAAAGCAAGAAAAGAATTCGCTAGGAATTCTTTTCTTTTTTATAATTGTAATGATTGATTAATATTCTGATCTCGTTGAATTCAAAATGGCTTGGTAAAGCATTTTTCCACTCCGTTAAGGTCTCATGTGGATTTTTATAAAACTCATCTTCAAATGCTTTGATCTTATCCGAAGTAATAACTCTTGCAATATCCAGCAATCCCTGTTCAGCAAACTTGGCAAGGTGACCAATCACGGTTTCTTTTACCAACCCTCTTTCCAAAGCAATTTCACCAATGGTTTTTCCCTGTTCAAAAAGCTGGAACGTCAGAACCTGTGAGGGAACTTTAGCAATCTTCATACTAACTTCCTTATCATTCTTTTCGTCCAGAAGTTTTGTTTCAAGCAGATGGATATCTTTTAAGTTGTTCAGGTATTCTTCAATATCTTCCAGCCAGCTTTTTACTTCTTCATTGTACTGTTTCAGTCCTTTCGCTCCTTTGATTTCAGCATAAAATTCTTTCAACGGGTCAAAAATTTTATTTCTGGTCTCAGTAAAGAAGAAATTAACAGCACCTTTTGATTTGCTTTCAATTTCGGACCATTGCTCTTTCTGTTCAATAAAGTTATTCACCTTCTGAAAGATGACCCGTTCCAGTTTTTCAAAGATTTTCCCAAGATTGGTAGCTTCATGTTTTAACTGAAGATAAAGCTGATTGGCTTTAACATGATCTATATTTTTAGTCGCTATCGACAGTTTATTCCATTCCTCTACTTCATTTAAAAACCACATACAGTCAACCGTACGGAGAACTTTTCTGATGCTGTAATCATATTTTTCCTGATTCAGAATAGCTTCCACATGATCGTTGGCAACGGTATCACTATGGAAATTCAGGATTCTGTTGTCTTTAAAAATAACCTCAGGAGTAATTTTTGATTTTAAAACAATACCTTCCAACGTTCGGCAGCGTGATAATGCTACATATACCTGACCTGCCGTAAAACTTTTTCCTGCATCGATAATCACTTTATCAAAGGTAAGCCCCTGGCTTTTATGGATGGTAACTGCCCAGGCTAATTTGATCGGGAACTGTTCAAAACTGCCCAATACTTCTTCTTTGATCGTCTTATCAGTATCCAGAAAATATTTTTTCTGTTCCCATGTTTCTTTTTTTACGGTAATTTCTCTTTCACTTTCATCCAGAACCACACGAATCTCATCTTCATCCAATCCAACAATTTCCCCGAGCTTTCCGTTGAAATATTTCTTTTCTCCGGAAATATCATTCCTGATAAACATGATCTGGGCTCCAATTTTCAGCTCTAAAAACTGGTCATTAGGAAACTGGCTTTCCTTAAAATCACCAACTAGCTTTGCCTCATAAGTTTTAGCGTCTACTTTTATTTCTTTCAGTTTCTCCTGATTGATCTCGTCTGCCATTTTATTATGAGAGCACAGGTAAACATATGATTCTTTACCCATATCAAAATCCGGATCGTATCTTTTATTCAGGTGGTCGAAATCTATATTTGCTACATCACCATCACGGATAGCATTCAAAATCTCAAGAAATTCCTGGTCAGACTGGCGGTAAACTTTTGTAAGCTCAATTGTCACAATCGGAATATCCTTGATTGCATGGCTATCGAAAAAGAAGGGAGAATCATAATACATTTTTAAGACATGCTCATCTCTTACCACCGGTGGCAGCTGGAACAGATCTCCGATGAACAGCATCTGTACTCCACCAAAACGTTGATTATTTCTCCTGATAAACCGTAATGAAAAGTCCATCATATCCAGAACATCTGCCCTCAGCATGGAAACCTCATCAATAATAATGATCTCAACCTCTCTTAAAAGCTTTAGTTTATCTTTACGGTATTTAAAATGCGGCATCAGATCGGCAATATTATTAGCCAAGCTGCTGTCTATCCTTTCCGTTGTAGGCAGAAAAGTTCTCAGCGGCAATCCGAACATTGAATGGATGGTTACCCCACCCGCATTAATTGCTGCAATCCCTGTAGGAGCAATAACAATATGCTTTTTCTTTGTTCGTTTTACAAAATCATTAAGAAATGTGGTTTTTCCTGTTCCGGCTTTTCCCGTCAGGAAAACACTTCTGTTCGTGTACTCTATTAAGTCAAAAAAATGATTATTCATCGTTGTCAAAAATACGGAAATGAATTTGATTTTCTTACCTTGGCATAAGTTTTGAAAATTCTTAAAAAGAAAAAAGTCTATTGTGAAAAAATTTTTCCTCCATACTCCGGCAATAGTATTATGTACTACCTTAATGCTGGTTTCCTGTAATTCAACGAAGAACCTTGACACTAATCTTCCTATAGATATTGCCAACAGACCTGCTGATGAAGACAGCCAAAAGTATGACCAGGCACAGCTGGATAAACTAAAAGCATCCATTGAATCTGAAACTAAAGGAGAAGAATGTACGAATGGTGATAGCTGGACGTTTGCACCCATGGGGATAAAATCCTGTGGCGGACCTCAGCAATACATTGCTTATCCTAAAAAAATTGAAGCTTCTATTCTTCCAAGAATTAATGAGTATACGGATAAAGTAAGGATTTTTAATGAAAAATATAATATTATGTCTGATTGTATGGTAATTCCCCCTCCAGCATATGTTAAGTGCATTAAAGGAGAGGCAAGGCTGATTACACCAGACTCAAAATAAAAACAAAGCAAAGGTTCTATATCAAATCGATACTAAGACTTGATATACAAAGCTCCGTCTTCCGACAGAGCTTTTGTTGTTTTATATACCAGTTAAGACAGGAGATAAAAACAATTTCTTACAACTCGTGATTCTTAACATTCTCCTTATACCAGGATGAGTACTTCACATAATTATCTGCAATTCTGTTCACTTCTCCTTCCAATAACTGAGCGTTAATATCCTTGATCTTTTTAGCAGGAACACCCCCCCAGACTTCTCCTGATTTAATATGCGTTCCCTGAGTCACCACAGAACCTGCCCCAACGATCGAATTTTCCTCTACAAGACAGTCATCCATCACAATGGCCCCCATTCCAATCAGAACATTATCTTTGATCGTACAGCCGTGAACAATGGCATTATGACCAATGGAAACATTATTTCCGATATTCAGAGGGTGCTTCTGATAGGTACAGTGCAGCATGGCATTATCCTGAACATTTACTTTATCTCCCATCCTGATATAATGAACATCACCTCTGATTACGGCATTATACCAGACACTACAGTCTTTTCCCATAGTAACATCTCCGATAATGGTAGCCGTTTCAGCTAAAAATGTATTCTCTCCGATCTGTGGTATTTTACCTAAAAGTTCTTTTATAAGTGCCATAGTTTTAATTTGAAAATTTGAAATAAGCCCATTTGAAAATCATCATTTCTTATCTCTGATCTCTAGCATCTAACTTCTAAATTACAGCGATAGCAAAAATCTAACTCTCATTTTCCAGCTTCTAACTTCTAATGCGTATTTTTGTATCTCAAATTTAACGAAAAAATGCGTACCGTACTTATAGAACCAACCGAAAACCCAAAAGTGATGAAATTTGTAGCAGATTACAACTTGATTCCGGGGTCTTTAGAGCTGGACAGAAATTCAGATATTTCAGAAATTCCTTTGGCACAGGAACTTTTCAATTATCCGTTTGTAGAAAGAATTTTCATTACAGCTAATTTTGTAGCAGTAGCTAAACAGGATACTATTGAATGGGAACACGTAGCTGAAAGCCTGAAAAACGTAATTGAAGACGAATTATTGGCTAACCCAAGAATTTATCTTCAGAAGAAAAAAGAGATGTATCAGATCTATTCTGAAATGACTCCTAACCCTAATGTAATGAAGTTTGTTTCCAGCAAACTGCTTATGGAGGGATTTGTAGAAGTAAAATCAAAAGAGGCTGCGGCAGAAGTTCCTTTAGCAGCGGCGATCTTCAACGAATTTGAATTTGCAACGGAAGTTTTCATTTCTGATAACTTCGTAGCTGTTACCAAAGACAATTCTGTAGAATGGCATCAGATTATGATTACCGTTCGTGCCCTTATTGCAGATTATCTTCAGAATGGTGGTGAAATTTCTAAAATTGAGCCTCAGAAGCATGAAAATCCTGTAGAAAAAATCATCAACAGGGATTATACCGAAGATGAGCAGAAAATTTCTGATATCCTGAATGAATATGTAGCGCCTGCAGTAGAAAATGATGGTGGGAAAATTTCTTTAATGGAATATGATGAATCCAGCAAAACAGCTAAAATGCTTTTACAGGGAGCCTGCTCAGGATGTCCTAGCTCTACAGCTACTCTAAAGAACGGAATTGAAAATATTTTAAAACAATTCGTTCCGGATCTTGTAGAGAGAGTGGAAGCTGTAAACGGATAATCACTATTTCATGGCCAACAACAAAAAGATACTCATCATTATTGGTAGTGCTACTAATAATTCAAGTAATCAGAAACTGATGGAACAGGTATTAGAAAAAAATTCCAATGTTCATTTTCAGATGTATGACAATCTTTCTGTTCTTCCCCATTTTGATACTTCATTAACTGATCTGGATACTCCTGAGGAAATTGTAAAGATCAGAAGATACATTAATGATTCGGCAGGAGTTATCATTTCTACTCCGGAATATATTTTCAGTATTCCGAGCAGATTAAAAAACCTGTTGGAATGGTGCGTTTCCACCAATGTATTTCTGGATAAGCCTACAGCGATTATTACAGGTTCTGCCAGTGGAGAGAAAGGTCATGAAGAGCTATCATTGATTTTAAAGACCCTTGGTGCTGTTGTTAATGATAAACATCAGCTATTAATCAAGGCGATAAAAGGTAAGTTTGGGCCTGATGGCTCAGTTGAAAATAATACCTTTGCTAAAGTATTGGAACTGGTAACAGATTTTGAACAATCTGTTTCATCATTAAAATAAAAAAATTGAATAAAAAAGGAATTTTACTGGTCAACCTTGGATCACCAAGATCTACAGCTGTAAATGACGTAAAGGAATATCTTGATGAATTTTTGATGGACGAAAGGGTAATTGATTACCGTTGGATCTTCCGGGCACTGCTGGTTCAGGGGATTATCCTGAAAACAAGACCTGCCAAATCTGCCGAAGCCTATAAAACGGTATGGACGGATGAAGGTTCACCATTGATTGTCATTACTGAAAAGATCCAGAAAAAACTTCAGAAACTGGTAGATGTACCTGTGGAGATCGGTATGCGATATGCAGAACCCAGTATTGAAACCGGAATTCAGAAACTGGTAGATCAAGGGATTACTGAAATTGTTCTTTTCCCTTTGTATCCGCAATATGCAATGAGTACTACAGAAACTGTTATTGAAAAGGCGGAGGAGGTAAGAAAAAAGAAATTTCCAACCATAAAGATCAATTATATCCAGCCTTTCTACAACAGAGATATTTATATCAACTGTCTTGCAGAAAGCATTAAAGAAAAGCTTCCCGAAAATTTTGATGCCCTTCAGTTTTCTTATCATGGAGTTCCGGAGAGACATATTTATAAGACAGATCCTACCAAAACCTGTAATCTTAATGACTGTTGCTCCAGAGAAGATAATCCAAGTCACCAGTTCTGTTACCGTCATCAATGTTATAAAACAACGCAGCTTGTCATCGATAAATTGGATTTACCTAAAGAAAAAACCATTGTTTCTTTCCAGTCAAGGTTAGGAAAAGACAAGTGGATTGAACCTTATACAGACGAAACACTTGAGGCACTTGGTAAAAAAGGAGTAAAAAATCTGGCCATTGTATGTCCGGCTTTCGTTTCCGACTGTCTTGAAACATTGGAAGAGATTTCTGTTGAAGGAAAAGAACAGTTCATACATGGTGGTGGAGAAAGTTTCCATTATATACCATGCCTGAATGATGAAGACAGATGGATTGAAGTGGTAAAAATTCTTTGTGAAGAAAAACTGAACGATTTCTATTTGGTTTAATTTATCTTACTTAAAATATATAAAAGGCCGCAAGAATTCACTTGTGGCCTTTTTATTGAAATATATTAAAATTTGGTTTATTTTTTAATCAGGTTTCCTGCTTTTTGCCCATTCACAGTTACAATATAAACTCCGGAAAGCATATTAGATGGTAACTGTATGTCAAGTTTATTTGCTCCATCTGTAAGAGTAACTTTTTCAGAAAGTTCTTTTCTTCCGTTTAAATTCACTACTTCTACAGTTCCTTTACCTTGTTTTCCATTAAATGTTACAGTAAATCTGTCTGTTGCCGGGTTCGGGCTGATGGTATAAGCTGAAATATTTGAGGTTGATGCTACAAGTCCGGCAGGAGAAGTTCCTCCTCCAACACCTACTGCATCCCATGCATTGGCAACCTGTGTTACTTCATTGCTGCCCGCACCGTATAAATCTGCTGCTGCCTGAAGAGAATATGTTCTTGTATTTGCATAATTGGATGACGAAGTCAGATAAGTTGTCAATGTTCTGTAAGCGATAGCTCCAGCCTTATCAAGTCCGATTCCCGAAACATTATAAGCAAATCCTTTATCATTGGTACCAGATCCTCCGGTTACTAACAAATAATACCAGAAGTTAAGCACTCCAGAGTTGGTATGTACCCCACAATAATCATTAGATTGGCTAGGAGTTACACAACCTGAAGTTGTAGTTGTTTTCCAGTAAGTTCCCATATAAGTATCAGGTTGGCTGTAAGCATTAGGATTCGCCATATTTCTGATCACATAATTGAAATCTTCTCCAAGTGTCCAGCTTGCCTGCGTAGGTCTTGCCCAACGCTCAATTGTATTTCCGAAAATATCTGAGAAACCTTCATTTAAAGCTCCTGATTCTCTCTGATAAGCCAGGTTAGCTGTTTTGGAAGTTAAGCCGTGTGTGATTTCATGACCGCACACATCTATTGCTGTTAAAGGTTTTCCACCGTTTGTTGTAGAACTTCCGTCACCATAAGTCATTCTGGAACCATCCCAAAATGCATTAAAATAGTTGGTAGAATAATGCACATAAGATTTAATAGCGAAATTATTATTATCAATACTCTTACGGCCGTATTTTGTATAAAAATAATCTACTGTCATTTCTGCTCCCCAATGAGCATCTGTAGCGTATTGATCTTTATTGGTATTAACATTATTCCAGTTATTATCTGTGTCTGTAAAGTCTACTGCAGAAGCATAGTTGGTTCCTTTTTTCAGGTTATATGTTTCCACCGCTGTTCCTGCATTTCTTCCTGTTTCTCTTAAACGATAGCTTCCGTTATAAGAATCTGTAGTTATACTACGGGTTCCGCTGTATCCTGTAACGGCTGTTCCCGGGCTGTTCACTTCATGGATAATAGCATCTACTCCAAGTACTTTCCCGTTTTTAGCATCTACGAAAACATATTGTCTGCTTAATGGTTTTTCAGCATAGATATCAAATTTATAAGCCAGCCTTAAATCATTCAGTTTGTCATCATCAGGGTCTGAATAATAGACTAACTCTCCTTTAGGGGCAAAGCTTGCATTAGGATCTCCTGTTTCTTTTTTAAGAAAATCTTCCTCTTCTTTGTTTTTCCACTTATAGGATTCTGCCCCTACAAATGATAAAGCACTTTGCAATGCTTCATTTTCAGTAAGGTTGGCACTTTTGTCAAGTTCCTTAGAAACTTTAACAACCCATTTCCCTGATTGCCCTACAATTTTACCGTTTTTAGTCTGTACTGCCATCATTCCGTATTCTACAGGAATATCATTAACAGTTTGCTGAAATCTTTGAGTTTCAAAACCTAATGCATCTTTTTCTGAGCCTAATTTGCGAGCCTGTCCCGGAGAAAGTCTTTGAGTGGCTTCATCAAATAAAACGGGACTTCCCTGGAAGGCCGGAGCGTTTTTGTCAAATCTGAGAAACTCTGCGTGTAATCCATTTTTACCGGAGATTACTTTTGATGGAGTATTTTGCCCAAAAACGAAAGAGCAGGCTGCAACGCTCGCTGCTAAAATAAATTTTGCTTTCATAAATAATATTTGTTTAACGTGAAAACGAAGTTATAAACTTTTCACAATAAAACACTATATGTGTTGATAAAAATTCAATAGAAAATATAAATCAATAAATAAACCATAATTATAATTTTAAAACAAAGAGAAATAATTAAAAATAATTTTATTATTATGGAAATTTTTCATGAATTTAATTAATAGAAATCTATATTTTGTGAATTATTTTTTTCATTATGCTGTGCATTTTATTGGATATATTTTATTAAAATCTGTTAGATTTATAAAAAAATAAGGCTTCCTCTAGAGAGAAAGCCTTTATATATCCTAAAAATATGCTTCTTATTTTCTAACAGGAGTCCTGAATTCCCCATACCCTATCAGCCCATCATAATTCCGCCCGAAAGGAGCATAGTAAAGAAATGCCTGATAAAGGTTTTCTGTCTGCCAGAAGTTACCGTTCACTTCACCAAAATCTAAGGGGCCATCACCTTGCTTTGTAGCAAGAACATAGTTATAAAATCCTTGTTTCAGAAATAACCTGGCAACATATTGTTTTGTTGCCGCATCATACTGCATCTGGTTTTCCTTACTTGGTTTAAAACCATTGAATCCACCCAGAATATAGATGTCTTTATCTACCGGATCCGATTCAAGATAAAAATAGACCCATGAATAATCTGCTTCTCTTTCGGCATCCCTTTCTCTTCCCAGATCATTTCTTCTGTAATACCAGGCTCCGTTTACATCAGGCTGATATTGATAATTTAAAGGAAATGCCCATACGGGATGCAGATATGTATGATTGATATCATCTTTCACTTCTACTGCCCGAACCATATCTGCAGCAATCGTCATATTCTTATTATCGAAATAATAAAACTCGTTGTCTCCGGGAAAAGCTAGATTCATCTGCTGAAAAAGTAACTGATTGCCTAAAACAGTACTTGGCTTCAGATTAGAAATCACCATATTGGGGTTGTTATTCTGCATCACATTCAAACTCATAGAGTTTACGTTGGAAGAAAGATCACCCGCTTTCGGTGAGGCTTTTATTTCTACTCTTTGATTGATATTAGGATTCTTAGCATCTGCAATCCTTGAAACATTTACTCCCAGAGAGGCTGCATCTTCTACCAGATAGAAACGTCTTTTAAACAGAGGTTTATCTGCAGAATCTTTATAAACAATCAGCTCAAAGTTTCCTGATATTTTCGGCTGGATTTTATCATTGGGAAAAGTCAGTTTATAATGGGTATAAGCTTGTAAGGTATTGAATGAATACTGAAATTTATCCAATAACCCATTCATACTTCCGGTAGCTATTTCTGTAAAAAACAGATTATCATCGTTCCAGTTTCTGTCATAGTGCTTAATGGTATACCGATAGATCTCGCTGCCATTGGTAAGATCATCAAAACTCAACACCAATTGTTCACCGAACCTGATGACCGGTGTTTCATCATTCGTCTGAGGGTTAAACAGCTGGATGCTTTGGATATTTTGTCCATACATCAGTCCACCCAGGGAAAGTAAGAGTATTCGCAAAGTTTTCATTATGACGAAGATAACGAAAAATAGCCATTTTCTTAATAATATCGTATTTTTGAATAAAAATATTCAGATCATGCTTCAGATTCAAGGCTTCGTATGCAACTTTGCAAGTGAAAACACCTATATACTTTATAATGAAAACAAAAATGCCTGGTTAATAGATCCGGGAAATATGAATGAACAGGAAACTAAAGCTATTGATAACTTCATTAAAGAAAAAGGGCTGAACATTCAGAAAATTCTTTTAACCCATGCTCATATTGACCATGTTTTAGGGCTTCAGTGGGCATTTGATACATTCAAAGTTCCGGTACATATGCATCAGGAAGATCAGGAAGTTCTTGATATGCTTCAGGCGAGTGGAATGAGATTCGGATTCCCAGTTGATCCTGTAAAAGTAGATATCGTATACGTTAAGGAAGGGGAAGAACTTGAACTAGATGGAGAGAAGTTTAAAATCTATCATGTTCCAGGGCATTCTCCGGGAAGTGTTGTATATCACAACGAAAATCAGAAATTCATGATCTCCGGGGATGTCCTTTTTGAAGGCAGCATTGGAAGAACAGATCTCTATAAAGGAAATTACGAACAATTAATTGATGGCATTAAAACAAAGCTTTTCGTATTGGATCCTGAAACAAAAGTTTTCTCAGGCCATGGAAATCCTACATCAATTGGATTTGAAAAGCAATATAATCCGTTTTTTAAATAAAATGAAAATTCCTACACTTATTTTCCAGTAAGTTTGGAAGCTTTAGTCATCATTATACTCAACCCATAAGTATTCAATTAAAATGGCATCAAAAAAAATATCTACTTTATTTTTCATCTTGTTTTTTTTCATCATAAAAGTAAATGCTCAGTTTGTAGGATATTATAAGTTGGACAACGAAGATTTAGATTCACCAAATCCTTCATTATTTATATTACCCAACAACGAATTTTATTTTTTCAAATATGGTAGCTGGAAAACCGGGAAATGGTCTAAAATTGATGAAGATAATATATTACTAACTGAAGTTAAAGCTGAAGATAATTCTTTTGATGTTTATGGAAAATTTGATGAAAATAAAAAAGAGATTACCATTAATCTATTTGGTTATTTAAATGGAACCGTTAAGTCTTATGCTTTTATAAATTTTTCAAAGGATGTAGCAGCTTCTGAGAAAAAATTTCAGCCTATTTTTAACGATGATAAAAAGTTGTTTGAAAATAATTATGTGATCACTCAAAAAAACAATGAGTATAACTGGATTACAATCAGTATTCCCCGCAGCACCAATAAGGAAAAATATAAAATCAGTTATCCTTTAGATGCTTTGAGTTACAGATTCCCCATGAATAAAAAGTTTAATTACTACATTGTCATAAAAAACATTGATTCTATTCTACCGCCTGTAACCTTAAAACTTACAAAACAAAATAAAAATTATTACCTCGGTTTTGATAGATATATAAAACAGAAAGACCTAACAGCAGCTGAAACATTGAAAAAAATTCAAGATGCCAAAATATCAACGGGCAATGAAAGTTCTAAAAAGAATTTAGGAACTAAAATTCCCTATCAATCTGTTGAAAAAATCATCATAAATCAAACTTCAGTTCTTAATTCGCAAAACGAATAATAGATAATAATACGAATGAATAAATTTAATATCCCACATATTGTGGTGACACAGAGTTTTGAAGTTTAAGATAAAAATCAGTTTAATCAACTAAGAATATAAAAAATAAAAACCGTCAGGACCAAGCCCTGACGGTTTCGTGTTATAAAGAAATAGAATTTAGAAATCTAAAGTGATTGAAGCTCTGGCAGCTGCTCCCATGATAGGTCTAGCCATTCTGAGATTTCCTGCAGCCATCTGAGACCTTGGGTCTCCTTCTGTAATTCCAATCGTATTGAAGATATTGATTCCATCTACAGCAAAACGAATTTTACCCAGCTGATAAGACATTCCTGCTCCAAATTCAGTAAAGGAAGGTAAAATGTTATCATCTGTATTTCCTTCATCCTGGAAACGCTTTCCATAATAATTCATGCTTACATACGCTCTCCAATCTTTGGTAATATTCACTGCGGGAGAAATATTGAAATAAAACTTAGGAATTCTTCTTACAACATTACCACTATAATCGAAGGTAGTACCATTGGCATTTCTTCCGGTAAAGTCTTTATATTTCGGATTTTGAATAGTACCGTTGAAAGTAACTTCAAAGATATTATTGAATAATCTTGCATATCCTTCAATTTCAACCCCGAAATTGGTAGTGTTGGCAAATTTATTTTCTGAAGTTCCATCTGAATAAACATCCGTAAACGAAAGGTTTTTAAGCGCAGAATAAAAAGGAATCACCGCAATATCGAAAGTACGGGAATAATATTTATATCCCACTTCCAATTGGTTTGTCAGTACAGGCTTTACAGCATTCAGGTTACCTATATTATTGTAGTAAGCTTCTTCATTAGGCGATCTGAAACCATGAGAGAAACGGGCATATACCGCATTTTCACGATTGATCTTATAGTTGGAAGCCAGTGTATAAGATACCTTGTTAATATCATAATACCAATACGTAAACTGATTTCCCAGAACATTCATATTATCATCTGCTGTAGTGGTATTAAAACCATGAGTTCCATCAACCGTTAGACCTGAATTATCAAGATTGGCAGTAGTGGTATTTACTTTATATCCTCTGTAATAATCACGGCTGTAACGGATTCCTCCATTAAAGCTTAACGCATCAGTTATATTATAATCCAGATTTAAATAAAGATCGTTCAGACTTCCCTGAATCTGCGAATCTCTAAGCAAACTGGACATATTGAGAACTCCATTATAGGTTTTAGAATATCCTGTACTGCTTGGGGTAAGGGAAGGATCAACCAGATTTAACAGTTCAGGTCGGTCAGTAGCAGTGGCCAGAATATTACTCCAGTTCCAGTATTGATGGGATTTCCAGTTTGATTTATAAAATCCGGCCGTTACATTCCCTTTATCGAATTTGTAGTTGAACTGCAGGTCATTCACAAAATTATTCATCTGCTTATCTATAGCCCAGAACCCCAATTTCTGAACAAACTGAGGTGATACCACCGCTCCGCTGCTTACCAGGGAATATTGATAATTAGTCATTCCCAGTCCTCCTTTATCAATTGGTTTTGTAGCGAAATCTGCCCCGGTTTGAGGTGCTCCTGCCGGGAAAATCCCTGTATAGTTCATATCAATATTGGTATATCTGGTTTTATTGATAACGCTGAAGTTTCCACCCAGATCATATTTAAACTCAGCTCCTAAAACATCTACTTTCGGATGAATTCCATCTTCAAGATTTCTGCTGAAAAAACCACCACCCGCCTGCGGAATATTTAACTGACTGATAGCTCTGTAACTATACGTTCCATAATTTGGGTCAAAACCAGAAAACCCTTTCAGTTTATCCCCATCCTGCGTTAATGGAATCGGAAGGAAGAATGTATTTCTGTCATCCAGTTTTTTATAGTAAATTTTAGCATAACCTTTATCAAAGACATACTTCAGGTTCATTCTGATCTGGCCTCCATTATTGGCTTTAAAACCTGTTTTTCTGATTCCGTCATCAGATCTGTAGAAACCGCCAATATTGAAAAATAATTTATCTTTTACCAAAGCACCTCCTACATTAAGGTCTGTACGGATTAATCCATAGGTACTGGTTTCAAGCTTTGCACTCCCTTTAAAATCATTGGTTCCTTCTTTAGAAATAAAGTTGATTAGTCCTCCCGGGGAATTGTTGGCATAGATAGATCCGGAACCTCCTCTTAAAGCTTCCAGACGGCTTACCGTATTATCTACACGAAAAAAATTATCAGCATTGGCAAACTGAAGTGCTCCATCTTCAAAAACGGGTAAACCATCCTCCTGAATCTGTACAAACTCATAAGCTCCGGCAGATGGAATTCCTCTTGCAAAAAGGTTATTTCCTACTTCGCCTCCTGAGGTTTCTACAGCAAATCCTGGCACTCTTTGAAGCAAGGCAGCAGCACTGATTGGATTCTGCTTTTGAATTTCCTTAGCACTGAATGTTGAAATAGCGGTACTGGATTCTATTTTTTTCTTAGGATTGGAATTCCCTGTAATGACCACCTGATCAATAGAAGAAACTTTCACGGAATCTTGTGGAGTTTCCTGTGCATATGCTTTATTGAAATACAATACAGCAGTTGCGGCAATTAAAAAGATTGATTTTTTTTTCATAGCCCTATTTTTTATTGTTAGTTTCAGTTTTGTTGTAGTTTTAAATACACACCATTCGTCCACCCAAATCCATCCTGGTTGGGATATTCCCCGCCGCCTGCAATTGTTTCCGTATCTAATGCATTATATTTTTCCATCAGTTTTCCAGTGTTTTTATAAACTCTTTCTACATTGGAACTCCAGTTGTTTTTTATTTTTTCTGCCAGCTCAACAAAGCCGTAATTTTTCATTGCTTTAAAGCCCAGCCATTGATAGGGTGCCCACGCATTGGGTAAATCCCATTGCTGCCCAGATTTCTTTGTAGTAGTAACCAACCCTCCCGGATATAAAAATTTTTCAGAAATGGTTTCAGCTACTGCCTGACTCTGTTCCTGATCTGCAATTCCTAAGAATAAAGGGTAAAGAGCAGCAATATGTTCAGACGGTGTTTTTGTGTTTTTTTTGATATGATAGTCTCTGTAAATCTTCGTCTTTTCATCCCAGAAGTATTTATTAATCATATGTCTTCGCTTTGCTGCTCTTTCAGTAAAATAATTTTCTTTGTCACTCAGATTCTGAAGTCCTGATGATTTTGCCAATGTATTTTCCAAATGCCATAAAAGACAATTTAAGTCTACCTCAGCAAGATTCAGGGTTTCTATCGTCTGGATATGCTCGCCGTCTGCAAACCATCTGCTGGAAAAATCCCAGCCGGATTCGCAGGCGCTTCTTATATTTCTGTAAAATTCTTCTCCAGAAGCATTTTCCTGATCTTCAATATCGATCAGATAGCTTTCAGGCCGAGGTTCATTTTCTGTATCATAATATCTGTTCAATATGTCTCCATCCTGGGTTTTCACTACCCTTCTTATACCTGAACCTCTTTCTGTTTCTTCTTCCCCACTCATCCAGAAAGCATATTCTTTTTCTAAAATATCATGGTATTTTGTATAAATAGTTTCATCATCTTTTGTCTCAGAAAGAAGTTCCAGCATCAGTGAAAAATACGGGGGCTGTGAACGGCTTAAAAAATGAGTTCTGCTTGCATTGGGAACAAAGCCTGTATTCTGAATCAGATAAGCACAGTTCTCCACAATATTCTCCATCATTTCCACTCTTCCGGAAACCTGAAGCCCAAGCATAATAAAATAGCTATCCCAATAAAAAAACTCATTGAAACGCCCTCCCGGAACAATATAAGGCTTTGGTAATTTTAATAATGTTCCCTTTTCTTCATAAGCTGTACGTGTCAGCTCATCCCAAAGCTTTTCAATATGCTGCCCAATCGGAAAGTGATCTTCTCTCTGAACAGATACCCTGGCGCCTAAAAAATCAAAATGAGCCATCACAAAATCTTTAAGGTCAAAACCGGGAGAATCTTTTTCCTGTTCATATTTTCCATTAATCTCCGCAATCGGAAATAAAGGAACAGCATCTGTCATCATTTTCTGATCTTCAAAAATCTTTGACTTCTGTACTGCATCGAAAAGGATTTGGATTTCATTAATATAAAGCTGATTACTCATAGTTATTTTTTAGGATTAATTTTTAATTTATTCATGAAAATGGCTGAAGTGATTAACAGCGAAAGAGGAATCAGGGATAGATAAAATGCTTGTTGCCCACTGAATTCCTGAAACACAAAACCTGTAATGATAGAACCTATTGTTCCTCCAATCGCGGAAAAAACTACAATTAAACCGGACATTGCACTGTGTAAATATTTAGGAATTGAAGCCAGAATCACAGAGTTGATACTCGGATAGATAGGAGCCAGCAAACCGCCCATTAATGGAAATAAATACACAACAAGTGGAGCATTCAGCCAGTTTGTGCCTGCATCAATATGGATATTATGAGTTAAGGGAAGCACTAAAAGTAAACTTACAGCAAAACCAATAACACAGAATGAGACCACATAAACCCAACTGATCTTCCTGGAAAAGAAGCCGGACAAAAATCTTCCCAGTGCAAAGGCTCCGGCTAAAACAGCTCCCGCCTGAATACTCATGGAAGTAGGAACTTTTAAAATTTCTTTATAAAATGTAGGGGTCCATGTCTGGAAACTCTGCTCTACCAATACAAAAAGGAAAGCACATAATAAAAAACACAATACTTTTTTATAACTGAATAAACTTGCACTGTTTTTCAGATCCCCTAACCAGTCGGTTTTTTCACTTTTTGCCTCTTTTTCATTTAATTCTGAAAAGAATAAGAAAAGGAATGACAGCAAAGAAAGACCTCCCAGAACCCAGTATACATTCAGCCAATGAGTCGATTTCGGGTTATGATCGTCAATGTATAAACTGAACAAGACATTTCCCGCCAATACTCCAATCATGAAAAAACCTTCCAAAAAGCCCATAAAGCTTGAATGTTCTTTATCTGTTTCCGTTACCAAACCAATAGAGGTAAAAACAGAAATTTTAATTAATGCAAAAGAGACTCCTACAATAGCAAATAATAACTTAAAGAACCAAAAATCATCCGTAAATGGCATTACAAAGCACATTCCGCTAACAAGGAACAGCGCAATCAGCATTGAATTTCTGATTCCTATCTTAGGAAGAAACGATGCGAGAATGAAGGAACAGATTGCAATCGGAAGATCTTTAAACCCTTCCAATACGCTGGCTGATGATTTTGAAATTCCAAAGTTCTGCTGAACCTGCAAAATAACAGTTCCCACAGAATTCAGAAGAATTGCGAAAACAAAATAGTTCAAAAATAGAACCGCCTTGATATTGAAATTTTTCATTCAGGTTATTTCTTTGCGGCTAAGATAGAAGCATTTCTGTTCACAATAATTTAACACAATAAACCATTATTTGAACAATATTAATATAATTAGTATTTTTAGCGATCAAATATGATTAATTAAATGAAAGTTACTTTTGAAAGAGTAATTCCTAATGAGAAAAGCTCATTTCGTACAATTCATAATAACTCTCCTATTTCGGAATTTAAATGGGAGTATCATTATCATCCCGAAATTGAGTTGGTATGTGTCATTTCCGGGACCGGAACCCGCCATGTTGGTTATCATAAAAGCAATTATACCCATGGAGATCTCGTTCTGATAGGTTCTAATATTCCACACTCAGGATTTGGGCTGAATTCTATTGATCCGCATGAGGAAATTGTTCTTCAGTTCAAGGAGGAAATCCTTCAGTTTCCCCAGCAGGAGGTAGAAGCCCGATCCATTAAAAACTTGCTGGAACTTTCAAAATACGGGATTCATTTTCATCATAAAGTAAAAAAAAGCCTGCTTCCAAAATTAAGGCTCATGCCCGAATCGGAAGGTTATAAGAGATACCTGCTGCTGCTGGAGATTCTTTTCGAATTGTCAAAATGTAAAGACTATGATCTTTTGAACAGGGAGATTATGCCCTATACCATTATTTCAAAGAACAAAACCCGTCTTGAGAATATTTTCACCTATGTTGAACATCAATATGATAAAGAAATCAATATTGAAGAGGTAGCTAAACTGGCCAATCTTACTTTGCCGGCCTTTTGTAATTTCTTTAAAAAAGCAACCCAAATTACCTTTACGGAATTTGTAAACCGATACCGCATTAATAAAGCCTGCCTGATGATGATTCAGGACAAGAGTATTTCAGAATGCTGCTACAACTGTGGCTTCAATAATGTAACTTATTTTAACAGGATGTTTAAGAAATATACGGGGAAAACCCCCTCTGAATTCATTAAGAATCATTCTCACGATAATCTTGCTATCTGAAAGACAATAAGAATATATTTTTTACTGTTTTCAGATATATATATCACTTTTTTCAGATAAAACCAATACATTTCATCAAATGTAAAAAGGCTTTTCTTATGTATTCATAAGCATTCGGACCAGCTTGTTTATCACCATGTAATGACTTAAAAATCAATGAATTAAAATTTTTATTTTATAATTTTTTTTATATATTTGTTTTATAAAAACATAAAAAAAAATTATACTAATCCTTCACTCCAGCATCATGCCCAAGTAGGTGTATATACTGATTCTTTTTAAGAATTGGTCAATACCCATTTTAAACAGTCAGCATTACAAATGCCTGAATGCGGGATTACTATATTTAATCCTTAAAATAATCACAATGAGAAAAATTATTATTTCAACAATGGTTCTATTGTCCTGCGCTACTGTATCAGGGCAAATCGGAATAAACACAAGTACTCCTTCTGCAGGCCTGGATATTGTAGGTAAAGGCAATACAAGCGCTACGAAGGCCCTGGAAGTTAATAATTCAAGTGCGAAAGAGATGGTAACAGTATTAAACAATGGAAATGTAGGAATTGGAGAAACAGCTCCAACCGCTACACTACAAGTTACCAATACCACTAGTACAGCATTGAGAGTTGTAGATGGAACACAGGGAACAGGAAAAGTTCTTACATCGGATGCTTCAGGTAATGCATCGTGGGTAAATCCTTCTTTGATAGCAATATCAGGAAATTTACCCAGTTCACCCTTGAGTTTTACGTCGTATGGTACTGGGAACCCGCCCAATGTTTCGCTCTATTCGGGAGGAACAATCACATTACCTGCAGGAAAATGGTTGGTTTCTTTCGGATCGATAGCTTCGTTAGGATTAAATGACAGAATTAATACCAGCGATGCACAATTATGGTGTACTGCTTATTTATCAGACTCTTCCACTAACAGTAATACTACGGCAGATTATATTTCTGCGTATACCGGACAAAGAGGTTCGGGCGGTACAATCGGAAGAGGGATGAACCGGACTATGGTAACCGGATCTATAGCCATAAATAATACAACTGGAGCAAATAAGACATATTATCTTTGGGCTAATCAGGAACTTGAAAGATATTCAGGAGGCCCAACTTTTATCAATGTAAATGCAACCGGTACCTCCGGATATTGGATCAATGTCTTTGGTGTGGGAAACTGGGAAAGATATTTCTATGCAATTCCGATCCAGTAAAATTAAAAAATGAACATAAAAAAAGCTGTCTGAAGGGTAGACAGCTTTTTTATTTATTTCCATTTAATATTACATCCCATACTTGGCCTCTGAATTTCTTCCTGTGGCTCACCCGCTAAAAGATTTTCAAAAGCAATGATCAGATCTTCACCAGTAACATCTTTATTGTTTCCAGGTCTTGAATCATCCATCTGGCCTCTGTATATAAGATCCAATTTATCATCAAAGAAATAGAAATCAGGAGTACATGCTGCATCGTAAGCTTTTGCAATAGCCTGGCTCTCATCAAATAGATAAGGAAAATCAAATCTTCTTTCGATCTGGAATTCAATCATTTTCTCAGGAGAATCTGCCGGATATTTTTCAATATCATTAGAATTGATTGCAATGAATTCAATTCCTTTCTCATTATAGTCTTCGTACAATTCATTGATCTTATCAATGACGTGAAGAACAAACGGACAGTGGTTGCACATGAAGATCACCAGTGTTCCTTTTTCTCCTTTCAGTTCTTCCAAAGACTGAAGTTCATTCGTTTTTGATGGATTTGGAAGCTCAAAAAACGGAGCTTTTGTACCTAATGCCAACATATTGGAGGGAGTATTCATACCTTTTTCTTTAGTTTCACAAAGATAAAAATTTCTTTGGTTATATGGTAAGGATGATGGAGACTGGAAAATGGAAGTTTATTAAGTATAGAATACCCATCATAAACTTATTTATCGATCCAGACTATTTTTCCTATTCATTTTTACAATAATTTAAAAATTATATACTTAAGCTCGCATTCTCCCAGGTTCCTTAGAATTCTCGTATCTTCTTTTTTCATAAAAATCAAAATAACGTTTGGAAGATATCTTCAAAAGTTTGTAGTTTTGCTAACACTGTTAGAAAAGAAATATCATGGGCTTACATGAACGCCGTCAAAGAGAAAAAGAATCCATCCGTGCAAGTATTTTGCAGGCTGCATTCACTTTGGCTAAATCTGAAGGCTGGGCATCACTTTCCATGCGTAAAATAGCAGATGCTATTGAATACAGCGCACCGGTGGTGTATGATTATTTTGAAAACAAGGATGCTATTCTATTTGAAATTTCATTAGATGGTTTCCACAAATTACACATAGAATTATTAAAGGCACAACAACAATACAGCACTCCTGAAGAGCAACTTGTTGCTGTTGTAGACGCTTACTGGAGTTTTGCTTTTAATAATAAGGAATATTATCAACTTATGTTTGGTTTGGGAATGCAGTGTTGTGGAAAAGGACAGATGAAAAAGGAGTTCTCCTCATTCCAGGAGCTGATTTATGAATGTACCTACAACATTATTGAAAAAAACGGTTCAAATACAGATAATGCTTGCCATATGTCCCATGCCTTATTTTCGGCGGTACATGGAATGATTTCCATTATGATGATGCGTACCGGAGATATTCCGTCTACAATGAATAAGTCGACTTTGGATGAGACAGTTTCATCTTTTATTAAGTCTTTATAATATATTTTTTTGAACAATAATTAACACCGTTAGGAAAATTAACACTGAATTAATATTATTAAGCAGTTGATTCCTGATATAAAAACAAAAATTATCTATGCAAAACTCTACTTTATTTAATGGTTAAAGGTACTCTTTTTCCTTTTAAAATTAACACCGTTAGAAAAAATAACATTATTTACACCTCACATCTTCATATACTTAAACATTAAAAAATTATCAATTATGGAAACAACCGATCTGACCGGACATTAAAAATTCTGTAATTTTTTTTAAACTAACCATTAACACTGTTAGGAAAAAAAACAGCATTTATTAAAAAGAAACATTACTTACTCTAACACTTCATTAAAAAAATTAAATTAACAATGAACATACCTGGAAAAACAAGGTTTATTGTACTTATTTCAAGTATAATTCTTTTACAGAGCTGCACCAAAGCTGCAGAAGGATCTCATAATGCACCGCCAGCTCCTGAACTTCCGGTTTATACCGTTATCACCTCTCCTGCTACCACATACCAAGAATTCCCGACTGCTTTGGAAGGTAAAAACAATGTGGAAATCAGATCTCAGGTTGATGGATATCTTGATAGAATTTATGTAGAGGAGGGCGCTTATGTAAGAGCCGGACAGCCTTTATTTAAAATTGACTCAAGAAGTTATGGCGAACAGATGAATATGGCTCAGGCTAATCTTCAGGCCGCCAATGCCAATATACAGAAAGCTAAAGTGGAAGTTGACAGACTTCAGCCTTTGGTAGCTGCAAAAGTAGTTTCTGATGTACAGCTTAAAACCGCAAAAGCCAATTATGAAGCTGCTGTAGCAGCTGCTGCACAGGCCAGAGCATCTGTAGGAAGTGCCAGAATCAATGTAGGATTCACCACCATTACAGCTCCTGTAAGCGGATATATAGGAAGAATTCCTTTCAAAAAGGGAAGTCTGATCTCAAGAACAGATCCGAATCCACTAACCTTATTATCAGATATTAGTGAGATTTATGCATATTTCTCTTTAAGTGAACTTGATTTTATTGCTTTCCAGAATAAATACCCGGGAACTACATTAGAGGAAAAACTGAAAAATATGCCAATGGTAGATCTGGTAATTGCTGACAACAGTACTTATCCTGAAAAAGGAAGACTGAGTATTGTAGACGGCCAGTTTGACAAAACAACAGGTGCCATCAGCGTACGCGCTGTTTTCCCAAATGCTAACGGGGCTTTAAGAACCGGAAATACCGGAAGAATCCGTATGCCGCAACTGATCTCCAATGCTGTGGTTATTCCACAGGAATCTACTTTCGAAATTCAGGATAAAACCTATGTCTATGTAATGGATAAGAATAAGAAAGTAACCGGAAAACCCATTAAAATCTCGGGAAAAACAGACAGTTATTACTTTATCTCTGAAGGACTTTCACCAGGTGATAAAATTGTCTATACCGGAATCGGGAACTTAAAAGATGGAGCATCTATCAGACCTAAAGTTATTTCTTCGGATAGCTTATTGAGAGCAAAACCTTTGTAAATATTCTGAAACGGAAGACTTAAAAAAATAAACTTCTTATGTTAAAACAATTTATAGAAAGACCGGTACTTTCAACGGTCATCTCCATCATACTCTTATTATTGGGAGCTTTGTCTCTCTTTAATTTGCCTATCGCACTCTTTCCGGATATTGCTCCGCCAAGTGTTCAGGTAACAGCTTTTTATCCGGGAGCGAATGCTGAAGTAGTAGCTCGTTCTGTGGCAAACCCTATTGAAGAAGCAGTGAACGGAGTGGAAAATATGACCTACATGACTTCCAACTCCAGTAATGACGGTACCATGACCCTGAGCGTTTTCTTTAAACAGGGATCTGATCCGGATAATGCTGCAGTAAACGTACAAAACCGTGTATCAAAAGCAATGAGCCAGCTTCCTCAGGAAGTGGTACAAGCTGGAATTTCAACACAGAAAGTTCAGAACAGTATGATTATGTTCATGGGATTAACGAGTGATGATCCTAAACAATACGACGAACTTTTCTTACAAAACTACCTGAAGATCAACATTATTCCTCAGATACAGCGTATTCCGGGTGTTGCTCAGGCACAGGTATTCGGAACAAGAGATTATTCCATGAGAATCTGGCTGAAACCGGACCGATTAGCGGTAAACAATCTTTCTCCACAGGAAGTATTAGGTGCTATTAAAGACCACAATCTTGAAGCTGCTCCAGGACGTCTTGGGCAGGGAAGTAAGGAAACTTACGAATATATCCTTAAATATAAAGGAAAACTGAACAAAAATGAAGATTATGAAAATATCGCCATCAAAGCGAACAGCGACGGTTCTTTCTTAAGATTAAAAGATGTTGCCAGAGTAGAATTTGGATCTTATACTTATACAGCTGCTAACAGAGTGGATGGAAAACCGGTTTCAGGATTTGCCATTTTACAGACTGCAGGTTCCAATGCCAATGAGATTCTTACTGAGATTGAAAAACAGGTAGACCAGTTCAGTACTACCCTGCCGAAAGGAGTGAAACCGATTATCATGTATAATTCTAAGGATTTCCTTGATGCTTCTATCCACCAGGTAGTAGAAACTTTGGTTATCGCATTCATTTTAGTATTTATTGTAGTATTTATTTTCCTTCAGGATTTCAGATCTACTCTAATTCCTGCCATTGCGGTGCCAGTAGCTATTATTGGTACATTCTTCTTCCTGCAGCTATTTGGTTTCAGTATTAACATGCTTACTTTATTTGCATTGGTACTGGCCATTGGTATTGTGGTGGATGATGCTATTGTTGTAGTAGAAGCAGTCCATTCTAAAATGGAACAGACAGGAATGCCTGTAGAGCATGCAACAATGAATTCTATGAGTGAAATCTCAGGTGCAATTATTTCAATTACGTTGGTGATGTGTGCCGTATTTATTCCGGTTGGGTTTATGCAAGGACCTGCAGGAGTTTTCTACAGACAGTTTGCCTTCACACTGGCGATTGCCATTATGATTTCTGCAGTTAATGCATTAACATTAAGTCCTGCATTATGTGCCCTTTTCCTGAATGATCCTCAGGGAGAGCACGGAGAACATGGTCACAAAAAAGGCTTTGGAGCAAGATTTTTCAATGCATTTAATGCCAGCTTCAACAATATGACCAAGAAATATATCTACAGTCTTAAGTTTTTAATCAAAAATAAATGGGTAGCCATTGGTGGTCTTGTAGTAATTACAGCAGCTAGTGTCTTCATGATTAAAAAGGCTCCTTCAGGGTTTATTCCTACAGAAGACCAGGGGTTTGTTTTATATGCAGTAAATACCCCTCCCGGAAGCTCGCTGGAAAGAACCCACAGAGCAACTGAACAGATTGATAAAATCATTAATGGGGAAAAAGCAACCAATCACCTTTGGGTAGCTGATGGGATGAACTTTATCAGTAATGCCAATGCTTCTCCATATTCTGCAGGTTTTATTAAGCTTAAAGATTATGACCAGCGTGGGGAAATGAAAGATCCTGATCAGATTGCCGCTACCTTAACAGGAAAAGTAAGCCAGGTAAAAGATGCCAATGCTTTCTTCTTCAATTTCCCTACCATTCAGGGATTTGGTAACGTTTCCGGTTTTGAATTTATGTTACAGGATAAAACTAACGGTTCTTTTGAACAATTAGGAACAACCACTCAGCAATTTATTGGCGAACTGATGAAGAGACCGGAAATTGCATTTGCTTTTACCACTTATGCCGCCGGAAACCCACAATACACCATTGATGTAGATACAGATAAAGCCAATCAGTTAGGAGTTTCTGTAACCGAGTTAATGCAGACCATGCAGATCTATTACGGAAGTAGCTTCGTTTCGGATTTCAACAGATTCGGGAAGTACTACAGGGTAATGGCCCAGGCAGATATTCCTTACCGTACGGATATTAACTCTCTGGAAGGAATTTATGTAAAAAATAAATCAGGAGAAATGGTTCCTGCCAAGACGTTGGTAACCTTAAAAAGAACCTTCGGACCGGAAACTGTAACACGAAATAACCTTTTCAATGCTGTAACCATTAATGGTACACCAAAACCGGGATACAGCACCGGAGATGCCATCAAAGCTGTTGAAGAAGTTGCCAAACAATCACTTCCAAGAGGCTATGGTTATGAATGGACAGGAATTACGCGTGAGGAGATCAAAACTGGTGGACAAACTACTTTCATATTCCTTTTAAGTATCCTATTTGTTTACTTCCTTTTATCTGCTCAATATGAAAGTTACATTCTGCCATTTGCTATCATCTTAACCATTCCAACCGGAATATTCGGGGTATTTGCCTTCACTGGACTGGCAGGAATTGATAATAATATCTATGTACAGGTAGGATTAATCATGTTAGTTGGATTACTGGCCAAAAATGCCATTCTGATTGTAGAATTTGCTGTACAGCGAAGAAAAGCGGGAAGATCATTAATTGAATCTGCTCTTCAGGCATCAAGGTTACGTTTAAGACCAATCCTGATGACTTCTTTTGCCTTCATTGTAGGGATGCTTCCATTGGTCTGGACGCAAGGAGCTTCTGCAAAAGGGAACCATTCTATTGGTTACAGTACTGTAGGAGGAATGCTTACAGGAGTCGTATTTGGTATTTTCATTATTCCGGTGATGTATGTTGTTTTCCAGTATCTGCATGAGAAAATGCCAAGCAAAAAAAAGAAAAGACAACTAAAGAAGCAAATGGAAGAAGAGCTTTTAGCTTCTACTATTAATTAAATGATACAAAAGAGAAGTTTATAAGCCACAAAAGATTTAGAATAACACTTAAGTAGTTTTTAAAGTTAAAAGCATTACGCATAAAAAGGATATATAAGTTTTTGAAGATCTCTGATTTTCTTATCCATTAAACATCTGTATAAATCTGTGTAATCTGTGGGAAAATAATAAACCTCAGCATTGTTCAATTCATTAAAGTCTATTAAACCAAAACTATGAAAAGACTAAAAAATATTATATTAACATTCGCCATAGCTTTAGGATCTGTTTCGTGCGTGTCAAAACTGGCATACACAGAGCCGGATCTGCCGCTGCCGGAAAAATTCCAGTACACAGCCACTGCTGATACGGCAAGCATTGCCAACCTGGAATGGAAACAATTTTTCAATGATCCAATTCTACAGGGATTAATTGAAAAAGGAATTAAAAATAATTATGACCTTCAAATTGCATTAAAGCAGGTAGCTTCTTCACAGGAAAAGCTGAAACAGGCAAAATATATGCAATATCCTGATGTTGGCTTCGGAGTAGCAGCTCAGATTTCAAAACCTTCCAAGAACAGCATGAACGGGCAAAGCTTAAATCTGTTTTTAGGTCAAAGCCATGTTGAAGATTATAATGCAGCTTTCAATTTATCATGGGAAGCAGATATCTGGGGGAAAATCAAAAACCAACAGGAGGTTTCCAGAATGCAGTACCTACAGACTTATGAAGGTTCTAAAGCCATTCAGACCCAGGTTGTAGCTGCTATTGCCCAGGGATATTATAATCTTTTAATGCTTGATAAGCAGCTAGCAATTGCAAAATCTAATCTTGAGCTCAGCAACAATACCCTGATGATCACACAAAAAATGTGGGAAAGTGGAGATGCTACTTCTTTGGGAGTACAGCAGGCAAATGCTCAGAAACAGGCTACTGAACTTTTGATTTCCCAATTGGAACAGAACATTGCCATTCAGGAAAATGCTTTAAGTATTCTGGTTGGAGAGACACCCAGTAAAATCAACAGAACTATTGAAATGTCTGATACTTCTTTACCCCAGAATATCATTGCAGGCCTTCCCGCAGCTATGGTAAGCCGCAGACCGGATGTACGCCAGCAGGAATTGGTTTTACTGGAATCCAATGCTATGGTAGGAATTGCCCAGGCTAATATGTATCCTGCTTTAAAGATTACAGCCAATGGCGGAGTTAACTCATTCAAGTTTGATAACTGGTTCCAGATTCCTGCCTCTTTATTCGGATCTGTTTTAGGAGGAATTACCCAACCTATTTTTCAGAAAAGACAGCTGAAAACAGATTTTGAAGTGGCTAAAATTCAAAGAGAGAAAAATGTATTGGCATTCCGTCAATCCGTTTTGAATGCCGTAGGTGAGGTTGCTGATGCTTTGGTGTCTAATGAAAACCTGAAAATCCAGGAGCAGAAAGCAACTGAGCAGTCTGCTACATTAAAAGATGGAATTAAAAGTGCACAACTTCTTTACAGAGGAGGTTCAGCCAATTATCTTGAAGTGATTACCGCACAGGGAAACTCACTTCAGGCCGAGTTGAATCTTGCTTCCATTAAAAGACAGAGACTAAGCAGCATTGTAGATTTATACAGAGCGCTGGGCGGCGGTTGGAAGTAGTAAATTAAATTATATTGTTGAGATGCGGTTCTTTATAGAGCCGCATTTTTTGTTATTAATTGCCGGCCAATCATGATAAATAGATTTCTTATCCATAAACATCTGTGCAAGTCCGTAAAATCTGTGGGAATATAAATTATACAAAGCACTTGTTTAGCACAACCATGTGCGTAATCTGCGAAATTCACTTGATCTGCATGAGATTATAATTAGGAAAATTATCTTGAAAAAATTATTTCTGAAATTGCTCAGTAATCCAAGTAATCAGGTTATCGTAATCCTCCTGAGAATATCCTAGCTGTAAATAATGAATATCATCCGCCTTCCTATACCAAGTCAGCTGGCGTTTTGCATACCTGCGGCTGTTCTTTTTAATTTCAGAAACAGCAAAATCCAGGTCCCATTCCCCATCAAAATATTTGAATAATTCAGCATAACCAACTGTATTCAGCGCGGTAAGTCCTCTGAACTTTTCCAACCCTTTTACCTCATCCAAAAGCCCTTTTTCCATCATGATATCAACCCTGCGATTGATTCTGTCATACAATTCTTCCCTTGGAGCTTCAATTCCGATTCTGATAACCTTAAAATCTCTGGAATCCTGAGAAATAGCAATCTGCTCAGAATATTTTTTATCCGTTTGCCAAATCACGTCAATAGCTCGTAAAAGCCTTCGGTGGTTATGAATATCAACTACTTCAAAATATTCAGGATCAACTTCTTTTAAAATTTCCTGAAGTTTTTCTATTCCTTCTTCATCCATTATTTTCTGAAGCTTTTCCTGGTTCTCAACATTCGCTTCAGGAAGATCATTCAAACCCTCTATTACTGCTTTTTCATACATCATGCTCCCACCAACAAGTATTACAGTGTTATGATTTTGAAAAAGTTCATTGAGCTTTTTTAAGGCATCCTCTTCGTATTGCCCGATAGAATAGTATTCTTCTACAGAAAGATTTCCAATAAAATGATGAGGTGCTTCACTCAGTTCTTCTTCGGACGGTGCCGCAGTTCCGATTTTCATTTCTCTAAAAAACTGTCGGGAATCACAGGAAATAATTTCGGTATTGAAATGTTTTGCCAGATCAATTGCCAGTTTTGTCTTCCCTATTCCGGTGGGTCCTACTACAGAAATCAGATTTTTCATCGGTGCACATTCATTATTTTATCCGTAAAATAGAATCTCTTACAGATTTCACTGTGCTAATTTAAATGTTTATCTTTGTAGAACAATAAAAAACTATGATTTTATCAATGACTGGCTTCGGTAGAGCCGAAGATGTTTTTGAAGGAAAAAAAATAACAATAGATATTAAATCACTGAACAGCAAGAGCTTTGATTTGAATATCAAAATTCCTTTGCGTTATAAAGAGAAAGAATTTGAGATCAGAAAAATTCTTAACGATAGAATTATCCGTGGAAAAGTTGATTGCTATGTCAACATTGAAAACCTTGAAGAATCTAATGATGTAAAAATCAATAAAGGGTTAATTGATTCCTACATCAATGAACTTAAAAATATTGCATCAGATGGTCCTGATTTCGAATACCTGAAAATGGCAGTACGTCTTCCTGATGCCATCACCTCAAGACCTGATGAACTTACAGAAGGCGAATGGGACGCATTAGCAAAAATTGTTAATGCAGCTATTGACCGTTTTGAAGAGTTCAGAAAAACTGAAGGCAGTAATTTACATGAAGAACTTAACCGAAATATTCAAAACATTGATAAATATCTGAGCGAAGTAATCCCTTTCGAAGAAGAAAGAATTGTGAGTGTAAAAGAACGCTACCAAAAGACTTTGAAAGAATTTGAAAATGTGGACGAAACCCGTTTCTATCAGGAAATGGCTTATTTCACAGAAAAACTGGATATTTCAGAAGAAAAGGTAAGACTTGCCCAACATTTAAAGTATTACAAGGAAGTAATGGACAATGAATCTTTCAACGGTAAAAAACTGGGCTTCATTTCTCAGGAAATCGGAAGAGAGATCAACACATTAGGATCTAAAGCCAATCATGCAGAAATTCAGAAACTAGTAGTGAAGATGAAGGATGATCTGGAAAAAATTAAAGAACAAACATTAAACGTGTTGTAGTGACCAGGTACGAGATGCGCAATCTTCATTATTACTGATGAGGTTAGCAACTCCAAGCCCGGAACTCGAAACTCAAAAATATGAATAAAGTAATTATATTTTCAGCACCATCTGGAAGTGGAAAAACTACATTGGTAAAGCATTCCCTGGAAACTTTCCCTGAACTGGAATTTTCAATATCATGTACTACAAGACAGCCAAGAGGAAGTGAGGTACATGCCGTAGACTATCATTTTTTATCACCCGATGAATTCAGACAGAAAATTTCAGAAGATGCTTTTGTAGAATATGAAGAAGTATACACTGATAAATATTACGGAACTTTAAAATCTGAAGTGGAAAAGATCTGGAATCAGGGAAAAGTTGTTATTTTTGATGTAGACGTAAAAGGAGGTATTTCTCTGAAAAAATACTTCGGAGAAAAGGCTTTGTCTATTTTTATAGAACCACCTTCCATTGAAGAACTGGAACGAAGATTGATTTCAAGAAACACGGATGATGCAGAAACCATTAAAACCCGTGTAGCAAAAGCAGAAGAAGAAATGTCTTATGCCGGCGAATTTGACAGGATCGTAATCAATTCCGATCTTGATGAAGCTAAAAAAGAAATAGAAAGTTTAATAAAAAATTTTATCAATAATTAATGGACTGAAGATGGAGGTCAGAAGATGGAAATATATATTTTCGTCAAAATCTAACTTCTAATTTCTAACCTCTAACTTTGATAATAAAAAACATTAAGGTTGATATGAGTACCGAAACATTAGAAAAAGCCAAATCTGCAATTCCTGTAAAGGGATTTCTGGATATAAAAGATATAGCCATTCCTCAGGGAGAAGAATTGGTAAAAGCCATTCTTAAGCTTAAGGAAGAGAAAAATGCCGTAATCCTTGCCCATTATTACCAACCCGGAGAAATTCAGGATATTGCTGATTTCCTTGGAGATTCTTTACAATTGGCAAGACAGGCAAAGGAAACCAATGCTGATATGATTGTATTCTGCGGGGTACATTTCATGGCAGAAGCTGCAAAAATCCTCAATCCAACTAAAAAAGTAGTTTTACCGGATACTATGGCCGGATGCTCTCTGGCAGACGGATGTTCAGGAGAAGGACTGAGAAAAATGCGTGAACAGTATCCTGATGCTTTAATTGCCACTTACATCAACTGTAATGCAGAAACCAAAGCAGAAAGTGATATTATCGTAACAAGTTCAAATGCAGAAACAGTTATTGAAGCCCTTCCAAAAGACAGACCTATCATTTTTGCACCGGACAAGAACCTGGGAAGATACTTATCTAAAAAGACAGGTCGTGATATGATTCTTTGGGACGGAAGCTGTGTAGTACACGAAGCATTTTCAATGGAAAGAATCGCCAAGCAGCTTGCAGATAATCCAGATGCAAAATTAATTGCGCATCCCGAAAGTGAAGAAGCTGTTTTAAAACTAGCTCACTTCATCGGTTCTACTTCTGCTCTCTTGAATTATGTGGAAAAAGACGACTGTCAGAAATTCATTATTGCAACAGAAGAAGGAATTCTTCACGAAATGAGAAAACGTGCACCCCACAAAGAATTGATTCCTGCTTTGGTTTTCGATGAAAGCTGTAACTGCTCAGAATGTTTCTATATGAAGCGTAATACAATGGAAAAGCTGTATTTATGCATGAAATATGAACTTCCTGAAATCCTTATTGACGAAGAATTAAGATTAAAAGCGCTGAAACCGATTGAAGCTATGCTTGATCTTTCAAAAAGCATAAAATAACAAAAAGCACTGTTTTACAGTGCTTTTTTATTTTTGATATTAATCAAATCGTATTTAGTGCCCAAAATAATCAGAATAGTCTGGTCCGTAACAGTCTGCACTTACATCTACACAGTTTCTACAGGTAGGAGATAATGCCCAAAAGGCCATACAGCTGTTAGTATATTCGGGGCCGTCTCCATAATTTCCGGAAGTAGGGCAAAAATCGCAGCCAGATCCTTTACCATTAATATCTTTCAGTCTTGTTCTTGATAATTTTTTCATGTTTTAGTTTATTAGTTAAAGTTTAGGGGTATAGCAGGTTCCGCCCGGTTTTAATGAACATCCCCAGGCCCCGGATCCGCCTTTCATGAAGCATATAAATTGCTCTCCGCCACAAGCTTCAATCTGAAGCTCGGTAAAACCACCATTGATACTTTTCTTTTGATCTCTTGATAATTTTCTAAATGTTTTCATAGTATTTTAATTTTAAGATGATAAACAAAAAGCACTGTTATATAAAAATGCCATTTTATTAAAGAAATTAATACGGTCCAAAACAATCCATACTTACCAATACTCTTTTTTTGCAACACTCTGGCAAAGCTTCAAAATCTCCGCATGATTTTGCTTCATTAGGCCCATAAGGACCTTCCGGACAATATTCATAGCAATTACCCACCCCACCATTAATAGATTTTAAATGTTCTCTTTTATTTTTTTCATTGCATTTAATCACATAAATATAAGATTTATAATTAATTACACAAAATATTTCTCTTGAAAAAGATTTATTAATTTACTGGCTCAAAAATTTGTTATTCCAAAATAATTTGTACATTTGTTCTGTTACAATGAATTTTTTAAGAAACATATCTGATATTTCTATCCTGAAATCGCCTATTTCAGGAGTATCTTCCGTTTCTACATTCACAACTACAACAACTACCCCATAAAGGGGTAAATTTTCACATATTATTCCGGTACCCTGTACTCTTTTTTACAAAGAGTAGCTTTTCTCACTTTATCTAACCTTAAATAAACAACAGATGAAAATCTTAAAATTCGGTGGAACATCCGTCGCCAGTCCCCAGAATATCCTACTGGTAGAAAATATTGTTAAAAAAGAATCTTCTAAAGACAATGTTGTAGTTATTGTATCAGCACTTCATGGAGTAACAGATCTTCTTATTAATGCGGCAGAATATGCTTCCGTTAAAAATGAAGATTATCTGCAGCTGCTTAAAAACGCAGAAGAAAAGCACTTGAATCTTGTGAAAGAGCTTATTCCCGTTTCAGAGCAGAGTTCTTTGCTGAGTTTTGTAAAAAAACACTTCAATGATCTGGAAGATCTATGCAACGGAATTTTTGTTCTCGGGGAACTTACTTCAAGAATCAAAGATAAAATTGCCTCATATGGAGAGTTCCTGTCATCCAGTATTATTGCAGCCAGACTTCAACATCAGGAACTGGACTGTTTATGGATGAATGCTGCAGAACTCATAAGAACCGACAGTAATTTCACCCACGCAAAAGTAGATTTCAATGTTACTGATGAAAACTTTAGAAATTATTTCAATAAACATCAGAGCCGTATCTTTATAGGTCCCGGGTTTATAGCAAATGACGAAAAAGGTCGTACTACTACATTAGGACGTGGCGGTTCAGATTACACTGCTGCCATTATTGCCGCTGCCATACAAGCTGAAGAACTTCAGATATGGACTGATGTAAGTGGAATGATGACTGCCGATCCACGTCTGGCTTCCCATGCAAAGCCTATTTCAGAAATTTCCTTTCACGAGGCTATGGAACTTTCCCATTTTGGAGCAAAAGTTATTTATCCACCCTCCATTCAACCAGTAATGGTAAAAAATATTAATCTTAAAATTAAAAACACTTTTGATCCTGAAGCACAGGGAACACTGGTTTCCCACCACCTGAATGTTTCAGCAAATGAAAAACACCAGGTAGCCGTAGGTATTTCAAATATGGGCAATATTGCCCTCCTTACTTTGGAAGGAAGTGGAATGGTGGGAATTCCAGGGATTTCAGCAAAACTGTTTCAGTGCCTGAGCCAGGAAAAAATAAATATTATTCTGATTACCCAGGGGTCTTCGGAACATTCCATCACTATTGCCATTCACGAAAAGGATATGTCAGCCGCCGAAAATGCAATTAATATTTCTTTCGCAGATGATATTGATTTAAAAAGAGTTGCTCCCGTCAAAATAGAAACAGGCCTTTCAATTGTAGCGCTGGTAGGGGAAAATATGAAAAGCAGAAGTGGTGTAAGTGCCAAAATGTTTGGATGTCTGGGAAATAACGGAATCAATATCAGAACAATTGCACAGGGTTCTTCGGAAAGAAATATCAGTGTGGTTATTGCTGAAAAGGATGCCAGAAAAGCAGTTAATGTTCTCCATGAAGAGTTTTTTGAATCTGAAATTAAACAGATCCATCTTTATATCTGCGGAACTGGAAATGTAGGGACTAAACTTATCCGGCAGATCTATGACCAGAATCAATACCTGAGGGAAAACCACTTTATCAATTTAAGAATTGCCGGACTTTCCAACAGCCGAAAGATGATCTTTGCAGACAGAGGTATTTCCGAGCAAGCATACATCAACTGGAATGAAGACGGTATAGAAGCTTCCGCTCAAAAGTTTGCAGAAGAAATTATTGCCCGTAACCTAAGGAACTCTGTTTTTGTGGATATCACAGCAAGTGCTGAAATTCCGGAAGTATATGAAAGCCTGTTGAAAAGAAGCATCAATATTGTTGCCTGCAATAAAATTGCCGCTTCATCAGATTTTGAAAAATATACCCTGTTAAAGAATACTGCCAGAAATCATAACTGCAGTTTTCATTTTGAAACAAATGTAGGAGCCGGACTTCCTGTTATTGGAACAATCAATGATCTTATCAAAAGCGGTGATAAAATAACTTCCATTGAAGCAGTACTCAGCGGAACATTAAATTTTGTATTCAATACTTATGATGGCAGCAGAACATTTTCTGAAGTAGTAGCACAGGCACAAAAAGAAGGCTATACAGAACCGGACCCAAGGTTGGATCTTTCAGGAACTGATGTTGCGAGAAAAATATTAATTCTTGCCAGGGAAGCAGGATATCCGCTTCAGTTTGAAGAAATTGAAAATATAGGCTTTCTGCCTGAAGCCTGTATGGAAGGAAGTGTAGAGCATTTCTATGAAAAGCTTACAGAATATGAAAGTCATTTTAAATCATTGTTCAGCAATGCAAAGAATGAAGGGAAAATATTGAAGTATACTGCAGAATTTAAAGATGGAAAAGCTAAGGTTGGCTTACAGCACATTGCTCCGGGCAGCGACCTGTTTCATCTTTATGGAAAAGATAATATTGTCATTTTTAAAACTTTAAGATACTCAGAGCAGCCATTAGTCATAAAAGGTGCCGGTGCGGGAGCCGAAGTAACTGCCAGTGGGATTTTCGCAGACATCATCCGTTCAGTTTAAAAACAAAAAATATGAAAAATGTAAAATTAAAAATTCCGGCTACTGTTGCCAACCTTGTATGTGGATTCGATATTCTGGGAATGGCCGTTAATGAACCTTATGATGAAATGGAAATCCGTTTACTGGAAACTCCTGAAATAATTATCAAACACAAAGATTCTTTTGGGCTTCCTGAAGAACCTGCTAAAAATGTAGCGGGAATGGTTCTTTTAAAAATTCAGGAACATTATCATCTAAAAAATGGTTTTGAGGTCATTATTCATAAACACATAAAACCTGGAAGCGGACTTGGCTCCAGCGCGGCTAGCGCCGCCGGAGCCGCCATGGGGGCCAATATTGTACTGGGAAATATCATGTCAAAGGATGAAATGGTTCATTTTGCCATGTTCGGGGAAGAGCTTGCTTCAGGAGTTCGCCACGCAGACAATATTGCACCATGCATTTATGGAGGGATTACTTTGGTAAAATCTACAAATCCCATTGATATTATCCCATTGAATGCTCCTGATTTATTTGTTGCAGCAGTTCATCCCCAGGTTGAAGTTAAAACTTCAGATTCAAGACAGATTTTAAAGAAAAACATTACGTTGAAAAGTGCTGTTGAACAATGGGGGAATATTGCCGGATTGGTTGCCGGTATCCAGAAAAATGACTTTGCATTAATTGGCAGAAGCCTCAATGATGTCATTATAGAACCTGTAAGAAGTATTTTAATCCCAAGATTTGATGAAATTAAATCCAAAAGCCTTCAGCTTGGAGCTTTGGGCGGAGGAATTTCAGGATCAGGACCATCTATTTTCATGCTGACAGAAAAAAAAGAAACTGCAGAAAAGGTCGCCGGCCTCATGAAATCAATGTATAACGAAATCAATATAGACAACTTCGTCTATGTCTCCAAAATAAACCCGGCAGGAATTGAAATTATTGAAGAAACAGAATTAGATTAGAACAGATGAAATATTATAACTTAAAACATAGTGAAGAAAAAGTAGATTTCAGAACTGCAGCCATAAAAGGACAGGGAAAAGACAAAGGATTATTCTTTCCTGAAAATCTTCCGTTATTCAATGAAGAATTTATTCAAAACCTTCACCAATATTCTGATGAAGAAATTGCTTATCAATGTATGAAAGATTTTGTGGGAGATGAAATTCCTTCGGAAGTTCTGAGAAAGATTGTTGCTGAAACCATCAGCTTTGAAATTCCTTTGATAAAGATTAATGATGAGATCTCTGTGCTGGAGCTTTTCCACGGCCCTACCCTTGCATTCAAAGATATTGGTGCTGGATTTATGAGCAGATGCCTGTCTTATTTTTTAGAAAATCAGCAGAAAAAAGTGACTGTTCTGGTAGCTACTTCCGGAGATACCGGCGGAGCAGTTGCGCACGGATTTTATAATCTTCCGGGAATTGATGTTGTTATTCTCTACCCTAAAAACAGGGTAAGCCCCGTTCAGGAAAAGCAGCTTACCGCACTCGGGAAAAATATTTATGCACTGGAAGTCAATGGCAGCTTCGATGATTGTCAAAGCCTCGTAAAACAAGCTTTTTCCAATGAAGAAATCAACAACACATTGTTTCTTACCTCGGCTAATTCAATCAATATTGCCAGATGGCTTCCACAACAGATCTATTACTTACTGGCATTAAAACAGTGGCAGCAAAGAGAAAATAAGATTCCTGTCATCTGTGTTCCAAGTGGAAATTTCGGAAATATCTGTGCCGGAATTTTAGCCCATCTTCGTGGTCTTCCTGCAGAACATTTCATTGCAGCGTGTAATGCGAATGACGTAATTCCTGAATACCTGAAAACCCGGGCTTTTAACCCTAAAGATGCTGTACCTACCCTATCCAATGCCATGGATGTGGGAGATCCCAGCAATTTTGTCAGAATCCTTGAACTTTTCAATAATGAATTTGATTCTTTGAAGAATACAATATCAGGTTATTCAACAGATGATCAAGAAACGATGCACACCATTACAAAAGTGTACAATAAATATCATTATATTCTGGATCCTCACAGTGCCGTAGCTTTTACTTCTCTTGAACAATATCTTAAAGAAAATCCGGGTAAAAAAGGGTTCATTCTGGGAACGGCACATCCAGTGAAGTTCCCTGATGCTGTGGAAAAAGCCATCAAAACAAAAATTGAAATTCCACAATCTCTGGAAGCCTTGATGAAAAAGGAGAAAAAAACTATAGAAATTAATTCAGATTTTGAAGAATTAAAGCGATTTTTGCTTAATAAAAATTAAGCAATGAGTAAGATATATCTTGAAGATGTAAAAATATATGCCTACCATGGAGTTTTACCCGAGGAAAATATTATTGGTACCTATTATATTTTAAATGCAGAACTTCATACCGATTTGTGGAAAGCAGCAGAATCTGATGATCTGAATGATACCATAAGCTATGCAGATATCAATGATATTATCCATCAGGAGATGAAGATCAAATCTAAGCTTCTGGAACACGTTGCCGGGAGAATTATTTCAAAAATACATGACAGCTTTCCGCAAATCGACTATATCAGGCTTAAGCTTACCAAAACAGCCCCACCTATGCAGGGTGAAATGAAAGGAGCAAGCGTTGAACTGGAAAAAAGCTTTAAGCCGGAGAATTAAAATCCTTATTTTTATTTTATTAAAAAAATACAAAATTGAAATTCGTTAAAATATTATTTTTAGTAGCATTCATCAATGCTTTCGGTCAGGCAGGTGCTGATAACCAGTTGGCGGGTTATAACTTTCCAAAGATTAAATCCAGCATTACTATGCCGGTAACCATTCCGCTTTCAGAACTCAGTAATATGGTCAATGCCTCTGTAAAAGATCTTATCTACCAGGATGACTCTTATACGGACAATAATAATGATCAGTTTAAGGTTAAAGTCTGGAAAACACGCCCCATCCGTTTGGTAGGCGGAACAAGCCAAAACCTGCTGATAGAAGTTCCATTAAAGATCTGGGCAGAAAAAGGAATTGGAACACTGGGAGTTTACTCTTACCAGAATACCACTTTTGAGACGGTAATGTCCTTTAATACAACTATTACTTTTAAAAATAACTGGACCGTTATTACCAATACCCGTCCCAATGGCTTCAGATGGGTAACAAAACCGGTTCTCGATTATGGAAGAATACAAATTCCCATTACTCCTATCGTTGAAAAAAGTTTGAAGGAACAACAGGAAAAATTTTGTAAAACCATCGATCAGCAAATGTCTACCCAGCTGAATTTCCAGCAATATGCTATTATGGCCTGGAATACATTTGCACAGCCATTCAATATTTCGGAAGAATATAATACATGGCTGAAAGTAAGTCCGGTAAGCGTTAATATTACCCCTTTAAAATTTTACGGAAACCAGATCAATGCAACACTTGGGATTGATATTTTCTCAGAAACATTTACAGGAAATAAGCCTGCTGCATCTCCAGCTGTAACATCTGCAACCAACTTTAACTTTTCACCTACTGTTGCTGATAAATTTGTATTGCAGACTACGGCTAATATTCCTTTTACCGAAGCCAGTAATATGGCCCGAAAAACTTTTCTGAATAAAGAATTTGATATCAGGGATTCAAAAGTAAAAGTAACAGATATCAGAGTGTATGGTGTAGATAACAGGATTATCCTTGAAGCACAGACGGAAGGCTATATTAAAGGAACTGCCGTTATTTCAGGTATTCCGGTATATGATCAAGGCAAAAGAAAAATTGTTCTATCTGATACCAAGTTCAAGCTGAAAACAATGAATATTCTTCAAAAAACAGCTTCTCTCCTATTCCAAGGGAAAATTGTAAAGATGATTGAGGAAGAATACGGAATTCCAACCCAGGAATTAGAAGAGACCTCAAGAAAAAGTATTGAAGATGCTTTCAATAAAGAATATTATAAAGGATTAAAGATGAGCGGAAGGGTATTTGACCTAAAACCGAGTAAAATCCTTCTCAACAGTACAGGAATTACGGCCGTTATTGATACAAATGCTACCTTAAAACTTCTTGTGAATGGGTTCTAAAACTAAAAAATTTTACTCAGCGTCTTCTTCTTGATATTACACACTTTTTCAGGCTCAATAAAGTCTTAATAATTTTTAAAAAAAGACCTATAAATGATGAAAATTATGAGCCTGAAAAACAGACAAAAAGCAAAATTGAGAGTTTAAAAATGAAAGAAATTGCATAAAAACTTTGGTTTGTAAAGAAATTTAGCTATATTTGCACACCTCAAAAATGGTAAGACATGGTACTTTGGCCGAGCGGCTAGGCAGTGGTCTGCAACACCATCTACAGCGGTTCGAATCCGCTAGGTACCTCTTAAAACCTCTAAATTTTATTTAGAGGTTTTTTTATGCAATTTCATTTCAACAATAAAGAGAATTGACAGGCAAAAGCTAACGGAGTTAATTTCATCTTTCTTTACCGCTTAAGAAACTATACAAGAAAAGACTGCCCTTTCTGTTAAATTAATTAAGGTAAACAATACCTGCACCTCAGTTTTTTACGGAAATCCATAACCCGAAAATCTTTTTTTTCTACAATTTTGCATAAAGCCAATCCCATGAAAAAAGCAAAATTACGTACCATAAGAAAGCAAAAAGGCTATTCGCAGCAACAGGTAGCAGATGTCATTCCAACAGAAGTTTCCAATTACAGCAGAAAAGAAAACGGCTATATAAAAATTACAAAAAATGAATGGGAAAAAATTGCTCGATTCTTCAATGTTCCTGTAGAGGAAATTTACGAAGAAGATTATCCAGTTTATATTCCCAACGGGATATCCCGTGACAACATCCATGCTTATATTTCCCAATTAGAAAAAGAAAACATAGCATTACTGAAGAAAATTGAAATACTGAAGAACATTATTAACCATTAGTATAAATATCGAAATGGTTAGGATGAATGCAAAACCTTTTTAAATTAAAACAAGTTCTTCCATCCAGGAAGAACTTGTTAAAATAATGCAAAAAGTGATGATGGATAGAAAATTATCTTAATCAAAGATAAATGAACCTGGATACTGCCCTTTATGAGTACCGTCATATAGAAACAAAAAAATCCTCGGAAATTCCGAGGATAAAAACTAATAACCATGAAAACTCAAATTAAACATGAGTTGCATTGGTATATTGAAAAATCGTGCCAAGAATTACTTTTTTTGAAAAAAAAATATTTTTTTATTCATAAACAGAGAAAATATGATTAAAAATTTAACACACAAAACAGACTGAACATTAAATATATACAAATAATAACTCCACTAAACACTACAACCTTATACACGAACCTTATAATCATTAACAATTCAATAATTTTTAAAAACAATAAAATAAAAATCATACATAGAAAAGGAATATTCCAAAAAATAATACTAAAGTCAAGAAAGGCAGAAAAAATTACAACTTGGCACAATTTATTCTGCTATTACCATAACATTTAAACCCGATGTCATGTCACAAAAACAATTTAAAAAAATAGATTTTGTTCAAAACAATGAAGAGCAATATCAGATCGAATTTAAAATAAGTGAAATAGGAGAAGGAATAAACCTTATTGTACAGAGACTGAATGAAAATGGTGAATATGAAATGATACAAGCTCCTATCAGAAGATTAAATGACCGTGTATTTGTTGTTTGGGATCATCCTTTTGACGGCAGACTCATTTTTGAAGCATAAGATACCTGTGAAAAAAATGTTCATGACTAAAAAAAGCCTCCGGACGGAGGCCTCAAAAAACACAAATGATGAAAAAAAATTTTATATCAGAAATAAAAAATTAATCTTTTAATTCTAACCCAAAAATAAATCTAACTTTTTATTTATTTTATGAGCATAATCATAAAGCAGATAAATTTTAATTTCTTTCTTTTTGTAAAATAAAAAGTTCCTCAATTGAGGAACTTTATAATCATAAGGATATATGGAATAGAAAATGATATTCAAAGATACTGTGTATGTTGTATAATCTATATGAGTATAATCATAATACAATAAAAAGAAAAGGCCTCCTGAATGGAGGCCTAAAAAAACACAAATGATGAAAAAAAATCTATTCAGAAAAAATCCAAACAGAATATGTATAAACTGCACCTGTACTGCTTCCTAAAAGAAGCTATACTACATCCCGCAGCTATTAATTACTGTATATTGATTAAAAAATCCTCATTCGAGGATTGGTAAATGTAGATAAATATTTTGTCTTTCACAAAGTTATTCCTCCCATGTGATCGGAATATATATTGTAATATACCCGTCATCATCTATATTATCATCAGATACAGTAGCAATTACTGTTCCATAGCCTACCCAGCCACCCTGGCCCTGGATTCCTGAAACTTCATAAGTTCCCTCCGGAAGATCTTCTTCAGAATACTGGGGAAGCGCACGGTAATTATATTGACTGCTGAAATACTCTTCTCCTGTAGCAGTATTTTTAGCAACAAACCCTCCCAGGTCAAATCCTGAACCAGAAAGCATCTTTGTACCATTCAGGGAAATAAGACCATAACGAACCGGATAAGTTTTTGTTTTTGCGTCCTTAACAGAAACCTCTGTACGAGCTTTAGATGGAGTTTCTACAAGATCAGTAGAAGAAAACGAAGTTGTAACAGCCAGCAATCCTACTACAGCCGACACTGTAAAAATTGATTTTTTCATATTAAAAGTAATTTAGTTTCTCAAAAATAGGCATCATAAATTAATTCAACAAAAATTAAGGATTAACTATATCTTACAAATTCCTTTTAGCAAATATTTACCCTGTATAACAAGGAGCTATAATGAATCTCGTTTTATTTTTAAATCTCAAAATTTTAATTTTCATTCACACTCTACATCCTATTTTTCATATATTTTATCAGTATTTAGAATTAATTTATCTTTTGATTATCAATTTTAACACTCTTTAACTGAATTTTGGCTTCATAATTGAAAATAAACTAAAATTAAAAGTCGTTTAGGCTTAAGCTTATTAAAATTTGAATTATGAAAAAGATAGTATTAGCAGGATTTTTATCCGTTTTCTTACTAACGGCCTGCAAGAAAGATGACAGAACTGCTGAGAAATCACTGGAAGAACAAAAGCTTGAATTTCAGTCGAGACAACTTGAAATAGAGAGACAAAAGCTGGCTATTGAAAAAGAAAAGCTGGTATATGAAGCTCAGAAAAAAGCAGACAGTATTTCTGAATCCAAAAAAGCGAAAGCAACTGCTGAAAATAATTCAAGACCAAAAGTTATAAGAGAAACAAGAACGGTATACCGTGACAGAAGCTCCAATTCTAATTCCGGAGGAGGAAGCAATGGCGGATATGCAGATAACGGAAGCAGTACGTCGCAGGGAACTACTCAGAAAAAAGGAATGAGTAAAGCAGCTAAAGGAACTATTATTGGTACCGTAGGTGGTGCTGCTGTTGGAGCAATTGTTGCTAAGAAAAACAGAGGTCTTGGTGCGGTAATCGGAGGCGTGGTAGGTGGAGCTACCGGATATACCATCGGTAGATCCCAGGATAGAAAAGACGGAAGAGTGCAACCCAGATAATATTTTTTATCATAACATATAAAGATTGCTTATTTTTAGGCAATCTTTTTTTATGATACTAATCCTTTTTTCCACTATTTTACTTATTCCGGTCTTATCAGGGCTTGGGAAGATTATGGAAAAAAACTGTGGAACTTTATTTCAGGGCTTTTCCGAAAAAATACTTTCCGGAATTATGGGAATAAGCCTTTTATGGGCTGCTGTTTCTTTTTTTATTCCTTTAAACCTGTATGTGGAAATTCCAACTGTTTTCATCGGATTATTCTATTTCTTTAAAGAAAGGCTGTATCAGGAATTCTATCGGTTTTCAAAAAAAGATTTATTTTTAATTGCCTTCGTTTCATGTACCATATTATTTACCGGAACCTATTATCCTTATATACTGGACCATTTCGGATATTATGTTCCCACCATTAAGTGGCTAACCGAATATGGGCTCATTAAGGGGATTTCAAATCTGGATCTTACTTTAGGACAAATGTCGGTGTGGCACATTTTCCAGGCAGGATTTTCCAATTTTTCAGATCCTTTTTTAAGGTTCAATTCTATTCTGCTGGTCATCTATACCATTTATATTGTGGAAAGAAAAAGCTGGATTCAGCTGTGTTTTCTTCCAATTTTATTACTTTTTTCCCAGTCACCGAGCCCGGATCTTCCGGTCATAATTTTTTCTTTAATTATTTTAAACGAAATAATATCCGGAAATAAAAACATCAGTTTACTTTTTGCCTTTTCTGTTTTTGTTTTTGCTATAAAGCCAACCATGATCTGGTTGCCGATACTGGTTTTCCTTTGCAATATCTTCATTTTTAAATCCAGTATCAAAGGACTGTTTTTCGGAACCGGCATTTTATTTTTATTCTTTATTAAAAATATCTGGACATTCGGATATCCTGTATTTCCTGTATCTGTTGGAGACTTTGGCTTCAGCTGGAAACCTAATCCTGAAATATTGAAAACTTCTTCCCAATATGCTATTCAGAAAACTTATGATATGCAGTATTCCTATGAAGAAATCCAAAAATTTTCCACATGGGATTATATAAAAAACTGGTTCTTTTTAAAAGGTATCAAATCAAAAATCAATATTCTCTTCATAATAAGCTTATTCATCTTTTCTGTATTTACATGGATCCGAAAGAAAAAACTCATCACTCTGATCTGCATATCCTTATTGATAAAGAGCATATTTGTACTGGTTTTTTCTGCACAGTATAGATTTTTTATCGATGTATTTTTCGTTATTTTTTATGTTATTTTTTATGAATACTGGAATAAACGAAGATCTGTTGCTGTTTTCTCCATACTCAGTATATTTTTGATTTCACTATTATCTTTTCCAGCTCTTATTCAACAATATATTCCAAGTTTTCAATTGGGGAATTTTATGGCCGGATTTAAAAAAGAACAGCTTTACCAGCCATCCGTTTATGAATATCATCAGTACAGCCAATTTAATATTGGAGATTTAAAGTTCAACGTTTCCAAAAATTATCCTTATAATTTTGAAACACCTCTTCCAGCTATCTCTGAAAGCTTTATTTTTGATGATATAAAAGCCGGGATTTTCCCCCAACCTATTGATAAAAATAATATCTCTAAAGGATTCATTTGGAAAACAATGACTTCCAAAGAAAAAAAAGAGGCCGCAACAACTATCAATACGATCGAAAATATTTATAAACAGAACAAATACTGAAACTTTATTATCTGAAGAAAAAAAGGTAATTTTGTATCATGTTCAACACATTAGGTAATCTTCTTAGTCTTACAACATTTGGAGAAAGTCACGGAGTGGCTTACGGCGGTATCATTAATAATTTTCCGGCAGGTTTAACGGTAGATCTCGATAAGGTTCAATATGAACTGAACCGAAGAAAACCCGGACAGTCTGCTATTGTTACTCAAAGAAAAGAAAGTGACACAGTGAAGTTTCTTTCCGGAATCTTTGATGGAAAAACAACAGGTACACCCATCGGCTTTATCATTGAAAACGAAAATCAGAAATCAAAGGATTATGACCATATTGCCGGAGCATATCGTCCGAGTCATGCCGACTTTACATATGACCAGAAATTTGGTTTCAGAGATCACCGTGGTGGTGGAAAATCTTCTGCAAGAGAAACGATGAACTGGGTTGTTGCCGGAGCATTAGCTAAACAGCTTCTACCAGAAATTGAGATCAATGCTTACGTTTCATCTGTAGGTGATATTTTCTGTGAAAAGCCATACCAGGCTCTTGACTTCTCTCAAACAGAAAGCAATGATGTACGTTGTCCGGATGCCGAGACAGCAGAAAAAATGATTGCCAGAATAAAAGAAATTAAAAAAGAAGGAAATACAATTGGAGGAACCATTACCTGCGTGATAAAAAACGTTCCTGTAGGAATTGGTGAACCTATTTTCTCAAAACTTCAGGCAGAACTGGCTAAAGCCATGCTGAATATCAATGCCTGCAAAGGTTTTGAATATGGAAGCGGATTCTGTGGTGCAAAAATGACTGGTAAAGAACACAATGACCAGTTCAACACCGATTTTTCAACAAAATCTAACCTATCGGGAGGAATTCAAGGCGGAATTTCTAATGGAATGGATATTTATTTCCGTGTAGCCTTCAAACCTGTAGCTACTATTTTAAGACCTCAGGACAGTATTGATAAAGAAGGAAATCCTGTGATTGTGGAAGGAAAAGGACGTCACGACCCATGTGTGGTTCCAAGAGCAGTTCCTGTAGTGGAAAGCCTTGCCGCATTTGTTTTGGCAGACTTATTTTTGATTAATAAAACAAGAAACATCAATAATTTTTAAATATTTGGTAATGAAAAATTACTGGGATCAGGGAATTTCTTTTGAAGAGTACCTTCAAATTGCACAACAAAGATTAAATAATCCTGCCAACGAACAGGAAGCTGAATATAAACAATACTATGAACTTGGACTTCAGAGAATGGACAGAACTGTAAAAAAGTATGTTCCGGATGAAGATCAGAGAAAAGAATTAGCTGCTAAAAATTTCGACGGAAATATTTTAATCATTTCAGAAGCCTGGTGCGGAGATGCCAGTGCAACAGTTCCTGCCTTATTTAAATTCTTTGAAGGTCATAATGAAATCAGAGTTTTTTTAAGAGATAGTGATAAAAGCCTTATCAATCAATTTTTAACCAATGGTACAGAATCTATTCCTAAAGTATTAATTCTGGATAAAGATTTTAATGTTAAAAATTCATGGGGTCCTCGTCCAAAGTATGGCTACGAGTTACTGATGAAATATAAAGCAGATCCGGAAGGTTATCCCAAAGATGCTTTCTATAACGATCTGCAGATCTATTACGCTAAAAACAGAGGGAAGGATGCCGTTCAGGAAATCTTAGACCTGTTATAAAAAAATAGAATATGAAAAAAAGCATCATTTATATTGTAATCATTGCTATCATCGGTATTGTTCTATTTGTACCAGGAGTAAAGGACTTTCTGAAAAATCAGTTTTTCCCGATCGCTACCATTGAGAATGCCGTACATATCAATGAAGAAGATTATGACGTGGAGCTTAAAGGAATTAATGCTCCTAATACTAATCTTAAAAACTTTAAGAACAAAGCTGTTTTCCTGAACTTTTGGGGAACCTGGTGCCCGCCATGCAGAAAAGAATGGCCGTCTATTCAGAAACTATATGATTCCAGAAAAGATCATGTAGACTTTGTACTGGTTGCTATGAATGATAAGGAAGAAGATGTAAGAAAATTTCTGAAGGAAAATAATTATACAGTCCCGGTATATATTGCCCAAAGTCCTTTATCGGAAAAGATCCTTCCTAAAGTTTTTCCTACAACATTTCTTCTGGATAAAACCGGCAGAATCCTGATTAAGGAAGACGCTACAAAAGACTGGGATTCAGAGACTGTACACCAGTTCATTGACAATATTATCAAATAAGTTTTTAACTAAATTTTATAATTTGTTGGTACAGGATTTGTGAAATTTACAATATTGAAAAATTTGTTTAAATCCAAACACAAAATGAAATATTCAAAATTAAATCTTGCAAAAGAAGCTATCAGCCACAAGGGCTTTGTAAAAAAAATCCCTGATATTTTCAGAATGGTAAAAATGTGGAGAAAAGGAATTTATCCTATAAAATCAATTGACATTATCCTTCCCCTGTTAGGAATTTTATATGTTATCTCTCCTATTGATCTTCTTCCCGAGTTTGCCATCCCGGTACTTGGCGTAATGGATGATCTGGCAGTTTTGTCACTTACCATTCCAAAACTCATCAAAGAAGTAGACAAATTTTTACTTTGGGAGGCTGAACAAAAATATAAGGGTACTCAGATGATTGATGCCGAAATCGTAAAATAATAGTTTATTTATATTTTCAAAACCATTCTGTAAAATTCCAGAATGGTTTTTTTATGAGCAAATGGGCGATAAATTTTTAAGCCTTATTTCAAATCCTTAAATTTGCAACATCTAATAAAAAATAATGGAAAGTAAAAAAGAATTCTTTTTGGAATGCTACAAGCTAGGCATCATTAAATTTGGAAGGTTTACCTTAAAAAGTGGTATCGAAAGCCCTTTTTATGTAGATCTAAGACCTTTGGCTTCAGATCCTAAAATCTTAAAAAATCTGGCTAATTATTTATTGGAAATGCTTCCATTGGATAATTTTGATTTAATATGTGGAGTTCCTTATGCTGCTGTTCCTATGGCTACAGCGATGTCATTGGAAAGCTATATTCCATTAATTATTAAAAGAAAAGAAGCTAAAAGCTATGGTACCAAGAAACTGATTGAAGGAATTTACCAGAAAGGACAAAACTGCCTATTGGTGGAAGATGTTATCACTTCAGGAAAATCTTTGCTGGAAACCATTCCGGAAATAGAACAGGAAGATCTTAAAGTTTCTGACATTGTAGTGGTGCTTGACAGAGAACAAGGTGGAAAACAATTGCTGGAAAGCAGAGGTTACAGAGTACACACTCTTTTTAACATTTCCGAAGTATGCGGTGTTCTTCAGGAAACTGGTGAGTTATCTGATGAGGAAGTGAAAAGAATTCAGGATTTCCTACAGGGTAATCACATTCAGTTTGAAGAAGAAACCAGAGCTTCTTATGAGCAGAAACTAAGCAATACCCAGCATTCTGTTTCAAAAAAATTATTGGAAACAGCAATAGCTAAAAAATCTAACCTGATTGCTTCTGCAGACGTTACAACTACACAGGAATTATTGGCCTTTGCAGAAAAAGTAGGGCCTCATATCATTGCCTTAAAGACCCATATCGATATTATCTCTGACTTTGAGTACGAAAAAACGATCACTCCTTTAAAAGAGATTGCTGCAAAACATCAGTTCCTGCTAATGGAAGACAGAAAATTTGCAGACATCGGAAACACTCAGGAATTACAGTTTACAAGCGGTGTTTTCAAAATTACAGACTGGGCAGATTTTGTAACATCCCAGGTTATTGGTGGCTTTGAATCTTTAGACTGCTTCAAAAATGTAGGCGTAGTAGCGATTGTTGGAATGTCTTCAAAAGGTACGTTAACTACAGCTAACTACCGTGAAGAGGCATTAAAAATTGCTGTATCTCACCCTAATGTCATTGGGGGAGTTTCCCAGAATAAAATCCCTGAAGACCTTTTACTGTTCACCCCGGGAGTAAACCTTGCTGACTCTGGTGATGGAAAAGGACAGCAGTACAATACTCCGGAACATGTTTTCAGAACTTTACATACAGATTTCATCATTGTAGGAAGGGGAATCTATAAGTCTGAAGATCCCGAAGCAGCTGCAGTTACTTATAAAAATGAAGGTTGGAATGCCTATATTAAATCTTTGGAAAAAAAAGCAATTCAGAATTAAAATCCTATAAAGTATACACAAAATAAGCTATATTTGAGCTTTATCACGGATATTTGAAAAAGATCAGCATTTGCCTTATTTTGTTTTGTGGAGTTATACACATTTCTGCACAGAAAGACAGTATATACATTGGAGCAAAACTCTCTCCTGACAGAAAAACCCTTGAGGTGAATCAGGAGATTGTTTATTACAATCATTCAGACAAAGACCTGCAAACGGTAAAACTTCTGAATTGGATTTCCGCTTATAACAAACGCGGAACATCTTTAGTCTACAGAAAACTGGAAGACAGAAACAGTGATCTGCATTTTGCAAAAAACCATGAACTGGGAAAATTGCTGGAACTTACTATTAAAGATTCAGAAAACCAGGAAATACCAGTCAATACAATTTCGGATGAAAATCTTTTTCTTCCTCTGAAAAAAGCATTAAAACCAGGCGAAAGCATCACCCTGCAGCTCAACTACCGTATGCAGCTTCCCGATAAAAAATTTACGGGATATGGAACATCCGGTCAGAATACTGCTTTAAAATATTTCTTTATTGTTCCGGATCGTTTTGATCCGGACAATATTTCTCCAAGAAAATACCACGATATTGAAGAGCCTGTAAGTTTTAATACTTTTTGGACGGTAAATTTTGATATTCCGGTGAATAGCTTCATCGAAAGTAATCTGCCGCAAATCCAGATGAATTCTTTTCAGGGATACCTGGATTCAGACCCTGAATTTTCAGTTTCCTTCGCTACTTATCCTATTTTAAAAACCAATATTGATGGTATTGATACCGAAATAAAGTTTGGTTATAACCTTAAGCCTGAAGAAAAGCAAAACCTGGAGTTTTATTTACCTCTTCACTTAAAATTCCTTCAAGAAAGAATAGGCTCTCTTCCAAAAAGTATTTTCATTTCAGATAAATTCAGAGCCAAGGAAGATTTCTTTGGAAATGATGATATTACATTCTGGAAATTTAGATTCCCATTGTTTACAGAAGCTGAAAAAACAGATCTTGACTATTTCGGAATCATTACCAAAAAAGTTCTGGACGAAAAGATCATTGCTGACAAGCAAAAAGATCATTGGTTTAAAAATGGACTAAAATCCTATCTTGAAATCCAATATCTGAAAAAGTTCTACAAAGACACTAAACTTTTAGGAAGCTTACCGGAATCCAAGATATTTGGGATCAAGCCTTTAAAACTATTCCACGCATCTAAGGTAAAGCTTTTGGACCGTTACGGGCTGGCTTATCAATATATTATGCTCCAGAATCTGGATCAGAAAATTGGTGAGGATTTTACCAGTTTAAGTAATTTCAATGATATGGCTGTCAGCAGCTTTGAGACAGGAAGCCTTTTCAATTATTCTGCTGATAAAATGGGAGATCAGTCTTTCAATGATCTTGTAAAAGAATACCTTTCAAAAAATTCGGGAAATAAGATTATTCCGGATGATTTTTTAAAACAGCTATCAGGAAAAGAAAAGTCGGCCCAATATCTTGAAAGTTTTTTTAAGCAGAAAAACAGGGTTAATTTCAAGCTGAAACATATTAATAAAGAAAACGATTCTTTACAGATCAAGATTGCAAAAAATACAGAAACCTCTATTCCGGTAAAACTTGAAACCGAAACCAGAGAGGGCGAAAAAAAGTCTTACTGGATAGAAACAGAAGAGAATGAGAAAATAAAAGAAATTTCTCTTCCTGTATCGGATAACATTTATAAAGTAACCTTAAACAATGGATACATTTTCCCGGAATCAAGTTACCGGGATAATTTCCTGTATGCCAAAGGATTATTTTTAAATACAAAAAAAATCAAGTTTAAACTCATCAAGGATATTCCAAATCCTGAATACAACGAAATTTATGTAAGTCCAAGGGCCAGGTTCAACAATACCTATGATAAGTTTTTATTAGGGGCCAACTTTAAAAACCAGTCATTTTTTGACCAGAAATTCCTCTATTCATTTACTCCAACCTACAGTACCGGAACAGGGAAACTAACAGGTTCGGGAGCTGTATCTTACTCTTTTCTGCCTGCTGAAAGTATGTTCAGAAGTATTACATTTGGAGTTTCCGGATCTTATTTCCATTATGATTATGACTTAGCATACAGAAAAGGTTCTGTATTTTCAACTCTAAACTTCAGAAAAAACCCAAGAAGTACGGTAAGCAGAAGTATTGGTGTTTCCTATAACTATTTTGAAAGAGATCTAAGCCCACTCATGATTGCCAACGATGACTATAAAAAATATAATCTTTGGGGATTGGGATATAGCTATAGTGACAGCCAGATGATCCATGAAAAAAGTCTCAGTCTGAGTGCCCAGGGAATGGAAGATTTTAATAAAATTACAGCTGAAGGATTTTACAGATGGGAGTTCGCTCCAAGGCAGAAATTAAGTGTCCGTTTATTTGCCGGATATTTCCTTAGAAATGACACCCGCAATGATTTATTCAACTATGGAATTTCAAGAGTATCTAACTATACATTCTCTTATAACCTTTTAGGGGAAAGTGCCAGCAGCGGTCTTCTTTCTCAGCAGTTCATTTTAGCTGACGGTGGATTTAAATCTTTTCTTCCTGGAACGGTTAATCAGTGGATCACTTCGGTGAATGTAGACAGCAGCATTTGGAAAATATTCCATGTATATGCTGATGCCGGAATGTATAAGAATAAGGATCATTCTGCAAAATTCATCTGGGACAGTGGGATTAAAGTAAGGATTATTCCGGATTTTCTGGAAGTTTATTTCCCCGTACAATCTTCATTGGGATTTGAACCTGGATTTAAAGATTATGCAAAACGTATCCGTTATACATTGGTTCTTAATCTTGGATCCATCATCAATGCTGCAAGAAGAGGCTGGTATTAAAATAAAGGAACAGCTTATAAGTAAGCTGCTCCTTATCAAAAATATTGAAAAACTAATCTTTTACAATCTTTTGTGAGACCGGAGCATTGTTAACAGTACCTGTTACAAAATAAGTTCCCTTCGGGAGTTCAGTGATATCTATATTCCAGGCAAATTTTGTAGGAGATTTTTTCACTATCTGCCTGAAGGTATCATAGATCTTTACATCTTTAATCTGCATTCCAAAAAGCACTTTACCATCCTTTACAAAAGGATTCTGAACAAAGCCTGCTTTTGCGGCTCCTTCAGCAGAAAAATCTGCCATATTATCACTACTATTCTCTAAAGTCCTTCTAATAGCTGTTGAGGCTGTAGGAGAAGGCGCAGGACCATCTCCTTTAAACTGGTCTGCATTGGCGCCATATCCTACGAAATCTAACACATTGGAAGATGAAGGACTCAATACCTGTACAATATTTCCAGCTAATGCCAACTTCCCTGATGTTCCTGAAATTCTTATTCCAACAGATTTATTGGGGGTACCATCAAAATTTGTAACTGTTGTCGCTATAAAATCCGGTGTTGGTAAAGCTTCTACTCCTCCATCCACTGCAGCTTCCTGAATCAAATAAGTTTCCTCCGGACCCAAAGTAAAATCAGGCAATGTATGATATTCTGTAAAAGCCCCTATTGCAGGTGCATACTGTATACTTGCCCCTGTTAAAGAAACCAGAGTAGTTCCTATATTTTTCAGGACAATATAATTATTTTTGAAAACAGCTCCTGAATTGCCATTTCCTCCATAGATCTCGTTGATCACAATCTGGGCATTTGTGGAAGCAGTTATTAAAGTTAGGCCAGCAAGAATAAAGATTTTTTTCATTAAAATAATTTTAGAAACGGATTGTAATAAAAACATCAAAAACAATACCTTTTAATTGGAAATTTACAAAAAAACATCAATACATCTTTTAAATTACAATTTATAAATTTTTAATAAATATGCATAAAAAAAATCCGGCCATTTCTTCGAAATGGCCGGATTCTATTTTAATCTAAAACTATTAGTCTTTTAAGATCTTCTGAGATACTGCCTGATTGTTTACAGTACCTGTTACGATATAGTTTCCTTTTGTTAATTCAGCAACGTTTACAGTTCCGTTTGCTTTTACAGAAGCTTCTTTTACAAGCTGTCCGAACATATTGAAAACTTTTACATCTTTAACATCAGCTCCGAAAGTGATTTCGTTGTTTTTAACGAAAGTGTTTTTTACTAAATCTGCTCTTTTCAATGATTTAAAATCAGAAACAGCTAACGTTTGTTCATAAACTTTTACAACTAAATTACTAATAGCAACATTTCCCGTTCCTGAAGATGCAGAACCACTTTGTCTTATAGCAATACCTCCAAGTGTTGCCGGAGCTGCTCCTGTACCTGCTGTATTTGTAATTAATGCTTGAGAATCAATTTGTAAAGTAGCAGTATTTGTACTTGTACTTCCTGAATTATCAACAATGTAAGCTACTGTAATATTAGCAGGAGTTCCAAATGGAATTTCAGATCCGTACGTTGGTGTTGCTCCAGTTCCCGCACCATTATTTAAAATCCCCAAAGTATATCCTGTTGTTGACTTTTTAATAAAAAGTCTTGCATTAAAAACCCCTGGACTAGTTCCTGAAGCTACTGTAAACATTAAAAAGTAGTCACCTGCTGTGCTTAGACCTGTTCCATTTGCAACATTAATAGTGGCTGAATATTCAGCCTTACTAATTCCTGTAGTACTGATATTAAATACTGATGATAAGGCTTTATTTACATCTTCTGAATTTCCTGCAATTAACTGAGCTGCACTACCGTTGGACGCCAACTGACCAGCTGTTCCGCTATGAGTAGTCCATCCATTTGCATTAAGAGCCCCCGTAAAACTAAAATTTTCCGTCAGAACAGTGGTTTGAGCACTCATAAAACTAATAGCAGAAGCTATCCCTAAAATAGTAAAGATTTTTTTCATAAAATAATTTTTTTAAAGTTTATGTCGTAAAAATACAAAAAAACCGCTATTCATTTGAAATAGCGATATATATTTAACAATTAATTAAAATTACTTTTTAATAATCTTCTCGGAAACGCTTATACCATTGGCGATTCCGGTTACAAAATAAATCCCGCTCTGTAGATTTTCTACATTAACAGATCCATTTTCAGAAACAGAAGCTGTTCTTACTATTTGCCCATTTACATTGAAAATCTTAATATCAGATTTTGTTCCGAAATAAATCTCCTTGTCTACAGAAGTATTCTTAACAAAAATGTGTTTTTTCTCTTTAACTTCTACGGTTCCTAGACTTCCTGCTGCAGTCCAAGAAACATCATCCAAAACAATTTGTCTGCTCCCTGTAGATCTAAATTCTATTACAACATCTCCGGAAATGTTTGCTGCTACAGTTCTGGTATAATTTGTTCCCATAGCATCTAATGCATATGAGTCAAGCATAGTTCCGTTAACATATACCTGAATAATTCTATTAGCAGCTGTACCACCAGTAAAATATGATCTAACTGTATATGTAATCTCTCCTACCCCAGCTGCTCCGGAATTTGCTTTTACATATCTGGAACCACTGCTATCAAAACCAACGGATGTTCCTGTAACATTATCTCCAGATGTCACTTTTCTTGCTCCACTATAGCTCCATGCCACACTATTATCTCCTACAAAATTACCTGCTGTATAACCACCAACTGTGGCACTCAAATTATTAAATGATTCTGAGCCTTGTGCAGATAATGAAGAGGCAAGAAATGCAACAGCAAATAACGAATAAAGTTTTTTCATGATTCTAATTTTATATTATTTATAATTTTCACGGCTAAATTACTCCTAAATTTAAAGGTATCACAATATTTAGATTAATTTTCTGTTAATAATAGTTAGTCTACTGCCATTAACATTTTTTAATTATTTTTACGAATTATTTTTCAGGAGTTGCGGAATATTTTTATCCTATTCGTTGTATTTCTCTTTGGCATATTTTCAGGAAATGCTCAGGTATTTTCATGGAAAAATCCCAACGTTCCAGAAGACAGCATTAAAAAGGACAGTATTCTCGCTGCCAAGCTTGAACAGGACATTTTTGTAAAAGATACTTTAGACTTTATCCGAACTCACAACAGAATTGTTGTTGATGAAGCTGTACTGGCAAAAAATGATAAAAAAAGATTTTTAGGTGAACTTAATTCCAAAGGTTCCATTATCCGCGGAATTACTTTTGGTAATAATCAGGGCCAGTCTGTACAAAGTTCCATGGATCTGCAGATTTCCGGGCGCCTTTCCAAAGATGTTACTATTTTGGCGAGTATTTCCGACCATAACCTGCCCATTCAGGCAGATGGATATACCCAAACTTTAGAAGAGTTTGACAAAATATACATGCAGCTGAATATTAAGGACAAGTCTATTCTCAGAGCCGGGCATCTTGATCTTGTGGAATCTAAAAATTACTTTGCCAAGTACCAGAGACGAAGCATGGGAATTCAGTTTCAGACAGAATTTGGGAAAGACAATAAAACATTTGTGGATATTTCCGCTGGTGTGGCACGAAGTGAATTTCACAGAATCCGTTTCCAGGGGGTTGAAGGAAACCAGGGACCTTACCGTTTGACAGGGAAAAACGGAGAACAGTTTATTACTCTGATCTCTGGTTCTGAACAGGTATTTATTGATGGTATCCTAATGAAACGTGGGGAAAACCAGGACTATGTTATCAATTATAATACCGGTGAAGTTACCTTTACCAGTTTCCGTCCTATCTTCCAACAGAATTTCATTACGATTTCCTACAATTATGCCAACAGGAACTATTCAAGATATTTATTTACCGGTAAACTGGAACATCAAAGAGAGAAATTCAAGGTTGGGCTGAACTGGTTTATGGAGAATGACAACAAAAATGCACCTCTTGCTCTAAGCCTGTCTAAAGAAGATGAACAGATCCTTGCCAATGCAGGAAATGATCCTAATCTGATGTATGCTCCATCAGGCGTTGTTACGGAATATGATGTTAATAAAATTCTATACCGCTTAAATCCTGCCGGAAACTTCTATGAACTTTCCGCTGACCCCAATGAAACACTCTATCAGGTATCTTTCACCTATTTTGGTGCTAATCAGGGAGATTATAAAACTGCACAAACTACCAATAACGGGCGTGTTTTCGAATATGTAGGCCCTAATGCAGGAGATTACAGAGCTGTAAGAAAACTTCCTTCACCACAAAAATCCCAGGTATTCTCGCTTAATTCTGAATACTTATTGGAAGACGGGAAAATAGGAGCTGATATTTCCCTGAGTAATTATGATGTTAATTTGTTTTCCTCTAAAGATTCTGACCAGAATACGGGGTATGCTTACCGTGTCTTTGGAAATAAAACTTTTACGAAAAGCTCATGGAAAGGAACACCAAGCTTTGAATACCAGTATATAGACAAACAGTTTCATATCCTGGACCGTATCAATGATGTGGAATTCTCCAGAGATTTCAACTTAACACAGGAATTCAATAAAAAGACGCAGAACCGCTTTATCTTCAGCTTTTTAAATAAGTGGAATAATAAATCTACTCTAAATTACCGCATCAATTATTTAAATGAAAAGGATTCTTACAAGGGTATTAAAAATGATCTTGATTTTGGCTGGATTACCGGCCGTTTCTTTACAAAAGGAAATCTATCCTACCTGAGTACCAATGCCACACTTCAGGATACTAAGTTCGTCCGTGGTGGAATTTCAACAGAATTTACAGGAAAGAAAGGAAGCTGGGCTATAGGAGGAAGCATGGAACATAACGAGAAGAAGTATAACGATACTCAGCTTATGGATGTCACAAGTTTCAGCTGGAAAGAAATCTTCGTGCAAAAGAAAATTGGAGACAGTACCCGTACAAAACTACTTGCTAAACTATATATGAGGGATAATGACTCTGTTCGTGATAACAGACTTCAGAATATGAACAAAATTCTGGGAGTTATGGCTGAAAGTCAGATTATTAAAACCGAGAGAACAACTTTAAATGCCTTAATTCACTACAGAAAATTCTTTTATTCAGGAATAGAGGGTGATGTCACCAGAAATAATGACTTTGTAGTAGGTAATATTCTTTATAACCAACAGCTTTTCAGAAACGGAATGCGTTTACAGGCGTTTTATGAATTGGGGAACGGGCAGGAAGCTCAAAGAGAGTTTCAATATATTAAAGTAACAGACGGACAGGGAGTTTATAAATGGACCGATTACAACGGTGATGGCATTCAGCAGCTTGACGAATTTGAAATTGCCGAATATTCCGATTTGGCACAATACATCAGGGTTTACACCAATTCTGTACGATATATTCCGTCCAATAAAAACAAATTACAGTTGGCTTTATTTGTAAATCCAGCCATTGTTTTTAATTCTGAAAATGCTTTCTTAAAACGCTGGAATTTCAATATTTCCTTAAATTCCCAAAACTCTTTCTATAAAAAAGATAAGGTACTGGTATTGAATCCTTTTGAGAAAAACAGCGATCAGATCCTTAAAAATCAAAATATTTTAACTTCTGTACAATTCAATCCAACGGATAAATCCGGATGGAACGGAAACTACCGATTCATTACTAATGATAACCTTATCAACGCTAATTTCAGTAACGAAGAACGTGAACAAACTTCTCATTTCCTGAATATCGGATATTGGTTCAATAAAGAATTCAGAATTGACTGGGAAAATTCCGTTCATGATATTAAAAACTCTTCACAATTATTTGCAACAAGGGATTACCGCTTAAATAACTTTGAAACCAAACCGAAGGCCACTTACAAGTTTACAGATGCCCTTCAGGCTGAACTTTCTTCTGCTTACCGCCAGAAAAAAAGAATAGATGGCGAAGAATTATTAAAAGCGTTTGATGTTACCGGAACCGTTCAATGGGAGTTCAGGAAGACTTCCATCCGTGGGAATTTTTCTTTCATCAATAATAATTTCAATGGCAACAATTTCAGCATTGTCGGAAATCAGATGCTTGATGGTCTGAAGCCCGGAAAAAACCAGGTATGGAGTGTATTCATCCAACAGGCCCTCAATTCATTCATTCAATTGAACTTAAACTATGAAGGAAGAAATTCTGGGGAAAGAACTATTCATATCGGAAGTATGCAGGTAAAAGCGAGTTTCTAGAGGTGTAAGCTGCCAAGTTTGCCATTCCCAATAATCCTGTTTTTTTCTCACTGTGATTATAACACCCTCTGATTCATTTCATTCTCATCATTCACAGTAATAGATAATATCATATTTCCTAGTATTCAGAATTTTGTAAATTTGCACCATGATAAAAATAGGCAATATAGAACTGCCGGAATTTCCACTTTTGCTGGCTCCAATGGAAGACGTAAGTGATCCTCCGTTCAGACGTTTATGTAAAATGCACGGTGCAGATTTAATGTATTCGGAATTTATTTCTTCCGAAGGGTTAATTCGTGATGCCATCAAGAGCCGTAAAAAACTGGATATCTTCGATTATGAAAGACCAGTCGGAATACAGATCTTCGGTGGTGATGAAGAAGCGATGGCCATGTCTGCGAGAATTGTAGAAACAGTAAACCCTGACCTGGTAGACATTAATTTTGGCTGCCCTGTAAAAAAAGTGGTATGTAAAGGAGCCGGAGCCGGAGTTTTAAAAGATATTGACCTTATGGTTCGTCTTACAAAAGCTGTAGTAAATTCTACTCATCTTCCCGTAACAGTTAAAACCCGCCTGGGATGGGACAGTACCTGCATTAATATTGACGAAGTGGCAGAGCGTCTTCAGGAAACAGGAATCAAAGCGCTTACCATACATGCAAGAACCCGTGCACAAATGTACAAGGGAGAAGCAGATTGGGAGCATATTTCAAGAATTAAGCAAAATCCCAATATTGAAATTCCGATTTTCGGAAATGGTGATATAGATTCACCGGAAAAGGCACTTGAGTATAAACAGAAGTATGCTTGTGACGGAATTATGATAGGACGTGCAGCTATTGGATATCCCTGGATATTCAATGAGATCAAGCATTTCTTTAAAACAGGTGAGCATTTGCCAGCTCCTACTATTTCAGACCGATTATTAGCAGTTCGTCAGCATGCTGAATGGAGTGCTGAATGGAAAGGGGAAAGATTAGGATTGGTAGAAATGAGACAACATTACAGCAACTATTTCAGAGGTATCCCTCACTTCAAGGACTTCAGAAAAAGATTCCTGGAAGTTTTCACCTTAGAAGAAATGGATGCCCTGATTAAGGAAACCCAGCAATTCTACGAAGAATATCAGGCTCAGGCATAAAAATAAAAACCATCAAATTAAATTGATGGTTTTTTTATTGTTATTAAATATCAAACTTAATATCCGCCAGATGAAGATTCATTTTTAATGAGTGCCAATGCTGAAGAAGTTCCGATTCTTTTTACTCCCATGCTAATCATTTTTTCAGCATCTTCAGGAGTTCTTACTCCTCCTGCCGCTTTTACAGGAAGTTTCCCAGCGTTATCCAACATAATTTTTATTCCTTCAAATGTTGCCCCATTAGGTTTCCCCTCTTGAGTTACATAAAAACCGGTTGATGATTTAACAAAAATATGAGGTAAATCATCGGCTGAGAAATTCTCTTCCGCCCAGTTTGAAATATTTTTGGTAAGATCTGCTATCTGTTCATCTGCTAAAGCTGCAATCTCAATAATCCACTTTGCAATTTTATGGTTTTGCAATGCAAGCTTTGTACATTTTACAAACTCTTCTTTTACCAAATCAATATTTCCCTGAAGGTAAGCATTATAATTAATTACAAAATCCAATTCATCAGCACCATCCTCAATAGCTTTTGAAGCTTCTGCAAGTTTCTCTTCTATTGAGTAAGTTCCTTCATGGAATCCTATTACAGTTCCTACTACAACATTTGAATTTTTCTCCTGAATATATTTTTTAATCTCTGCTACATAATCCGGTCTGATCATTACCGCAAAAATACCATTATCAATGGCTTCCTGTGTAAGTTTCTTATCAAGCTGAAGAGTTTCTTCATGAGAAATTCCTGATTGTTCCGGTGTCTTCAAGTAGGTTGAATCCAAATATTGGGCTATGTTCATATCGTTATACTTTCAATTGTCTATAAATACCTTGTTCCAAAGATATAAAAGTTTCTGTTCTTGTAACTCCTTTCAGCTTTTGAAGTTTGCTGAGAATTTGCATCAAATGATCATTATCTTTGCAAAGAACTTTAAGGAATATTGTATAATTTCCTGTTGTATAGTGAGCTTCTACTACTTCATTGATATCATGCAAAGATTTTACCACTTCAGGATAATGACTTGGCTGATCCAAAAATACTCCTATATAAGAAATCACTTTATACCCGATTTTTTTAGGGTTAAGGAATGAAATTGAGTTTTCAATAACACCTGCGTGTTCCAGCTTTTTAATTCTTTGATGTACTGCGGTTGTAGAGATCCCAACATTCTTTGATATGTGCGCTAAAGAAGTTTTAGCGTTATCCATCAACATATAGATTATTTCTTTGTCAATGGAGTCTAAATGATAGCTTGTGTTGCTCGAATTTTTCATTTTCTACTTTTTTATTATTTATGTTTTTTATGATAAGCTTTTAAACTTTACAAAAACCGGGAAATGATCGCTGTATCCGCCTAAATACCGGGTACCGGCATACGTTCGGAAAGGTCGTCCTTCAAAATTCCTGGTCCTGCTGCTGAGTTTTTCAGAATTAAACACACGGGCTTCCTGAAAAGCCAGCGTGGTATTGTCAAGTAGGGATCTCGACATCATAATCTGATCATACAGCAATCCAGACTTATAATGAAAAGTAGAATAATTTCTTGTAGAAAACAACTCTTGAAAAGGGTTCATCAAAACCCTCTCATGATTATTGTCATAGAGAATTTGTACTAAATTTTCATCATCCGGGTTTTCATTAAAATCACCACACAATATTACATGTTCCTTATCAGTATGTACAATTTTCATAATCCGCTGCCGGATCTCATTTAATATAAAGGTTCTTTTAGGTTTATTGATATCTTTCTCACGCTTAGAGGGAAGATGGGCGGTAAAGACATTAATAATTTCACCTTTATACTTAATTTTCGAAAAAAGTACGTCTCTGGTTGTGTCGTAATTTCCAGTGTTTTTATAGGTTATTTCAAAAAAGAAGGTAATGGTTTCAGAATCTATAACCTCTACTTTATTTTTATCATATAACATGGCTACATCCACCTTTCTTTCATCCATAGAATTATAATGTACAATTCCATATTCAGAATTAAAAGGTTCCATTTTTATAAGATCTTCCAATACTTTCCTTCCGGAAACTTCAGATAATCCTATAACAAATGGCAATACTCCATTTTCCTCCTTCATCAATTGAAATACATGAGAGATTTTAAAAAGTTTATTTTTATATCTCTTCTCATCCCAGTTTCTTAAACCTGACTTTGTAGGATCTAATTTATGGACAGGTTTCGGATCTGGTAAAAATAAATTTTCTACATTATAAAAAGAGAACAGTTCCATCAACACGAATTTCTATACTTAAATTAATATGCTCTTTTTCTAATTGTAAATTTATTATTTTTTTTCAAATCACATTGATTCATCACTATGGAAACAAATCAATTTATAATAAGAAATGCTCCAAATGTAGTAAAAAAAATCAATAAAACTATCAATAGTGAATTACATTTTCAACTATCCTTATTTTTTCTTCAATATATCGGAATTAAATTAATAAATAAAAATTTAAATAACGAAAACAAAAAAGCCAAATAAAGAACCAAAGTTGCTAATATTTTCCTTCTTACTTACAAAAATAACAAATATTATTCCATTTAATTTGTAGACAAATAGAATAAATAAAAAATAGGATTTAAATCACCTGCAACATGGTATTAAAGGAGATCAGGGCGTTTTTCCTTGGTAATTCTTACCGCTTCATCATGACGCCATTCTTCAATTTTACCAAAATTTCCACTTAATAAAACTTTAGGGACCTCTAATCCTTTATACACTTCAGGCCGTGTATAGATTGGTGGTGATAAAAGATCATCCTGAAAACTATCCGTTAAAGCACTTTGCTCATCATTTAAAACTCCCGGAAGAAGTCTTATAATAGAATCTGCCAATACACATGCTGCAAGTTCTCCGCCGGTAAGCACATAATCGCCAATGGATATTTCTTTGGTAATATGCAAGTCTCTTACTCTCTGGTCTATTCCTTTATAGTGACCGCAAAGAAAGATCAGATTATCTTTTATTGAAAGAGAATTGGCTATTTTCTGGTTCAGAGTTACTCCGTCCGGTGTAAGGTAGATAACCTCATCGTATTCTCTTTGAGACTTTAGTTCTGAGATGCATTTATCCAATGGCTCTACCATCATCACCATCCCTGCACCACCTCCATAAGGTTCATCATCAATTTGTCTGTGTTTATTGACTGCCCAGTCTCTCAGGTGATGAAAATGTACTTCTGCCAGCCCTTTATCCATTGCCCTTTTTAAAATAGAGGTTTTAAATGGACTTTCCATCAATTCTGGAAGTACGCTTATGATATCAATTCTCATTGTAATGTTCCGTTTTTCTTAGTAGGTATAATAATTAATCTTAAGGAAGAATCTTTGTTGATATAGCTCCACATCCAGTTAAAGAATATGGCCAGCTTATTTCGAACGCTCAAAATTAACATTAAATGAAGAAACATCCAGAAATACCATGCTAAAAATCCTTGAAATTTTATAAATGGCAAGTCTACAACCGCCCGATGCTTTCCTATGGTGGCTAAAGAACCTTTGTCATCATATTCATATTCCTTCCATTCGGCCAGATTTTTCTTCAGGAGGTTTTTCCCTAAGTTTTTGGCCTGGTTAATGGCTACATTGGCCACCTGTGGATGCCCCTGTGGGTATTTAGGAGTTTCCATATAGGCAATATCCCCAATGGCATATACATTATCATACCCTTTTATTTTGTTGTATCGGTCTACGATATACCTGTTTCTTATTAATTTTTCTTCAGGGAAACCGTCAATTACATTTCCTGTAACACCTGCGGCCCAGATTACATTATTAGACGGTATTTGCTTCCCGCTTCTCAAATGCACTTTGTCTCCGTCATATTCTGTAACAACCTCTCCACTCATAAAGGTTACTCCAAGGTCTTTAAGGTACTTTTCAGATTTCTCCTGGGCTTCACTGCTCATTACGGCAAGGGGTTTTTCTGTAGAGCTTACCAGAATGATTTTCAGATGATCGAAATTCATATAAGGATAGTCCCTCGGAAGAATATCTTTCTTCATTTCTGCAAAGGCACCGGCCAGCTCCACGCCGGTAGGCCCGCTTCCTACAATCACGATATTCCAGTTACCGTCATCACTTCGGCTTTTTTCAATAATCAGCTTTTCAAACGTCATCAGAACGTGATTTCTGATGCTGATAGCCTCCTGGGTATTCTTCATCCCGAACGCTTTGCCCTCAAGCTCTTTATTACCGAAAAAGTTGGTTTTACAGCCTGTGGCAATAATCAGTTTATCGTAAGTAAATTCTGCTTCATCAGTAATAACCTTATTGTTAGCAGCATCAATTTCCTTTACATCGGTCATTCTGAACTGAGTGTTCCTGGATTGCTGAAAAATCTTTCTGAAAGGGAAAGAAATGTTGGAAGGTTCTATCCTTCCTGAGGCTACCTGATAAAAAAGCGGCTGAAACATATGGTGATTCATCCGATCCAGAACAATAACCTTTTTGTTCTTGTTATTCAATGTTTTTGCAAGCTGCAGCCCCGCAAATCCTCCTCCTATAATGATGATTTTTTCGCGTGTTTCCATAATACACAAATTTACTGATTTTATTTAGCATTTAGCAGTGAAAAAAGTTAGTTTTGCAAAACTTTATGACACCGAGAAAGTACACCAAAAAAACTGCCAAACGAGTCCACAAATCCCGTCGGAAGAAGTATTTTTTCCGGAGGTGGGTGATATTGGCAATATTAATTATAGCATTGATAGGAACCGGTTTTTATTTAAAACAGACCGTTACTTATTATTATGCCCTGTACTTTAATAAGTTTAAGCATAAAAAACTTCATAACAGTGAAAAGGAAGCAGCCAGAATCCAGAGAATTTTAGCCAGTAACCTTGATAAAACCTATGGTTTTGATGTTTCCCACTATCAGAATAAGGAAGATATCAGATGGGATAGTCTCAGCATCGGTAACAAAACTATTCCCCTGGAGTTTGTAGTAATGCGGGCAACCATGGGAAATAAAAGTGCGGATAAGCATTTTGACGAGTTTTGGGAAATGGCAAAAAAACATGATATGATTCGTGGAGCCTATCATTTTTACAGGGCTGATGAGGATCCGGTGATCCAGGCGAATAATTTCTTAGCGAATGTAAAACTGGAAAGTGGTGATCTGCCTCCTATTCTGGATATAGAAAAAATTCCGAAACGGAAGACCAATAAAAAATTAGTGGAAGATCTGAAGGTATGGTGTAAAATTGTAGAAGAAGCCTACGGTGAGAAACCTATTATTTATACATACTACCATTATTATAAAGATTTTCTGAAAGGCGAATTTGAAGGCTATCCTTTATGGCTGGCCAACTATAATGATGTTCCTATTCCATCTCCTGATGATCAGTGGGATTTCTGGCAATTTACAGAAAACGGGATTGTTCACGGAATTAACACTAAGGTAGACCTTGATATTTACAATGGTAATTCCTGGTCTCTGAAAAGACTCACTTTAGATTAGTAAGGCCGGAATGCAGATACCGGAGATTTCCTTCACTCCAAGTATCAGTTTTAAGCTTATTTTCTAATGATTCAAAAAAACTCCTTTTAATCTTCCATGTTGAAATTAAAAGGAGCTTTTTAAACTTACTGCCTCTGTCTTCCAGCTTCCTGTTTTTCCTACTTCTTACTAAGGAAACTTAGAATATCGGCATTAAGCTGATCCGGTTGTTCATAAGGAACCATATGGGTTGTATCCTTATAAATTTTCTTTTCAGCGTTTGGAATTTGTTTGGAAATAAATTCTGTATGATCCGGTTTAATTACATCTCTGTCACCAGCAATAACAAGAACCTTACTTTTTATTTTATTTAAATCATCTTTACTGATACCTGGCTCTGTCAGCATGATCTTTAGAAGTCTGCGTTCATTAAACGTTTCTCCAGAAGCCATATCATTCAGCTGTTTTATCTGGCTGGTAAACCTTTCAATAAGCTTATCTTCTACTCCTTCAGGAAAAGCATTAGCTCCAATAGTTACCAATTTATTAAGACGTTCCGGATATTTCAATGCAAATTCAAGGCCTGTATTTCCACCATCACTCCAACCCACGATATTAACTTTATCGAGCTTTAGCTCATCAGCTAATGCTTTTACATCATCTGCAAATAATTTATATGTAAAATCTTTTTTGGAGGTATCTTTACTTTTCCCCTGTCCTCTTGTATCTACTGCAATTATTTTATACTGCTTGGACAGCACCGGAATTTGCTGATAATAATCTTTGATACTGCCTGAATTACCGTGAAGCAATACCAGAGGTTCTCCTGTGCCATACACTTCATAATAGAGATCGGTATCTTTAAGTTTTAAATATTTTCCGGCAGAATCATTTTTACCATATATGGATTTATCTGCTTCCGCTATATTTTTCGAGTTATCAGCCAACCATGCCTGGGAGACATCATCGTCTGCATAACCTCCATCATCATCTTTGGTATCTTTTCCGCTTTTATCCATTTTTACATCAATATTAATAGCGGGAGCAGCAATAGTCATCTTTTTCCAGTCTCCATAGAACTCACGGATAAATCCTGTTTTAAACAATGCCGCACTAATTTTAATATTTCCGTTAAAGGCTTTTAGGAAATTAATCCCCACAAAAAATTTACCTTTCACCCAAATGTTATGATCATTAACATCAAGCGTAAATGTTCCGTCTTTAATCATATCTTCAGTAAGCTGTACAGTAATCTCTTCATCCAGGATATTTTTATCAGGGTAACCGTCCTTTTCACTGTAAATACTGTATCGCATCAAAACCGGTTCTGTAGAAACATAGCGGGCAATATTCAAATTAATATTTTTGATTTTAGATCTTTTCTTAGCATTAAATTCCAAGGCTGTTTCACCAAGGAAGCCTGCTTTATCACCTACCGGATTAACGAAATATAAAATACTTTTGGTTTTTGTTGTTACTCCCCAGTTTTTATCAACCAGCTTTTTAGGTTTAATAGCAATCTCTTTGATTGTTTTGGTTTTCTCATTCAGAACTACCTTCTGCTGGTCATGCTTTTTGAACTCCCGTACCGCTTCCTCATACAGTTCATATCCCGGAACCTCTATTTTTACTTTCTGGTCCGGATCCAATCCGGTAAGATCAATTGAAAAATTTCCTTTGTTATCAGAAATAGTACCGGTAGTTCTCTTTTCTATCCCAATCTTTACATAAGGAACAGGCTGATTTTCATTTTTAGAAATAATGGTTCCTGAAATTACCTGTGCATTGAAAACCGAAACCGTAAGGATAAAAGATAAAATACTGAGTTTTTCCATGTTAAAAGTTTGATGCAAACTTATCTATTTTATCACCATCACTACTCATAAGGCATTATTAAATTTAATCTTCCATTAGTTAAATTTATTCTAAAAAACCTGAACTTCAACCTATGAATCCTAAAAACTTTAAATGTTGCCGCCTTTTTACAAATCGCCATGATTTCCTCCCATAAATTATTAAGAAATCATAAATATTCATTTTTATAAGGCCAATTCCGGAAAATTTTATGGTTACATTTTCGTATTTTTGCGGTTCAGTTCAAAATTAAAATCAAACTATTAATTCCCAATGAATTACGTTTCTGCAGAAAATCTTACCAAATCTTATGGCATCAAAGTTTTGTTTGAAAACATTTCCTTTCACATCAATGAAGGAGATAAAATTGCTATTGTTGCCAAAAACGGAAGTGGAAAATCTACTCTTCTTAAAATTTTAATGGGTAAAGAAATTGCAGACAGCGGTACTGCGATCATTAATAAAGATATCCAGGTTGTTTTATTCGATCAGGAAATTGATTTTGATTCCAATTTAAGCATTGAAGAATTCATGATGACACTGGATTCTGAACCTATCCTTGCTTTAAAGAACTACCACCAGTCCCTTCATTCCACAGATCACGCCTTTATTGAAAAGGCACTTGCAGATATGGAGGCCCACAAAGCATGGGATCTTGAAAATGAAATGAAACAGATCCTTTCACAGCTTAAGATTACTGATCTCGAGGCTAAAATGGGAACGCTTTCCGGAGGACAAATTAAACGTGTTGCCCTTGCAAAATTATTAACAGAAACCAGAGCAGAACATAAACACACTCTTCTAATCATGGATGAGCCTACCAACCACCTGGATGTGGATATGGTAGAATGGCTGGAAAATTATCTTAACAAGGCAAAAATCACACTACTGCTTGTTACCCACGACCGATATTTCCTTGACAGTGTTTGTGATATCATCTGGGAAATGGAAGACAGGAACCTTTACGTTCACAATGGTTCTTATGCAACGTATCTTGAAAATAAAATGATCCGTGAAGAGAATCTTAATGCTACCATTGATAAAGCCAATAACCTTTACAGAAAGGAACTGGAATGGATGCGCAGACAGCCAAAGGCCAGAACCACAAAATCCAAAAGCAGAATAGATGCTTTCTACGAAACAGAAAAGGTAGCCAAAACAGATACCAGAAAACAGGGTCTGGAACTGGATTTTGAAATGAAACGCTTAGGAAATAAAATCCTGGAACTGAAACATATTGACAAAAGTTTTGGAAATAAAGTCCTGCTAAAAGATTTCAGCTACCAATTCCAGCGTGGTGAAAAAGTAGGAATTATAGGAAAGAACGGAGCCGGAAAATCTACATTATTAAATATTATCCAGGGATTGGAGAAAATAGACAAGGGAGAAATTGAAACCGGGGAAACTATTTCTTTCGGATATTTTGCCCAGAAGGGTCTTACTTATAAAGAGGATGAGCGTGTAATTGACTTTATTAAGGAAATTGCGGAATTCTATCCTTTAGCGAATGGAAAAAGCCTTTCCGCATCACAGTTCCTGAGATTATTTTTATTTGACGACCAGACGCAGTACTCTCCTATTTCAAAATTATCGGGAGGTGAAAAGAGAAGATTACACCTGATGTATATTTTGTATCAGAATCCTAACTTCCTGATTTTTGACGAACCTACGAATGATCTGGATCTTCCTACATTAACGGTTCTTGAAAATTTCCTGCAGCAATTCCAGGGATCTTTAATCATTGTTTCTCACGACAGATATTTCATGGACAGAATTGTAGACCACGTCCTTGCTTTTGAAGGAGACGGAAAAATCAGGGATTTTGTTGGAAATTTCTCAGAATACCGTGAAGCCAGAAGTCGTGAAGAGGCTTTAGAAAAAAATACGGCTGTAAAATCTGAACCTGTAAAAGAAACGCCTGCTGTTACAGAAAACACCTCATCATCTAATTCTCAAAAAAGAAAATTAACCTTCAAAGAACAAAGGGAGTTGGAAACCATTGAAAAAGAAATGCCTGAGCTTGAAGAACAACGTACAAAAATCTTAGATCAGCTTAATAATGAAACTGAGTATGAAAAAATAGCCAAGCTTTCTTCAGAACTGGAAACAGTTTCTGAAAAACTGGAAAACCATGAAATGAGATGGCTTGAACTTCAGGAAATCATGTAAAACATAGGTTATAAATGAGTTCAGAGAGCTTGAGAATTTTACTTTAGCTAACTTTGAACTCATTTATAACACTCACCCCTTACAATACAGTTACTTTACCGTCTTTTACACTTTCCAGTGATGCATCAATGATCTTCATATTCTGAATGACTTCTTTTCCCGGTGATGGTAAAGGATATCCGAAAACAATATGTTCATAAATCTGCTGGTAATAATCCATATAATTTCCAGCTTCGCTTGAAGTAAATATTCTTTCTGTTTCAGAATTTTCATTCAGATAATTTAAAATTCCATCTGCTTCTTTCAAAGGCTGCATCCATTCTTTTCCATAAACAGGAATTGCTCCTGCAACCAATTCAGTTTCCTGATTATCGGTTCTTTCCTGCAGAAAGCTTCCTCTGTCTCCATGGATTTTATAAGCATAGTGATCTTCTTTGGTAAAAACTGAGGATTTTAACCGTACCCTCAGATCATTTTTATAGAATAGCACAATTTCAAAATAATCATTGGCGAACTCTGATCCCTTCATAGAAAATACATCTGCAAAAAGCTTTTCAGGATATCCGAAACACTGTACTGCCTGGTCTACAAGATGAGCTCCAAGATCATGTAATGAACCTGAACCTGTCTGATCAGGATTTTCTTTATGCTGCTTTCCGCTAGGCGTAGTACGGAACCTGTCAAAACGGATCTCCGCTTCTTTAATATTTCCTAATTTTCCTTCGCTTAAAATTTTTTGTACCTGCTGAAAATCTCGGTCGAATCTTCTGTTTTGATAGACACTTAAAAATAATCCTTTCTCTTCCGCGAGCTTTACCAATTCTTCAGCTTCTTCTACATTTACGGTGAAAGGCTTTTCAACAATAATATTTTTTCCTGCTTCCAATGCTTTTCTGGCATATTCATAATGCGTCTGCACCGGAGTATTGATAATAACCAGTTCTACATCTGCATTCTGAAGCATTTCTTCTACCGAACGGTAAATAGTGGCTTCAGGATATTTTTCCTTAGACTCTTCTTTACTTCTTTCTACTACTGCAGAAATGAAGAACCCCGGATGGTCTTTTAAAAAGGGAGCGTGAAAGACTTTTCCACTCATTCCAAAGGCACAAAGGCCTGCTTTTACCAGTTGCATATTTTAATTTTTCAACAAATATATTCATAAAAAGTGCTGGATACTGTCTCAACAATAAGGATAGAAAGAATCCATCTATTTCACCTTTAAAAGATATGATAAAAATCATGAAATTATTTTTATCTATTCTAAACAAATACTTACATTTGCGCCTTATTTAAAACTGTTCTACATAAAAATAAAATGAAAAGACAATTACTATCACTAGGTCTTCTATTTATCGCTGTTTCAGCCAGTGCACAGCTGAAAAACGTTGAAGCAGACACCATCAGAACTCAAACCATTGAAGATATTAATCTTCATAAAACAGGAAATCCTAATCAGGCAAGGCCATTATCTACAAAGTCTAATCTGACGATGATGGAAACTCCTCAGCCAATTGCTATTGTTACTCACGAAATCATTGAGCAGCAACAGTCTAAACAGCTGAGTGATGTTCTTCAGAATGTAAACGGGATGTATATCACTTCATCCAGAGGAAATTCTCAGGATAGTTTTGGTGGGCGCGGTTTTATTTTAGGAAATGATAATATTTTCAAGAATGGATCAAGAGTAAATAGCGGAGTTTTTCCTGAAGTAAGCGGTCTTGAAAGAGTTGAAGTTTTAAAAGGATCCAACGCAATGCTTTATGGAAATACTGCTGCGGGAGGTATTATCAACATGATAACCAAAAAGCCTAAATTCAATTTTGGCGGAAGCATAGGATTAAACGGCGGAAGCTGGAATTCTTACAAACCAACAATTGATGTTTACGGCCCATTGTCTAAAAATATTGCTTTCAGAGTAAATGGGGCTTATGAATATGCTGAAAGCTTCAGAGATGTGGTACAATCTGAAAAATATTATTTCAACCCTTCATTCTTATTTAATTTAAGTGATAAATCCCAATTAATTGTTGAGGCAGATTATCTTAAAAATAACTTTACTCCGGATTTTGGTCTTGGATCTATTACTGAAAAAGACCAAAGCTACAGATTGAATGATGGACTTTCCAGAAATGTTTTCTTTGGGACTGACTGGCAATATCAAAATGTACAGCAAGCTTCTACGAATGTAACTTTTAATCATCAATTCAACGAAAGATGGTCTTTAAATGCTACGGCTTCTTACCAAAACTACACGAAAGATTATTTTTCTTCTGAAAGAGTACAATGGATCTATGAAACTAAAGACAAAACTGTAGATCCCAACAGATTATCCTGGAAAAGACCTTTTGGTAGAACATACAACGAGCAAAATTATACTTCTGCACAAGTAAACATCAACGGTGAATTCAATACCGGGAAAATCAACCATAAGGTATTAATTGGTTCGGATGCAGATTACAGCCAGGCAGATGCTTATGCCTATAATGTTACAGATCCAAAAAACCTTCTCTATTTAGATGATCCTTCAACATGGGGAAATATTGACATGCCTACTTCTACTCTTACTACAAGAAACAGAATCAATACAAGAAGAATTGGGATCTATGCACAAGATTTTATCAGCTTAACAAAGCAATTAAAAGTAATTGCTGGATTAAGATGGTCTTATGTAGAAAATATGCCAACACTAACAACCCGTTTTGCATCAAATGAGAAATTTGAAGTAGCAAATTCTTCAACTTCGGATAATGCATTCTCCCCAAAAGTAGGATTGGTTTATGCTCCGAATGAAAATCTTTCGGTATTTGCAACGTATACAAATTCATTTGCTTCAAATGCAGGATATACTTCAGATCAGTTTGGTACTGTAAACACCAATCAATCTGTTACGCAAATTCAAAATCAACTAGCCGGGCTATCAAAACAAAGCATAAAACCATCAACAGTTGATCAGTATGAAATTGGTGTTAAAAAGAATTTCTGGAACAATGCTTTAGCAGTTAACTTAACGGCTTACCAGATCACGTACAACAATTATTATCAAACCTATTGGTTCATTCCTACAACTACGCCTAATGCAGCACCAGTAAATTCAACCGATACCAACCTTAAAGAATTTGCAGGAAACATGAGAAGCCGTGGTGTAGAATTAGATATTACGGGAAATCCAACAGAAAACTTATCAATCATCGGAGGGTTTTCTTATAACAATTCTGTTTATCTTGACACTCCTGAAAAAGGATATATTGAAAAACAGAGATTGGTGAGAACACCAGCAACAACGGCAAATGCCTCGGTTTTCTATAAATTTACAAACTATGTAAAAGGGTTGAAAATTGGAGCTGGAATTTATTACATTGGAGACAGAATTGCCGGATGGAATGATACTAAATCAACAAATACAAGCAGAAATAATGTAAGCAGAATGTTTGATCTAAAAGATTATACTACAGTTTCTGTATCTGTCGGATATGAATGGAAAAAATTCTCTATCCAGGGAAGAGTAGGCAACCTGTTTGATGTTGTAAACTACAATGTTCACGAAAACTATTCTGTGAACCCAATCACTCCAAGAAATTATTATTTTACATTGACCTACAAACTGTAGAAAAACTTTATAATTACTTCTTTATTAAAAGTGGAAATTGCATTTTTGCAGTTTCCACTTTTGAAATTTAAAAACAAAACAAAAAAACGATATGGATAAGATTAAAGACACAAGAAGTTTCATGAGAGTTACACACCGTTATCTGGGATATTTCTTGGCTGGTATTATGGCCGTGTATGCTGTAAGTGGAATTATTCTGGTCTACAGGGACACTGATTTTTTAAAGAGTGAAAAAAAATATGAGAAGACTTTATCTGTCAATCTATCTGAAAAAGAATTGAAAAAGGAACTTAAAATGAAAGGCCTTGAAGTGGAAAAGACTGAAGGTACTATTCTCCATTTTAAAAGAGGAACTTATGATTCGGCAACAGGAGTTGCAAAATATTCAAAAATGGAACTGCCTTTTGTACTGGATAAAATGGTTTCGCTTCACAAATCTCAGTCTAAGGATGCTATTGCGCCTTTAAGTGTATTTTTCGGAGTGGCACTTTTCTTCTTTGTTATTTCAAGTTTCTGGATGTTTAATCCTAAAACAAAAGCTTTCAAACGTGGAATTAAATTTACAATTGCAGGGCTTATTATATCCATTATTCTTTTATGTATCTAAATTATAAAAGCAATTAAGGCTTTTTTAGCTTTAATAACATCTGATTCCCGCAGCTCTGGCGTATTACTATAAATTGTGAAATATTCAACAAATATGTAAAAAATACACCTTCTATCTCATTGATATTATTAACATTAATTTAGAAAAATTGTCTAAAATTAAGAGTCTGGCACATTTATTGTTTTTTCTTTAATTCGTGAATAATAAACATTTAATTATTAAAATAATAAATTATGAAAAAACTTATTGTAACAGGAGTATTAGCTATAGCAGGATTAACAGCAACTGCCAACGCTCAGATTCAGAAAGGTAATTGGATGGTAGGGGGAAACCTTGCAGGTGCTAATTTTGGTTTAAATGAAGGAGCAGGATATGATTTTGCTATTCAGCCAAAGGGTGCTTATTTCATTGAAGATAATCTTGCAGTAGGGGGTTATGTAGATTTAGGATTTAAAGGAGCTAAAGATGCGCCAACTACTTTCACATATAATGTTGGAGCATTAGGACGTTACTATCTTAACCCGGGAGAAAAAGGAGTGGATAATTTACTACACCACGGAAGATGGTTCTTCGAAGGTAACGTAGGGGTTGGAGGAATGTCTATCTCTAAAGGAGGTTCTTCTTCTAATGGTCTTAACTTCGGATTCGGTCCTGGTTATTCTTACTTCATTACACCGAATATTGGTTTAGAAGGTTTAGTTAAATATGATGCCAATGCGGGATTCGGAAGCGGTGGATACACAAACAAAATTACTTTTGGTTTAGGATTCCAGATTTATCTTCCAACATCTAAAGCAAAGCAAATCATCAATGATGTTAAGTAATCACTGAAACACTTATATAAAAAAATGAAAGCGGCCCGGAATTATTCTGGGCCGCTTTTCGTACAAATTAAAACTAAACTATAAAAAATCAAATAAATCATGTATTGGGTTGAGGGGTATATCTTAAATAAGGTTTTATTTCAGTTACTCCTTTAGGAAATTTTTTAATGGCATCTTCTGTAGAAACCGCCGGTGGAACAATTACATCTTCTCCGTTCTTCCAGTTTACCGGAGTGGCTACCTGGTAATTATCCACAAGCTGTAAAGAATCCAATACCCTCAGAATTTCATTAAAGTTTCTTCCAGTAGAAGCAGGATACGTAATAATAAGTCTCACCTTTTTAGCAGGGTCAATAATCAATAAAGAGCGCACTGTAGCGGTAGCTGAAGCATTCGGATGAATAAAATCATAGAGTTCAGAAATTTTCCTTTCCTTATCCGCAATGATCGGAAACTGTACATCAGTATTCTGGGTTTCATTAATATCTTTTATCCAATTCTGATGATCTTCTACACCATCTACGCTTAAAGCAATTACTTTGGTATTCCTCTGGGCAAATTCAGACTGTAATTTAGAGGTATATCCTAATTCTGTAGTACAGACCGGTGTATAATCTGCCGGATGTGAAAATAAAATTCCCCAGGAATCTCCCAGATAATTATAAAAATTAATATCCCCTAAAGATGATTCTGCCTGAAAGTTGGGTGCTGTATCTCCTAATTTGATTGACATAATATTTCGCGTTTGTTAGTCTACAAATTTAGTAGACTTTTTTGATACTGGCAAAATTTTTGCTGAAAATTTATATCTTTAATGTAAAATTTTATTCATGGAGAAAACCGGACTCACCTACATAGACCTGGTGTATAAGGTATTGGAAAATTGGTATGTAACGTTTGCAGAGCTTACTCCTAAACTGATTGTGGGTATTTTGGTATTTACATTCTTTCTTATTACAAGTAAATACTTGAGCCAGATTGCTGTAAAATTATTTCATAAGTTCTTTCCAAAAAGCCAGAAAGAGAGTTCATTGGTTACTTTAATCAGTGTATTCAGGTTTTTGATTATGCTGATGGGAACATTTATTTCACTTGAGATTATGGGATTCAGTGGCTTTCTCTGGAAATTCATCGGAAGTTTGGGAGTTGCCGGGGTAATTGCCGGGGTTGCTTTAAAAGACCTTGTTTCAAGTATTTTCTCAGGAATGCTGATTGGCATAGACAAGGCATTTAAAGTAGGTGACTATATTACGATCGGAACTCATTCCGGCACCGTACAGGAAATCGGATTTTTAACAACCAAAATTCTTACCGATGATGGAAAGAAAGCTTACATTCCCAATCAGGTAGTTTTCAATGCTCCTTTTTACAATATTACGGCTTCCCCTCAACGAAGAATTATCCTGAACTTTGAAATTCCGGCAGACGAAGATATCAGCAAAGCCCAGAAAGGAATCCTTGATGTGATCAAAAACCTGGATAATGTAGATAAGCTGGATACTGCAGAAGTTATTTTTACAGATCTGAAGCAAGGGTCATTCAATCTGCAGGTTAAATTCTGGATCAAGATTGGCGCTAATCTGGCGCAGGTAAGAAGTAAAGCTTATCTAAATATTAAAGAGCGTTTTGATGCAGATAAAATCCAACTGGTTACACCAACCAGTATTAGTATTACGAATGGAGATACCAGTTTACCTGAAAGCCATCAGGATAAGTAATTTACTATACATAAAAAGTAAAGACCACTTCAAAAATGAGGTGGTTTTTATTTATGGTGATTTGCTAAAAAACTGAGCCTACAGATTTTTGAAACCTTCCAGACTTAATGGTATCCATTACTTCAAAACAAAAAAAACCGTTCCAAAATCGGAACGGTTCTCTTATTTATTTAAAAATTTTAGATTACGCTAAAACTTCTTTTACTTTGTTTGCAGCTTCTTCTAAAGTAATTGCAGAGTGAACCGGAAGGCCAGACTCATCAATTAATTTTTTAGCTTCTACAGCGTTCGTTCCCTGTAATCTTACGATCAATGGAACCGGAAGGCTACCCATAGCTTTGTAAGCATCTACAACCCCCTGAGCAACTCTGTCACATCTTACGATACCTCCAAAGATGTTAATTAGGATCGCTTTTACGTTTGGATCTCTCAAGATAATTCCGAAAGCAGTCTGTACTCTCTGAGCATCTGCAGTACCACCCACGTCAAGGAAGTTAGCAGGGTTACCACCTGATAATTTGATGATATCCATAGTTGCCATTGCAAGACCGGCACCGTTCACCATACAAGCAACGTTACCATCCAATTTTACGAAGTTAAGACCAGCTTCACCAGCTTCTACGTCCATTGGATCTTCTTCTCTTGTATCTCTTAATTCAGCTAAATCTTTGTGACGGAATAATGAGTTATCATCTAAAGTTACTTTAGCATCTACCGCGATAATTTTGTTATCAGAAGTTTTCAACACTGGGTTGATTTCGAAAAGAGATGCATCAATACCTGTATACGCATTGTAAAGAGAACCGATGAATTTTACAAATTCTTTGAAAGCATTCCCTTCAAGACCTAGGTTGAAAGCAATTTTTCTTGCCTGGAACCCTTGAAGACCTAAAGCCGGATCAATGATTTCTTTGTGGATTAAATGAGGAGTTACTTCAGCAACGTGCTCAATATCCATACCACCTTCAGTAGAATATACGATCGTATTTTTACCTTCAGCTCTGTCTAAAAGAATAGAAACATAAAATTCTTTAGTTTCTGATTCACCTGGATAATATACATCCTCTGCAACCAAAACAGAATTTACTTTTTTACCCTCAGCAGAAGTTTGTGGGGTTACCAACTGCATTCCGATGATGTTCTGAGCGTTTTCTTTAAGTTTATCCATGTTCGGAGAGAACTTTACACCACCACCTTTACCACGTCCACCTGCGTGGATCTGAGCTTTTACTACCCACCCTTGAGCGCCGGTTTCAGCAGTTAGTTTTTCAGCAGCAGCTACAGCTTGGTCTACGTTGTTTGCAACGAAACCACGTTGGATAGCTACTCCATACTTTGATAAAATCTCTTTTGATTGATACTCGTGAAGATTCATATTATTTTTATTATTTTATTTTAATATTTAAAGGTTGACAAATTTACTAAAAAGACATGGAAGTTCAAGATTCTTCATTCAAAAATTAAAGATTCGTTCCTTGATTTTTGACATGTTTATACATTTTTCCTTATTCTTCCGCTAATTTTTCAGACTGAGATCCGATGAACGGAATCCTTGGTGCAAGGAAATATCCTGTAAGACTGGCAAATAATATCGGAACAAAATAAGTGAACCCGGTTAATGTTCCCAGAATAATGGTTGTACTCATTGGCGTTCTCGTAACACAGGCATTAATTGCCGCCATACAGCTTACAATGGCCAGCGTGGTATCCACACCTGGGAATACATTGTGAATAATTAATCCCAAAGTGGTTCCTACAAAGAACAGCGGAATGATAAAACCACCCCTCCAGCCTGAAGTTACTGTAATGGCAATAGCCAATATTTTAAATACGAGTACAAGAATCAGGAAATTCAACCCAAAGTTTCCTCCGATTAACTGATTGATCTCATTGTGTCCGAAATATCTTGTGATCGGAAAATTGTATGCAATAATTCCTAAAAGAATTCCGCCTACTAATGTTTTGATATAAATGGGAAACTTTCTGTATTCAAAAAGTTTTTTGAAGAATTTCACTACGAAAATGAAAACCCAGCCGAAAAAAGTTCCGACAATTCCAAACAATACAGCATATAAAAAATCATATACCCCAGTGTAATGGTAGGCTTTCAGATCCCAGGTTGCGCCAATTCCAAGATGGATAATCAAAGCGAACATCAGGTAACTGAAACAGCTTGCTACCAATGCCGGAATAATGGCTTTGTAATATTCAACAGCATGTTTATGGTGCAGTATTTCCAGGGAAAAAAGACTTCCTCCCAGCGGAGCTCCGAAAAGAGCTGTAAAACCGGAAGCCATCCCTGCAATACTTAATGAACGCAACTCTTCACCTTTTAATCTGAAAATCTTCCCTAGCCAGGTTCCTGTAGATCCTGTTACCTGTACCAAGGGAGCCTCTGGTCCTAAACTTCCTCCGGATGCTACACAAAATAAGGAAGAGAGAATCATGGATGGATTATTTTTCGGATCCAGTTTTCCTTTGTTGAACCTGATGTTATTAACAATCAGATGGATTTCCCCCGGATCTCCGATAAAGTGGATTACCAGCCCTGCCAGCAAACCGCAGACCGCCATTGTCGGAATGACCTGCCAGCCTTGAAAGTGGGCTAAAAATTCAGTAAAATGTTCCAGTACGATCCAATATCCACCGGCAATAATACCACCAACCAGACCTGTAAAGGCCCACATGAAAAAAGTACGGCTGAATACGAACGGATTAAACCTTATGGGCTGATCTAAAAGGTTGAATGTTCTTATAAGCCGTCTTCTTCTGTTGATTTTCATTCTTAGATTTTATTTTTAGCAAAATAAAGAATCAGCATTCCCCAGCTTAAGATCATCAATAATCCACCAAGCGGAGTAACAGGTCCTAAAAACTTAAGATTGGCTCCCATATAATCCTGCATGCTCAGGAAATAGATACTTACAGAAAATAAAAATGTTCCTGCAATCATTAAAATGGAAGTCCATTTTTCTGTGGAAGTTTCAAATTTTAAAATATATCCTATGATCAGCAGAAAAAATGCTGCATACATCTGGTATCGTACTCCGGTTTCAAAACTTTCCAGTCTTTCCACTGATAATATTTTCTTTAAGGCATGAGCACCGAATGCACCAAGAATCACAGACAGCATTCCATAAACGGCTCCAAAAATCAGGGTAATTGTTTTCATTTTATAACTCTTCTAGTTCTATACTTAAATTTTTCTTTGTCTTATCATCCTGCCAGGTTCCGGAAATTTTGTTTCCTTTCATTTCTGCTTCTACAAATGCTCTTGGAATCCATTGGCTGGTTACATCATTATAATGGTCATTTTCTGTAATAGAAATATGATTTCCTTTCATCTGCCCATTCCATTTGATTAGCTTTTTGTTTTTGTCATACCAATATTCCGCATTAAAAGAACTTGTTCCTGAGGAATCATCTGCAGGATAGAAACGGCTTACCAGAACTGTAATGGAATATTTTCCATCAATTTTTCCTTTGTACAGCTTATTTCTGAAACTTGTTCTTCCAATATTATCAGATCCGCTAAGTAGATTTTTTGCATAAGGACTCCAGTATTTTTCAAGCTCTTTATAGGTAAATTCAAGCTCATGACTACCAAGGTCGTCTAACGCTCTCATTGCATGATTGGAACATCTTCCTGCAACAAATGTCAGCTTATCCTTTCCAAAAAAATATTGAATATTATCCAAAGACTGCTCTGTAAAACAGCCTTCATATATTGCGATCTGGTCTTCTGTTTCTTCGGACGGATTTTTCTCAGACTTTAATTGAGTAAGAAAGTCATCCACTCTTTTCTTTACTTTCTGTTCAAGTAACTTTTCAATGACTTTCACTGAACTTGCCTGAAACAAATCCTGAGCATTGATAAAGTTCCCGGTTCTCAGATCAAAATTTTTCCAAACTGAAAAATTTTCAGGATAAGCTCCTGAAGCTTCCCCATCCATCCCGATACTTAGAATATTTTTAGGGGTTTCCAGCTTTTCCCAACTATAAAAATAGACATAGTTAGAATAAGAAGTTGTTCCTGTAGACACCAATTTAAACGGATTAGTGCCGGAATGCGGAACATATTCCAGTTCGTTTACCTGAAGAAATGTGTTTATTTTAGTTTCCACTAAAGGGTTTTCTGCAAAAGAAATCACCGGAAAAGTGGAGTCTTCGGTCTTTGGCTGTAAATCCGCTATTTTTAAATTTTTCTGCGAAAAACTTAAACCGGAAATCAACATAAAAAACAAGACACTTTTTTTCACTGTTTAGACTTTAAATACATTAAGATAAACTTAGCTACCAAAGTAGAAATCCCAAGTATGATAAACATATTGGCAAATCTCCTGGAACTGTGAAAGCCCGGTGATTTGGTTTTCTTTAAAAAGAACCCAAAGATGAGAAATATGACAGGCAGGATTATCTGTAACATTAGTTTCCTCTCATTCGGTTAAACTCATTGATGACTTCATGATGACTCACCGTCTTATCTTTGAAGTACGTCACAAAATGCTGTTTTTCTTCTTCTGTAGCACCTAATTGGTTCAGAATATTCAGCAAGTGCATCTTCATATGCCCTTTCTGAATTCCGGTTGTTACTAATGAACGTAATGCAGCGAAGTTCTGGGCCAGTCCTGAAACAGCAAGAATACTCATTAATTCCTGAGCAGACGGTTTTCCAAGTAATGCTAAAGAGAATTTTACTAATGGGTGAAGGTTTGTTAAGCCTCCCACTACTCCAACAGAAATTGGTAGGTCTATCCAGAATCTGAAAACACCGTTATCTGTTGTACAGTGCGTCAAAGATCTGTATTGCCCGTCTCTTGCAGCATATGCATGAGCGCAGGCTTCCGTTGCTCTGAAGTCATTTCCTGTTGCAATTACAACGGCATCCACACCATTCATTACTCCCTTGTTATGGGTTGTTGCACGATAAGGTTCAATTTCAGCAATGGTTACAGCCTGTTTAAATTTAGAAGCAAATTCTTCAGGAGAAATTCCGCTGTCATCTTTCAGATCTTCCATTTTACATGAAACCTCAGCTCTTACGATACAATCAGGTGTAAAGTTTGAAAGAATATTCATCACGATCTGTAAAGAATTTTTTTCTTCCTGGGTAAAATCTTCGCTGGTTGCTACTTCCTGTCTCAATGTTTTTCCAAACTGTTCAAGGCATGAGTTGATAAAGTTAGCCCCCATTGAATCTACAGTATCAAAACTTGCTTTCAGCTGGTAGTAATTCGGCATTTCTGCCGTTTTATCCACAAGGCTGATATTTAGGATTCCACCACCACGTTTTCTCATATTCGCAGTAATTTCTTCTGTAGATTCAAGAAGTTTTTTCTTTAAGCTAAAATTAAAGAAGTGTAATAGTTTGTGAGGCTCTACATTGAATATGAAGTGAGTGTGCCCCAATTTTTCCGTATTGATGATAGTTGTTTTAAAACCTCCTTTATCAATCCAGAATTTAGCTGCCTTGGAAGCTGCTGCCACTACTGAACTTTCTTCAACAGCCATTGGAAGCGCCAGTAATTTTCCGTCAATTAAAAAGTTCGGAGCAATTCCATATGGCATATAAAAATTGGAGATCGTATTCTCAGAAAACTCTTCGTGAAGTTTCTGAAGGTCTGCATCTTCATTCCAATACTGCTTTAATATATTTTGATATTCCTGGTTACCTTCAAGATATTCATTTACGAGCCAGTCGATTTTCCCCTGCTTTGGAAGCTTGGAAAAACCTTCGATTGGTTTATGATTCATATATAAATAATTTATTTTTTCAAAGTTATATGTAACCGCATTGTTTCACCTGTATTTGTGCAACAAATCATGGCGATTACATACTATAAACTTTAATGAGGCGTAAATATAATGATTTTGAGGCTCTTTTTTGTTGATAACTTCTATGAAAAAAGGTTGACATTTATCAATTTCGGAATTAAATTTGAACACATTTTAAAACATTAATTGATACAAATAATATCAAACAATTTAGAGCATGAATTTTGACCGCCTTAAAGAAAAACTTGAAATCCTTGCTGATGCTGCAAAATATGATGTTTCATGCTCATCAAGCGGAGGAACAAGAAAGAATAAAAAGGGAGCTTTGGGTGACAGTTCCGTGAGTGGAATTTGCCATACCTATACTGAAGACGGCAGATGTGTTTCCTTACTCAAAATTTTACTTACCAATCATTGCATCTATGATTGTGCTTATTGTGTATCCAGAAGTTCAAATGATATAAAAAGAGCAGCATTTACTGTTGAAGAAGTAGTAGACCTTACCATTAATTTTTACCGCAGAAATTATATTGAAGGACTATTTCTGAGTTCAGGAATCTTCAAAAATGCAGATACAACGATGGAAAGGCTTGTACGGGTTGCCAAAAAACTGCGCCTGGAAGAAAATTTCAACGGATACATTCATTTAAAGTCTATTCCGGGAGCCAGTGATGAACTGATGCAGGAAGCTGCTTTATATGCGGACAGACTTTCGGTAAACCTGGAAATCCCGACAGAAAGCGGTTTAAAATTATTAGCTCCCGAAAAGAACAGACAGGATATGATTAGTCCAATGAGATATATCCAAAAAGGGATTATGCAGTATCAGGATGAAAAGAAAATTTTGAAGAAAGTCCCCAAGTTTGCCCCGGCAGGGCAATCCACTCAAATGATTGTAGGTGCCACCAATGAAAATGACCTTCAAATCATTAAAGTGGCAGATCACTTTTATAAAAATTTCAATTTAAAAAGAGTGTATTATTCCGGATATGTTCCGGTTTTAGAAGACAACCGGCTCCCTTCTTTAACTACTGAAGTTCCCATGCTCCGGGAAAACAGATTATACCAATCTGATTGGCTGATGAGATTTTATGGTTTTAAAGCTGAAGAAATCTTAGATCCAAACATTCCTTTTCTTGATCTGGAAGTGGATCCAAAATTAAGCTGGGCTTTACGGCATCTGGACCAGTTCCCGGTAAATATTCAAACTGCCGATTACCAGATGATATTAAGAATCCCCGGAATTGGAGTAAAGTCTGCTCAAAAAATTGTGAGTGCCAGGCGTTTTCAGATTTTAAATTTGGATCATCTGAAGCAATTGGGAGCCGCTGTGAACCGGGCAAAATATTTTATTGACTTTAATACAGGAAATGCTTTTTTGAAGTATTTAACTAATCAAAATTTGAAGAAACTGTTGATTGGGGGCAGCTCTTCAAAGTTTCATAACCAGTTTTCACAGCAGTTGAGCTTATTTTAGTTTAAACATAAATGACATCAACATTTTTTACGGATTATTACAAATTAATAAAGCAAAAAAGCCTATTTTCAGAATAGCAAAACACTTAATAGTTAGATTTTTAAATACTTTATAAATACATGACCACCCTACTCTACGACGCCAGTTTTGACGGCCTTTTCACAGCAATATTCGAAGTTTTTGAATATCGTTATAAAGATGTGGAAATTGTGAGTAAGGAAAGATTTCATCAGGAAAATATTTTTGCAGGGATCCATGAGGTTGTTACCCAAACAGACAAATCAGAAAGAGTATTAAAAAAATTGGAGCAAAGCCTAGGAAAGAAGGGCATTCATAAACTTTTAAAAGTTTTTTTATCTGAAGATCCCGAACTTGAAAAAATCATATTATCAGCTATAAAAGAATCTGTGAAGAATCCCCAAGAAAATATCCTGGAAAATTATGCAGACTCTGATATCATGAAAATTTCTAAAATCTGTAAATCTGTAGACCGAGAAAGTCATCGCATGACAGCGTTTGTCCGTTTTGAAAAAATGCAGGACGGTATTTTCTTTGCGAAAGTAGACCCAGATTTTAATGTTCTCCCTTTAATCAGAAAACATTTCAGTGATCGTTATCAGGATCAGAAATGGATGATTTATGATCTGAAAAGGAATTATGGAATTTTTTATGATCTGGAAACTTCTGATTTCTTTTATCCTGGGGAAGAATTAGATTTGAGGAATTATCAGAAAAAATTTCATAATCAGGAAAAAGATTACCAAACACTTTGGCAGCGATATTTTGCAAAGACCAATATTACAGAAAGGAAAAACTTAAAGCTTCATATACAACATGTTCCTAAAAGGTATTGGAAGTATTTGACAGAGAAATGGTGATATTTTCACACAGATTACTCAGGTTCACACAGATTTTTAAATTGATGGGAAAGAATCTGAAAAGACTTTCTTCACTTCATATTCTGACATTGTGGATAACTTTTTATATCGAAAATTAGACTTTTTTTCTGAAAAACCTTTTAATAGAAACATTTCATAACAGATTAATTTAATGAGATATACATTTTTATTTACTCTACATTTCCATATTATGTATAACTTTTTAACCACAGATTTTACAGATTTGCACGGATAATTGCTCCTTAAATGGAGATTTTGAATTGGAAAAATTTGAAAAGAGTTTTACTTCATATCCTGATATTGTGGATAACTTTTTTACATCAAAAATTAGATTTATTTCTGAAAAGCCTTTTAACAGGACATTCTATAACAAACTATTTTAGTGATACATACAATCTTATTTACTCTACATTTCCATATTGTGGATAACTTTTTAACCACAGATTTTACAGATTTGCACGGATAATTGCTCCTTAAATGGAGATTTTGTGTTGGAAAAATTTGAAAAGACTTTTTACCTCATATTCTGACATTGTGGATAACTTTTTTACATCAAAAATTAGACTTATTCCTGAAAAAACCTTTAACAGGACATTCTATAACAAACTATTTTAGTGACACATACAATCTTATTTATTCTACATTTCCATATTGTGGATAACTTTTTAACCACAGATTTTACAGATTTGCACAGATAATGTTCTTTAAATGGAGATTTTGAATTGGAAAAACTTGAAAAGAATTTTACTTAATATCCTGATATTGTGGATAACTTTTCTAGCCACAGTTTACGGAGATTTACAGATGCCACCTTTCTAAGCTATTATTTAGAAAGACATAAAATGATTATCATATTCAAATTTTAAAATTGTGGATAACTTTTCCAAATTGGCTGATTAAGCGGAATAAAAAAATCATATTGACATACAAACATTCTATAACTTATTAATTTAAAGAAAAATACAAACAGCCACAATTTACATTTGTTATTGTGGATAACTTTTATTTACGAATTGTACGCAAAGCTTTTTTAACAATATATTGAGTTTCTTTTGTACTACTTTCCCTAAGCCACTCATCACAAACTTCTACAACAAATTCCGGTTGGGATTTGCTGGCATCATTCAGCCAATTTCCTACACTGTCCTGAACATATCTTGAAGGATCTGATTTTAGCGGCTCCAAAATTTCCAGTCCTAATCCCGGATTTTTTTTCAGGGCATCAATATGTTCGCACCACACTCCTCTGGGCCTGGTAGATTCACTGGCAAAACGTCTGATATTTTCATTTTCATGTTTTGTCCACTTTGATAAAATAGACAAAGATTTTTGAAGATTCATTGAAATATCTGCACGTACCGCCATCCAGCAGATTTCTCTTACTCCAAAATGAGTATCTGAAGCAAATGGCTGTATTTTTTTTAATTTTTCCTCGGTGCTGAAAACATTATTCCGTCCAACAGTATAAGCAGCCCAACAACGAACCAAGTCTGCAGGGTGTTTAGATAATATTGAAAGAAATTCTTCATCCTTATTTTTAACGGCATATTCAAGAATTCCCGATCCAATAGCTTCATTAATGCTATTAACCGTTTGCTTTTTCAGTTGGTTTACTATGGTCAGGATAGGTTGCAGATATTCTGTCCGGTTGTTCTGTTGTAATAAATTTGCCAATAACTGTCTCTGGTCTACAGCCAGCCATTCTGTAAGATTAGCAGTCTCAATTTCTCCCCTGTTTAGCTGAACTAAAATATCAGCAGGAATATCTTTAATGGATCGGGCTCCTTTTCTTTTTTCTGTCATAATGCTTCTATTAACTTTTCCACATCTACTCTATTCATGTAATTTACATCTAAAAATCTATATGTTACTACTCTGTTTTTATCCACTACAAATACAGCAGGAATTGGTAGGGTATTATCATTATTTTTATTGAAATCAGAAAGGAATATTCCAAGACCTTTATAATATGGAAGCACAAAATCCTGCAACTGGAAAACAATACCTAATTTTTTAGCAAAATTATTATCAATATCCGTCAATACTTCAAATTCAAGGTTATTTTTCTCTATCATGCTTAAAGAATGATCCGGACTTTGTGGAGAAACAGCAATTAAAGCCGCTCCTTTATTTTTTATCCTGATTAAACTATCCTGTAAAAATTTCAACTCCAGGTTGCAATAAGGACACCAACCTCCTCTATAAAAGGCTAAAACTATTTTCTCATTCTTTAAAATCTCTTCAGAACTAACTATTTTACCTAAAGCATTTGGTAATGAGAACTCAGGTATTTGGCCTCCAATCTGAATACTGTTTTCTTCAAATTTTCCTGTTTTTAAATCCTCAATAGACTTTCCAAAAGCATCCAATATATCCTGTGGTAGCTGCGAAGACAGCTCCTGATTCAAATGTTCAATCTGTTTTGCCAGTGTATTCATTCTTTAAATTTTATTATTTTTACAAAGGTCTAAAAGCCACTACAGAAAAGCAATAACGCATATTTTTCACCCATAGGGATAAAAAAGTCAATTTTATGGAAATAAAGGGAAGAGCTGAAGAAAATAAAATCTGTCCGTTGGAAGTTGCCGTGAATACCATCAGCGGGAAGTGGAAAATTCCAATTGTCTGGCAGATTAATGAGGGAAAGAAACGCCCAAGTGAATTCTTGCGTGGGATCGCAAAAGTAGACCGCAGGGTTCTTAACCAGCAGCTGACAGAAATGGTTGAGGATGGCATTCTCACAAAACAGGCTTTTAATGAGCTGCCTCCCAGGGTTGAATATACATTAACTGAGCTTGGTGAAAAGTTGGTTGCTATTCTTTGGCAACTGAATGATTGGGGAAAACTTTTGATTCCGGAGGAGGAGAATACAGAAGTTTAAAATTAATTACCCGTTGTGCATTATGAATGCAAAGAAATAAGTTGTTCATTCGATTGAAAATCAGCAAATTGTTTTTACCACAAAACTTTACAATGAACAACTTAATTACAAATTACGAAAGAATTTTGGAAGTTTTACGGGAAATTTCAGATGAAACACTTTTATCTTATCAGAGACGTATTCCCAAAATGAAGAATTTAGAGGTTTTAAGCCTTGTTTTGACGGCCGAATAAATGGGGATTGACAGCGAAAATCATCTGTTCCGCCAACTTCCTGGTCTTATAAGTGAGAAGATAAAACGGAGTATTTACAATCGCAGAAAGCGAAAATTATATTTGAAAATCAATGAAATACGTTTAAAAATAGCTCACAGTTTTAATGAATTTGAAGATTATTTTATTGCCGACAGTATGCCTTTGGAAATCTGTAAAATCTCCAGAAGCGCACGCTCTAAAATATGTATGTTTTTTTAATAAAATTTATGTGAGAGACACACTCCATTTAATTATGACCGGAGTCGTCTACGTGATTATATGTTGTGTTGTTAATTCGGATTGAACTGAATATTGAAATTCTTTAAATAATCCTCTATTGGTTCCATTCCCATTTCTTTTCTTCTTTCGTTCACAGTTTCAGGATTTTCTAATTTATACAATTTACCATTTTCTATTTGTGAACCATATATTTGGGGGTTTCCTTCGTCCATTAAAATCCTATCTTTCATCAATGCGTATTGTTGTTTAGATAAGTCTCCATTTTTAACCGCTTTTTCTACATAAGGAAAATACTTTATTCTGATTTCTTTAGTACTATGTTGCAGTCCCAACCAGATTGCATCCATTTGTTTTTGACCCACCTCCTTTAATGTTGGCATACCACACTTTTCAATAATGCTAATCACTAATTCTTGATTCCTATGGTCTTCTTTAGCGTATTTGATGAGTTCATTTGATTTTCTAATCCTTTGGTCACTTTCTAAAACTTCGCTCAAAATTTGATTTTTTTTGCTGCAATCGACTTCAATAATATCTACTGAACCTACATAGACAAATTTATCCTTATTTATATAAAGGAATATTGATATCATTAAAACAAGAGCGGTTAATATGCTAAATAATATTTTTTTTATTTTCATTTCTATTTTTGTGTCATATTCCAAAATAGATTGACCATTTTTGGTTAAAAATTAATTGTAAAAATAGAAATTATTTTTAAGCGCACGCTCTAAAATATGTAAAGATGAACAGTATTGTTATCTAAACAGAGGTTTTTGCGCATCACAGCAAATGTCTTTTTATGGCTACAAACTTCATGCGGTTTATTCTGTGAACGGTGTTTTTCAAAGTATAGATGCTAATATTACCTTGGAAACTCAAACTCCGAAAGAATCAACCCAAAAGATTACAAGCCACAGTTTTGCTTGTTTAAAAAGCACAGAAAAAGAATTGAAACATTATTCTCTCTGCTATGTGACCAATTTATGATTTTTTTAATATCTAATTTTTGATATTCAACATTTCACAAAAAAAAACCATATTTGTACTGAATCTAATGACCATGAAAAAAATTATTTCAGGACTGGTAACAACCATTATTTTATCTGGCTGTACTGAAAATAAAACCCCTCAAAACCAATATTCTCAGGATAAAAAGAATAATACTGCTGAAAATTTCGCGCAGATCAATAAAGGCAAAAATACGATCAGAGAAAGGTTTTCTCCTCCTGAAAATTATCAATGGCAGGAAGAAGAACCTGCTTCATTCGGATATTTCATTGAAAACTTTAAATTGAAACCGTATGGAAGCCAGATTTTGAGATATGATAATTCCCCTATTTCTACACAAAATCTTCATGAAGCTGTTTTTGATATTGATACCGGAAATAAAGATCTCCAGCAGTGTGCGGATGCTGTAATCAGGCTAAGAGCTGAATATTTGTACAAAATAAAAAAAACGGATGATATTAAGTTTCATTTCACCAGTGGTCATCTTCTCAGTTGGAATGATTATAAGAACGGAACCAGAGCTTTTGTTAATGGTAGTGCTGTAAGCTTCAGAAAAACGGCAGGTGATGATGATTCTTATCAGAATTTCAGGAATTATCTGGACCTTATCTTTAATTATGCGGGAACTATTTCACTTAATAAGGAAACTTCGCCTGTTCTGAAAAAGTCAGATTTAAAGACCGGTGACATATTAATTACTCCAGGCAGTCCGGGACATGTAGTTTTTATTGCCGGGGTCTGTAAGAATAAAGAAGGGAAAAAACTATTTTTATTGAGTGAGGGATTCACGCCTGCCCAATCTATACACTTATTATCCAATCCTTTTCAGAAAAATATCTCGCCATGGTATGACCTTGATGTGGATAATGCTGAGACCAAAACGGCGCGGTATATTTTCAAACCGACAAATTTCAGAAGCTTTTAATTATATATATTCAAAACTATTGAAAAGTTACTACGATAATCTGAACTTGTTTTTGTAAATTTGTGTTCGAAATTTTTTACTAGATGAAAGAGAGTGCTGTAAAAAAGATTGCAGTTCTTACTTCAGGAGGAGACTCTCCAGGTATGAATGCAGCATTAAGAGCGGTAGTAAGAACCGCTAATTACTATAATATTGAATGCTATGGGGTAAGGGAAGGCTACAATGGCCTTATCAGTAATGACTTCCTGAAAATGGGGGCCCGCTCCGTAAAAAATATAATCAACCAGGGTGGAACAATTCTAAAGTCTGCCAGATCTGCTGAGTTCAGAACCAAAGAAGGCCGTCAGAAAGCTTATGATAACTGCGTAAAGCTGGGTATCGACGGATTGGTATGTATTGGTGGAGACGGAACTTTTACCGGCGCCAAGATCTTCAATGAAGAATTTGGAATCAGAGTAATTGGTATTCCGGGAACTATCGATAATGATATTTTCGGGACAGACAATACCATCGGATACGACACTGCGCTGAATACTGCTATGGAAGCAATTGACAAAATCCGTGATACGGCAACTTCCCACAACAGAGTTTTCTTTGTAGAGGTGATGGGGCGTGATGCCGGTTTTATCGCTTTAAACAGTGGCCTGGCAACAGGGGCCCTGGATATCCTGATTCCTGAAAAGAAAGATAGCTTACAGGATCTTTTCACAAATTTCAGGAAAGCTGAAAAAACAGGTAAGGCATCCAGTATTGTAGTGGTAGCCGAAGGTGAAAAGTTGGGAAGTATTTATGATATTGCCAACAGTACAAAAGAGGAGTTTCCTGAATATGATATCCGTATTGCAGTTTTAGGACATATCCAGCGAGGCGGCTCTCCGAGTTGTGCAGACAGAGTGCTGGCCAGCAGACTTGGATATGGTGCTGTAGTAGGATTAATGGACGGACAGAGCAATGTAATGGCAGGAATGCGCTCCAACGATGTAGTATACACGCCTATTGAAGAAGCCATTAAAAAACATAACGAAATTAACAAGGACTTAATGTTGATTTCTGAAATTTTAGCAATCTAAATTATTTTTATTAATCTAATAAAACAAACTATTATGTCAACAATCAAAGTAGGTATCAACGGTTTTGGTAGAATTGGACGTCTTGTTTTCAGAGCAATGACTGAAAGAGATAACATTGAAGTTGTAGGAATCAATGACCTAATCAATGCAGAATACATGGCTTACATGTTAAAATATGACTCTGTACACGGTATTTTCCCAGGTGAAGTTTCTGTAGAAGGAAATGATCTTGTTGTAAACGGGAAAAAAATCAGAGTAACTGCTGAAAAAGATCCAAGCAACCTAAAATGGGATGAAATTGGTGCAGATTACGTAGTAGAATCTACAGGTTTATTCCTAGATAAAGAAAGTGCTGCAAAACACCTTACTGCTGGTGCTAAGAAAGTAATCCTTTCTGCTCCTTCTAAAGATGATACTCCAATGTTCGTAATGGGAGTAAACCACAAGGAACTTACTGATGATATCAAAATCTTATCAAACGCTTCTTGTACTACAAACTGTTTAGCTCCTTTAGCTAAAGTTATCCACGATAAATTTGGAATCGTAGAAGGTTTAATGACAACTGTACACGCTACAACAGCTACTCAGAAAACTGTTGACGGTCCTTCAATGAAAGACTGGAGAGGTGGTAGAGCTGCTCTAAACAACATCATTCCTTCTTCTACAGGTGCTGCTAAAGCAGTAGGAAAAGTAATTCCTTCATTAAACGGAAAATTAACAGGTATGTCTTTCAGAGTACCTACTGTAGACGTTTCTGTAGTTGACCTTACTGTAAGATTAGAAAAAGCTACTTCTTACGATGAGATCTGTGCTGCTATTAAAGAAGCTTCTGAAGGTGAATTGAAAGGTATCCTAGGATACACTGAAGATGCAGTAGTATCTCAGGATTTCGTAGGAGATAAGAGAACTTCTATCTTCGATAAAGATGCTGGTATCATGCTTTCTCCTAACTTCGTAAAACTTGTTTCTTGGTATGACAACGAAATGGGTTACTCTAACAAGTTAGTGGATATGCTTGTACACGCTGCTTCTTTATAATAAGTAGCGATAAGCAATGAGTAATATAAAACCTTCCCATCGGGAAGGTTTTTTTTATACAGGACAAACTGCTCCAATACCTCTCTGAAGAAAATACTTAATAATTATTTTTACTAAAGATTTAACGAAAACACCCAAAGGAATAATTTGTCCTATAGCTTCTAAAATAAAATCAATTATTTTACTAAAAACACTATCTTCCCTTACAAGGGAACAAAATATCTCTTTCAACTTCCTCCACAATCCCTGTAAATTAATACTTTCAACTGTTAATGTGGTAAAATGCATATTACTTATTAAAAATTCTTCTGCTTGCTCTTCTGTATATGAAATATAAAGTTGAGCTAATGCATTTTGGGCATCTTGTTCTGTAACCTCTCCTTCACCTAATCCTTCTGTAAGAATCTCATTTGAATAAATAGAGAGATCAACTAATTTCATATTTTCATTTTTTATTAACATAACTTAAAGTTTTAATGGTTATTACAAATTTTCAAAAACAATCAAAATGAAACAATTACCCTTTTGTGTGATTTATAGCTACAAATAGTATATCAATTAGACTGACAAATCTCACCACAAAACTTCAGCATAAAACTTGTACTTTTATAGATAAAGGAACGAATAATGATACAGCCACGGTTTAAAGATGCTCCACATTTCAGAAACTTTTGGGAAAACGGCAACGGAAAACAATTAATTGAGTTTTCAGATGCTGAAGTGAGTTTTAAAGATTTCGAAAAATATGCTCCTTTCTTTTACCATGTAGATGAAACCGGAGACGAAGTGGTAAAAGAAGTTTATTTCACTAAAAAATTTCATGAAGCATCAAGGGAAATTGAAGGCTATATCCGAAATGGGATTTCTGAAAATGATAACATTCCTGAAAGTGTAAAAAAAATGTTCACCCAAACCCAACAAGTCCCTGACTGGCTGGATTATAGTTTATTAAAAAGCGGCGCCGAACTCTGCATGAGAAGCAATCTTGATTCTTTAATTTCTTTAAGAGATTACTGTTTGATTGGAGGATATGATTATGCTTACCTCAACAAACCACTGATCGTTACAGAAGCTTTGAAAAAAGGTGCTGTAAAACGTCTTTCTGAAACCTTAGATTTCTGGGTGAATGTTACCCGTTACAATGCATTGGAGGTTCATGCTAAAGGATATGAATTTGCTATAAAGACCCGTTTGATTCATTCTTACGCAAGACTGTCGATCAAAAAGCATTACAGAGAATGGGATACCGAAAACTGGGGTGAACCCATTAATTCCTGGGATATGATGGCTACTTACATTGGTTTTAGTTTAGTTTTTCTTCACAGTCTTCAAAAACTGGGAAATACTTTTTCTATTGAAGAGGAACAGGGAATTTTTCACCTGTGGAAATATGTAGGATATCTTCTTGGCATCCCTCAACAGCTTCTTCCTGATGATAAAAAGCAAGCTACAGAATATTTTTATTTATGGACTTCCATTCAGCCGCCATCTGATAAAGATTCTGTTTTACTGGCCCATTCTTTATTGGATGAATCTCTGGAAAATCCAATTCTAAAATTTGAGTTTCAAAGAAAAAATCTGAGATATCTGCATATCTGCTGTACATGGTTTCTGCTGGACGATGAAGTCTGCAAAAGGCTTCAGATTCCGGAAGTTTCTAACAAGATGTTATTTCCAAAATCAAAAATACTTTTCAATAGGATTTATGATCGTCTTGTAAGCCGGGATTCCAGGATAAAGAGAGGAAATAAAGATCAGATGAAGGTATTGAAAGATTATCTGAATATTACTGAGAATTCAAATTTTCATTAAACCATCTTTTAAGGGAAAGGAAAGTTACATTTGTTCATCGCCCTTAAAATTATCCGAAGGAAATTTTCTGTTTCTGAAATTCCAGATCAGATACAGTAAAAACAAAATAAACCAGACACCAAGGACTGCACTGATGAAAAATCCTACGATAGAAGGATGAAGATAATTCGGTTTGTAAAACAGACGATCAAGGGTTGCAAATTTATCTTTTAACTCTTTTCTTTCATGAGTATTTCGTATCCCATTCAGAGGTTCCAGTTTGTGATCCCGGTAGTAAAAGACATCTTTAGTAAGGTCTTTAGGGACTATTTGCGATTCTATATTATATTTTTTTAAAAGTACATCCAATCTCTGAAATGAGCCAAGTAATGAGTCCTGACCATATTTGTAAAGCAAATTGTATCTTTTAACGGCATTTTGATACTGCTGTTTCTGTTCAGGGATTTTATGCAATGGGAAAAACAAAAACTTATTTTCAAGAAAAATACACATTTTCACGTCATATTGAGGATGTACCTCTTCTCCTTTGAATATAATTTCGGTACTGTCTGCTATCTCTTTTTTAGAAATAATCCTTTTTTCCAGTTCTTTATCATCAAGCCCAAGAAGATCAAGTACTAATTTCGTTTTTTTACTTATTTTTTTATGATCAGTGCTTAACATTTTTAATGTATCAATACTGTAATAAATGGATTCTGTTGAATAATATTCTTTATTACCCGGATCGTAGTAGAGTGTATCTTTCTGTTCAACCACTGGATAAGGTTTGGGATATAAAACATTTTCCGGATTAAACAGTTTCTCTGAACTGTAAGAAGTATAGTTATATAAAAAAGGCTGTAAGACATTCAACAACGTTTTATCTTTATTAAGATCCTTTTCAGGCAATTCAGTTCGTAGTTTTGCATTGAGGCCGAAACTATAACTGATGAAAAAAGTCAGAGAGAAAAAGGAAACTAATAATAGGATAAAGCCAATTCCCAAAGTTTTTGAAAGCCCATTCCTTTTTTGGGAATGATTTCTGAGGAGAAAAATAATAAAGAAGAACAAGAAAAGGCCAGATATGAAAAAGTGAGAAATGGAAACATCATCGTAAAACTTGAACCTGTAAAATTCTGTATAAATATTGATTTTTTTAAGCCCTTCAAACTTTATATAGCCATAAATAAAGTAAGCCAGGTGTATCACAGCTAATACAGCAAAAGACTTAATGAGAAATAGTTTTAATTTTCTGTCCATAGAATGATCTTAAAAAACAATGTTTTAAGATAAGCATTTATATTGTATGAATAAAACCTTGATTGCCCTCACCAGCATAAAAATATTATGTAGTACAAAAAAGCAGGCTGGCTCAATAAATTGTAGAGGTTATAATAACTGTTCAATATTCACTTCCTGTCTCCGGCTTTCAGCTTCCAGTTACAACTTCTGTGTCTTAAATTTATTTTTCCAACAGTTTCGATACCACATTCTGCATCTGCTTCGTTATGAATAACATCTGTCTCAAAATTTTATCATTTTTTAACTTCAAAAACCGGTTCCAGAGATAAATAATATTAGTTTTTGATGGAGAAATTATGTATTTTTGAGAAATTATTTTAATAGAGATGAGTAACATTGATGATAAGAAAAAAGCACTTGCGTTGGTGCTTGACAAACTAGATAAAACATACGGAAAGGGAACGGTTATGACTTTAGGCGATGAGTCTATAGACAACACAGTAGAAGTTATTCCTTCCGGATCTTTAGGATTAGATATCGCATTAGGTATAGGAGGATATCCAAAAGGAAGAATCATTGAAATATATGGTCCTGAATCTTCAGGTAAAACAACATTAACACTTCACGCTATTGCTGAAGCTCAGAAAGCAGGTGGTATCGCAGCATTCATTGATGCAGAGCACGCTTTCGACAGAACGTATGCCGCAAAATTAGGAATTGATTTAGAAAACCTTATCATTTCTCAACCGGACAACGGAGAACAGGCATTAGAAATTGCTGATAACCTGATCCGTTCAGGAGCAATTGACATTGTTGTTATTGACTCGGTTGCGGCTCTTACTCCAAAAGCGGAGATTGAAGGAGAAATGGGAGATTCTAAAATGGGTCTTCACGCAAGATTAATGTCTCAGGCATTAAGAAAATTAACCGCTACTATTTCAAGAACGAAGTGTACTGTAATCTTCATTAACCAGTTAAGAGAAAAAATCGGTGTAATGTTCGGTAACCCGGAAACAACTACCGGTGGTAACGCTCTTAAATTTTATGCTTCTGTAAGAATTGATATCAGAAAAGCAAGTGCACCCATCAAACAAGGTGACGAAGCTATCGGAAGCCGTGTGAAAGTAAAGATTGTAAAAAACAAAGTAGCTCCACCTTTCAAACAGGCAGAATTTGATATTATGTATGGTGAAGGAGTTTCTAAAGTTGGGGAAATCCTTGATACTGCAGTTGATATGGGAATTGTAAAGAAAAGCGGTTCTTGGTTCAGCTACGAAGAGACTAAACTTGGCCAGGGACGTGATGCTGTAAAAGATGTTTTAAGAGACAATCCTGATCTTGCCGAAGAATTAGAGAACAAGATCAAAGAAGAGTTGAAAAACAAATAAGCTTTTTAAAAATAGAATCAAAAGACAGCCTTTCTGGCTGTCTTTTCTTTTTTAATAATGATATTCCTACAATGTTTCTGTTGGGATATAATATGCCTGTAATTCTGAATAAAATGAATTTTTCGGCTCATTGTGAACAAAAGAATTATGAATCAAAGAAATATGATTTTCTCTTTCATCTTCAAACCTGTAAAATTTATTTATATTGATATTAAATAAATCATCATCAAGCACTTTAAGAAACTGCTCCATAAAAATAAGATCAACAGTATAGATTTCCTCACAAGCTAACCTTTCGTTATAAAATTGAGAATCATTCACTAAGGAAAATAGATCTTTCTTTTTAAATATATATTGAACGGGAAATTCTAATCTAAGCTTCTCTGAACTATGAGTATACTCCTCAATTGGAACCTCAATCCCCTCCTTTGTTATTTTTATTATTTTATTATCAAATGTTGAAAACAACAGAATAGCATCAAACTTAAAAAATTTTGATAAATACCTTGTCTGAACAGTGTACAATTTAAAAATATAATCATTTGTGGCCTCACAGAAAAGCAAAACTTCTACTGATGAGAAATCTATTCTTTTTTTATTTAGCTCCTTTCTTTTATCCAGGATTAAATCCACTACAGGTAAACTACAGTTCTCTTTTGAAATTGCAGAAAAATCATCATACCAAGGAAAATATGTTAAATATTTCCCTTTTTGAAAAATTTCAGCAGTATTATTTTCAGGGGATCCTGTATAATGCAATATTGCATTCTTTTTCCAATCATCCAGCGTACTGTTTATCCAAGAAAAGTGCAGTTCTTCGCGGACCTCTACTTTTTTATCTTTGAGCCAAAGATTCCATAACAATCCCCACATATCAGATAACCATGGATCTATAGGCTTAACTTTTTGTCTTGAAACTTTATGAATTTCATACTCAGATTCCCATTTCTCATGATTTATCTTCTGAATAACAGTATAAAGTTTTTCTGAATCAGATTCAAGTTTTTCCCAAAAGCCTGCATCAACAGATTTCAACATATATTGTGCCCCACCTACTTCTCTATCGTTCCTAATAACCATTTCCACATCAATTCCTACTACATCAGCCATTTCTTCCAGGGCTTCCATCCCTGCATTCTCAATAATTGTATGAACTCCGGTATAATCTCTTGTATCTGAAACATAGCATACTGAAGAATGGATCAGATAATCTAAATTGTCAATTTTTCTGCTGAAAATAATATCTGAATCATGATAAAACACACATTCTTTATTGAGATATGTAAACTCCTGCCAATGTTGTTTTAAAATATTGGGTCTTATAGACGAGAGATATTTTTTACTTTTTCTAGTATCAGGATAGAAGAATATTAATGCATTCCCCTTCTCATTTTCTTTAAACAATAAAGCATCGTTACTAATACCCTTATCTTGGTCATATCCAATAATTACATGAATATGATCACATGAAATTCCCAGTCTATTAAAGTTTAAAAGCTGAATTTCAAGCTGCCACAGAAAATATTTCTCATCAGGTTGAGCCGATAAGTATATCATTATAATTTTTTTACATGTTAATCTTGAACTTAAAATCTTTTTCTGTCATCTTTTTGGCACGTAAAAGTATCCAATCACCTACTTGATCTTTTTTAACGCTATAACTTTTTTCCAGAAAGTTATAAAGATCCTCATCAGTCTCTAAGGTGTCCAAAGATTTTAGAAGGAGATCAATTCCCCCTTTTTCTAAAATTGCATCAATCACTATAGCCCCAATCAAGTAGTCTATGCTGATCTTCTTATCAAATGGCTCTGCGTCAATCAAAACTGGTTTCACCGTCTTATGTTCATTATAATAATCATTAAATTTTGTAAACAATTCAGAATAAGAATATCCAATATGTGTATTTTTTTGATTACTATAGATGCTCAATCCGGATAAGAGTAAATAATGAGCATGAGGATATTGAATATTGATTCTATGAATTAACTCATGTTTATGATTCTCACCATTCCTGATTGTAGTATAAAGAATATTGTTTTTTGAATCAAAGAAGGCGCAATCAGATACATTATTCATAGATGGCGCAAAATCAAATCCTGAAATAGTATAAACCTGACGGCAATTGTCTGCAAGAAAATATTGTATATCATTCGAAATATCAAGTTTAAAAATTTTGTCTATATTTCCAATTGTTGCATTAGCCTGCTTTGCTTTTTCTTCATTTAAAATATAACCTGTCTGATAATGATAATTTATCCTCCCTATTTTATGACTTTTCCAATCCTTGGTTGTATAGGTAAGGTAGTCGGAGAGTAAAAACATATTATTATTTTTCTCTGCCATCACATTTGTAATGGCAAATGGCTGAAGTACTCCATCATTAATTGTATAAAACTGTGAAACAATCTTATATTGATCAGCAGTAACCGGTTCAATAGAAATTACCTGATTTTTGAAAGATAGTTTAAATAATGATGGATTATAATAGCCTTGTGAAGAGAGGACGTTACATTTGTTGTCTGATAAATATTTATTTTTTTTCCAAAGCGAGCAATCACCTTCACCTCCTTCATTAAAAGAATTCAAATATTTATTCCATATCTCATTAATCACCTTTTGATCATCAGTATACATTCCTTCATAAGGATTTTTTTGTACACTAACCTGTGCATACAAAGAAGCAAAAAAAACTGTAAAAAAAATGAAAAAGAATTTATTCATGTAATATTTTATTTAGATTATTTGGCAGTTCCAAGCACAATATGCTTGGTACTTTCTCCCATGCTGAAAAACGAAGGAACTGAAATACCTGTCCTACAACTCCTGTAAATAGTCCCAAAACTTCAGTTGTTCCTTCATTCCCTTCTCTAAGAACTTCTCCATTTAAGACTTTTTCAGCAATTTTGTCTATATATGTAAGTACTTTAATTTGTTGTCTCTCATCTCCTGCTTTTAAAGCCATGGCATAAAGGACTTCAAGATTTCCTAAATCTCCATGACATATACATTGATTGTATCCTATCCCATGCTTAATTATATTTTCTCTGGCAACAGCGATCTCATCTTCAATGATATCATCTGTATAATACTCAGATAGCAGCAATCTTCCCAAGCCAATTCCTGCAGAACCATGACACCAAGCAGCAGAATCTCTGGAAGAAATTATATCTTCTCTGTTGTCAATCCATCCTTCAATTTCTTTATCATAAAAAGATCGGTCATGGTTAAGTATTTCGTCAATCTTAATATCAATGTCTTTATGCAAAGCTTTTACTTTACTTATGACTAAAGCCGCAGAGGATGATCCATGTGCAAAGCCACCAAAATCTTTAACAGTATCATTATCAATAGATTCCCACAATAATTTATTTTCTACTTTTTTTGCTTCCTTCTCTAATTTCTCAATACATTTATTAATGAGGGATTCTAACTGTTCTCTATAATGTATCGGGAAACCTTTCTTCAGATCCAACAGCATAGACAAAAGCCCCAATGTTCCCAACAAAAAATCATTCTGTTTGGTTGAATCCAGCAGAAAGCTCAATTGGTTAAGTATAATCGGAATGGAAGCTATATTTTTTTCAGTGTGAAGCAAAGGGTGCTGAAATAAAAGATATAAAAGTGATGCCGGATAATAATATGGAGATACAGGAATATTTTCTAAGATTTCCGGCGACAAATTAGCATAATAATTATCCTGATCCCTTCTCAGTAAAATATCTGAAAGTTCCTCAAAAATGCTTTCAGCCGCCCATTGATACCTTGTATCACCTGTAACATTATAAAGATGTAAATAAACAAAACACATTCCTGATACTCCGTCATACAAATCATAGTTTAACAAGCTTATATTATATCTGTTATTGCTTTCCCGTACTTTACTGATCCAGTTTATTTTACCATGATGCAGAATTTTTCTTTCTAAAATTTCATCTGCAATTTTAATAGCTGCAGCTCTTGCTTTGGTATGAACCTCATTAGTTACTTTTATTGTATCTACAGGAATTTCGAAAGGAATTTCCTTCTGGAAGATCTGTTTTTTTCTTATTCCACATTCCTTACCTAATAAATCAAAAGCATAGTTCGTTGTAAGATCAAGAATTTCTATCTGAAGTTTAAGCTTTTCTTCATTAAGAGAAGCAAAACGATCTTTATTATAATTTACAATATCAAACTGCCAGTCATCACATAAAATACGATCATTACCATCATATAATTTTCCGTTTTCAGTATTAAAGTAAAAGAAAGGAATATCATTAGTATCAAATTGTCTTGCTATGGAAGTTTTTAAAGTGTGAGGGGGTACTAGCATTCCATCAACATAAGTAATCTGTATGAAACTGTCAAGAATTTCTAAAAATTCTGTATTATCAATTAAATTTTCGGGTACAATAGATTCTCTGAGTAATTGAGTATACACAGAGGTTGCGTGCAGGATAACCCTAAGTTTTTTTGGAATTTCACCAATCTTTTCTATAAAATATTCTTTGTTGTCAATAAAGAATAAATACATCTCTTTAAATCCTTTCTTAACACATTCATAGTAAGTATCATTAAAATCTATATATTCATTATTAATTTGGGGAACATGAGTATCTATACCTGTAAAGGCCCTTCCTTCTTTTTTTTCAAATGACAGTGATTCTTTATCCCAATTTGAATAGGTAGTCTCCTGATTACTCAGCCTAAAAAATATTGAACTTACCAAATAAGAATTATATTCCCCATCTATCATTAATAAGCCGGTAAGCGCATCTGTTTTCATGAGACTTTCCTTGAAAATACCTGTAACTGTATCATAATTTTTAAGGAGAGGTTTTGATATGATGCACTCCAGGTCAAAAAAACCAATTTTATTATTGGTTATAATTAAATTATCCGGAATTATATCTGAAGTTCCTAAAGCATGAAAAACGCATAGCGTTTTCCCCAATTCCTCATAAAAGTTTTCAACCTCAGCTTTGGTTTGAAAATCATTACCATATTCCAAATGTGACATCCAGGAATAATCTTCTCTTGTTAAAATAGATGGCATTTCAATATTGAGAGCTTTTCCTTTTTCCTGAATTAACGACAATATATGCATGAAAAAAAGCTCATTATAAGAATCTCTGGGTTTAAAATATAAAATACTTCCCTCTTCAAAGGTTACAGAAATCACAAATTTACCACCACGATGAATATCTCCTTTAAAGAGTTCCAGCCCCGCTATCATATCCGGAGTAATATTAATTTTAAATGAATTATTAATCTCCGGATAATCTTCATTAAGTTTACGAAGGAAAAAAACACAATATTCTAATCTCTTGTCAATAATTTCAGAAATCTTATGTTCAATATCTGGATATTTCTCTAAAAAATATTCTTTCCATTCAACAGTATTGGTCAGAATGATAAAATCTTCCAGTAATGAACCTTCATTAAGTAATTCTGCTCTATTAGCGATCTCAAATTCATGAACCATTGTTAATGACAATAACCCATTTTTTAAGCTTAAAATAATCTGAGAAGAAATACTGTCTATAATTTCAGCAGAATAATTCAGATTGTATCGAGATATTAAAGATTTTAAAGATGACTCAACATAATTATTGATATCATAATTACAGTAATAAAAATCAGGAGCTATATTATGGGGAACTTCTGTATTTTGTAATGAAAACTTAAACATATTAAAGATAATTGATATAGTGTAAATGAATAAGGAACGGATAACCGTTCCTTATAATTATGGGTAAAACTTAATGGAAATTATTCTATTCCGTCTTCAAATGCTTTTGGTTTTTTAATTGTTTGAGTTACACAACCACAAACAGCGGTTGCATCACAACCAGAGCTACTTCCTGTAGCTCCACAAGAACCTCCTCCAAACACACTTAACATACTTTTTTTACTAAGTTTACCATAGTTGCTTTCAAAAGAAGCAACTTTCAATTTTTTGTTTAAATCTTTCATTTGTAATATTTGTTTATAATAAGTATTTCAACAAATATAGATTTAATTACTGAAATTAAGCAAATAAAAGCAAAGAAATTTACAATATTTTTCTTTATTCAAAAGGATTTGTGGATTTTGATAATGAAAATGAATATCTATTATTTCTTCCAGTAAAACAATATCATCAGATTCCTTATGATTGGAGACTCTACTTTTCAAGGTATGATAATGGGATAACATCTTCTTCTCCCATACTTTATTTTTAGCCTGTTTAGCCGATGCCAGTAAAAGTAAGATACTAAGAAGATAATCTTCATCCAATGTTGCATATTCCTGTTCAAAGTAGGTAAAAACATTTTCAAATATCTGAAATAATAGAATATCTGAAGCAAAACCGGAAAGTTCCGAAATATAAGTAAGTTTTAAAGTAAATGCTGAAATAAAAAGCAATTCTTCCGGCTGTAACCTCCTTTTATCAGCTAACAATGGCTCAATTTTCTGTACATTAATCTTTCTTACAATCAGATTGCCACAAACAAACAAGGAAAAGGTTCTATTGATATCACTATTTTCATTCTTACTCCGCATACGGGCATAGTAGTAATTAAATAAGTCAAAAAGTACCTCATAATCTGTATTATCCTGGCTCAAATAGTGAATGGTAAATTTATAAATCTGATCGTCAAAATCCGCAAGAGAGGATTCTGTATTAATTCGAATGATTTTTTTTTCTTTACAAAATTCAATCAGCCATCCTAAACCTGCTATTCCTGAATAAAAAGAGTAATCTGCAATATCTATACTTTCAATAGCTTCATCAAGTAAATTTTCTATTTGATCTGCGTAATCATTATATTTTTCTTTTTGAAAAAATAAAGTAATTATATCGTTGGATTTAAATAATATTTCATTTCCTGTCAGGAGGTACATTTTAGTTTTTTGGTTAAAAAAGATTAGTAAAAAGCAAAGTTAAGCAAAACGATTAAATCCGTTGCTATACAATGTTTTATAAAGAAGTAGTCTTTATTTGGAACTCGGTGTCTGATAGGTTTTGGGCTTGAAATGACAAAGTTAAGTTACTAATTCGTTACCGATTAATAGAGGTTTCTTATTAGTTTAAACGGTTATATTTCAGTGTTTTGCACTTATTTTTATATTTCCTTGTAACTCAATGTAAATTAATTTTAAACATTAAACATTTGAGTTATGACGCAGACAAAAAAATCAACGTTCAAACTGCTTTTCTACTTGAAAAAGAACGAACTGAAAAAAAATGGTAATGCTCCGATTATGGCACGTATTACCATTGACGGAACACCTAAAACTTTCGGGACAAAGTTAGAAATTGACCCAAGCAATTGGGATCTAAAATATGGAAGAGTTGAGGGCAAAAGCGCAACAGCTTTAAATATTAATAAAAAGTTGGATAACATACGTGGGCGTATTGACAAAATTTATGAAGATATGCTGAAACACGAGGGCTTTGCTACTTCCCAAAAAGTAAAGCTCTCATTCTTGGGTGTTGGTGTAATGGATGATGCAATTCTAAAAGTCTTTAACGATAAAAATGAGGAATTTAAAAAATTGGTTGACAAGGAAGAACGTTCACAAAGCACCTACAACAAGTACATCACGGTTTATAATCATCTTACCGCTTTTATCAAAGAACGCTATCATCGTGATGATATGGCCTTTCGGGAATTGACTGGAGATTTTATTAGGGAATTTGATTTTTATCTTCGGTACGATTTACAGTCTACACATAATACGGTTTGGGTTTACACGATGCCTGTGCTAAGTCTGGTGGAATTGGCTATTAAAAAAAGTTTGATACGTGATAATCCGTTTCAAGATTATGAAATTAATATGGAAGAAACCGACAGGGGTTATATTCTTAAAGAAGATGTAGAAAAACTGATGATGTGTGTACCGCCCCACCCACGGTATGAGCTTGTGAAAGATCTTTTTATTTTCAGTTGTTTTACCGGACTTGCTTATGCGGATATTAAAAAACTGACAAGGAACAATATTCAGTCTTTCTTCGATGGCCATCAATGGATCATCAGCCGAAGAAAAAAATCAGATATTGCTTCTAATGTTCGGTTAATGGAAATCCCAAAACGTATCATAGAAAAATACCTCGGTAGCACTCGTAATGAGTTTATCTTTCCAGTTCCAACCAATGTAACCTGCAATACTCACATTGGCAAATTAATTGAAAAAGCTGAAATTATTACAGAACAAAAAGTAACTTTTCACACCGCAAGACACACATTTGGAACGATGTTTTTGACCGAAGGCGTACCTCTTGAAAGCCTTAGCAAAATGATGGGACATAAAAACATTTCAACTACACAGATTTATGCTAAAATTACCAGCCAAAAGATTAGTAAGGATATGGATTTGGTAGCTCCTAAATTTAAGGAGATTGAAGAAGCGTTTTTACAGGTTATATAGTTAATCACAATTTGATAATTACTAGCAGAACTTAACGGTTCTGCTTTTTTTATGCCCATATTTTATAGCCAAAGCACATTTACTTCGCTCTGCTATTCCCTTTCTGTAAAAGAGCTTTTCGGCTACTTCTGGAACAGAAGATTAAAAAATGTTGCCATCTACGCCTCCCACACAAAACAATTTTTCAGTCCTCTGTTAGTGTGGCTTTGATAGCCCCACCGCTTTAAAAAAGTGTTTTAAAAATTCAGCGAATTGGAAGTGTTATTTCAATTCACTTTAAACCATTTCTCAATGCCATCTTCTTGGCTTCCACATTCATTTTTATCCAAAGACCCGTATGCTTTTTTGTCCCATTTCAAGAGCAAAGGTATTTCCGTGTTCTTCACGCATCACAAAGGTCAAGCAAGTTTGGAAAATAATCTCCACCCGTTGGGTAGTATTTTTTTCCAAAACCTTGGTGTTGCTAAACACGAACCTTTTATGCTCGTGAAACGAAACATAGCATACTCCGGCTCTTTAAACGAATAAAAAAAATGTCAGATACGAAAATTAAAAACATTGGAAATGGTAATGAAACGAAACAGCACCTCCTCTCATTGCCGAATAAATCTAAAAAAAATCAAAATCAATAACTAAAAATTAAAGAATATGAACATCACAGGAAGACTGACAAGGGATGCGGAAGTACGCACAACGTCACAGGACAAACAAGTAGTAAACTTTTCAGTAGCGACCAACGACAGCTACCGTAACAAGCAGGGCGAACGCATAGAGCAAACCACCTATTTCGACTGCTCCTATTGGATAAGCCCGAATGTAGCCAAGCTACTTACAAAAGGCACTTTGGTAGAACTATCGGGACGAGTAAGTACAAGAGCGTGGACAGGTAATGATGGAGAGCCAAGAGCAGGATTGAATTTCCATACCTCACAAATCAAATTGCACGGCGGTGGCAAAAAATCGGAAACGGCACAAGCTACCACAAGCACAAACAATAACAAGGCAGAAGACGACCTCCCATTTTAATCAAGAACATTCAATCCATTTTTTATATCAAAATTTTAAACATTATGGCACATAATATCAATTTCAACGAGAGAACAGGACGTTATTCATTTTTCAGCGTTCAGCAAAAAGCGTGGCACGGTTTAGGGCAAATCGTGGAGCAATACCCAACAAGCGAGGAAGCTATCAAACACGCAGGATTAGATTACGAAGTCGTAAAATCCCCACTTTTTACCAAAGGTTCGGGCATTATCGAAACGGCTAACGACATAGAGATAGGCAGTAGCGAATTGGAAGTACCTAACTATTTCGCCAACATTCGCACCGATAACAATGCCGTATTGGGCGTAGTCGGTAAGGATTACCACATCGTACAAAACCGTGAAGCCTTTAATTTCTTTGATGCTATTGTAGGCGGTGGCGAGGGCATTCTGTATGAAACCGCAGGAGCATTAGGCAACGGTGAACGCATTTTTATCACAGCCAAACTGCCTGACTATATTCGTGTGGGTAATGGCGATGATGTTACGGAAAAGTACATTTTCCTTACCACTTCGCACGATGGTAGCGGAAGTATCACAGCCGCATTCACGCCTATCAGAATTGTTTGTCAAAATACCTTAAACGCTTCATTACGCAGTATGACTAATGTTGTCCGTATCAAACACACTTCGGGAGCAAAAGGACGTATCGAGAACGCTCACAAGATTATGGGACTTGCCAACACATTGAGCAACCAATTAGAGGGCATTTTTAATGAGTGGGCAAAAGTAAAGGTATCAGACAGTGAAGTTAAAAAGCTAATCCAATTGGCACTTTGCCCGAATAAGGAAACGCTTGACCTTATCAAAAAAGGTGCAGAAGATGAAATTTCCACCGTGTTCAAAAACACCGTTGAAGATGCTTTTGCATACGCAATGATAAGCGACACCCAACAAATGGATACGACAAAAGGAACATTGTTCGGAGCTTATAATGCGGTTACAGGTTACTATCAGAACGTAAGAAATTACAAGAATGATGAAGCCAAGTTGCAGAGCATTGTATTGGGTGGCACTGCTCAACTCAAATCACAGAAAGCATTTGAATTGTGTAATGGTTTTGCTTTAGATGGTGCAGAAATCCTAAACCTTAATTAAATAACAACAGGCTACCGCTTTAATCGGTGGTAGCCTACTAAAAACAAAAGTTATGGCAAATTGGTGCAGTAATACAGTTGTATTCGAGGGGAAACCCGAAACAATCACAGCAATACAGGAACTTTTTCAATCAATGAAGGAAAAGGAAGAAAAAACCGAAGAAGGGCAACTACCCGAATTTATTTCTAAAAATAATGGTGGTTATTTCTTCAATATCTATTGGAATGAAGGCGATGAAGGGCAATTTCAGTATGAAACAAAATGGTCGCCCAATATAGAAGTAATTCAAAAGATAGCGGAACATTACGAAGTGAACTTTACACAGGATTATGAAGAAATGGGCAATCTTATATATGGTAGGGCAACATTTTATGACAAGCTACTCACAGATATTTATTTGGAAGACGAAGATTTTGAACAATACGGGTTTGATGAAGAAACGGACACCTACCATTTCGAAGGAGAAACTTACGAAAGTGATTACGAGATATTGGAAACCTTATTGGAGCGAAAAATCAAAAATCAGCAACCTTAAAATCTACCACAATGGAAATAGTAACAATAATAGCCACAAAGTTTGTACGCCACGATGTACCCGAATTGGCAACTCTACAAAATGCAAAGGTTTACCTATTAAGGGAAAAACTGAACAAAGGCGAAAAATTGAACCGAGCCGAAAAAAATTGGCTTGCCGAAGCAGTAAACCGAAACGCCTATTTCAAAAGAGCCGTCCCGCTTATGGGTTATCGTTTTGGTTTTGAGGATGTTTTAAAATCCTATATCGTAAAGCAGTACGGCAGTTGGGCAGAATACAACGCTCCCGACAAAACAAGTCTTAGAAGTATCATTTATGGCAGGATTGACCAAATAGCGGAAATCAGCAAATAACACTTAAAGCCAAGTACGATGAAAATCATAGACAAAAAAGGGAATTGGATTGAAGTTACCGACCTCATAAAAGCTATTCAACAAACAGGTTGGTATAAAGAATATCAGCACGACCCACCAAGAGAAACAGACAAGGAAAGACAGGAATATTGGGCAGATATGCACGAGAAACTCAAAAGAGAAAAAAGTAATAACAATTAAAATTTAAGAACGATGAATACAAATTTTTTCAATCAGATACAGCAGTTGGACTTTACAGGAGTTTTACAACTGAACATTTCAAAAGGAATAGAAAGCAACCTAATTGTAACGGTATTGCTTAACAACGAACAATGCGGAGATAATGCCAAAAACGGTATTCCCCCATTGACATTTAACGCCACACCCCAAGAGTTTGACGAGGAATTTTTTGAGCAGATTAGCACACCTATACAAAAGGTATCAGGCTTAATGGTGGATATGGAAAAATTCCTAAAGCAATTGGAAGAAGTTAAAAAGCATTCCGCAATAGAAAAAGAAAAAGCCGACAGGCAGAAGAAAGAACAGGAAGCCAAAGACAAGAAGTTTAAAGATGCTATGGCAAAGGCTGACGAGTTGGAGAAAGAGGGTAAATTCCGTGAAGCGTGGATGAAAGTACCCGATATGACGGAGTATCCCGAAAAAGCGGACGAGATACGCAAACGCAAAACATCATTATCCGACAAGTTCGCCACACCGAGCCTTTTCGGAACAATGGAAGAAGTTACTGCCGATTATCCTATTGATGAAGCGGACGAGGAAGAATAAAAGTGTTAACCCCAAAATTAGAAAGTTATGTTATTAGCAACGCAATTAGAGAGAGTTTTTATACTCAAAGATAAAGGACAGGACATCAGACTGACCGACCCCGAACCACGTTGGAGCGTGGAAGCAGTAATGAATTTTTACGCCAATATGTACCCGATTTTGACAACTGCAAAAGCATCTGCACCGCAAATCAAGGATGATGCAGTAGAGTACAAATTTGAAAGCGTAATGGGAACGAAAGGTTAAATCAAAATTTTAAAACGATGAATTATGCAACGCAACATTATATCGGGAACAATCAGCATACCCGAACAGAAACGACAACGGCAATTGCACCGACAGTTGGGCGAGTTCGCCAATTGGCTACAAAGACCAAAAGATGCAAACCAAGTGCAGAAAGACAAGCAGAAATCCGTACCAATAGCAATGCTACCAATGGTATTCTAAAGTGTACGTTTCTTCCCAAACTGAAAACAGCACCATCTGTTCAGGCTTGTCAGAAAACGGAAAGGGATTTTTACAAGTCCCTTTCCCAACTTGCCGAGCATTACAGCATTGAGCCAATGCAGACCCACAGTTTTAAGTTTCCCTACAATGTAGTATTGGCTATGTGGGATATGGAAGCCAAAGCAAAACGTACCAATATAAATTGGGATGGTTTTAAATTGATACAGGACAGTACGAAAACCTACTTTACAAGTGAGGAACGGTACAACACAGGAACAACCTTGTATTACATTCCTATTGTACCGCTTTTTAAAATGCTCAAAGACCCGAAGCGTAAAAAGACTGCACAGCTTTTAATATCAGTATGTAGTTATCTGTACCACATTGCACAAATTCCCTATTACAGACAGGAAGAAAGTTACTTGTATTGGCTTTACGAAATGATGAACGATTGGGTGGAACAGGACGAGGAAACGGAAGAAACTGAAAGCTATAAAAGTGGATTGAGAAATGCCGAATATATTGGCGAAAAGATGGAACAGAAGCTATTTAACCGAAGCAATCTAAAGGTATTTAAACAGCGTTTGAACCGATTTAAAAGTGTTGATACGTTCGACAGGGAATGTTGGCAAGTGGCTTGTAATGCGTTTGCCCTTTGCACAGAATATCCGAACACCACTATTTTTAGCAACGCAACATTGCCCGAAAAAGACCCTTATGATAATGACGAGAATGAAATAATCGGAATGGAAAAATACATTTCATTTATTGCAGACACCAAAGGTTGGTTATACGAAAGCCTTTCCGATACCATCAACAATGAATTTAACGAGTACGGAGCAATGGAAGAGCCAACTATTTCCAAGCGATTTGACGGAAGCGAAATACCAACAGCCAATCTTGATTTTGAGAACCGTTTATTTGGTTTATTGAATGATTTGAGTGGAATATTATACGAATACAAAACGATAGAAAAATGAATACAACAACAGATATAAAAGACCATTTTGGAACATTGTACTATGCAAAATCCGCTTTGGTTTTCTATGAAACCAAAGGAACAGAAAACGATATGTACGTGGAGCATTTTGATATGGACAGCAACGGAACGCCTATCAATGCCCATCCATTAACCGTAGAAGAAGCCAATATTTTAGCAAAGTCCTTACAGACCGATGAAGAAAAGAACCAAGCATTTTTAAAACCAAAAGGAATTTTACCGACCAATATCCTACGTATCAATCAAAATGCTGAAAAAGGTACGGTACTTTGGTACACCAAAACACAACAACGGAAACTGTATTTTGTGGATAGTTTGGGCATACCTAACGGAATGGCACAAGTACCGCCAATGCTATGGTTAGCGAGCAAAAACAGTCTTACAGTATTTGCTTTGGCAAATGACAGAAGACCCACCGAGAAAACGCCATTGCATTATGCACCTTTCTTCAATATCTACGAAAAGGGCAATGTATGTATGGGTACGGTAAGCATAGATATTAAAAATTCGGCTTCGGTTGAGGAATTTATACTGGCGTGGGAAGATTATTTTTTCAATTCCTATTTCAGCCATTCTTTATGCGAAAACTTGACTAAAACAAACATTGTAAACCTTTGGAAAGACCTTATCAATACGGATAAACCTTTTCCGAAAGAAATATTAAAAAAGAACAACAAAACCCTTAAAAATCTATTGTGATGAATACAGCAAAAACAGCAGTTCATTTTACGGACAACTATTTACTCAACCCTACCAATCCGATTTCGGTAAACCTTATCGGAGCAGGTGGTACAGGCTCAAAAGTATTGACCGCCTTAATGGAAATAAACGAAAGTTTGATAGCATTAGGACACGCAGGGTTGCAAGTCCGCCTTTGGGATGATGATGTTATCACGAGTGCCAATTTGGGCAGACAGCGTTTTGCAGAAAGTGAAACAGGATTATACAAATCCGTTGCTTTAATCAATCGTTGCAACCGTTGGGCAGGTACAAATTGGAAAGCCGAAACCCGAAAATTTGAAAAAGATAATTTTGGAAGACCACCCGAAAAAGCAAGGGCAATTATTACTATTACATGTGTGGACAATGTACAGGCGAGGTTTGGTGTTGCTGAAATCCTTAAAGAAATAAGCTACCGCAGACATTACCAAGATGAGCCAAAATATTGGTTGGATTTTGGCAACAGCCAAGATACAGGACAAGTGCTACTATCTACTATCGGAGAGATAAAGCAACCCAATTCAGAGAAATACCAAACGGTGGCAAGCCTGCCATTTGTTACCGATGAATTTGGCGAATTGTTGAAGCAATCCGAGCAAGAGGACAATACGCCAAGTTGCTCACTTGCCGAAGCATTGGAAAAGCAGGATTTGTTTATCAATTCATCATTGACACAAATGGGTTGCTCCTTGTTGTGGAACTTGTTTCGTAGGGGAATGACCGAATACAGGGGATTTTTTCACAATTTGAAAGATTTCCGAACCCACCCGATAAAAGTCGCCTGACCCGAAAATTCGGGTGGCAAAAATGCAATTCCTTCCTACGGTCGGAAACGCATTTTTGCGGTTTAAAGCGGATGCAATCACTTTGCAAAAATGCACCGGCCCACAATTCCCTTTCCTTACATTTTACCAAACAGGTTGCGAGTTTTTTGCGTGGGATATTCAGTATCCCATTTTTTGTTTTTGGTAATGATTTCTTTTCTTTTCACACAGCGACCAAAGAAAAGAAGCAAAAGAACGTCGCCTGATTAATGATGGTTTATAATAGAATATTTGCCATAACCCTAGCATCTAATTCATTAAATTTGTCCTTAAAACAAATAGACTAATTCCTATACAAAATACCCAAATTTTCTAAATTATGGGGTTAGCGGTAAAGCTATAATACAGGTCATAAAAGATGAAATACTTAGTAAAGGACGAGGAACTCGAATTGAAATATGAAGCAGGTAAAGGTGCTTGGACATATCACATCCAAGTACCTAACACTAAACATATCGTAGGAAAATGGGGTTCATTGAAAGTATCTGGTACAATTGACAACTACACAATTGACAGTGTTAATTTGTTTACGATTGGAGGACAAGACAAGCTAATTTCAATTAATGACAAAATCAGGAAAGCAATCAGCAAAAGTGGTGGCGACACTGTAACTGTGACACTTTACTTATTGACTTCAAAGGAGCCGATTACAGAAAAAGAAATATTAGATACTTTTAGAAATTCGGGTGTTTTAAAATCGTTCAATAAATTACCAAAAGAAGATAGGATCAAAATTATTGAAAAAATATCCTCTACAAAATCCGAGGACAAACAAGTAAATCTAATTTTGAAATACATTGACCAATTGGGTGACGACAATGATTAAGCAGTCTTCACTTGATTTCCTTTCTACTCTCAAGCACAATGGTTTGAACAAAAAAATGGCATTACTTTAAAACTGTCAGTAAAAATAAATTTCAAAATGATTGAAACTGAAATCTCAATAACCGTAAACAGAAAATCCGATATTACCTTATTAGAGCAAACAATCGTCGGGAACAAGTTCCAATTTCCGGTTTACATACGGGAATATGAATTTAGCTATCAAATAAATTTCACAAGTGATTATGAGGAATGGGAATTAGACACGGCTATTCTCAATTCTTTTCCTGGATATGAATTTACCACCGACCTCGAAAAAGGACGGAAGGAAATACGGGTTCAAATATCCCGATACCAATCAGAATTATCGACTGATGGCTGGGGAAGACGGATTGAAAATCCTTTGGATGAAACGAAATATCTTGTAAAAGCATCGGTAAATAAGCTTGAAAAGTTCAACCCTAAAATCAAAGTTTTGTTCGAAGATAAAGAGCAGTACTACTTTGTAAATATTGCAGATGGTGTTAACAGTGCTACTGAAGAAAAAGGTTTTTTGCTTCTGGATCATTTTAAAACCAATAACCCTGATGAAGCAACATTTTTTGATAGATTATACAAATCTCCCTTAGAAGCTTTTCATTCAGGATACTACAAATTGTCCAAAGTAGTGGATCAGGATTTTGGCACTTACCTTGAAAACAAAAAGAAAGAAATCAGAGAAATTCAAAAACAACCACGAAAAATCATCAGAGATTTTATAAACGCCTGTAACAGTTCCGATGAAAGTAGTATCCTGAAAAATCTTGACGAAAATATCATTTTTGAAGTTCGTAAAAACTGGAAAACATTATTTGAAATCGAAGGGCTTTCAAAATTCAAAGAGTATCTGAACTCATCCGATCAACAATTGTGTGGTAAGAATTTTAAAATCAGGTCATCTTGGAGTTTTAGTTTACCAAACGTGACTATTGGAGTAAAATATTTTCCGCCAGTTACAGAAAAGGATATGCACCCTACTCAAAAATATGAGCAGATAAGGTTTGTACTAAATGATAAAAAAATCGCTAGTATTTTGTATGAGAATTAGTGAATTTTATCCTAATTGATAACGGCTTCTATTACTTTTCTAAAATATTCCGCATCATTACCAATCAGCAAGTAACTTGAAAAACCAATATCTAAAAGATATTTACCCACTTTCTCATCATCAATATCACTATGTGCAATCAGTTTTATTGTTGGATATTTTGTTCTTAATCCCTGAAGTTGTACCAGTATGTTTTTATCGTAAAAATCAAGGTCGATAATACAAATTTTAGGGAGTTCATTTAATGAAGATAATTGTGACAGTCCAGCTTCCATGCTTTCTGAACGAAATAAGACTTCAGTTCCTGAAGCAATGAGGTCTTTACAAATGAAATCTAAAATTGGGCTTTTATCATTGATAAAGGCGAGTGTAATTTTTTTTTGTGCTGTACCAGTTTCCATATCATCATACTTTTTTAAAGTTGATGTAGCCCTGCACAAAAAGAAAGCGCAGGCCACTACACTTACCGCACATTGAGGCACTGGTATACCCGACAACGAATAAGCGAGCGCCCACGCCTATGGCATGAGCGTTCTTCCTTATCGTCCCGTTGTCTAAAAATTACCAGTTTTCAATGTGGGACTTAAAGCAAAAACACTTTAAGTATTTCTATATTTTACATAGCAAAGATACTAAACTCTTGCTATTAGATGTATTAATGCAATAAAAAAGCTTAGTCTGAATTAGTTTTGTGATTGATATAATTCTGCTCCAATATTGTCATCAAATCTGTTTCCTTATAAATAATTTTGCCACCAATCTGAATATACGGCAGGATATTATCATCACGATATTGCTGTAAAGTGCGTTTGCTAATGTGTAACAGTTTGCATACATCTTCGCCCGACAAATAAATTTCTCCATTCATTACAGGACGATAGTTTTTTAATATACTTTCGATACGGTTTCTCAACAGCAATATCATTTCTTGATGGGAAATGATTTCTTCATTATCATTCGTCAATAAATCCATTGTCATTGGTATTGTAAGGTTGTCCGGCTTCGAGCAAAGCCTGTACATCCGAGAGTTTATAATAATTCTTGCGGTTCAGTTTGGAATAAGGTAACAGCCCTTTGTCCTTGTAGGTCTGCAAAGTCCGTTTAGTAATCTTCATCATCAAACAAACTTCCTGGTTATCTAACCATTTTTCTTCTTTGAAAATCGGGATATATTTCCGAGTGGCGTTTTCGGTCAATTCCAAAAGTGCTTTCAGTTCATTTGTCATTCCGTCCAATGCGGATTTTTGTATTGCGATAACTTCCATAATCTGCTCAATTTTGCTGTGGAAGTGGAATTTATCAAGGATTTGTAAAGGCTTGGAAAATGTTGTATTGATTGGCGTTGAAAGGCAGTATTTGTCGCCACGATATAAATTTCAAGATAGTTTATTTTGTAAATTTGAAGAATATAGGTTACTGATAAATTAATTTTAAATGGCAGTATTACAAAAAGGCAATTCAAATTATCCGTTTTGGGGAGCATCAATAAATCTAATCACTGGACTTGACCCGTTAGGCCTTCAAACAACCTCAGAAGCGACTTACGCCACTATGTTGCCTGGAATTTCCAATTTGACTAATCGTCTCCGTTATTATGGGTTTTATTGTTGGCTTTTAGACTTCTATTTCAAGACCGAGAAGAAAGGCAACTCAAAAGAACAATATCGTTTTATCCGCAGAGCTGAATTGATGATTGCCATAATTATGCAAAGCGAGCGTAAAGGAGTTCAACAGATAACAGGAAGTAACTTTGCTTCTAACCTAATAAATACAGCTGAGGAAACTTATTTTGACTTAGCCGAAGGAGCAGACAAGGACAATACCGATAAAAATGTTTATTGGAAATATCCATCCGGTGCATTCGGACAATATTATTACGGAGCAATGCAGGCACTTTCCTTAATTATTACAGCAATAAATGATGATGGAGATGTTATTTACAACATTAGTAAACCACACCCAAGACAAAAAGTTTCTGGGGAACAATTAGCCGAGGCTTTTGAAGGATCATTGTCACCACAAATAAAAGAGTTATTTTATATTAATATCAAAAAAGGAAAACTCTACCAAGATGATATTTCAGAACTGATAAAGTATTTTGCGATTGATACGATACAAACAGAAAATGCCGAATGGCAACTATATGTAGAAATGCTTTTGGACAAAGACGATCCAAGTCAAGAAATGGAAGAACGTTTTACTTTTCACAGAAGGGAAACAATTTTGTCGCTCTTAAATACAGCTGTTAAAAATGAAAATAATTACGACTGGTATAGATTTCTATTGGAAAGTTACCGAAAGAAATTGGGAACAAATGGTTATCCTGAAACGGAAACTAATATTGGTTGGTACTGCTATCAATTAAATGAGTATTGGCAGTACAGTTGCGGAACAATATTTTGGGCTGTATTACAACATCTTTACGATTTCCAACAAGACCAATATCTACCATTGTTTGTAAAGAAATTTTCAAGCAGTATTACAAATGAAATATGCAAAGAGCTAAAGCAAGCTACAGAGCCAACAAGTTCACTTGCAGAAATTTTGGAGTTAATCCCTGACACAGAAGATGAGGAAAACATCAAAAAGGAAATTGATGGAACAAACGACCCTGTTATAGTAGCAAAATATGGCTTTATTCTTTTGCTTCAAATATTCAAAAATAATAGAGAGCAACTTCATCCATTGAAAGAATTTATGAGCAGAAAAAAGATAGAAAGGGATGGGAATATGGTTGATGGTATCTTGACAGTTCACACAGCAGAAAACGATACACTTCAAGATTTTGTTGAACAATTTATTTTACGCAAAATTATTTACAGGCACTCAATGGTTGCACTCAGAAAAATGGGCAACGGCTCACAGGCTACTCACAAATTTTTTATTGAGGAACAATACATCCGTTTCATAGATACATTTCCTCCAAGAAACACATCGCCAAGAATGAACGCCTTGCAAAACATAATGTTTGATTTGCAGGTAATCAACGACCAAAGGATTTTATCGCAATTACATAAGAAACTTTTGGTTGACTGATGATACTAGAAAGAGAAAACATACTAACATTGATAGGAAGCAGAAGATATCATTCTGCAATTCTTACTACCTTCAGCTTTGACTTTTATTTTTTTGAAATGAAAGCAATGAAATGGTTGCGTTCTTGTGGCGTGAGAAACATCAACGTTTTTATTGATGGACATTATTATTCAGAGTTAATGCAACAAGTGACAGGAGAAGAAATGCAACTTTCTGCCGGTTATTCACTTTATCCTGTTTTTCAAAAGTCAGTATTCCATCCAAAAATTTGGATGTTGTTTGGTGAAAAAGAAGGATTGCTTATTGTTGGTTCTGGAAACCTTACAAATTCTGGAAATGGCAACAATGATGAGATTTGGGGAGCATTTCATTTTGATATTCGTTCAACCGAAAATTCATCAGTCTTTTCGTCAGCTTGGGATTATCTATCAACTCTTTCATCGTCAGTTAAAGGACAGATGAATGAAAAAACTACAAAATGGATACTTGAACATTCTAAATGGCTGAATGAATTGCCAAAGACAAAACCATTTCAATTTTTCGAAACGTCGCAAAAAGAGAAGGTTGCTTTCCTGTTTAATACTGAAACAACTTCTATTTGGAACGAACTTTTAAAACATCTTAGCAATGAGAAAGTAGTAGAAATAACTACCATTTCTCCATATTATGACAAAAATGGGAAAGTATTGCAAGAACTTAATTCTCTTTTTCCTTCAGCCATAGTAAAAGTCATATTGGATGAAAGTGGTTTAATCCCTTCTGCAATGCAAGTGAGCAAAGCGTTTACATTTTACGATTGGTGTGATGCAGGCGTAAGCAAAATCCAATATGCAAAATCTGGAAACTCAAAATCAAAACTTCACGGGAAGATTATTCATTTCAAGACAAAAAATGGAAAAGAGTTTTGCTTGTTCGGTAGTGCCAATATTACACCTGCAGGATTGGGATTATTGGGCAAAAATTCAAATGCAGAAGTTTCACTTCTTATTCAGTCAGAAAAAGGTGGACTGTTAAATCAATTAGGCATAAAACTGAAAACAAGCAATAGTAAAACCCTTGATGAATTTACAACGACTACAAGTAAATCAATTTATGAAACTATAATCGAGAATAATCAATTTAAACTACAACTGCTATCGGCAGAGTTGATTTATGATGAATTTATACTTCATTCCAATGGCACCTATACCGATGAATTTAAGGTTGTTTTCTTCGATAAACAAAACCGATTTTTGTATTCCAAAACATTCTCAAATTATGAGAAAGAACTAAAAACAAAACTCAATTTAGAATTAGGCACTTTCCAATATGTGCAATTGACAAATATTAGTGAAGAGATTATCTCTAATAAACTTTTGATTTCAGATTATTTCCTCTTGGCAAAAACGCATCCTAATCCAAAGACAGAGGAAATTGAAAAAATTTATAGCGAAATCCAAAATGGAGAGCTGAGCAAAGTTCTCGACTTGTTGCATTATGCAATCTTTGATGAAACAGAAAATGAAACAGGAGCCAGCTTTTTAGATAGTAGGAGAAGCACGTTTACAAAGCTGAATGATGACAAAGAACCTGAAAAACTTTACGATCTCTCTTCCTATAAAGCAATAGAAAATTCTGGATTTGAAAAAAACCTTCTACTCTCTTCTCTTTCCCTACGTGTTTTAGATGTTTTGAAGTTCATCAATTTAAATGGAATTTCAACAAATAAACAAGCTGATATAAGTATTGATGAGCAAGAAGACGATTTAGGCAACATAAATGGAAATGAGGAAGGAGAAGTGGCAACGGTTCGTAACCTCTCTTTTGTCATTCTTAAATCTGAAAAAAGAAAGTTGATGAACTACTTTGATAACCTTTACAATTACCAACAAGAAATTCTCTATGGGAATAGTCGACCAAAAACATATAGGCCTACACTTACAGATTTGACTAAATATTTAATCGCTCTTGAGTTGATAAGTGAATACGGAGGGAAATCTGCAAAGTATGACGAACAAGACACGCACCATTTTTTCAGTTATTTACCATTTGTAGACGATTATGACAATAACAATGTAAAGGGTTGTTGTTTAAACTTAATTGGCGACTTTTTGATGCTGGCAAGAAGCGGATTTAAAGCGTATGAATTTGACTATACAAAAAAGAAAATCGAGGAACTAAAAAAAGAGGCACTCATAAATACAATTGTTTGCTTAATTAACAATCGATGGAAAGATGATGAATTACATTACTTTTTTACTATGGCTTTAAATGCACTTCATTATTTAGGTTGTAGGAATGTAGATGATTTCAATAGCAATTTTGTAGAATTAAAATCCAAAATTAATATTAGAATTTCCGAGCTGAAAAACAGAACAAAGGGATTTGAAAAAAACTTAGAGATATTTTACGAAAGACTATGTCCTTCGTTTATAAAAGTGATTGAACAGATTGAAGATAAGAACTTTGATGCATCAGCAGTTAACGGGCAAATTATTTACAAATCGCCTTGGGGTTATAGCTACGTTCAGTACGTAAATAAAACAAACGATTTTACTTTAATCAGACCTGGCTTTATGTGGGACTATGATAAAGAAGATTACATAAAACACAGTCCAGACGAAATTTATTTACCTCTAAAACTCTCATCTTTTATATGCACCGATTTGTAAGTTAAAAAATCGGATAACTTTTGGGTTATCCGATTTGCGCTATTTAAGTCCTGTTTTGTAAGTGTTATCAAGTTTGTTATGAATAATTGTAGCTACAACCAATACTTCAGTCATTTCTGAAAGTTGAGTGTCTTCTAATATTTTCGGGTTATGCGCTTTTGGATTTCGGTACATAGAAAAAAATCCTTTACAGAAGTTGCCGAAACCCTTATGCTCACTTTCTTCGCTTGGATTATTCAGCATATTAAAAGCAAGCATAGGTCTTTTGTCTTTTCCTAAAGCAAAACAATCATCAACCAGATCTGCTCCATCTGAAGTATAGCCACTTTTCTGCCTAAGTCTTTCCGCAACACTTTTTGTGATTTCTAGTATAGAGTGAAAATAATTTTCTTTCAGCCATTCGGCTTCGCAGTATGGTAAAATTTCTGAATGAACTCCGATACCGTGTACTTTTTCTTTGATTTTAAGTGACCTGCTTTTAGCTTCTGAAATGGTTTTAGCCTTTTCAACTAGTCGGGGTTGTCCGGTTTTATCAATTTCTATCCCTTCGTAAACTAATTTTTCATTGATAGTTGTTCTGTCTCTTTCAAATTCGTCTTCGGAATTATATCTTTTAGGATTTAATAACCTAACTACAAATGCCAATACATTATTTCCACAATTGTCTTGTATTTGCTTTTCTTTTAATGCATAAAAAAGTCTGTCGGTTTTGTTTGTACCAATTTGCGATTGAGAAATATTAGCACCAGCTAAATGTTCTGTGATTTTTGTATGCGTTAATAGATTTGATATAATGTCAGATATATTTCGCAAGGTTATGTCATCAAAGGATTTTGTCATTTAAAAATGATTAATTCTGTTTCTGGATTTCCATGTTTTGGATTTCCCTATCTTTTTTCTCACGAGAATAAACCCAAAGTGATAAAAGTCCAAATATAATCAATCCATAAGCTATCCATTTACCAACCTTTTCAATAAATTTAATGAAAACCGAACTTTCATAAGATGAAAAACCTTCGGCTCCCATCGGACCACGCCTGTAAAACTTTCGTCGGTTAAGCCAATAGCGAAGTCCTAAACCTGCAACCAAAAATATTATCCCTATAACCAATGATGCAACCATAACAATAAGCTATTATATTCTACTCTTTGAATTTATGAAAAATATTTGTCCCTCTATTCAATTTCAAACTCTTTTGGATATTGAACAATACCACTGATATTTAGTAAAGCATTTTCAGTTAGTTCAATTGCCATACAGTTGGCATCGGGAACATCAAATGGCAACTTAATTCCAAATTCTTTTGTCAGTTTATAACCGAACTTTGGATAATAATTTTCGTGTCCTAACAATACCACAGAACCAAATCCTAATTCTTTCGCTTTATGATGTGCGGCTTCAATCAGTTTTGCACCGATACCGTTGCCTTGAAATTCCGGTAACACAGCAACCGGAGCCATAGCAAGTGAGGTATTTATTTTCCTATCGGCATCTATGATATTGATTTTGGTAAGCAATATATAACCGACAATCTGATTGTTCACTTCTGCAATGAGCGACAATTCAGGAACGAACGCATCGGAACTTCTTAAACTTTCGACTAAATATTGCTCTTTGTGGTCGCTATATTCCTCTTTCTCAAAAGCATTTTTTATCAGCTCAAAAACAGTTCCGAAATCTTCCTTTACTTCTTTTCTTATCTCCACTTTCATAAGCGTAAAGGTATAAAAAAAACCTGCCCGATTGGCAGGTTTTAACTCCTTAATCACTACTGTTAAACTGAAAACTTATCTTTCTTTCGTTGCCAAAGCTGTCGGAAATCCAAACCTCAAAAGATTGTGACACGGCAGATGTTGAAGTGTAGTATAAGCGAAACTGATCTGTCGGTAACGGGTACAAATCGTTTGGTAAATATGGTTGCTCATCGTAATACCGCAATGTGCCTTGTCCGTCAAATTGGAAATAGCGAAGAAAATACTGTGTGTTGCTATAATTGCCTGTTCGCTGTATGGCAATGCGTATTTCTACCGTCTGCCCATTGACTATATCTTTGGGAACAGGCATCACGTTTACCTCGAAAGGAAAATCGTTCTGTATTTCGAGTTCATCATCTTTGCTACAAGATACTAAAATTACCGAAGCTGTGAGGATTGCCAGCAATACATATATTGAGCTTAATCCTATTCTGAATTTATTGAATATTGCTATCATCGTTTTTACGTTTTAAAAATTAAACCTTAACCCCATACCTGCTGATGGTCGGAACTGTTCCAAATCTGTACCCCAAAAGACTTTTGTGCGTCCTTGTAGCACCAACACAAATCGGTCTGATAGGTACGTTTCCAAAGTTAGCCGTCCACCAGCTCCGTAAATGAAATTGTCTTCACTCAAAATCTTTGCTCCGTCATACAACATCGCTTCGCCACGATTGATACTTTCATAACCGACCACACCTGTTATCCCGAAGTTCAGCGTAATGTTTTTACGGGCATCGCCCAAGAGAAAGAAACTGTAACCACCTTCGGCTGTATAGGTTTCCTGCGGTATGCGGAGGTCTTTGTAGTCGTGGTATTGGTGCGTGTATTCCAACGCCCAAAGCTGGTAGTTACCATGTTTACCGTTCACGGTCATTCCAATATTGAGGTAATAATCATTACCAATTTTATCGTTGGATACTACACCTGTACTTACTTCCAGTCCTTTCTGTTTTGGGAGCATTCTTTGTGCCTGTGTAACCGTGATGGCCATCAAAATGAACATCACGGTATAGATATACTTTTTCATATTATTGCATTAAAATGTTATTAAAATTTTAGGTGCATATCGTTTATCAAACGAGCTTTGATTAAGTCTGAATTTTCGACCTGCAAAGTTTGATGTCTGCCACCGTTCTTCTCGAAAATCTCAATCAACAGTACCTTGTCATCGGCAATGGTAAATTGGTCTAGCAGGAATACGTTTTGTTCGGTTAGTTTTCCGCCAATCTCGTCCAAAGGTTTGTATGTTCTAAGTGGTATCATAGGGCGTTCTTGTACTACAGTACGTTTGGCTACCTTTTTATCTACTACTTTGAAATTGATAAAATCAATCTGGAAAGGCACATTGGTTTTATTTCTCAATTCCGTATGGAAATAGTATTTGCCGTTGTGGATATAAATACCTTTCAAAATAAACTGTATGCCGAAGCTTTTTGCCCCAATGTGCTTTACAATACGCTTATCATTTTTGTAAATCGTTTCCAAAAGCAATCCTGCCAGTGAAGGCGAATTATTGCCCAATTCTTCAAAAAGCACATCGTTACCGTTAGCTTTGTCTACTGCCTTTTGCATTGTGAGCAGGTCATAACTCAATGCCTCGGGATAGGAACTGTAATATACATTGAAACTGTAAAAACGTCCATCATTGGTAATGACCGAAAAATTGGTTTCAGGTTCGAAATCCCTTACAGATGCTTTTACACGCAAAACATTTTCCGCATCTTCTGCTTTTCCTGCAATCAGATATTCGCTTCCCAAATCCACATAACGGATAGCGGTCGGAAAAATCAAGTGCGAAGTTTTATCGTAGGTAACTTCCATTTTATACGGTTCTATCTTGCCTAATGCAAGCGGAGTTCTGATGCTGTCTTGTGCAAAAGATTGTACGGCAAAGCCGAGTATGAGGGCAATTGTCCAAAAGGTTTTTAAAATATTTTTCATTGTTTTATTTGTTTGAATTCAACATTATTGTTTAGATACAAGGAAGACCTGATGTCCTGCTTTCAGCGTAACTTTTGGGGTTCTTACCTTTTTAGCAAAATAGCCCGAAATTCCCTGTACCACACCACGACTAAGGTCTGCGGCAACCTGCTGTCCAGCATTTTGCGTGAGCATTACGCTTGTTCCGCCTGTCTGGCTCATATTGCCTGCCATTTCGGTAAGGGCATTCATTTCGGGCGAATACGGAACGTACAAGCCTTGCTGTCCGTCCAAATCGTAAATGGTTATATCTACCGGGATGATATTGCCCTCCAGTTCTATCGAGGTAACTTTTAGTTGTAAACGCCCTCCCTGAAATTTCGCATTAGCCGTTAAAATCGTTCCTTTTGGAATGGTACGGCTCGGTGTTTTTGCAGGCTCTAATAATCGTAAACGCACACCTGTTTCGCCAACTACTGTTTGGGCATCGTGTACACAGGCTTTGATACTGTTTTTGGGTTGTGCCATTTGTTCCAAAGAACCAGCGGTATAAAACCCACGGTTCTTTGTTTCGCTCCAATCCGCTAAAAAAGCACTGTCCGATGGTTCACGGTAAAGGGCTGATACTGTATTTTTTCTTGCTGATGTGAACGATACAAAATGCTCTTTTTGGTTAGTAGCCATAGCACTAACAGCATCCGGAACAGCACCATTAGCAGGTGTTGAATTTTCGGTATTCGCATTTTTTGGCAGATACTTTGCTGCCATTTCATAGGATTTCTCCATTAGCTTCAATTGGTCATCAACTGTGGCCACAGGTGGCACATCCTTTTCTGATAATTTTTCTTTCAATTCGTCCACCTGCTTACGCAGTTCCATTGTTTCAGCGTTATCATCTTGATAAAAGGAACTCAATGCGCTTTGGCTATTTCGATAGCTGTTCAAAGCAGGGTTACTGCTTCTTGCCGAATTTCTCCCACTACCGCCAAAGCTGTTGTTTTCCTCTTCTTCATTAAACGGTTCGTCGGTTGGCTCTTCTTTGTCTTCTGTATTCCAGTAGTCTGAAAGTGTAGCCAATGCATTGCGTTTTTCCTGCTCTTTGCGTTCGAGCATTTCCTGTTCATACGCCTTGCCTTTGTCTGCAGGCATTCCAGTTCCAGTAGCCTCTGGTACCGCATCGTTCAGCCCTACATTTTCAATTGTCTTTTTGTCTTCGGATGGTTTAAATATGAGGTACATACAACCCACGAAAACAATCGCCATTAAGCCGAAAATTAAGGGCTTTTTGAGCTTCTCCTTATTATTCTGTGTGCCGTCTTGCAACACATCAGCAGTTGCTGTCGAGTTCCCCTCCGTTACCCGAACAACCGATTTTTTGTTCTCATTTTCTTTCATAAATTTGATTTTTTAAAATTGTTGATACACTATCCTGCAATCTTGCAGGACTTCCATTTTTTTTGAGGACAGGATTTTCGATATGCTCTATGATCATATCGTTTCCAGACTTTGAGGTATCGTACCAGACTTTGAAAATTACACCTGCGGTAAGCAGTAGATATCCCACAAAAAAGTACAGGGTATATTGGTGCTGTTTGCGCACTGGCAATGCCTGCCAACGTTCGTCGAGCTTATCAAAATACCTATCCATATTTGCTCTTAGTTTTTTCATACTCTTAATTTTTTATGATGATGTTAGAGCTTGAACCGCTTGGAGATTTTACCCACATTTTGCTTTTGTTCATCATTAACCAAAGCAATAACCTCAACTGCATTGGGTACGACTATTAAAGAGAGGTTTGTCAGTTCCGATTTTTTTAGCAATTGCCCAAATTGGTCTTTTCTTGCCACCTCCATTCTGTTGAGTGAGAATTTGCCGTTCAGATAATTTACCCACATACTGCATTCTACACTTGGCTTGTCTTCTCCCGACCATTGTAGGTAGCCTGTCAACAACAAGTCTTGTTTAGGCAAAGTATCTGCACCTTTTTGGCAGCTTTCAAGGTAATCGCTGATACTTTCTTTCAGCTTTCCGGCATACGCACCCTGCGTATGAAAATAGCCGTTATATCCTTTTTCTGTAAGGATTTTTGCGAACGTGTTTAAATCTGATAATGTTTCCATAAGATTGTTTTTTAGCGTTCGATGACTTCTATATCCCTGTTTTCCACGACTGCAAATTTTTCGATATTGAAGCCTTGTGGGTTGTTGTCAGAGCGAACGGAGTTGACTAGGTAGCAGGAAGTAATTAAGTTACGTCTGGTTACATTGCTTGACCGAATGATGAATTGTTTTGCATAGGTTCGTACCGCATAAGGATGGGTATCGAAATTGCAGACCACACTATCTACTTCGATGCGTTGCTGTACGTTTCCTGATATAATACGACTGTAATAGCCTTTTTCTGACAAGTCTTTATAGTAGTCGAAGGCACTTTTGTCGGCAAGATTGAATGCCCTGCTCATATTGCTTTCTATAGCGTTTTTGTCGGGAGCAAGTGTAAAAAACAGCTCGTGAAAACGTCTGACGTGTTCCCTTGCTTCCACAGGTCGGTTGATACTTGCATCTTGCGATAAGGCAAGCATCAAAGATTTGCCGTTATCCAATACATAGATTTTTTGGCGTTGTTCTTCTGCAAAGCGGTAGGACTGCCATACGGCATATCCTACCACGCCAATACAGAGAACCGCAAACACAATGGCATATAGTCTTATCTGCCTAAAGCTGTTTTCGATATTTCTTAGCGTTTTAAATTCCATTTTTTTGAATGATTTATTGTTATTTATTAATCAGTTTACCGCCGATGTTTCCTACTGTAGATCCTGCACCAGCACCCGCAAGGTTTCCTGCCTTCATCGCTGTTTGATTTACATTACGAGTAAAGTTTCCTGCACCTCCGGCTTGGATTACCCAACCTGTTACTGTTGGAATTGTGAAGTAGCCAACGATACCGATAATCATAAAGATGATGTACACCGTATTGCTCGTATCGGGTATGTAGGTCGGGTCGGCAAGCATTGCTATATCCCTTTCCAGTATGAGGGATTGTATTCTTGCCAGCATCGAGCTGAACAAATCGGAAACAGGAAGCCAGAGATATACGCTGACATATCTCGTGATCCACTGTGTGAGCGTGGACTGAAATCCGTCCCAAACGGAAATAGCAAAAGCTATTGGCCCCAGTATCGAAAGGACTATCAGGAAAAATGTTCGTATGGTATCAATAACTAAAGCCGCCGCCTGAAAGAGTATTTCCAATAAATTGCGAAACCAATCCTTTATTGCTTTCTCTATCTTGTAGGCTTGCCTGTCCATATACATTCCTGCCATTGTACCAACGTCCGATGGCGACCAGCCCAATTCATCCAGCTTTTTATCAAACTCTTCGTCTGATGCCATATAGGCGGTTTCGGGATTTCGTACCATTGCTTCGTATTCCAATTGGTCTTTCTGTTGCTGGAGTTGGTTGAGGTCAAGCACCTGGTCTTCGAGTATGGCGTGAGTTCCTGTAACTACCGGGCTTAATACTGCATTAATGGTTCCCAACACGATGGTTGGAAAGAACATTATACAAAGACCCAGAGCGAATGGACGCAGTAACGGAAACACATCGATAGGCTCGGCTCGGCTTAAAGCCTGCCAAACCTTTAATGCTACATAGAACAACGCACCCAATCCCGCCAATCCTTTAGCCACAGCCGCCATATCACCTGCAAGCGGCATCATATCGTCGTAAAGTGAACGAAGGAGTTCGTGAAGATTATCCCATTCCATTTTTACCAGTATTTTTGGTTAGAAGTTCCGTAGAGTTCAAGAACTCTCTGTGCGTCGTTTTTCTTTTTCGCTCTTAGGTAGCTTACAGAAATGTTCTTATTAGTGTAGTAGCGTACAAGGCTGTGGTAATCCTTTACCTCTTTGTACACACGATCAATAATATCCATACGCTCTTTGTCGTTTAGCGAAAGGCTTGAAGAGGTTATAATTTGCTTCAATTCTTTCAGCAGTTCGGTACTTTCATTGAGCAGTGCCGAATAACCATTGCCGATTGCAACCAATTCCTGTGGTGTGAAATTGGGATCGTTCATCATTTTTCCAAAGTTCTGAACATATATTTCGGACACATCACCTACCAACAATACGGTTTGCTGTACTTTACGGGCATCTTTCACAAGGTTGTTGATAGCTTTTAGCTTGTCGTAATATTCCTTACCCTGATCGTACACTTTCTTTACTTCGTTGAAGTTCTTTACTACATTGCTCACGGTGGAAGAAGTCTGTATGATTTCGTTCGCACTGTTGATAATTCCTGATGCCAGATTTGCAGGGTCAGTTACTACAAATTGGGCTTTAGCTGACGGTGCTACGGCGAGCATTAGTGCCGTACACACCAGATACAATACTTTTTTCATTGTTTCTGAATTTTTAAATTGTTAATTGACTATTGATTTACTTTGTCCCGCCTTTGCATTGCGATATGCTTGATGGCGAGTTCTACATTGCCGTCCAGTTCAGCAGCAAGCTGCATCACTTCCATTTTTTCGGTTTCTTCGGTGGTGTAAGCAAGGTATTCCTCCAAACTAACTTCGGTGGCATAGACTGCCGAGTGCGTACCACCTAAGCCTATCCAAACCTCTTTGTAAAGTCGGCTTGCATCGTTGTTCATATTGATAGAAAGTACCTGCCCTTTTTCCTTATCTGTAAGCCCCAACATCGCCTGTATATCATCAAACTTGTTCATATACTTTCGTTGGTCTAAAAGGATTTTACAGTCAGAGTTATTGATGATACTTTCTTTGACGATAGGCGATTGGATAATATCATCGACCTCTTGCGTTACGACAATCGCTTCTCCGAAGAATTTGCGGACGGTCTTAAAGAGATACTTGATGTATTCTGCCATTCCTTCTTTGGCAATCGCTTTCCAAGCCTCTTCAATTAAGATGAGTTTGCGAATACCTTTGAGCCTACGCATCTTGTTAATGAAGACTTCCATAATGATAATGGTAACTATGGGAAAGAGGATTTTATGGTCTTTTATCGCATCAATTTCAAAGACAATAAAGCGTTTGGAAAGCAGGTCTAACTGCTTATCGGAATTGAGCAAATAATCATACTCACCGCCCTTGTAGTAGGGTTCGAGTACGTTAAGGAAATTGGCAATGTCAAAGTCTTTTTCCCTTACCTGTTTTTCTTCGAGTACCTTGCGGTAATCGCCTTTTACATACTCATAGAAGCCATTGAATGATGGATAAATATCTTCCTGTTTGATGCGCTCGATATAGCCTGATACAGCATTCGATAATGCTACTTCTTCTGAACGGGTTGGTGGTTCATCATCACGTTTCCAGAGTGTCAGTATCAAAGTCTTGATACTTTCACGCTTCTCAATATCGAATACGCCATCATCGGTATAGAAAGGATTAAAGGCAATTGGGTTGTCTTCTGTATAAGTAAAGTAAACACCGTCTTCGCCTTTGGTTTTACCTTTAATGAGTTCGCACAAACCTTGATAAGAATTTCCGGTGTCCACAAGCAAAACGTGAGCGCCTTGCTCGTAATACTGCCTAACCATATGGTTTGTGAAGAACGATTTACCACTTCCCGATGGACCGAGTATAAACTTGTTCCGGTTTGTGATTATGCCACGCTTCATAGGCAAATCCGATATATCCAAATGGATAGGCTTTCCGGTCAGGCGGTCAGCCATTTTGATACCGAATGGCGAAGGCGAATTGTGGTAATTGGTTTCTTCCGTGAAGAAGCATAATGCAGGTTCGATAAAGGTGTAAAAACTTTCCTCTGCGGGAAAATCACCTGCATTACCCGGTATTCCTGCCCAGTACAATGTTGCTACATCGGTAGTGTTGTGTCTGGGTTTACATTCCATCAATGCTAAAGCACTACCACAATCATTTTTTAGCTGTTTCAGTTCTGCCGGATCATCCGACCACGCCATAATGTTGAAGTGAGCACGAACAGAAGATAGCCCAAAACTGTGGGCTTCGTTTAGGTACTTTTCTATCCACTCTTTGTTGATTTGGTTGGCACGACTGTAACGAGCCAGTGAGTGCATATTCCTTGCGGACTTCTCAAACTTTTGTAGATTGGCTTCGCTGTTATCCAAAAACAAATATTGGTTGTAAATGTGGTTGCAGTTTAACAACAAGCCCACAGGTGCGGCGAATGACAAACGGCAATCACTTCGGTCGGTAGATAGCTTTTCAAAACGGGTATCAGCCGATACCGTTCCGGGTAAATCGTCAGTATCGGACAAGGTGTGCAGGCTCAACCTTTTGTTCCCGATACGGACTTCTTCCGTTCCGAGAGCGATGTCCTGCATCGGTGTTCCAGCTTCCCTTGATAGCGTAAGGTACTGTTCCAATAATCCCTGTTTTTCGTCCGTTCCGATAATGTCATCTTCGGTAAGACGTTGCAGGGTTATAAAACCGCTATCGTTTACGATACGTTCAAATTGTGCCACTGCTTCCATAAAGCGGTGTATCGTTTCCTTGTTCCTGATTTCCTTTGGTATCAGCGAACCTTTGCAAAGCGATGAAAAATTACTTTGCATACGCATACGCTCTTTAGTTGTCTTGGTTAAAAAGAGGTAGCAGTAATGGTTTAGGAACGATCGCTCATTAAAATGACGTTGGTAAGACTTCGATAAAAAGCTCTGGTCTTCGATTGCCAAATTGGGCGTATAGCTTTCCTTAATATACCAATCCTGTTTGTGAATAACTGTAAAATCAGGCAAGGTCTTGATAGCCTTATGCCAGGCGGAATGAATGGCTTCATATTCCGCAGAAGCTACAGTAAACAGTTCCGGCAAACGAACCTCAAAGCAGGCGGTAATATCTGCATCTTTGGAAAGAATGCAGTTGTTTTCTACCGCCAATAAAGGAAATTTATTTTCCAGCGTTGTTGTTTTAGATACATTTCTCATACTGCATTCTGTTTAGATGTGAATTTTAAATAGAGGTGTACAGGCTTGCGACAGATGATGTATCGAGGATGCCTTTTATTAGCGGCTATCTTCATTAATCCGTGTTCGCCGTATTTCCTGTTCAGTGAAAAGGTCTGCCACACAATCAGCGAAGCACCGCCTGCTCCGAGAAAAAGGCAGATGTAAGAGTTTACGCCAGTCATATATAGTATCATCACGAAGATGAGTGTACCGAGTAGTCCGCCAGCGAAAATGAACAGGTATTGCGCTTTCAGACCCTTAAATTCCACCGTTCTTCCTATGCCTTTGTTTATGTTGTAATTGTTCATAAACTAGAGGATTAAAGAAAGAATGAACGCAGGATGGTAGCTGCCACGATTAAAAAGATACACGCACCGAACCAGCTTGCCGCAGTCTTCGATGTGTCGGGGTCGCCTGAGCTGAATTTATTGTACACCTTAACACCTCCGATTAACCCGACTACTGCACCTATGGCGTAGATTAATTGGGTTGCGGGGTCGAAATAAGACGTTACCATTTGGGTAGCCTCGTTGATACCTGCTGTACCGTTTCCCTGTGCGAAAGCACCAATTCCTGACAGCATAGCCACGGCTGCCAGTAAAACTTTTTTTCTCTGTTTTTCCATAATTGAAACACATTAATTTGTTATTGTTATCCCGCACCTTGCGGACTTTCGGGACAAAGGTGTTTCAGAAATTAGAGCGTTATAAGAAAGTGGCAGTCAGAGGTATTGTTTGGCAGTGGGTGGCTTTTGTATGATAGGGAAAGAGGACAAACAAGGTTGAAGGTACAATCCTTCAGAACTACATACGCATTTTCATTGCTTACAATGTAAACGAACTTTTTTCCTTACAGATGCAGAAATCCCTAAAATCAATATTCTTCAAAATTTTAAATTTGAATGTGTTAATTTAGCGCTTACAAGAAGGTGTGACAGATGCAATTAAACGATATGGAACTTTGCAATCCGATTGCAAGAATTATTTTTTTATATTTGCATCATAATGAGATGGATAATTACAATATTGACTTTTTACTTGATGGTGCTTTCATCGTTGCCTTGCAGCGATGGGAATAATCGGTGCGAGGACAATAGTAATACAACTGAAATAGTGCAATCTCACGATCACAATCAAGATAAAGACGATCATTGTAGTCCTTTTTGCTATTGTAGTTGTTGCAGTATTAGCATTACTTATTATAATTTCAAACCGTTTGAAATCAGACATCCTAGAGTTGCTTTCATTACTAAAAAAATCACAATACGTGATTATACCTTAATTTCCAATTACTACGGAAGTATTTGGCATCCGCCAAAATTTACTGTTTAATTTTTTTAGATTTTCTTGTTGCTATTGATGGTTTGTTGCAAGCCTCAGTTAACTGTATTGCTTTTAATTGGCATAGGGGTGTTGTTTGCACCTTCGTATTTGCGTTATGTATTTTCGATATAACTCTTCATTTATAGAGGTAATTCAGGCATCACACTTTACGCAATAGTTATTTGATTATCTGATGGCTTCTTAACCAAAGGGGCTAGAATTTATTTGTCAAAAATTTAAACAGATATACGTGTTAGATAACATTATAAAATTCAGTATCAAAAACAAGCTTGTCATTGGTATAATGACCTTGTTACTCATTATTTGGGGAGTGTGGAGTGCCACAAAACTACCTATTGATGCCGTGCCCGATATTACCAATAATCAGGTGCAAATAATTACGGTCTGTCCCACATTGGCAGGTCAGGAAGTAGAACAATTGGTAACTTTTCCTATTGAACAAAGTATAGCTAATATACCAGATTTAGAAGAAACCAGAAGTATTTCTAGGTTTGGATTATCGGTAATTACAGTAGTATTTAAAGACAAAGTTGATATTTATTTTGCTCGCCAATTAATTAATGAAAAATTAAAAGAAGCCGAAGAAAAAATACCTAAAGGAATTGGAACACCAGAACTTGCTCCCGTAAGTACAGGTTTGGGAGAAGTTTATCAATACATTATCCATCCCAAAAAAGGAAGTGAACAAAAATACGATGCCAAAGAATTGCGTACAATGCAAGATTGGATCGTAGCAAGACAGTTGTACGGCACTCCGGGAATTGCCGAAGTAAATAGTTTTGGTGGCGAGCTGAAACAATATGAGGTTGCCGTAAATCCCAATCGTTTGAAAGCTATGGGTGTAAGTGTTACCGATATTTTTTTGGCATTAGAAAAAAACAACCAAAATACTGGTGGTGCTTACATTGACAAAAAACCGAATGCTTATTTCATTAGGGGTATCGGTTTGGTTACTTCATTGGATGATGTGAAAAACATAAGTATAAAAAATGATGGAGGTAGTATTCCCATTTTTATTAAAGATGTAGCAGATGTACGTTTTGGAAGTGCTGTACGATATGGAGCAATGACCTACAACGGCGAAGTAGATGCAGTAGGCGGTGTAGTGATGATGCTAAAAGGCGAAAACAGCAACGAGGTTGTTAACCGTATCAAAGAAAAGTTGCCTGTTATTCAAAAATCTTTACCCGATGATATTATTATTGAACCTTATTTAGACCGTACAGATTTGGTAGGCAGAGCAATGAATACGGTAGAAAAAAACCTGATAGAAGGTGCATTGATTGTCATTTTTGTTTTGGTTCTTTTCTTGGGAAATTTTAGAGCGGGATTGATAGTAGCATCCGCTATTCCTTTGGCAATGCTGTTTGCTTTGGCCTTAATGAATGTGTTTGGCGTAAGTGCCAATTTAATGAGTTTAGGAGCAATAGATTTTGGGTTGATAGTAGATGGAGCGGTAATCATTGTTGAAGCCACACTACATCATTTAGGTTTAAGAAAATCCAAACAAAGGCTCACTCAGCAGGAAATGGATAATGAAGTTTTTACCTCAGCTTCAAAAATACGTAGCAGTGCAGCTTTTGGTGAAATCATTATTTTAATTGTGTACATTCCTATTCTTACGTTGGTTGGTGTAGAAGGTAAAATGTTTAGACCAATGGCACAAACTGTAGGTTTTGCAATCTTTGGAGCATTGATTTTGTCTTTGACCTACATCCCAATGATGTGCGCCTTGTTTCTGTCAAAAAATCCTACTCATAAAGAAACTATTTCAGATCGAATGATGAATTGGTTACAAAAAATGTATCAGCCATTATTAGAAAAAGCCATCAATATAAAATATTGGTTAGTAGGAATTACCGTTGCCATATTTGCCTTTAGTATTTTCTTATTTAGCAGAATGGGTGGCGAATTTATACCTCAATTACAAGAAGGGGATTTTGCATTTCATTGTATTTTACCACAAGGCAGTTCATTGAGCCAAAGCATCGAAACTTCTATGCAAGCCAGTAGAATTATTAAAAAATTTGATGAAGTGAAAATGGTGGTGGGTAAAACCGGAGCAGCAGAAGTACCAACTGACCCGATGCCTCCCGAAGCAACTGATATGATGATTTTGCTGAAACCGCAAAGCGAATGGAAAAGCGGTAGAACTTATGATGAATTAGCTGATGCTATTAATGAAAAATTGGAAGCAATACCTGGTGTGTTTTTTGAAAAGAACCAACCAATACAAATGCGTTTCAATGAACTAATGACAGGTATTAGGCAAGATGTCGCAGTAAAAATATTTGGCGAAAATTTAGATACATTAGCTTTAAATGCAGAAAAGGTTAGCAAAATTATACAAACTGTTCAAGGTGCTACCGCTCCACAAGTAGAACGTGTAAGCGGTTTACCGCAAATAAATGTAGAATATGACCGTACTCGCTTAGCTAATTACGGAATAACAGTAGAAGATGTAAATAACGTGGTAAGCACTGCATTTGCAGGTAAAAGCGCAGGTGTGATTTTTGAGAACGAAAGAAGATTTGATTTGGTCGTTCGCTTAGATAGTGTTTACAGAAGTAGTATTGAAGATGTAAACAATCTGATGATACCCACCTCATCAGGTAATCAAATTCCGCTTTCACAAGTTGCCACAATTGATTATAAATTAGGACCTGCACAAATAAGCCGAGAAGCAGGAAAACGTAGAATTGTAATCGGATTTAATGTAAAAGACAGAGACGTACAAAGCGTGGTAGAAGAAATTCAGCAAAAACTAAATACACAGGTAAAGTTACCACCGGGATATTACTTTACTTATGGTGGTCAGTTTGAAAATCTACAGGAAGCAAGTAATAGATTAATGATAGCCGTTCCGGTTTCTTTGTTGTTAATTTTTGTGTTGCTTTATTTTACTTTTCGTTCTTTTAAACAAGCGGGCTTAATATTTACAGCAATTCCAATGAGTGCCATTGGTGGTATATTGGCTTTATTGCTTCGTGGTATGCCATTCAGCATAAGTGCAGGAATTGGGTTTATTGCTTTATTTGGTGTAGCCGTTCTTAATGGAATTGTACTGATAGGCACATTCAACCAATTGGAAAAAGAAGGAATAAAAGATGTATTTAAAAGAGTAATCGAAGGAACTAAAATCCGTCTTCGACCAGTATTAATGACGGCAACCGTAGCCAGTTTAGGATTTTTACCAATGGCATTGAGTAGCAGTGCAGGAGCCGAAGTTCAAAAACCTTTAGCAACAGTAGTCATTGGCGGTTTAGTCACGGCTACATTTCTTACACTGTTTGTATTACCCTTACTTTATATAATTTTCAATTCAAAAATTAATTTAAAAATAAAACCTCAAGTGAAATTCATAGCAACTGTCATTGTATTGCTTCTATCATTGGTAAGCTTTACAGCAAATGCTCAAACAAAGAGTTTAATGAGCGTTGATGATGCGATTAACATTGCTCTTCAAAATAATCAAACCATTAAAGCTTCAGCTTTAGAAATTGATGCCAGCAAAGCTTTGAAAAAAACTGCCGGAGAATTACCCAAACTAGATTTTAATGCACAGTTGGGGCAATACAACAGTACCAAATTCGATCAGTCTTTTCAAGTATCGCAAACCATTCCGTTTCCATCGTTATTTGGAGCAAAAAAACAACTGATTAATGCTGAAATAAAAGGTAAAGAATTACAGAAAGACATTTCGGTTTTGGAGTTGAAAAATCAGGTGCGGACTTACTATTACCAAATTTTGTACTTGCAACATAATCAAAAACAGTTGCAAGAATTGGATAGTTTGTACAATGATTTTATCAAAATAGCACAACTTAGATACAAAACTGGCGATACCAAAAAAGTCGACATCAGCACAGCGGAAGCCAAGAAAGGCGAAATCAATTTATTGTTGAAACAAAATGAAGTATTTCTGAAGAATGCAGTTGCCAATCTAAAGACATTGATGAACACAAAAGACGATTTTACCATCGCAGAAAAAGGAAATTTTCAACCTTTGCAAGTTTCTAATTTGTTGGATGATGAAGCCGTAGCCAATCACCCAAGCATTCAATCTTTGTATCAGGAAGCTAAAATTGCCGAGCAAACCAAAAAAGTTGAGCGTTCGCAAGGCTTACCCGATTTTACTATTGGTTACGTTAATCAATCCTTGATAGGTTTTCAGGATGTAAACGGAACGGAGCGGTTTTTCAATAGCGGAAACCGATTTAGCTCTGTAAACATAGGCATCTCAATTCCCATTACTTACGGTGCTACAAAAGCACGAATTAAATCTTTGGATTATAGTAAGCAAGCAGCCGAAGCCAATGCACAACAGCGACAGAAAATACTTGCTACACAAATGCAAAATGCTTTGCACCAATATCAACAAGATATACAGCAATTCAATTATTTTCAGCAGGAAGCTTTGCCTAATGCCAAAGAAATCGTATCAGCTGCACAATTGGGTTACAGAACAGGCGAAATCAGTTATGTAGAGTATCTTTTTGCATTGCAAACCGCTACCGACATAGAATTGAATTACCTGAAAAGCATTCAACAAGTAAACCAATCCGTAATTCAAATTTATTCATTCATCAATCAATAAGTAAAATGAAATTCACTATAAAAAAAATCTGGAGCATAACAACAATAGTTGTTTTAGTATTTGCTTTTTCGGCTTGCAGTAATCACAAAGAAGGCGATGGTCACGACCACGGCACAAAAAAAGAAGAACCAAAAAAAGAAGAAGCTCACGAAGAAGAAACTCCAACCATTGCCACACTTACCGAAGAGCAAATAAAAACGGTAGGCATACAATTAGGTACAATAGAACAAAAAGAATTAACAGCAACAATCCGGGCAAACGGCTTACTAAAAGTGCCCAATAACAACAAAGCCAATGCAACTTCATTGTATGGGGGTGTGATAAAAACGCTTAAAGTTCAAATTGGAGATTATGTAAAGAAAGGACAAGTAATAGCCACAATTGCCAATCCGCAGTTTATACAATTGCAGGAAGAATACTTGAGCACAGCAAGCAGAATAACCTTTGCAGAGCAAGAATTGGCAAGGCAAAAAGAACTGAACCAAGGCAATGCCGGTGCTGGTAAAAATTTACAAAGTGCCACAGCCGAACTCAATAGCTTACGAACCAGAAGAGCTTCTTTACAACAGCAGATACAGCTAATGGGCATTAATCCCAGTTCGGTATCAAATAGCAATCTACGATCGGCATTGGTCGTAACCAGTCCGCTGAATGGTACGGTTAGCAACGTTTTTGCCAAGATAGGAAGTTATGCAGATGTATCTTCGCCTGTGATAGAAATTGTAGATAACAGTTCATTACATTTGGATTTACAGGTTTTTGAAAAGGATTTACCACAGGTAAAAGTGGGGCAAACCATTCACTTTACTATAACAAACAATCCATCAACCGAATATGATGCTACTGTTTTTAGTATTGGTTCATCATTTGAAAATGATAGTAAAACCATAGCCGTACACTGCCGTGTAAATGGCAATAAAAAGGGTTTAATTGACGGAATGAACATCACTGGTATTGTCAGTCTTAGCAATGTAACAACTCCTGCTGTACCCAACGAAGCTGTTGTAAACGCCGATGGTAAATACTATATTTTTGTGCAAACCGATAAAAAAGCAGAAGAACACCACGAAGAAGGAGAAGAAGCACACGAACATAAGGAAGGCGAAGAAAAAGAGCATTCGGAAGAAAAAACCAGTATGAACTTTGAAAAAATAGAAGTACTGAAAGGCGTATCCGACATGGGGTATACCGCAATAAACTTCGTGAACGAAATTCCTGCCAATGCAAAAATTGTGGTAAAAGGAGCCTTTTTTGTAAATGCAAAATTAAGTAATACAGGAGGTCACGAACATTAATTTTTTGTTATGAAAAATATTGAAGAGAAACTTTTAAAAAAAAACACCAACCCTACCAGTATGCGGATTTTGGTGTATGACTTTTTGGAAGAACAACAGATAGCGATGTCATTATCTGAAATAGAAAGCCATTTTTATAAAGCAGATAGAATTACTATTTATAGAACTCTGAAAACTTTCGAGGAAAAAGGTATTGTACATAGTATTCAAGACAATAACACAAGTAAATATATCTTATGTGACGATGGGTGCGATGAGAAAACTCATAAAGATTGGCATCTGCACTTCTACTGTAAAATTTGTAAACAGACAACCTGTAAAGAAGATTTTACAATACCACAGGAAAGGAATTATGAATTTAGAATTGACGAGATAAAACTATTTGGTAAGGGTATTTGCGAGAAGTGCTTAAAGGAGAGTTTGCAATAGCATTGCAGGCTCTCTATAATTAACTTTGATATTAAAAAGAAAGATATGGAACATAAACATAAATATGATGCACAAGGTAAACAGCTTTGTTGCACAGCACAAGAACAAAAAATATATACCGATGCCAACGCTAAAAAGCTATTGGGAAAGCATCACAACGAAGATGGTCACAATCACGAACACAGTGATGATGACGGTCACAATCACGGAAGTACCGATAATTCTACCTTTCAAATGTTTTTACCAGCCATTATCAGTTTTGCATTATTAATGATAGCCATCGCTTTCGATAATTGGTTTCTGCAATCTTGGTTCACAGGCTGGGTACGAATTGTTTGGTATGTTGTAGCCTATATTCCTGTTGGATTTCCCGTAATTAAAGAAGCTTTTGAAAGCATCAGAAAAGGCGATGTGTTTTCAGAATTTTTATTAATGAGCATTGCCACCATCGGAGCTTTTGCCATTGGCGAATATCCCGAAGGTGTAGCCGTAATGTTGTTTTATGCCGTTGGCGAAGTGTTTCAAACATTGGCGGTTACACGAGCCAAAGCGAATATTAAAACCTTGCTCGACCAACGTCCCGATGATGTAACTGTTTTAGAAAATAACCAACCAAAAACCGTAAAAGCTGAAACCGTAAGTATCGGAAATATTATCCAATTAAAACCAGGAGAAAAATTAGGATTAGACGGCGAATTATTATCCGAAACAGCATCATTTAACACAGCTGCACTTACAGGCGAAAGCAAGCCCGACACGAAAACCAAAGGCGAAACCGTATTAGCAGGAATGATAAACCTAACAACCGTTGCACAGGTAAAAGTAACCACCGCTTACACAGACAGCAAGCTTTCAAAAATTTTAGAATTAGTACAAAATGCCACCGCTCAAAAAGCACCTACCGAATTATTCATCCGAAAATTTGCAAAAATCTACACCCCGATTGTAGTGCTTTTAGCATTATTAATTACAACAATTCCTTATTTTTTTGTAGATAATTATTTGTTTAGTCAATGGTTATACAGAGCCTTGGTATTCTTGGTAATTTCGTGCCCTTGTGCTTTGGTCATCAGTATTCCTTTGGGGTATTTTGGAGGAATTGGAGCCGCTTCCAAAAATGGAATTTTGTTTAAAGGAAGCAACTTTTTAGATGCCATTGCCGATATTAAAAACGTAGTGATGGACAAAACAGGTACAATGACCGAAGGCGTTTTCAAAGTTCAAGAAGTGGTATTAAAACCGGAATTTAATAAGGATGAAATTTTGAAAATGGTTAACGCTTTAGAAAGCCAAAGTACACATCCTGTTGCAACAGCTATACATCAATATGTAGGCGAAATTGATAGCACTATTAAATTAGAAAATACAGAAGAAATTGCCGGTCACGGTTTGAAATCCAGTGTAAACGGGAAAGAATTATTGGTAGGGAATTTCAAGTTGATGGATAAATTCAACATCAGTTATGATTTAGATCCGACTACAATTGTTTACACTTTAATTGCCATTTCCTACGATGGAAAATTTGCAGGATATATTACCATTGCAGACAGCATCAAAGAAGATGCACAGTTAACAATTGACAAACTGAAAGCATTAGGCGTAAAAACCACAATGTTGAGCGGAGACAAAAGCACCGTAGTAAAATTTGTTGCCGATAAATTAGGAATTAATAATGCCTTTGGCGATTTATTACCCGAAGACAAAGTAAATAAAGTAAAAGAAATAAAAGCCCAAAACGAAACCGTAGCATTCGTAGGCGATGGCGTGAACGACGCACCAGTAGTAGCTTTGAGCGATGTAGGAATTGCAATGGGCGGTCTAGGAAGCGATGCCACCATAGAAACTGCCGATGTGGTTATTCAGGACGATAAGCCAAGCAAAATCCCAATGGCAATCAACATTGGTAAGCAAACTAAAAAAATTGTTTGGCAAAATATCATATTGGCATTTGCTGTAAAAGCAATCGTATTGGTTTTAGGAGCAGGTGGACTGGCCACAATGTGGGAAGCCGTTTTTGCTGATGTAGGTGTAGCATTGTTGGCTATTTTAAATGCTGTGAGGATACAGAGGATGAAGTTTTAAAAGATATAAAAAAGAATATAACTAATTTTAAGAATAATATTGTAGGTATACGTTGCTATCAATTTTAGTAGTGAGTTAAGAAGGTTATATAAGCGAAATGAAAGAGGTTAATTAAGCCTGAAAACTAAAATTCAGGCTTTAATACAACACCTTTCACACAAACTCCCCAATGTCAAAATCACTCAAATCACTTTTCCGCAAAGTGGAAGAACCGGCTTCCGTTTCAGATGAAAGGGTGCTATCCAAAAGCTCGGCTATTCTTCGGGAAGCATCTTCCATAGAATTTTCCAATAGGCTAAATAATTCGGTTCCCTGTATTTTTTGAACTATCGCTATCGCTATTTCCTTTTGGGCTGGTTCCAATTCTTCTTTTTGGAGCAACACCCCCACGGAGTTTAGTTCTTCAAAGGTAACCCCTTGGGCAAAACCGTTATCACCACCAGATATTCCGTACCTGTTCCATTCTTCTTCCTCTTCCTCCAAATCAGGCATATTTCTGAAAACTTCGTCCAGCTCTTCCTGCGGAATTTGAACACTTACGTTTTCATTTTCGTCGTATTCAATGTCTAAATTAGCAAGGTTTATTTCATTTTCCTGAATTTGGCGTTCAGTGGCAGTGTTTGGCACTGAAAGGCGTTCTACAGGTTTGGGCTGTCCCATAATATCGGGTAAGTTCGGGTTGACTTTTTTATGCGGAGGGTCTTGTTTCGACCTTTTATGAATTACAATTTTATCCTGCAATAACAGGACAATGACTATGAGTAGGCATATCACAATTACTATTTCCATAGCTTATAGAATAGGTTTAAAATGTTCGTTGAAATAATCGGTAATATCTTCACCGTACTCCCTGAAATGATGTTCGAGAATGTTGTCAATGTAAGAGTAGAGCGTTGTTCTTTCTTCCCTTGTCAGTTGAACGATGCGGAGCAATCTTTCGTGGTATTCAGGGCGTATGTAAACGACCTTGCCGTTACGCCCCGATGGAAACCGATTGACCAAAAACGTTTCCTCATAGTTCACTTTTTTTGATGAACTGTTACGGGCTTTTTCCCTTGGCTTGGTTTCCTTTGGTACATCCTGCTTTTTGTTATTGCTCGGTGGAGCTACAAGCTCATCGCCGCTTATGATGTTCATAAGGTATTCCTCATCAACATTGGGCTTTTCAAAATCGTTGTTTTTGTTATTTGAAGCCATACTTTACTGTTTTTATAGATGAGTGATTTTTAAAAATTCCTCGACAAACAAATCCATTTTCGTTGCTTTCATCAACTGTGGTTCAGCAGGCAGCAAACTTGATCGGAACACATAACTGCCTGTGTCGTCTGTTTCCTTTCGGAAACGTTTGCTGTCCATTATTCTTGTTTCCATTATGGGCAGGTTGAGTTCTTTGATGACATTTTGATAAGCATCATACAATCCTGTTCTTTCCCTCCCGTCCACTTGGTTCCAAAATAGCCACATCTCTTGTTCGGGATTTCCCTCGTCCGTTTTGGGAAGTCCGAGAAAGGCTTTGGTAAAGCCCAATGTACTTTCCACTACCAAACGATCGGCAGTAATGGGCGAAAAGATAAAGTCCATTTTTTTCAAGGTAGTCAGTACGCCTTTGGTATTGGCTGTTCCGGGCAGGTCGAAGAAAACTACATCCGGTTCAACCGCAGATTGGATTGTATATTCCGATGCTTTATCCAAAGCCGTTTCAGCCTTGCATTTAATAATCGGGTACGCTTTTTTGTTGATGGTTTGAAACTGCTTCATTGCTGCCTTTTTATGGTAGTCGTTCTGCATTATGGTTCTCTTATCCCTTTCACGCATATTGGTCAGGCTGTGTTGTGGAAAGTCGCAGTCCATCACCAGTACATTAAAACCTAAACGGTAATGAAGCACACTTGCCAGCAAGGTGGTCATCGTGGATTTTCCCACACCGCCCTTTTGGGTGGAGAAGCTGATTTTTAAAGTTTTCTTTGTTGTTTCCATTATTTAAAAATTTATTGTTACACACTTTATCTGTTTTGCAGGATTGAATATTGGTTTGTCTGATTATAACCTCATTCCTATATTCCTGCATTCTCTTTTGGGTACTTTCCTGCACAGGTATTTGCTTTCATTTTTGTCTTGTTAGGTACATTCTTTGGCAAGTGGAAAAACTTGCAACAGGTAAATTGCTTTACCGCTTTTATGCTTTTACACTTTTATTGTTTTATGCTTTTAAAACCTTATGCTTTTATTCCAAACTACCTGTTTGCAAACCTGATTTTCTTCTTTGTTTAGATACATTTTTTATTACCTGCACTAAAATTATACGGCAAATAAAGCGATTGATTTAATCGATGATTGAGCTGTGGCAGTGTTTGGCTTTCAAAGGCAGTGTTTGGCACTGCTATGCAGTACAATGCTTTCGTAAACAGGGCTTTACTTTGTACAATGATTTTTATTAATGGATTTATGCAAAAGTCTTTTGACAAATCGGAGGGTAACGGGAACGGCATCGAGCCGTTTTTCCCTGTTACATTTAATCCGTCCCGCAGGGCGGATTTTTGTGTTCAACGGAACACGGCAAGTTGTGTTTTGAGGCACTCGAAACCGAGTCAGTGCCTCAAAACAACTTGCCCTGCTGGGAGCTTAAAAAACGCTTTCCGAAGTCAGCGTTTTGTGTGAATTAAAAATGGATTAGTGATGAACGAGAACAATAACAAAAAACAGAATAAGGGCGGACGGAGAGCTAAGACCGATCCAAGCATCCACCGCCACGTTTTTCGTCTTACGGACGAAGAAAATGCCAAACTTTTATCGCTTTTTGAAGCATCGGGAATGCCCAATAAAGCCAAGTTTATCATTTCGCAGGTGTTCGGAAATGAAATGAAGTCGGTTAAAATTGACAAAGGAACAGTTGATTTTTATATGCGGCTGACTTCGTTTCACAGTCAGTTTCGTGCAATAGGTGTCAATTATAATCAGATTGTAAAGCTGTTGTACCGCCATTTTTCGGAGAAAAAAGCCGCCGCATTCCTTTACAAATTAGAAAAACAGACGGCAGAAATGGCGGTATTATGCCAAAAAATTATTCAGATAACCGAAGAATTTGAAGTAAAACATCTGAAAAAATAGCCTTAGAAATGATAGCGAAAATCGGCAGAAGCGGAAATTTATACGGAGCATTGGCTTACAATCAGCTCAAAGTTGAGAATGAAAACGGAAAAATTTTGTTTGCCAATAAAATGATTGAAACCAATGGTCATTATTCCGTTGCACAATTAGCCCAATCTTTTGCCCCTTATCTGATAGCCAATCGCAATACGGAGAAACATACATTGCATATTTCACTCAATCCCAATCCAAAAGACAAGGTAAGTGATGACAGTTTCAGGGAAATGGCGGAAGAATACATGCGGGAAATGGGTTACGGCGAACAGCCTTTTGTGGTATTCAAACATACCGATATTGACCGTAGCCATATTCATATTGTATCGGTTTGCGTAGACGAAGAGGGTAAAAAAATCTCTGACAAGTTTGAAAAAATGCGGTCGATGAATATTTGCCGAGAACTCGAAAAAAAACATGAATTGATACCTGCAACGGATAAAGAACACAAACAGAACGACAAAATTTTTAAACCTGTGGACTACAAAGCAGGTGATGTAAAAAGTCAAATAGCTTCAGTTATTCGCCATTTGCCAAACTATTATAAATTCCAAACTTTAGGTGAATACAACGCCTTGCTTTCCCTGTTCAATGTTACCACCGAAAAAGTGGAGGGCGAATTGCAGGGAAAAATGCGGCAGGGTTTATTATACATTCCCTTAAATGAGAAAGGCGAAAGAGCTGGACATCCATTCAAGGCTTCGTTGTTTGGTAAAAATGCAGGACTTCCGGCTTTGGAATTACATTTTGAAAAATGCAAAGAGGCTTTAAAAGACCACCCAACCAAACCAATCATTAAAGCTGCCGTTACCGTTGCCCTACAATCCACAAACAATGAACAGGTTTTTAAAAAGCAGTTGAGTGAACAGGGCATTAATGTAGTAGTGCGTAGAAATGACACAGGGCGTATTTACGGAATAACTTTTATAGACCACAATTCTAAAACGGTTTGGAACGGTTCACGCTTGGCAAAGGAACTTTCCGCCAACACCTTTAATGATTATTGGAACAATAATATCAAACCGGAGATTAAAGAACGGGACGTATTACAATCCAAACAATCCATATCAAATGATGCGGATCTTCAGCCGGAAGAACCACATCAATTGTTCGACTTCTTAAATAATAATGAAAAACACGAAGATGGTTTGATTGAAGCATTAGGTGGTTTGTTGCCCGAAGTACAGGGTGAAGATTACGAAGAACAGGATTTTGAAAATCGAATGAAGAGAAAGAAAAGAATTAATAAGAAAAGGTAATAGTTGTAATTACTGAGTGTGACTCAAAAGAAACTTACATCGATCTTCGATACAGCCCTTTGGCACCTCAACAACCTCATAGCCATAATGTAGATAGGTCACCTTCATTTTATCAAACGTATAAACAGCCTCCCGCCAAGTCTGCTTTCTTTCAGTATCTACCCTATATATTTCTTGGCAGGGAGGAAGAATGAAAACCTTTTGAGCATATCGCTGTGTTTTTGCTAATTCGTACAATTCTTCTAGTACAGTCATATTTTCCATCCGAATGTAACAGATAGTATCCAATATCCCTCTATCGAAAAATACAGTATTGGAAGACGTTTCCTTAACTGCACTTTGATAAGTTGTTAAAGAAGTCTCGGACATTAGTTGGGAATATAATGCTTTATTTTTCCAAGGTAGCCCATCACCGTTTATCATTATCTGTTCCCTAATAATTCGTCTGGGAACTTCGGGAACTATTCTATATTCTATTCTGTTCAACTCATTCAGAAGTGTGGTTTTACCACCACCAGGACCTACGGTAATGACATAGTACTTCTTTGTGTTTTTTTTATTGTTTTCTCCATTCCATCAAATATTCGTCTACAAGTATTATTTCCTAGAACACTATTAAAACTAGAGTTATAATCTAATTTCATTGTAACAGAGACTTCTTTTACCAGTATGTTGCATCACTACTGTATAAACATTGTTTCCATCAGGGGTAAAAAGGCCTGATATTCATTTTCTAAAGCCGTAGATTTTAATTTAATTTTCTTTTTTAGAAGGGCAAATAAATACTAATGAAAAATCTTTTAAATCAAAAAACCATTTTTCGGATTTTATAATATCGTTATCTGAGAATTCATTAAAATACAATGAAATTTCCTAAGGTTTTTCTTTTGTCCAGTAGTTCTTTAAAAAGTCAGTTTGGTCCCGTAAATTAATTCAGTTTTTAAGAATTTAAAGAAACAGTCTTTAAATATTCAACCTAGTCTATTTTTTTCTTTTTGCGTTTTGGGCGTTCCATTCTGCATCTGATAAATTCCGGTATAAAACAAATTAGAAGGTGTTCGCGTTTCCAACGGTAACATTTTTGAAAAAAGAACATTGCCACAAATAGAAATGCACCCGCCCCAACGGCCACCTGAAAAGGATACGATAGTATATTATCTTGTGGAATAATCATTGGAACAAGGGCAATGGCACAAGCTGGTGCAAATGGTTTTTTGATTATTTCAAAAAGTAGAAAAAGGCATAGAAACAGCAAGAGTACAACATATAACTGAGGAAAACCCAATACCGCATGCAGGTAATATTGAAGGAGTGTTCCCAGGATTGCAGCAATTAAGACGACTGAATAAACCTGTAATGGACGATTTCTAAAACCGGAAGAAGAAGAACTAAATTCTACAAACATGACTACTAATGGAGGTACTATAATATATACTTTTCCGATAGCTATTGGAATTACAGCTATGAGTATTAGCCAAAAGAGCAATCTAATAAAATGTTTTGGATTGTGTTTGTAACGCCCTTTTTTTGCATCGAATACAATAACGGTACGTAAGGAATTTTTCTCAAGAAGCCATTGTCCACAAACGACTAGAAGACTCATGACGAAAACAGAAATTGGGTAAACTAATGAATCAGTTCCTAATAGAACAGGTAACATTGTAGCTGATGTTATGGGTATTAACGAAGTGCGTGTTATGATAAGACAAATCGAAGTAAACGCAAATGAAATTATAATATTTACCAATAATGGAAACTCTGAATAACGGACAAGCAAGATTCCGAACAAGGCGCAAGCCGTCATTAACAGCACAAGCATTGGTCTGCTAATCGTCCATACTTTTTTATCAATAACCCATAAACCAAGTACCAAGGCAGCCATCTCGGGAAACAAAATTTCTTTTTCACCAAGCCATTCAGAAACACCAACCATCAAGACAATCATGATAAGGGCAAAAAAGTATCGGATTAACTTGTGCTTATTCATTTGTTTTATTTTTCAAAAGGTTTTTAGCATTGTCAGAAGCTATAAGTAAACCTCCAGCCATCATAATTATATCTTTTATGACCAAACGACCAGCTGCTGACAGATAAGGAAAACCGTAATGAGGTGTTGGCACGTCACCACCTAAATTAGGAACCCAGGTTTCAGCAGTAGTAATTAAAAAAGTTAGTGTGACTAAAGACATAATTGCTGTGAGTAATCCGCCAATTATCCCTAAACGATTGTTAAAAATACCCAATAAGGTTAGTGAACCAATAATTATAATGATAGTTCCTAATGCATATGAAAAAATATAAGTTCCATTTCGTTTATGCCATTCGATATTTTTTTGAACCATTTCACCTTCTTTATTCTTATGGTCTTTGTATTGCTCTGGATTGTTGTAAAAGAAGCTCATTAGTGGACTATTGGCAACAAAAGGCACAATTCCATCAGCTTCATATTGAAAAGCTTTAAGTCCGCCAATCCATACCATCACAATGAAAATGGCAATTCGCATAAAGTTGAAAAATTGACTCTGTAATTTGGCTAATCTTACTAAAATGTTCATCTGTTTTGTATTTAAATGATTCCAGACAAAATTACTGTCACTTTATTTTGCTTGCAATAGACAAAAGTGGCTATTCCCTAGACAAATCTGCTACAATGGATATTCCAACATTTTCTCGAAAAGCAGTTGGTGTAATTCCAGTATGTTTTTTAAAATAACGACTAAAATAATTTTCGTCGTCAAAATGTAACTCAGCAGCAATTTCTTTAATGCTTTTATAGGTAAGGTGAATGAGTTTTTTGGATTCCAATATAACTCTTTCGTGAATAAGTGTAGATGGTGTTTTAAAAAACTGCTGTTTGCAGATTTTGGAAAAATTATTAGGTGAAATTCCCATTTGGGCAGCATAAAAAGAAGGTTGTCTTTCGTTACGAAAATTATTTTCCAGCAATATTTTAAAATTCATCAATGGATGATAACTATTCTTTTCTTCCTTTATGATTGTGTCGTTTGATTTTATTTTACTACACAAAGCAAGAATCAATTGTAAATAAGCCTTTACTACTGCTGTAGAACAGTTGCTACTGTTTTGTATTTCGATAATTAATTTTTCTAAAATAGTATCTATTTCAATATAATCCGATGTCTCAAGATTGATATAGGGTTGTTGGTAGATGTTATTAAATAGTAAACCATTACAAGCTACTTCTTTTTTATGGTATTCTATGCAGTAGAAATCACCATGAAATTGAAGTCTTTTTGTTTTAAGAGGCTGTTCGGTATTGAAATTAATAATTTGATAGGGAGTAGCAAATAATATGATGCTACCATCAAAAGCATATTCTACTAAGTCAACCCTTACTTTTCCGTTTCCTTCTAAAAGAAAAATATTGTACAGGAGTGAACCTTCCGATTGATTAATATAATCGGTATTACAAATCTGGACTTTACAGCCATTTTGGTTTGTTTGTTTTTCTTTCATTAGGCAGTGTAACTTATACAAGATCTGTATAGATTGTATTCGAAAATATTGCTTACACCTGTAGTGCATTATAAAAAAAAAATGCTCATTATACTATAAATTAGTATAATGCATTGACTACCATTTAAATAAATTCATGAGCAACTTTCAAGCAAATTACGAATTAATTTTAAAAGAATTACAAAATTTAAGGTTCGACAATAATTGTTATTTTAAAACGGATAATATCAAAACTGTGTCATTTATAATTGGTTGCGTAAAATAAGTAAAAACTAGTTTGGTGGTTGCAGATTGTCAAGTTCACTACATAATAAGTTTAAAGAAATTTTTTAAAGTTTTGAGGATAAAAATATTATTACTAAATATAATATATGCATTATTGATCTAGGTCAATATTTTTTATTGATTAAGGTTTTCATTCCAATACACAATTATTCCAGAAATTTGTATAGTAATCTTTAGTCATATATATTTTCAAAAGAACGTAATATGACTAACTAGTATTTTGTGATTATTAACAATATAGAGTAAGGTTTAGCTCTATTATAATTTTAACTTTTAAAATAAGTATTATGAAAATCAATCAAGTTGGATGGTTTGAGTTTGGTTCAGACCAACCGGAAAAAGTAAAAGAGTTTTACAAGAAAATGTTTGGCTGGGAATTTTTGAAAAATCCAGATTTGGAAAGTCAAGGATATAAATATGATGGTATTCTTGAACCGGGAAATGAAGTTCCTACCGGCGGACTAATGCATACCGAAGGTAAAATGCCTGAATATGCTGTTTTTTATATATTTGTCGAGGATGCTGAAAAAGAAATAAAACGAGCACAGGAAAATGGCGGGCAACTAGTATGGGGACCAGTAACAGATGATTCTAATATTACTTTTGCACGTTTAAAAGACAATTTAGGCCATCAATTTGGCGTTTTTTCTGTTAAGAAATAATATTTTATCCTGATTATCCAAAACCTGCCTTTTAAATGGCAGGTTTTTTTTTACAATAACTTTGAAAATCAACATTCCCGATATCATAGAATACAATATTACACGTTATTTTGTACATTTATGGAAGTTTTAATACTTTGATTTTTTAGCATATGTATCAGGAAATACAAGATAAATTTACAGTAATGATTGATTTCTTTAATTCAATTATTCCCTTGAAACAAGAAGAAAAAGAATTGATCCGCCAATATTTTTATTTGCGTTCCTATAAGAAACGTATGTTTGTACTTCAGGAAGGAGATGTTTGCCAGCATCTCAATTTTGTTCTTTCCGGTTGTCTGCGGATGTATAAAGATGATGAAAATGGTAATCCGCATATCCTGCTTTTTGCGACTGAAGGCTCCTGGATAAATGATTTGGACAGCTACTACGAACAAAAAAAATCATTGCTGAATATTGATGTTTTGGAAAATGCAGAATTGCTGCAAATTAGTAGAGAGGATATTGTAAAACTATATCTCGCTGCGCCAAAGTTTGATAGAATTTTTAGAATTCTCACCGAGCGAAACCTTGTCATTCTGCAAAACAGAATGCTTGAAAATATTAGTTTATCAGCTGAAGAACGCTACTATAATTTACTTTCCAGTCACCCCGATCTTTTCAATAGAATACCTCAAGTGCATATTGCATCCTACCTTGGCGTATCAGCCGAGTTTATAAGTCGCTTAAGAAGCCGAAGGGCTAGAAATCCATTGATGGGAAATTGATCTTGATCAATAATATTTATTGATTTTGTTCTGGTAAGTATAATCAGCCTTGTCTGTAAATTTGCATAGTAAAGTAAATATCATTTTATTATGGAAATTGTTAATATAAGTAAACTAATAAAAACCCTTAATCCTGTAAATGGATGTAGAGCGGGTTGCGTATATTGTTATGCACGAAAAATTAACAATAGGTTCAAAATTACGCCTGATTTTGAAATTCCTGAGTTTAGTCCGCATCGCTTGAAACAGATCAAACAAACCCAGAAGTCCCAAACCTACTTCATGACAAGCATGAGTGATTTCTCTGATTGGCAAGAAGAGTGGAGAACAATTGTTTTTGATTATATCAAAGATTTCCCACAGCACAATTTTATATTTCTTACAAAATTCCCAGAGCGCATTCATTTCCATACCGACCTTGAAAATGTATGGATCGGTGCCACCATTACGGCAAAGAATGAAAAACGAAGGATTGATTCTTTGAGAAATAATATCAAAGCAAGAAATTATTTTCTCACATTCGAGCCACTACTGAATGATCTTGGAGAGCTTAATCTACAAGATATTAAATGGATTGTAATCGGATCTGAAACTGGGAACAGAAAAGGCAAGGTTACTGTTAAAAGAGAATGGGTAAACAATATTATGAAACAGGTTAATAAGGAAAATGTCTCAGTCTTTATGAAAGACAGTCTCACTTCTATTGTTAATTCAGATGATATGCGACAAGAATTACCCTTTATTGATATGGGTAAAAATAAAGAAGAAGAACATCAGATTTCATTTAATTTCAAATAGCCAAAAGCAAAATACCACACCTAATATTGACATGGATCAATATTAGATATTGATCCATGTCAAGCCCAAATAATAAAATTTGTTCATAATTTACAATACATTAAACTATTAGTATTTAGAATCATTTTACTGACCTAAATTGATTTTTATCTTCGGTTGATGATGATCAAAAAGAATATTGTTAAACTTAAATTTTAGATAAAATGGAAATAACAGCAGCTCTTATCAGAGAAAAAGGTGGGAAATTCGGATTAGAAAAAGTCATGATCGGTGAGCCACGTGCTGACGAAGTATTGGTGAAAATCATAGCTACAGGAACATGTCATACAGATATGGCTGTAAGAGACCAGCAGATGGGACCAACTGGTTTCCCTTTTATCTTGGGCCACGAGGGTGCAGGAATTGTGGAGAAAGTAGGAGAAAATGTAAAAAATCTGCAGCCAGGAGATCATGTTGTACTTACCTTCGGGTCATGTGGAGAATGTGAGAACTGTAAAAAAGGTAATCCTGCATATTGTGAAAATCTGATGGGAATGAATTTTTCCGGTTGCCGTTTAGATGGAACACACAGCCACTCTAGTCATTTGAAAGACGAAGAAATACATGACAATTTTTTCTCGCAGTCGTCTTTTGCGACTTACTCCATATCGCACAAAAGCAATACCATAAAGGTTAGTAAAGATGCGCCGTTGGAAATCTTAGGTCCTTTGGGATGCGGAGTTCAGACCGGAGCCGGAGCTGTCATCAATTCTCTTAAAGTTAAGCCTGGTAAGTCAATTGTTATCACTGGCGCTGGCGCAGTCGGATTATCCGCATTATTGGCTGCAGTTGCCTCTTCGGCAGGAACAATCGTTGCAGTGGACATCAATAGTGAAAGATTGGATTTTGCAAAAGAATTAGGGGCTACACATGTTATCAATAGTAAAGATCAGGATGTCGAAGAAGAATTAAGAAAAATTTTACCTAAAGGATTCGATTACGGACTTGATACTACTGGACGTAATGAGGTTATTAATACTATATTGTCTTCCTTAAAACCTTTTGGTGAAATAGGCATTTTAGGAGTGGCAACAAAACCGCTTGAAATAGAAATGAATTCTTTTGTATCAAGAGGTATAAAACTTAAAGGAATAGTAGAGGGCGACAGTGTCCCTTCAGAATTTATTCCACAGATGGTCAATATGTATCTTCTTGGACAATTTCCCTTTGATAAATTGATAAAAAAATATAGTTTTCAGGATATTAACCAGGCTATTTCAGATTCCGAAAGTGGCAAGACGATAAAGCCTGTTATTCTCATTGGGGATTTTGAAAAATAGTTTTTTCACTTCACTATAAGATTCTTCAAGTTTGTTATTTGATACCAGTTTTAGGAAATAGAGATCTTAAAAGATTTATCAGCTAAGAAAGAGACAGAACCTTATATTTTATAAACGGTATAATGAAAACAAAAAGAAATATTGGCGGCTGGTTTGAGATTTATGTAGAAGATATGCAGAGGGCAATGGATTTTTACCTGTATGTTTTCGATGATGTAAACTTCATCGACCTTTCAAAAGGCGACAGTCAAATGCAGATGTTTGAATGGGAAGATCACTTATCTGGAGCGGGGGGTGCATTGGTAAAGATGAAGTTCAATAAACCCTCACCAAATGGAACCATTATCTATTTCAGCTGTGATGACTGTGCTGTCCAGGAAGCCAGAGCCCGCGAAAAGGGTGTGGAGATCGTAGCTCCTAAAACGCAACTTCCGCATTTTGGTTTTTCAGCCCTCTTGAGAGATAGTGAAAATAATACGATCGGGTTATACTCACTTAAATAGAAAACATTTAATAATAACACATAAAATAAAAGGACATGAAACTACAACAAATCAGGAATGCAACTATGGTTGTTAATTATGGAGGTAAAAAATTTTTAATTGATCCAATGTTGGCGGATAAAGGTACATTACCTGCATTTCCGAATCCGGCAAGTGGCGATGAGCGTAATAATCCGCTAGTTGAACTTCCAGTATCAATAGATGAACTGGTAAAAGATCTTGATGCAATTTTTTTAAGCCACCTGCATTATGACCATTACGATGATGCGGCAAAGAAATTTCTGCCCAAGCATGTAAAAATTTATGTTCAGGATGATGCTGATAAAAAAGAAGTGGAGTCTTCCGGTTTTACAAATGTCGAAGTACTAACTGATGGGACAGAAATTGATGGGATTCAATTATTTCAGACTCAGGCTCAGCACGGATTTGGCGAAACATTAAAATTAGCAGGAAATGTTCATGGATTTGTTATGAAGCATGTCTCAGAAAAAACATTGTACTTTATTACAGATTCAGTTTGGTATGAAGGGGTACATCAAGAATTAAATAAACACAAACCCGATATTGTTGTCGTTAATGGCGGTGACAACCAGTTCGTTGGAGGCGGTCAGCTGATTATGGGCAAGGAAGAGATTAAAAAGGTCCATGAGACTGCTCCAAATGCAACTTTAGTGGTAAGCCATATGGAGGGTGTAAACCATAATACCTTATCACGAAAAGAATTGAAGCAGTTTCTTCTAGATGAGAGCATCTCTGGTAAGGTAATGGTTCCTGATGATGGACAACAATATGAGTTTTAGTCTTAAAAACAGACACTGTATTTTTAAAAAATCTTTTATTTAAATACTTGAAAGAAAAAAATATGTTAGTGATTTTACTAATTTCTATTTAGTATTCTAACTAAAACCATTCCGATTGTGTCATTTTAATAATATACTCATATACATAATTTCTAGCTAGTAAAAAAAGTCGAATAAGACAAATAAAGCCACGCACCGCCATTGAGTGCCATATTCTTATAGCCGCTGTGTAAAGTCTTTAAATTCACGCCCGAACATTAAAATTTAAATAATGCAGGGAGAAGACGATTTAAGAGGGCTTGCCAAAATAATGGCATTTATGCGCGCCGTCAGTATTCTATTGTTGCTGATGCACCTTTATTGGTTTTGCTACGGTTTCTTTGTAGAACGTGGATGGACGTTGGAAGTAATCAACAGAATTTTAGGAAATTTCAACAGAACGGCGGGTTTATTTTCACATACTTTTTATACCAAAGCGTTTGCTTTGGTTTTGCTTGCTTTGAGTTGTTTGGGAACGAAAGGCGTAAAGAATGAGAAGATAACCTGGTCTAAAATTTACGTGGTTTTGGGCGTTGGCTTTGTCCTGTTCTTTCTGAACACACCGTTGTTAAAGCTATCACCGGTAATAGGCACATTTCTGTATATTCTTACTATCTCGTTAGGTTATATCGCCTTGCTGATGGCTGGCGTATGGATGAGCAGATTGCTCCGTACCAACCTGATGGATGATGTTTTCAATAATGAGAACGAGAGTTTCCAGCAGGAAACCAAGCTGATGGAAAACGAGTATTCCGTCAATCTTCCCACGAAGTTTTATTACAAAGGCAAATGGAATAACGGTTGGATCAACATTGTCAATCCTTTCAGGGCATCAATCGTTCTCGGCACTCCTGGTTCAGGAAAATCGTATGCAATCGTTAATAATTACATCAAGCAGCAGATTGAAAAAGGTTTCTCAATGTACATCTACGATTTCAAATTTGACGACCTTTCTACCATTGCCTATAATCACTTACTGAAGCATCGGGATAAGTACGAAGTTCAACCCAAATTTTACGTGATAAATTTCGATGATCCACGCAAGAGCCACCGTTGCAATCCACTCAATCCCGATTTTATGACGGACATTTCCGATGCTTACGAAGCGGCTTACACCATAATGCTGAACCTCAACCGTAGCTGGATACAGAAGCAAGGTGATTTTTTCGTGGAAAGCCCAATTATCCTATTGGCTGCCATTATTTGGTATCTGAAAATCTATGAGGACGGTAAATATTGTACATTCCCTCACGCCATTGAATTGCTGAATAAAAAGTATTCGGACGTATTTACCATTCTGACCTCATATCCCGATTTGGAAAACTATCTTTCTCCGTTTATGGATGCTTGGCAAGGTGGCGCACAAGACCAATTGCAGGGACAGATTGCATCGGCAAAAATTCCTTTGTCAAGAATGATTAGCCCGCAGTTGTATTGGGTTATGACTGGTGATGACTTTACGCTCGACATCAATAACCCCAAAGAGCCTAAAATTTTGTGCGTTGGGAATAATCCCGACCGTCAAAATATCTACTCCGCAGCTTTGGGATTGTACAATTCAAGGATTGTAAAGCTCATCAACAAAAAAGGGCAATTAAAGAGTTCAGTAATTATAGATGAGCTACCGACAATTTATTTTAGAGGACTGGACAACCTTATCGCAACTGCGAGAAGTAACAAGGTGGCAGTTTGTTTGGGTTTTCAGGATTTTTCGCAATTAACAAGGGATTATGGCGACAAGGAAAGTAAGGTAATTCAGAATACCGTTGGTAATATTTTCTCTGGGCAGGTCGTTGGCGAAACGGCAAAAAGCCTTTCGGAACGTTTCGGGAAAGTATTGCAGAAACGCCAAAGTATGACGATTAACAGGAATGATAAATCTACCTCTATCTCCACACAGTTAGACAGCCTTATTCCGGCTTCTAAAATTTCAACGCTTACACAAGGTATGTTTGTCGGTTCTGTATCGGATAACTTTGACGAACGTATTGAGCAAAAAATATTTCACGCTGAAATTGTTGTGGACAATGAAAAAGTTGCCGCAGAAACTAAAGTATATCAGAAGATACCGGAAATTTTATCTTTTGTAGATGAACACGGAGAAGATAAAATGAAGCAGGATATTGAAAGCAACTACCGCCAAATAAAACAAGATATTGTACAGATTATAGCATCGGAATTGGAGCGTATCAAGAATGACCCAAACTTACGGCATTTGGTACAGGGGTAACTAATTTAAAGACATTATTCTAAATACAGTTAATCTGGAATTTACACTTATAGAGCGTTCCCCTGCTTTAATCCAATATTGAACAGGATGAACACGAAAGAGTGTTAAGCAACCGGTTATCCTGTAGCGCGTATATCCTTATTCTGAAAATAAAATTGAGATAAAACCATGTCTTGCTATGTTATTGATTATTTGAATTGTCAAAATAAAATGTTTTGACTAAACGGAACCTTAAAGTGTAATTAAAGCGCTCAAAAGTGTAATTTTTATTGATATACCCATAACTACATTTGTATTGGTGTAAAGATAGCTTAGCCGGCATAAGATATAGCACCTATAACGCATAATTTTAACATAATTTATTTTCAAATGAAATTCATAAAATTTTCTTTACTGACTCTTCCTCTTTTAGTGTGCTCATTAAATAGTAATGCACAGGAAAGCGCAAAAAACAAGTTCAATTTTCCTACTGATCGCAAGATCAATATCGGAGTTTTAGTTTATGATGGTGTAGAGATTGTCGATACGGGTGGACCTATTGATGTTTTTGTAAAGGCGAATAACTGGAATGGCAACTATAATATTTACACCGTATCGGCAACGGCCAATAAAAATATAATCATGGACGGTGGGACAGTAAATCTAGTTTCTAAATATAGCATATACGATGCTCCACAATCAGATATATTGGTCATTCCTGGAACATCTCCTGAGATTGTCAAAACGATTTCTTCAGATAAAAAAATGATGAATTGGATTGTATCACAGAATGAAAAAACCCAGATGACAATGTCTGTGTGTACTGGTGGCCTTATATTAGCAAATACAGGTCTGCTTGATGGACGCTCAGCAACTACGCATCACTGGTCAATTGATGAACTGAGATCGCACCCTAAAATAAAAGTGCAGGAAAAAACTCGATTTGTAGTGGATGGCAAGTTTTTAACTGGCGCGGGTGTCACTTCTGGTATGGATGTAGCACTTCAAGCTATTGAATTGATAAACGGTAAAGAAATTGCTGACGATATCGCACTCGGAATGGTTTATGATCGTTATAATACTATGGAGTTTTTACCTAAAAAATAATACCGAAATAACAAATGAAGTAACTGTTGACAACTATAACTTGTCAGCAGTTATTCTATTTTACCGTGAAACTGTTTTCTGTGGAATTCCTTCGGAGTTTCACCAGTATATTTCTTAAAAAAGCGATTAAAATAACTATCCGTTTCAAATCCCAACTCCCATGCGACTTCCTTTGCAGGAACTTTTGACCAGTACAGGAGTCTTTTTGCCTCTAGTAATAAATGCGCATCAATTAGTTGCTTAGGTGTTTTAAGGGTTGATTTACGGACACTTTGATTTAATGTACGCGTAGTAACATTAAGCTGATCTGCATAGAATTTTACCTGATGTTGTTTATGGTAATTTTGTTTTAGCAGGGCTTTGAAACTATCGTAGATGCTTTGGACATTGTGATCTTTAACTGGATACTTTACCGAAATTCCGTAACATTGGACGATCAAAACATTCAATAGGGCTTTAATCAATTCTTCATCGGCATCTTCTTTATCAACTTCTGTCGAAATAATTTTGATGATATTATCCAATTCTTGAAGTTTTTCAAAAGAAATTTGAATGAACGGCCGTGAGAACAACAGACTTACTTTTTGAAGAAATTGATTAGTCTGATCGGCAATAAAATGACTAGAGAATGCGATTGATACTATTTTGCAATTGCTCATGTCAGGATGCGTGTGTACCTGATCAACATCTAACATTAATACAGCTGGGCCTGAGAGATCTTTATTTTCAAAGTCAGAAAGATGACTCACATAACCCTCATACAAAAAGCTCAAGATATAAAAATTATGGGTATGAGCATCTGAATTTAACTTCATAAATTGCTCCAATTCTTCACCTGTAATCAATGAAAATTCATCCCTGAAATTTATACTATAGTTGGGTAATGTACAATCCATTTTGTTACATGATAAAATTCGTCTAAACATTTGACAGGAAGAAAATCCTGTAGTTAACAGTGATTAGTATTCTAAAATTAGGAAACAGTATTCAATGTAATATCATAATTTTCCAAAATATTAATACCCGTTGTGCGGGTAGAAAAATACAATTCGACACGCTATTATTGAACTTCTAAAAGAAAATAATGATTATTAGAAGATTCCTTTCGTGCGAATTCGGAATAATTTACTTGAACGACAACGTTAGTTTTAACGCATTGTTAAACTAAATTTTCCAGCCCGAACTCAGCCAGCTTATCTACGATTGGTAAAGTTTTCAATCCCAATTCTGTCAACTGATATTCCACTTTAGGAGGAATTTGGGGATAGACTTTTTTGGTGACGAGCTTATGTTCTACAAGCATATTCAATTCTTGTATCAGCATTTTTTCACTGATGCCTACAACCGCTCTTTTCAACTCGCCATATCGCACCGTATTTTCGTTAATTTGGAACAATATCATTAATGTCCATTTACCGCTTAACAAAGTTAAAGAGGCTCTTACCGGACATCTGTCATCGCAGGCCGGATTTATTTTTAAGTTTTTTTCCATTGATATTCAATAATTCTAACCGTTTGGTAAGTACCTAACTACATTGTAAGTACTTGTACAAAGGTAAGTAATAGTTTAACTTTGTACAAGTTTAAAAATAGAATAAATGAAAATTCAACAAATACGAAATGCCACGCTAATTGTCGAATATGCAGGAAAGAAAATCTTAATTGACCCAATGTTATCTAGTAAAGGAACATTGCCTGCGTTTATTCCGGCTAAAAATTGGACTTTCAAAAAGAACCCTTTAAACGATTTACCTTTTCCTAAAGAAGAAATCATCAAAGATGTAGACTTTGTGTTTGTGAGTCACCTGCATCCAGACCATTGGGATAAAGAAGCTGTTCGTATTTTGCCCAAAGGAATTAAAATATTTGTCCAGGATCATACCGATAAATTGAAAATAGAAAAATCAGGTTTTTCTAATGTAGAAGTTCTTGGTGAACATTCTTTATTTGGAGATATAAGGCTGAGCAGAACAAAAGCCCAACACGGGAAGGGCTATATTTTGAAAATTGCAGGATGTGTTTGCGGCCTGGTACTACAGCACCCAACAGAAAAAACCCTGTACATAGCAGCCGATACCGTTTGGTACGAAGGCGTCCAGGAAGCCCTTGATAAACACCAACCAGAAATAATTGTATTAAATGGTGGCGACAACCAATTTGCTTTTGGTGGACAGGTAATTATGAATAAAAATGACATTAACGAAGTCCATAAGGCGATTCCGAATGCCACAATTGTTGTAAGTCACATGGAAGGTGTGAACCACAATACGCTTACACGAAAAGAATTAAAAGAATTTCTTTCTGAAAAAAGAATAACCGATAAAGTGAACGTTCCTGAAGATGGACAATCATACACATTTTAATAATTAATCATAAAAATAGAAAAATGAGAATTTTAGTATTTGGAGCTACAGGCTCACAACAATTCAACGTGATAGGCGAAGCAAAGAAAAAAGGTGCAGAAGTAATTGCTGCGACAAGCTCAGAAAATAGTTTTGAAAAGTTGGCACATGCGGGAGCAACGCCGGTTTTGGCAAACTTAGCTGATGCTGATAAAATTAACGAAATTACCAACGGTGTGGATGCAATTGCCTTTATGATACCTGTATCGCTTCCCAATCCTTCTGATGGTTTTCAATATTCCAAAAATGTAATTGACGCAGCAAAAGCAAATGGCGTAAAAAAAATTGTTTGGAATACAAGTGGCTGGTTAGAAACTCAAAAAATAGGTTCTCCGGTAGATGATGTGAAATTGGATGTTCTGGATTATTTAAAAAATAGCGGTGTGGATTATGTAATCATCGAACCAACTATTTATATGGAAAATATGATGGGACCATTTTGTGCCCCTTTCATAACAAATGAGAAAAAATTAGCTTATCCTACGCCAGAGGCAATGCCCATCGGTTGGATAGCTTCCAGAGATGTGAGTGCTTTTGTGGTTGAAGCTATTTATAATGAAAATTTAAAAGCAGATAGTTTTAAGATCAGCGGGTTAGAAAATTTAAAAGGCAATGATTTGGCTGCAGCGTTTTCTAAAGGTACAGGCGAAGAAATCGTTTATTATCCGCAGAAGCCGAAAGAATTTGGCGATATATTAAAACCAATGGTGGGTGAAGCAGGAGCAAACAGCGTTGCAGCTTATTACGAAATGCTTCAAAACGCATCGGAATATCCTTCAAAATTCAATCCTCAAATGAACAAAATACTGGAAACGCTTCCTGTAAAAATGACTTCTTTAGCGGAATGGGCCAAAGAGAATAAAAATTATTTCATTAAATAAACAAACTATATATGAAAGCGAAAGAAGTTGTTGCTTCATACTTTGAGGCATTAGGCAAAGGTGAATTAGAAAAAGCACTTTCATCATTTACTCCGGACACCAAGTGGTGCCAGCCGGGAGACAATCAGTTTGCCGGATTGAAGAATAATCTCAGTGAAATTATCCAAATGTTTCAAGGTATAATGAGCCATACATCTGGAAATATGCAGGTTAGACCTAACGGACCGATGTTGGAAAGTGGAAATCTGATAGCAGTTCCGGTATGGTTTACCGCTAAAACAGAAACTAAAATTATGGATCTGGGCGGTCTTGATCTTTTCGAAGTAAAAGATGGAAAAATCATTCAGGTTTGGACATTCTCAGATGACCAGTCAGTAGATGATGAATTTTTCGGAAAATAAAAAAAGTATTAATAATTAGAAATTTTAAAACCAAATATTATGACAGCAATAGAAGTAGTAACGGCTTATTCAGTAGCCCTTTCGCAAGGAGACATTCCTACCGCCTTTTCACATTTTAGTCCAGACGCCAAATGGCACCAACCGGGAAACCATCAGTTTGCTGGAACCAAAACAGGTCTGGATGCTATTGGCAAAATGCTTGGCGATATGATGGCAGCCACACAAGGTTCATTGGTGATAGAACCTACAAGCGCCTTAATGGCTAACGGGAATTTAGTTTCATTTCCAACACGTTTTAGCGGTAAAATTGGAGAAAGAACAGTGGATATGAATGGTGTGGATCTGTTTGAAGTGGTGGATGAAAAAATTGTACAGGTTTGGTTGTTTTCTGAAGACCAATCTGCTGAAGACGAGTTTTGGGGAAAGTAAATCCTTTTAAAATTTGAAAATGGACGGTTGGTTTTAAAGCTTTACCGTCCTTTTTTTATCTATGAACCGAACGAGCCATTAGTGGCAAATAAAGTATTTTTGTATATCTCAATCGAAATAATATTAGTATCTATTTATGGAAATTTTAAAATCATTTGGAAGCAAGAAAATCGGTTATTTAGATTTTGACACCACTAGTCCGGCGGATGGTTTTTCGCTGCCATGCCGAAAATTAAACGACTGCTACATCGTTCTTTACGCACAAGCGGGAAGTTCCGTAATTACTGATTTTGTTGAGTATAAAACAGAACAGGATACTTTATTTTTTTTTAGTGTGGGACAACATTTCCAAATTGAGGATAATAGTAAAGGGGCACTGATTTATTTCAATCCCGAGTTTTATTGTATTGCCTTCCACGACAAAGAGCTGACTTGTGACGGAATTCTGTTCAACAATGTTTTTGAAACACCGTACATTACATTAACTGATAACGAAAATAGATCGTTCAGCAGGATTGCTGACGAGATAAAGGAGGAATTGAATAAAGATGATTACTGGACAGAAGAAATGACAAGAACAAAATTGAAGGAGTTGATCATCACAGCAAGTAGAGCGTGGCTTGCTAGGTCGCCTGAACAAAAAGGATTGGGAACAATAGAGGATGCGGTAACGCGAAAATTCAGCCATTTGGTTGAAGAAAATTACTATCGATATCATGGTGTTGCACAATATGCGGAACTACTTTATATCAGTCCCAAAACTTTATACAGAAAAATTGTAGATGAAAAAGGAACATCACCTAATACCATTATCAAAAACAGGATTATACTTCAGGCAAAGAAATTGCTTGTCAATACCGACCTCACTATAAAGGAAATTGCTGCCCAGCTCGGATATGAAGACCAATCTTATTTTGTGCGTTTTTTTAGAATACAAACTGGAAAATCTCCAATTGAATTTAGAAAAACAGCAAACGAAAATTAGAGAGAGGAAAATAGAACTCTGAGATAAACATAGACTACCAAGAGCCGGGTAGTGAGCTCTTAAAAAACTCCAAAAAAAATTCGATAGTTGTTTTCAAAGCTTGCCAAACTAATAAAATTGTGCGTACTTCGTATTTCATACTAATTAGTATCTTTTATGACAAAAGCATCCACAACACGTAATACAATTCTTCAAAAAGCATTTGAATTGATTTATACCAAAGGCTATCAAACGACAAGTATTGATGAAATTATTGCTACAACCAAAGTTACAAAAGGTGCATTTTACTATCATTTCAAGACCAAAGATGAAATGGGTTTGGCAATAATTAATGAAATTTTGAAACCGACAATGAAAAATGATTTCATTAAACCATTGCAAAATGCTAAAAATCCAATCAAGGAAATTTACGATATGACGAAAGCATTACTTCTTGAGAATCCGTTTCTAAAGCTAGAGTATGGTTGTCCGGCAGGAAATTTAACACAGGAAATGACTCCCTGGAATATTGAATTTGGAAAAGCTCTGGCTGAACTTACTTTAGAATGGCAACAAACAATAGAAAATAGTATAAAAATCGCCAAAGAAAATGGAACGGTAAGAGATAGTGTAAATCCGCAGCAGGTAGCCTATTTTATTATGTCGGGATATTGGGGAATCAGAAATTTTGGTAAGGTTTATAATAATACTGACTGTTACCATTCGTACCTAAAAGAGCTAAAAATTTATCTAAATAGCTTAGGATAAAATATTTTACATAAAAACATACTACTTAGTATGTTTTTAATATCTTTGCATCGTTAAATAAAATTTACGATGTTTCAAACACTTACCTTTTACCATTCCATCATGCGTTGGCTTGTTTTAGCAAGTATAGTTTACGCAATCTACCGGGCATATAGAGGTTATTCTTCGAACGCCCAATTTTCCAAAACAGATAATGCCGTTCGGCATTGGACAGCTACAATTGCACACATTCAACTTCTAATTGGGATTATATTGTACACCCAAAGTCCGATAATCAAATACTTTTGGCAAAATTTCAATGAAGCCATCCCAAATTTAGACCTTGCTTTTTTTGGCTTACTTCACCTGATTTTAATGCTAACCGCAATTATTTTAATTACCATTGGTTCTGCATTGTCAAAAAGAAAAACAACCGACAAAGAAAAATTCAAAACAATGTTGGTTTGGTTTTCGGTTTCCCTCATCATCATTTTCATCGCCATTCCCTGGCCATTTTCACCATTAGCAAACAGACCTTATTTTAGATAGTATGATACATTTATTCAAAACGAAAATCGGAAGATTACGCATTATTGGTTTTCTTGAAGGAGTTTCCTTACTGGTACTCATTTTTATTGCATCGCCGATGAAACATTATTTTGACAATCCAGGTTTTTCAAAGATTCTTGGACCAATTCACGGAGCTATATTCTTACTATTCCTCTTCAATACTTTAAGTGTAGCTGTAGAGCAGAATTGGAAATTTAAAACCACGACCTGGAAAATTATTTTGGCTTGTTTTATTCCATTCGGAACGTTTTACATTGACCATAAAATTTTAAGCAAACTATGAAAACGATATACATTATTTTGGGTGCAATTCTTTTAATCTATATTTCTTACCGCACCTATCGCTTTGCAAAACTTGACAACGGACTTTCCGAAAAGATAGAAAATGGAGCAATAATTTTAGATGTTCGAACCGAATACGAGTATAAAACAGGTCATATTGATGGTTCGATAAATATCCCACTAGGAACAATTCGGGAAAGATACATTGAACTTGACACCAATAAAACCTACATCACTACTTGTTCTCATGGTTTGAGAAGTGTAAAAGTGGAGACGCTTTTAAAGGAAAAAGGATATAAAAATGTTTTTAATGGTGGAGCTTGGTCTGATCTTGAAAAAATTGTAATCGAACAAAAAGGTGACAAATGATTTCGGTATTTAAAACGAATGTGACAAATGAGAAAGAAATAGAAACACTTAAACCACTTCTTGACACACATCTCGAAATTACAAAATGGAATTTTGACCTTGAAGACTGCGACAATATTTTGCGCATAGATAGCTTCAGCGAAATTGCTCAACCGACAATTAAAATATTGAAAGACAATGGCTTTGACTGCCAAGAGCTTTAAGGTTCACTTATAAGAACCAAAACCGATAATAACAAACCAAAATAAGCATTGGGCAAAATGTCCTATACAATGAGTTCTATATCCATTGTGTGAAATTTCAAGAGCCGGTAACTTTGTACTATAAAAATTTTAGTAGAGTTAAGTTTATGGAAACAAGAATTAAAGCCGTTTGGCAAGGAAGTTTTAAAGAAGGAAAAGGACAGTTTAATGTGACTGATTCCGCAATAAATAATACAACTTTCAAACCTTCATTTGCTAAAGGCAATGAAAGTTTTACAAATCCGGAACAATTACTGGCTTCCGCTCACGCTGCCTGTTATACAATGACATTGAGTTACATTCTGTCAGAAAACGGATTTTCTGCTGATAATCAAATTGAAACAACCGTTTCATTAGCGCTGAACAACAATGTAATTACAAAATCAATTTTGACTTTACAAGCTAAGATCGCTGATATAACAGAGGAACAGTTCCAAAATTTTGCATTGAAAGCCAAAGAAATATGTCCTGTGGGTAATGCCCTTAATGTTGAAATTAGTTTAGAAGCTACTTTGGTATCATAAAAACAGTTATAACCAAAAGTTTAACTTGTTATAGAGCTAACCTATTTGAAATAATTAAAAAATCCCTTAAATGAAAATAGAAATCTGGAGTGATGTAATTTGTCCGTTTTGTTACATCGGAAAAAGAAATTTTGAAACGGCTTTAGGACAATTTGCAGATAAGAAGAACATTGAAGTAATCTGGAAAAGTTTTCAATTGGATCCTGCAATTCCCGAAGTTGCTACGGAAAGCTATACCGATTATTTGGTAAAACGAAAAGGAATGGCTGTAGAGCAAGTCCAGGGAATGTTGTCCAATGTAACACAAATGGCAACGCAGGTAGGACTAGATTATCATTTAGATCAATCAATAGTTGTCAATTCGCTAAAAGCCCATCAATTGATACAGTTTGCAAAGTTGAAAAATCTGGGCAGCGAAGCTGAAGAACGATTATTCAAAGCATTTTTTATTGAAGGAAAAAATATTGCTGATACAGAGACCTTAGTTCAATTGGGTAAAGATTTTGGTTTGGACGAAAGCGAAATCAAAGCCAATTTAGAGGATGAAAAATACAAGTATGAAATAGCTCAGGATATCCAGGAAGCCCAAAATATAGGAGTTACGGGCGTTCCATTTTTTGTTTTCGATAGAAAACATGCAGTTTCTGGAGCTCAACCAGCGGAAGCTTTTTTAGAAACTTTGAGCAAGTCTTTTGTCGAATGGAGAAAGTCTAATCCTGAAGCTATATTAGAAATTACAGAAGGAAATAGTTGTACGGTTGATGGTAAGTGTGATTAACTTTATAAGTCACAAATACTCTTCTTTCTAAAAATCAACAAAACAATGTTAGATATGTACCGAATGTTTGTTGTTCCAGAAGGTAAATCGGGCGAAAAGGGAGCCAAGATGATGGTAGATTTAGGTGATGCGATGGCTCGTGAAGCGATCCCATTTCTTGGTCTTGGGCAAAAAGATCGTGTTATTGAAATAGGATTTGGACCCGGAATAGGTTTAGAAACTTTGGCAAAAACGGTATCGCAAGGTACTATTGTAGGAATTGATCCTTCCGAACTAATGCATCGGCTTGCCAGTGAACGTAACAAAGATTCTATAGTTTCAGGAAAAATCACTCTTATAAAGGGAACCGTAGAAAATCTACCTTTTGATGATGATTATTTTAATGGTGCAATCGCGATGGATAATATGCATTTTTGGAATGAACCGTTGAATGGATTAATCGAGCTCAAACGTGTACTGCTGCCGGGATCAAAGTTGGTCTGTTCCTTCACACCACATTCTGGAGGAAGCAAACATGGCTGGGAAAAACTGTTCGAAAGAGCCGGATATGTGGACTTTACACTTTTGGAATCCGCATTAGGAATTCGCATGGTAGCGAAAATACCGGAGATATCTGTTTAAAAACCAGAACAGCAGTACAAAAGCATTTTAGCGCATAACGCTTTTCACCTGACCATCAAAGCTGTTACGTGTCACAACGTAAATTAAAGCAGTTAATCAAAACACATAAGAAAATGAATAGATATTTGAGAAATTGGAATTACATGCGGTTGCTACGATTAGCATTGGGCATTTTTATTATTGTGCAGGGAATCATGGAGCAGCAGTGGTTACTGGTGACTATGGGAAGTCTGTTCTCATTGATGCCTTTGATGAATATCGGTTGCTGTGGTGTATCAGGCTGCAATACCCCTATTTCAAGAAGTACTAAAAAACTAGATGAAACAACTTATGAAGAAATACGGTAAGAAACATTTGTCCACCATAATAGGTATGGCTATTGGTGCAGTCGCAGGCTATTTCTATTGGAAATTTGTCGGATGCAATACCGGCAGTTGTGCCATTACTTCCACTCCAATAAACAGTACTTTCTACGGTTCGATTATGGGCGGGCTTCTATTATCAATATTTAAAAAAGACAAAAAGCACTATGACGTTTCAAGAAATAATTAACAGCGACAAACCTGTATTGGTAGATTTCTTTGCCGAATGATGCGGCCCCTGCAAAATGATGTCGCCCATTCTGGAAGAATTAAAACAGCGTATAGGCAATAAGGCAAGCATCATTAAAATTGATGTGGACAAGAACCCGCAGGCGGCGGCAGCGTATCAGGTTCGAGGCATACCTACACTAATCATATTTAAAAACGGAGAAATCCGCTGGCGACAATCTGGCGTATTTCCTGCAAATGAACTAGAAAGATTGATTAACGAAAACAAATGAGAATATACGTGTTAGAAGTTTTAATAGAACATCAGCAATAACGTTATTAACTGCCATTGCAGGTACTTGGGCTTATGGTTTGCTTACGGGGAAGTTGCCACATTAAATATTAATCAACCTCATCAAAACCTCCTTCAAAACAAATTAATTACTTTTGTAAAGTTTAAAAAACAAAACATCTAAAATGAAAATCAGCATCAGACCATTTTTTACAAAAGTTATCGTCATTTTGATGACTTTTATGGTGGGTCTTCCTTGTGCTGTGAAAAAAGATCTTAAAGAAGTTTTAAATATCCCTGTTTCAGATTTGGGACAGGCAGAAAAGCCCAATAAATCTGTCGTTTGTTCGAGTTTTTCAAAGACAGAAAGCAACAATAATTCGGTTTCTTGTAAGAAAAAAGAGGTACAGAAATTTAGTTATAAATCTGGAAGTATTCAATATTCATCTGAAGTTTCATACTTCATTTTTTCGCCTTTTGCAGATGTTGAATTTACTGCATCGATTCCCATTTATATTCTTCACGAGCAATATTTGATTTGATTTTTTGATTAAAATTTAGCCACTTCAATATCTTTTTATTGAAGCTTTATGCATTTTATTTTATCAAATTTTAATTCAAATCAATGAACAATCAAACATATTCGTATGCCGGAATGTTTACCACGGCATTGCGCTGGGTGGCCGGCTGGACCTACTTTTCCGCGTTTTGGAGAAGATTAATTTTAGAGAACAAACTCAATCCTGATGAGGCAGGATATATCGGTGAAAAGTTCAATCACTTTTTACCCAATGCTTTGGGCATAAAACCCATTATCGAACACCTTGTTTCCAACCCTGAAAGTCTTTGGTGGGCAATGATTTCCTTCACAATTATAGAGGGAATTGTAGGACTTTTATTTATACTCGGCGTTTTTACCAGATTGATGAGCATTGGCGTTTTCAGTTTGGCACTAGGAATTTTATTGGGTTCCGGCTGGCTCGGAACGACCTGTTTAGACGAGTGGCAAATTGGCGTTTTGGGTGTTGCTTCTGGGTTTACCATTTTCCTTTCAGGTGGCGGAAAATATTCTTTTGACGAATATTTTATTCGAAAAAACAAATCATTTGCGAGCACAAAATGGTTTCAATTTCTAGGTTCTGGAATGTTGCCATTAACAGAAAAAGTACTGAACAAAACGGTCTTGGTGGGTGCGATTTTTATTTTTGGTTTGACATTATTTACCAATCAATATTTTCACGGTGGCGTTTATGGAACTTTGCACAACCTCTCCGTTCGTCCTCACGTAAGTATTAGCAATGCAAAAATTCAGAATGATACGTTGTCTTTTATCGTTTTCAGAGATGAGGGTGCCGATGTATATGGCTCGTTTTTGATAGGTATAAAATTGATGGATGAAAATGGAAATACGGTTTTTGAACAAACGCAAACGCAACTTTCACAATTGACTTCTGCGCACATTAAAAATGAGTATGTAGCAAAGGTAAAACCCGGAAAACACAGTTTGATATTGCCTTTGGGTGCAAAAGCATCATTAAATTTTAAGGAAACTATTTTTACAACTTTAGAAGGAAAATACACCTTAGAATTGTTGGATATCAGCGGTGTAAAATGGCAAGAAAAGATAACTGTTATCAAAAATTAATCAGATAATTTAAAAGCAAAAAAAATGGAAAAATTCAAAATATGGCTCAAAAAAAACTGGAGCGTCACGCTTTTATTTGCAATATTCGTTTTGTTATTGGTAAGCCCAGACGCAAAAGCGTGGTTGATGAGACAGATTATTTCAACAGGTTTACTTAATTCAAAAATTGAGGAGAAAAATGTTGAAAAACCTGCTAATGAAAATATTGCAACCATCTCTGAAAGTTTCAGCGTAAAAGATGAAAGCGGACAATCAATCAATGTTTCTGAACTGAAAGGCAAAGTGGTTTTTATTAATTTCTGGGCATCTTGGTGTCCGCCTTGCAGGGCAGAATTTCCGTCGATTCAGAAGTTTTACGAAAAATATGAGGGAAATGATGAGCTCGTTTTTATCACGATAAATTTAGATGATGAACCACAAGCCGGAAAACATTACTTTGAGAAAGAAAAATTTACTATTCCATTTTTAATTCCAAACGGAAATATTCCCAATGAATATTTCAGCGGTTCACTCCCAACAACCGTAATTTTGGACAAAACCGGAAAAATAAGAATGCATCACGCAGGAATGGCAGATTATAGCAAAGATTCTTTCTATGAGGAAATTAATCAACTTCTAAAAGACTAAGAATAGGCTCTAGGTATCCGTTATTTTTCAAGAACGCTCAAAATCAATCTTATGATTTCTCGTTTTAGAGTGTGTATTTTTTAATTAAACTAAAAATATTTATAATGAAAACAAATTTTTTATCAACATTAATTTTAATAATAGCTTTAATTTTCATTTCAAATTACAGCAATGCGCAAACCCAAACTTCTGGAAATAAAGTAGAATACAAAGGCGCTAAAAAGAAATTGGCAGTAATGATTTCAGACGTTAAGCATTTTAATACCACGGTAGAAACCGTAGAATTACTAGAGCTAAAAGAAAACGGATTGACCTTTGAAATTGTGATAGTTGGTATATTGGCTAAAGAAATCGTAGAAAATAATGAACTTATAGAATTGATTGACAGAGCAGAAAAGTCAGGTGCACAATTGGTAATTTGCGAGTATGCTTTAGATATTCTAAAAGTTGACAAATCAAAACTTGACAAACGAATTATGATCACTCCAAATGCCTTGATATATATGTTTGAACTGAATGATAAAGGATACAATACGCTGGTTTATTAATAGGAAATAGTAAAATAAAATTGCATGATTTCGGTTTATATTTGATAATAAAAAGAGAATAGTTGGAAACAATAAAATTTAACAAGACAGAATGCGGGGTAGATTTTCTGCTCAATGTACTTCCTTCTGATGAAATTGGAGAGACATACCTTAATCATAAATTGTTTAATACAGATTATTTTGAAATCATTTTTTTCAAGAAAGGTAGTGGTCAACTTACGCTCAACTATCAAAAAATAAATGTTGAGGATAACAGTATTATTTTTATTTCCCCTTTTCAAAAACGCCAATGGAAACTTGATGCGGAAGATTTTGATTTTACGGTTTTGGCTTTTAAAGAGGATTTTCTGAATGAATTTTTCTCCGACAAACTGTTTACTTACCGATTGTCTTATTTCTATCAGTTAGAATTTCCTTTAAATATGCAGGTTGAGAAAGAAAACATCGATATGTATTGTGTTTTGTTATCAGAAATTAAAGCAGAATTACGTAAAACCAGAATAGACAGTGTGCATATCATCCGTTCCCTAATCTATTACCTTTTACAAAAATTGAACAGAGTGTATGCGGAAAAGCATCAATTATCATTAAAAAATCAAGATACCAATTATGCCTTCCAGTTTAAAAAACTGATTGAAACAAATATCGAAAACAAACAACGGATCAGCGATTATACAGACTTAATGGGCATCAGTCGTATTACGCTCAACAAATGTGTAAAAGACCAATTTAATGTAACTGCAACTCATTTGTTGAAGCAAAGATTGCTGGTGGAAATCAAAGATTACCTCATCCATTCTGAAATGACCGTTTCACAAATTGCCTATAAACTCAACATTTCTGAGCCCAATCATTTGATGCGTTTTTTTAAAAGTCAAACAGGAATGACGACCACCGAATTTCTAGCCGATTATCAAAATGGTAGCATTGCTTAATAAATTGGTAGACTAGCTCATCGTGATGTGTGCTAATTTTGCTAAACAATAAATAATATTAAAGTTATGAGCAAACAAGCATTGATTATCATCGACATTCAGAATGATTATTTTGAAAATGGCGCACTTGAATTAGTAAACCCAATAGAAGCAAGTTTAAACGCGGGTAAGGTATTGGAACATTTTAGAAAAAATAATTTACCCATTGCACATATTCAGCACATATCGGCTAATCCAGCGGAATCACCAGTTTTTGTAGAAGGAAAATCTGGTGCAGAAATCCACGAAAATGTAAAACCACTTCCCGGAGAAAATGTTTTTCAAAAATTTTATCCAAACAGCTTCAGAGAAACAGGGCTTTTAGACTATTTAAAGGAAAATGACGTAACCGAAGTCGTTATTACAGGGATGATGACACACATGTGCATAGACGCCACCACAAGAGCGGCATGTGATTTTGGATACAAATGTACCGTTGTTGGCGATGCTTGTGCATCAAGAGATTTAGAAATCAACGGTAAAACTGTAAAAGCTGATGACGTGCACCATGCATTTTTAGCGGCATTAGAATTTTTCTATGCGGAGATAAAAAGTACCGAAGATTATCTTTCCGCATAAATAATTATTTACATTATTAATCTCTAAGAGGTATCTCTTACAAATAGAGATAGAGTGACAGGATGGTTTAAAAAACATCAAAACGAAAGTGAGGCAGAAGATTTTTGCCTCGCTTTTTCTTACTGTAACCATAGCAAGCAGAACTTATGCTTATTGTTTTAAACTTTATATCACTAAAATTTAGGAGTGTTTCGCTTATAACAAAAGCTATGACCACAAGCTGCTAAGCATACTGAATTATGCTTTTCTATTAGTATTTCAAGCAGCAAGATTTAAAACTAGTTGAATGGAAAAAATGTATAATAAAACATTAAATAGACTTGAAAAAGTAATTAATGAATTGGAAATTGAAGCAGATGGCTCATTAGATAGAATAGAAGCGATAATCCAATTTGTCATCCAATGTCTGTCTGATGTAAAGGACCATGTTCTGCAAAGAGGTTTTAAAAATATTGAAGAAGAAATTAACTTTTTCAAATATCAGAAACCTGTCATTGTTGCAAGGCTTATTTACTACAATGCAATCTATAAAATAGAAATGAAAAAGCCTAATGGAGCAAAGGCAATCAGGAAGTATCTCAACGAAGAACTGAGAAAGCTCAAAAGATATTTTGATAACAATCTTGAATTTTATAAATACTACCGAACAAACAATTCATTTATTGACGAAAAGCTATTTGTTCGCGGGAAATACAATATAAAATTAAGTTTAGATACGGTGTATTTTGAAACCGATCATAGATTTTCTACTTCTCACGATTTTAAAGCAGCAAAGATTATTGCCAACGACCTGATACAAGTCTATATTGAGGGTCAACTGAATAACAACAATAAGAAGAAATCATCTGGTAAATCTTCATTAAATTGGACAGAAAGCAAAACTGCCTTAACAGAAGTGATTTACGCACTGCATTCGCAAGGTGCATTTGGCAATGCAGATATTATAACCATCGCCAAAACATTTGAAAGTACATTCAATATTAGTTTAGGCGATTTTTATCATACATTTATGGAACTGAAAACCCGAAAAATAAATCGTACCAAATTCCTTGACAGCCTAAAAGAAAGTCTGCTAAAAAAAATGGATGAAGAGGACGAACTGTAATAAGCATGTTTATAATACCCCTCGAGGTAAATGAATACCTTTTGTCCGTATAATACTCTCCGAATTGTTTGGCGTTTCTTTTTGCTTTTCTACCTGCTCCACAGGCTCTCCTTTAGTTTCCGGCGTAATGGATAATTGTATCTTTCGCTCAACGGCTGCCAGTTCCGTTTTCAGCTCGCTCAAACGGGTTTCCTTCGACCACGTACCATTTATAACTTCCTGAAGAACTGGCAAATCTTTTTGTATTTCTACAATTTTCTTTTGCTCCTGCTCGATGTAGCTAGGCAATTTTTCCAGGGCATTAAGGAAATTCATAGCAGCCAATTTTTCGTCTTTAGCAATGATACCGTTGTTGTAGGTATATTTTATGTTTCCTTCTCCCTGAACCAAGAAGCGGTTTACCCTAATATCCAAGCCGTCTTTTTGTGACATTTCCGTTTTTACCAAAAGTTGGAAACCATAAAGGCTTCCGATTTCTTCATAATCCCCACCTGTACGAGATTTGTCGGCAAGCTGATTGAGCTTTGAGCCAATTTGTTTGATGTCCGCATTGGATGATAGGCCGTCTAATTGCACAGGATTTAAGGTTGTACCGTCCGAATGGTTATGGATACGACCTTGCAGATTATTCCAATCAAGGCTCATACGGTCAAAGCGGGATTGGGCTTTATCAAGTTCAGCCGTATAGTCTTCCAATTTGTATTTCGCACTATACTTTGAACGGTTAAACGCCTGTTTTTCACTTTCCAATCCGGCAATCTGTTTTTCTAATTTGGCTTTATCCAACAGGTCGGTATTTCCCGAAAGGATAGCTACATATTCTGAAAAATTCATTCCCGCCTTTTCGTCCATACTGCCTTCGTCAATGGTTCGTTTGCCCAGATTGTTGTTTTTTAACTGGTCTATAAATAGCTGTTTATTGTACAGCAGGTTAAACTTGTAGCTATCTAATGATTTTTCTACGGCATAGATAATCACATCTACTTTGTTCTCTGCAAAGAACTTGGCAATTTCATTGCCTTTACGAACAGCTCTTCCATCACGTTGAGCAAGGTCGCTTGGTCGCCATGGCGTATCCAAATGATGAACAGCAACGGCTCTTTTCTGTGCATTTACACCCGTCCCAAGCATACTCGTAGAACCAAAAAGCACACGAATTTTACCTTCGTTCATTCCTTTGATAAGTTCCTTACGTTGCTTGTCATTTTTGGCTTCCTGTATAAAACGGACTTCGTGCGCAGGTAAACTGTGGTCTTCTACAAGTTTGCGTTTAATTTCGGAATAAACATTCCATTCATTGGGCTTATAAGTTCCCAAATCAGAAAAAACGAACTGCGTTCCTTTCTGTGCATTGTATTGGTTGTAATATTTAGCAATAGTCGCAGCACAATGCGAAGCTTTGCTATCGGGATGATCTTCATAGCCGCCGTTTACCATTCGCATATCCAAAGACATCTTACGGGCGTAGTCCGTAGCGATGAGCATTTTTGCCTTTTCTTCGCTTTGCGACAACGGTGGTCTTCCGAGCAATTCGGCATTTCCCGTTTTTGCAAAATCCATCAATTTTTGAATAAATGCAGACTGGTCTGGAGTGGGCGGAATATTATACAATATCTCATTCTTATTCGGGCGGTCAATGCCTACATCCTTTGCTGTTCGGTAATCTGTGATTTCGGAGTAGAATTGCGCAAGCTCCGGTACTTTGATAAAGTATCGGAAACGCTCTTTGGCTACAATATTGTTGGCTACCGAAAATTCATAATCGGTCGTTTTCCTTGCATAGATAGCTGCCCACGCATCAAAAGAGTGAATGCCCTGTTTTTCCATTGCTCTTGGTCGCAGGTACTTAAAAAGTAGGTACAGTTCCGTTAGTGAGTTGCTGATAGTAGTCCCTGAAAGAAAGGTCGCTCCCATATCCGCATTGATGCGTTCCTGAATGGTACGAATGGCAAAGAGCAGGTTCATTGCTTTTAGGCTTCCGTCCACGTTGCCCAATCCTGCAACCCTTGAATGTCTTGTATTAAACATCAGGTTTTTAAATTGATGGCTTTCATCTACAAACAAATGGTCAATGCCCATCATCTTAAAATCAACCACATCATCTTTGCGGTTATCAATATCGTGTTGCAGGGTTTTTAGTTTTACTTCGAGGTTTTCTTTTCGTTTGATTACTCCGGCAAGCATTCCCCTGGTCACTTCTTTGCCTTGCGATTGCAACGCATCGAGGTTTCGTTCTACGCTATCTAACTCGATTTGGAGAATTTCCTTTTGCATTTCGGGAGATTGCGGTATCATTCCGAATTGGTCGTGCGTGAGGATGACGCAATCCCAGTCGTTGTTTTTAATATCGCCAAAAATCCGCAGACGTTTTTGAGGTGTAAAATCTTCTTTGCCTGGAAACAAAATTTTAGCGTGTGGATAAGCAGCTCTGTAAGCTTCGGCGATTTCGTGAACATTGCTTTTCAGTCCGATAATCATAGGTTTGTGGGCTAATCCCAAACGTTTCATTTCTTGTGCTGCGGTACACATTACCAAGGTTTTTCCTGCACCTACTTCGTGGTCGCAGATAGCACCGTTGTTTAGCTTTATCATCCAAACCGTGTCCTTTTGACTTGAATACAGGTCTTCAATGCCCAATGCCTTACGGTCTAAGCCCGGAAAGTCCTGATGCGTTCCATCATAGTTTGGTCGGACAAAGCAGTTAAAAGTATCGTTGTACTGGTCGGTCAGCCTGCTTTTAAATTCATCGTTTTGAGCGTGGAGCCATTCGGTAAAGGCAGTACGGATTTCATCAATTTTGGTGTTCGTCATTTGTATGGCTTCCATATCCCGCACCTTGACCTCTTGGTCGCCAACCATTACTTTTTTGGTAATATCCGGCGTGGTATTAACCAATGCGTGTTTGAGCAGGGCAATCCCGTCAAACGTTCTGCTTTCGGCTTTGACGGCATATTTTTCCCAGATATGCAAATTCTTACGGTCGCATTTTACTGAAAAGTCATCGGAGCTTTCAGAGTAATGAACAAGTACGTCCGTATCAAAAAGATGTGAAGCAAAGCGGGCATAAATGCCAGTGGGTATCCACCGTTCGCCCAAATTAAAATCGAGTTCTTCAAACTCAATTCTTCTTGGTCGGGCTTCTTCCAAAACGGTAAAGCTTGTTTTGGCTTCGGTATCATTGGGATTGCTTTCAATGTAGTTCTGTACCTCTTGGGCTTTCTCTACTACGTTTCCTGCAATCCATCGTTCGGATATTTCATATTCCTTTTGCAAAGGATTGTAGTAAATACGTCCGTGTAAGGCTTCTTTCAACGCATCATCGGTCATACCGCTGATTTCGGACATATAGTCCAAATCCACGCTTCCGTATTTGTTCAGCGAAGCCGCTAACGCTTCTTCGGGATTGTCCGTTGCTATGGTTAAGGTGGAGAAACTTACCGGACGGCTGAATATATCCGCTTTGTGTACCACGCCACCAACAACACGCTCCAAATAAGGGATTTCCTTGCCGGAGCTATCCGTTTTGATGAGCTTAATATTATCAGTACTGTTGAAGTTACCATACCTCTTGACAAAGGCATCGTAAAGGCGGTTCAGGGTTTCCCGTTCTTCCTTGTATTCGGTCTGAAACTTTGCCTCTTTATTGTAAAGGTCTTGGTAAACATCACGTACAGCAATGTACGCTTCGGCTCTTGCTTTCTGTAAGATCGGTAAAGCTAAAGGGTGGAAAATTGCCGTACCCTCTGATGTATCTACATCTTGCAGATGACCGACCCAGCCGTTATCCACAACAAGGCAATCGTTACGGTGGTACGATTGCAGTTCGCCGCTATAAGGAGCAGGTTCGGGAATGGTATCGGGAACGGCTGGCTTATCAGCTTGGCCATTCCCGTTTATTTGTGAAAACAGGTCGCCGATAGCTTCCTGTTTTTTGCCATTGATAGATGTATTCCCATTGGGGGCTTTATTGATAACAGGGGGCGTGTAAGGTCGCTGCATCGCACTACTGAACAGGTCAGGTTGGCGACCTATTGCACCTCTTCTTTTGTTGGTGCTTTGCCTTTTAACTTGTGTCGTTCTTTTGAACGGAGCTGCAACCATTACAGGTTCGTTCGCATTCTCAAACAGGTCGAAAATGCTTAGTTGCTTTAATTCGTGCGGACTTTCCCGATTGATTATCGGAACAGATAAAGATTGTATTTCCGGTTGAATGGTTACAGGTTCGATAACCAGAGGTGTAACCGTTGGTGTTGGTGTAACAGGAATTTGTAATGCAGGCTCATCGTTTAGTTCGCCTTTGTATAAATTCAAATTCAGATGCTTACCAAAATCATCCGTAAGCATTTGTTTGAGGTCTTGGGCAATTCCCTCAACGCCACTTTTATGAGTATAGATGAGTGCAGGTTGTCCGTAAGGGTCGGTATCTAATTTACGGTCGGTATGCACAATTCTTTTGCTGTCCTGAAAGAGCGAATTGCCCGGAGTATTGTATTCTGTTTGCCTGCTTTGGCAAAACAGATCTTCCCTTTCGGTCAGACTTTGTTTTGCCGTATTCTTTTGCAGGATAATCAAATCACTGCCAACTTCCGTACCTGCATATTCAGTAAACAGGTTGTTGGGTAAGCGAACAACCGAAATCAAATTATTATCCTGCATCAACGCCCTGCGTATGGGTTCGTTCTTTGGGCTATTGAGAATACCCTGCGAAGTAATGTAAGCCAACAAACCGCCCTCACGGAGCATATTAACACCTTTCAGGAAAAAGTAATTGTGTATGCTTCGGGCAGCCTGCACTTTTGCACTTTCCTTGCTTCGGGAATAGGATAAATCAAAGACGGAAGTATCGCCGAACGGTATATTACTGGCGATTACATCATAGCTGTTTTGTTCCTTTTCGGGTATTTCTTCAAAACCACTTATACGAATATTGCTATCGGGATAAAGCTGTTTTAAAATCTTACCTGTCAGCAAATCCTTTTCATAGGCGGTAACACTGGCTTTTTTATTTTCTGAAAAGGATTGTATGAAAGACCCGATACCTGCGGAGGGTTCGAGGAACTTATCAATTTGCAAACCGCTATCACGCAAGGCTGATGAAATGGCATCTATGACCTTTGGAGGCGTATAAAAAGCCGTCAGTACGGAACTTTTCATACTATCCACATACCTGCGGTATTGCTTGTCGTCTTCGGAATTTTCTTTGAGTAGTTGGTGGAGTTCCTGCGTAATCGGAAAGAGGTCGTGTTCCGTTTTTCTCCAATTATTGATGTCTATTTCGTTTTCAATGGGGTTCAGAACGAATTTAAGACCACCAAATCCGCTGTATTGCATCATTAGCAGTCTTTCGCCTACGGTGGCTTGACGTTTCTCCTTTTCCAGTTTAAAAACAATTCGCAGGGCATCAATATTCTGTTGGAGGTGGAAACGCTTACTGAAGCCCATTTTCCTCAATCCATATTGCGATGGTTCCGGTCAGTTCGGTATAGAGCAGGTCAAACTCTGTATCACTGTCGAAATCATCGGTTAATTCATATCCTGCAAATACAGGTTCGCAAACAGGGAACATTTTCAGGGCGAACGGGCGTAGTTCCTCATCTGCCATAATGGTATCAAACTCATTGCACACCACTTTGAAAACCGTGTCGAATTTGGAGAAGTGTAAGTCCTCAAACAGTATGTAGTTGGCTATTTCGTTGCATTGCTCAATAGCGTTTCCCGAACGGAACGCACCCTCATAAGCATTGGCAGCCCACGAAGACCGTTGGTCTATAAATTTTTGGTCGTGTGCCTTTTCGGGGAAGCTGCTGTTTAATAATTCTTGCAGTCGTAATCTGAAATACGATAGGTCTTTTTGCTGTACATCCATACTATATTTTGTTTAGAATTTTACTTGAAGTCTAAAATTATAGCGGGTAGCCTCCTTATTCAGAGAAGTGGAAGTGTTTGGCTTTTAAAGGCTGTAATTGGCGTAATACAGTATTACTTCTGAAAAATTACAGATACCCTATAATATAGTGTGTATTTTCACCTTCTAGTATTGTATATTCACTATATTTGACACTGTAATTTAATTAGGCATTAAATGAACCGAATTAAAGAAGTATTAAAAGAGAAGGGAATTTCACAGGCTTGGCTTGCAAAGAAATTAGATAAAAGCTACAATACCATAAACGAGTACGCCCGAAATGTGAGGCAGCCAAGTCTGGAAGACCTGTATAAAATTGCAAATATTCTTGGAGTTAGTGCCAAAGATTTATTAATAGAACAATGAGCAAAGAAAACCAAATTGAACTTAGCTTAATTGAGCAGCTCAAAGGGCTCAAATATATCTATCGACCTGAAATTGTTGATAGAAAATCGTTGGAATCAAATTTTCGTCAGAAATTCGAGACATTAAATCGTGTAAGATTGACTGATAATGAATTTTTGCGTTTACGTGAAGAAATAATAAGTCCAGATGTTTTTGAGGCTTCCAAACTTTTACGTGAAAGGCAGTACTTTCAACGAGAAGATGGAACTCCATTACATTATACTTTGGTAAATAACAAGCAATGGTGTAAGAATAATTTTGAAGTCATCAATCAATTACGAGTTAATACCGAAAACAGCCATCAGCGATATGACATTATTCTGCTTATAAATGGTTTGCCTGTGGTGCAGATTGAGCTTAAAAAGGGAGACATCTCTCATAGGAAAGCTATGCAGCAAATTGTCGATTACAAAAACGAACCTGGTAATGGATATAGTAATTCGTTACTCTGTTATTTGCAATTATTTATTGTTAGTAATGGAGGTAGGACACTTTATTTTGCAAATAACAAAAATCAACATTTTGCCTTTAATGCCGACGAACAATTTCTACCTGTATATGAATTAGCGGACATCAACAATAAGAAGATTAATAATTTACACGAGTTCACTGAAAAATTTTTGACAAAATGTACACTAGGTGAAATGATTAGTAAATACATGGTCTTAGTAGAAAGCGAGCAAAAATTATTAGTGATGCGACCTTACCAAATTTACGCGGTAAAAGCAATAGTTGATTGCATAAAAGACAACAGAGGAAATGGTTATATATGGCACACAACTGGTAGTGGTAAAACTTTAACTTCCTTTAAAGCATCCACTTTATTAAAAAGCAATCCAGATGTTGAAAAATGCTTGTTTGTGGTCGACCGTAAAGACCTTGACCGGCAAACTCGCGAGGAATTTAATAAATTTCAGGAAGGAAGTGTTGAAGAAAATACAAATACTGAAACATTGGTTAAGCGGCTACTTTCTTCAGACTATGCAGATAAAGTAATTGTCACTACCATACAGAAATTAGGATTGGCTCTTGACGGAACTAATAAAAAAAATTACAAAGAACGCTTAGAACCATTACGAAGTAAACGCATCGTTTTTATTTTTGATGAGTGTCATCGTTCCCAATTTGGGGATAACCATAAAGCAATAAAGGAATTTTTTCCGAATGCTCAATTATTCGGCTTTACTGGTACACCAATTTTTGATGGTAATGCAACTTACAATATTCGGGAAGGTGAATATGGCTCTTACAAAACCACAAAAGATATTTTCCAACAGGAATTGCATGCCTATACTATTACTCACGCTATAGAAGACAAAAACGTACTCCGTTTTCATATTGATTATTTCAAAGGACAAGGCAGTCAAAATGCGAAGCCAGGAGAAGCCATAGCACAGCAAGCAGTGGTAGAAGCTATTCTGGAAAAACATGATGCCGCGACTAACAACAGAAAATTTAATGCTGTATTGGCTACGTCTTCCATTAATAGTGCTATTGAATATCATCGACTATTTAAAGAAAACCAGGAAAAGAAATATGCAAACGATCCTAATTATTCATCTTTAAACATAGCTTGTGTGTTTTCTCCTCCGGCACAACTGATTGCCAAAGAAGGTGACCAACAAAGTCAAAAAAATGCAGCGGATATCAAACAGCTTCAGGATGACTTAACTCAGGAAAAAGAAGATAATAAACACAATCCGGAGGAAAAGAAAAAAGCGTTGACAGATATTATTTCCGATTATAATAAGCAGTTTGGAACAAACCATACCATCAACGAATTTGATGTATATTATCAAGATATACAAAGGCGAATCAAAGATCAGAAATACAGCAGTAAAGAATACGCCCACAAAAATAAGATTGACATTACCATCGTGGTGGATATGTTGCTTACCGGATTTGATTCGAAATATCTGAATACACTGTATGTAGATAAAAACCTCAAATATCACGGTCTTATTCAAGCTTTTTCAAGAACGAATCGAGTTTTGAATGATACCAAACCGTATGGCAATATTCTTGATTTTCGCTCACAACAGGATGAAGTAAATCAAGCAATTGCTTTATTTTCTGGTGAGAAAGTAAATAATCCAAGAGAAATATGGCTGGTAGATCCCGCTCCGGTTGTAATGGATAAGTTTAAAGGGGCAATAGAGAAATTAAACAAGTTCATGGAAGACAATAGTCTTTCAATGAAACCTGATGATGTTTACAATTTAAAAGGCGATGCAGCAAAAATAGCATTTATCGAAAACTTTAAAGAAGTCCAACGTTTCAAATTACAGTTAGATCAATTTACGGATTTGAATGACGAGCAAAGAGTAGAAATTGAATCTCTTTTACCGAAAGAAACTTTTCAGGATTTCCGTAGCTCTTATATAGAAACTGCTAAGAAATTTCAAAAAAGACAGGAAAAAGAGGGAGATAACGCACCGGCAGAAATTCAACAGTTGGATTTTGAGTTCGTTCTGTTTGCTTCTGCTGTGATTGATTATGACTATATCATGAATTTGATTGCTGATAGCACACAGAAGAAGTCCTCAAAGCAGAAAATGACAAAGGCACAGGTCATTAGTCTGTTAAGTGCTAACTCTAACCTAATGGAAGAGCAAATCGATTTGACAGAATTTATTGGTGCTCTGGATTGGACTACTGGTCATACTGCCGAAGAGCTTAAGAAAATGTATGATCTGTTTAAGGATGAAAAATACAATCAAGAACTAGCAACTATAGCAGCGAAATATGGACTTCAAACCGCAGACTTGAAAGTGTTTGTGGATAAGATTGTTTCTCGAATGATTTTCGATGGTGAAAAACTAACGGATTTATTAGAACCATTACAGTTGAATTGGAAAGAACGTAGAGTGAGAGAATTGGCATTAATGGAAGATTTATTACCACAACTAAAGAAATTAGCCCAAGGGCGTGAAATAGCAGGATTAGCAGCTTATGAATAACAAAAATACTTTGATACCAGAATTGCGTTTTCCTGAATTTATTGATGATGGAGATTGGGAAAAACTTGTCGTAAGTCAAGTTGCAAGTTATGAAAATGGAAAAGCACACGAACAAAATATAATAGAAGACGGAGCTTATATTGTTGTAAACTCAAAATTTATTTCTTCGGACGGAAAAGTCAGAAAATACACAGACAATGCTGATTGTTTGGCCAATAAAGATGATGTTTTAATGGTGCTTAGCGATGTGCCAAATGGAAAAGCAATAGCGAAATGTTTTTATGTTGAAGAAAACAATAAGTTTACTGTTAATCAGAGGATATGTAAGATAACTGCAACAAAAGTAAATAGTAAAATTTTATATTATGTACTAAATAGGAATTCTTACTTGCTTTCTTTCGATGATGGAGTTAAACAGACTAATCTTCGAAATGAAGATGTTCTAAATTGTCCAGTCTTGCTTCCAAAAAATCCAAAAGAACAGGCGAAAATATCTGAATTTGTTTCTTCTTTAGACGAAATTATTGAAGGTCACATTGAAAGGTTAGACTTATTAGAAGAACATAAAAAGGGATTGATGCAGAATCTATTTCCTCAAAAAGGAGAAAAAAAACCAAAGCATCGATTCCCAGAATTTGAAAATGATGGAGAATGGATTCAAACATCGTTAGGAAAAGTTTATAGGTTTTACATCACGAATTCATTTTCAAGAGACAATTTAAACTATGAAGCTGGAAATGTAAAGAATATACACTATGGAGATATTCATACGAAATTTTCCACTTTATTCGACATTACAAATGAATATGTTCCATTTATCAATGAAGATATATCAATAGATAAAATAAAAGAAGACAGTTATTGTATTGAAGGTGATATCGTTTTTGCAGACGCTTCGGAGGACTTGAATGACATCGGCAAAAGTATTGAGATTGTCAATCTTGATGGACAAAAACTAGTTTCAGGACTTCATACATTGCTAGCGAGACAAAAGAAGAGCGAGTTAGCTATTGGTTTCGGAGGTTATTTATTTAAATCAGCTTGGATAAGAAGACAAATTCAGAGAGAGTCACAAGGAGCAAAAGTATTAGGAGTTTCTGCCACAAGAATTTCAGAAATCTTGATTTCGTTTCCCAAAAATCAAAAAGAACAAAAAAAAATAGCTTCTTGCTTGTCTTCTTTAGATGAGCTAATTATTGCACAAACTAAAAAAATAGATCAATTGAGATTACATAAAAAAGGATTGATGCAAAGTCTATTTCCAAAAATGAATGATTAGATAATGAGCAATAAAAACGAATTAATCAATTTTACAACCTTAGAAGAAGTTGCTCAGCATTTCAGAAAGGATTTAACGGGGGATCATCGCCCAATGAAAGATTTGGTTCTCTTTTTTGCCCACAACGGCACTGGAAAAACCCGACTTTCTATGGATTTTAAGCAGGCAGGTAAAGTGTTTGACGCAGAAGGAAATGTGACAAGCAGAGATACTTTGTATTTTAATGCATTTACAGAAGACTTATTTTCTTGGAATAATGATTTAGAGAATGACACCAATAGGGTATTAAATCTAAATGCGGATTCAGCTTTTTTTGACGGATTGCACGAGTTAGAACTTGATGCTAAAATCGAAGCATTTTTCAATAACTACGTAGATTTAAAATTTGATATTAATTATGATACTTCGACGGTGACTTTCTCCAGAAGTATCGTTGTCGAAGGAAATGAGCAGACTGTTGAAAATATTAAGATTTCAAGAGGAGAAGAAACATTATTCATTTGGTGCTTTTTTCTTGCTATTTGTCAATTAGCCATTGATAAAGACCCTGCGTATAGCTGGGTGAAATATATTTACATTGACGACCCAATTTCCTCCCTTGATGAGAATAATGCAATTGCAGTTGCTTGTGATTTATGCAATCTGCTAACAAGCCAAGGAAACGAAATCAAAACGATAATTTCTACGCACCACAGCTTGTTTTTCAATGTATTGTATAATGAATTCGGAAGAAAGGTAAAAAATAAACGTTACTTTTTGCATTCTAAAAAACCTAGTGGATATGCTTTGCAGGACACTAATGACACTCCATTTTTCCATCACATAGCTACACTTGGTGAACTAAAAAAAATTGCCGAATCTAATAAAATATATACTTATCATTTTAATTCATTAAGAAGTGTTTTGGAAAAAACAGCTACGTTTTTTGGTTATGATAAAATAGATAAATGTATTAATGGATTAGAAGATGAAGTCCTTTTTGAAAGGGCTTTACAACTCTTTAGTCACGGAAAATACTCAATATTCGATCCTGTCGAAATGGGTGATGACAATAAAGAACTATTTAAAAAAATCTTGCAAGGTTTTTTGGATAAGTATGAATTTTATTTTCCATTAATTTTTGAAGAAGAAGTGGCAGCAATAGAAACCCCACAACCAGAAGCAGAACAAGCCGTTCCGGTAGCATTAAATGAAGTAGTTCCCACAGTGGAACCTGATCAATTAAACAGTTAAAATGACACAAAAAGAACAACAACAATTGGGTAAAACCCTTTGGAATATAGCAAACGAATTACGAGGAGCAATGAATGCGGATGATTTCCGTGATTATATGCTGTCATTTCTTTTTTTAAGGTATTTATCCAGTAATTATGAAGAAGCCGCTAAAAAAGAATTAGGCTCCGATTATCCTCAAACGGATTCAAATATTGTATCTGAATTTGGTGTAACAACACCACTTCAGCTATGGTATGAGGGTAATAATGATGACATAGATGAGTTTGAAAAGCAAATGAGAAGAAAGGTTCACTATGTGATAAAACCGCAATATCTGTGGAGTAATATCACAGAAATGGCACGAACTCATGATGATGAATTATTGCCTACATTAAATAAAGGCTTTAAGTATATACAGGACGAATCTTTCGACAGTGCCTTTCAAGGACTATTCTCTGAAATTAACCTAAACTCCGATAAATTAGGAAAAACTAATACCGACAGGAATAAAACACTTTGTAATATTATTCAGAAAATTTCTGAAGGTATAGCTGATTTTTCCACCGACACAGATACTTTAGGTGATGCTTACGAGTATTTGATTGGTCAATTCGCAGCAGGTTCAGGTAAAAAAGCTGGTGAATTTTATACGCCTCAGCAAATTTCAACCATTCTATCAGAGATAGTGACGCTTGATAGTCAAGATCCGTCATCAGGGAAAAAAGATAAGTTAGACAAAGTATTGGATTTTGCATGTGGGTCTGGCTCCCTCTTATTGAACGTTAGAAAGCAAATTAAATCAGAAGGCGGAAGCATTAATAAAATTTACGGGCAAGAAAAGAATATCACTACTTATAACCTTGCTCGAATGAATATGCTATTACATGGTATGAAAGATACCGAGTTTGAGATATTCCATGGAGATACTTTGCTCAATCACTGGGATTTACTGAATGAGATGAACCCGAGTAAAAAGACAGAGTTTGATGCTATTGTTGCTAATCCGCCGTTTAGCTTACGTTGGGAGCCAAACGATACTATGGCTGAAGATTTTCGCTTTAAAAGTCATGGATTAGCTCCTAAATCTGCTGCTGACTTTGCATTTTTACTGCATGGCTTTCATTTTCTGAGTGATGAGGGTACTATGGCTATTATATTACCACATGGTGTTTTATTTCGTGGAGGAGCAGAGGAACGTATTAGAACTAAACTTTTGAAAGATAACCATATTGATACAATTATTGGATTACCTTCTAACTTATTTTACTCCACAGGTATTCCTGTTTGTATTTTGGTTTTAAAGAAATGTAAAAAGCAAGATGATGTCTTGTTTATTAATGCTTCAGAACAATACAAGCCAGGAAAAAGGCAGAATTATTTAGAACCTGAACATATTCAGAGAATTGTAGACACCTATCAATTTAGACCTGAAGATGTTGAAAGGTACGCACGTAAGGTTTCTATGGATGAAATTGAAAAGAATGGTTTTAATCTTAATATATCAAGATACGTAAGTACCGCAGTAGATGACGTTCAAATTGACTTGAACGATGTTCATTCCAAACTTGAAGCAATAAATGAAAAGATTAAAATAAACACAGATAAACACAACGAATTCTTGAAAGATTTAGGTTTAAAAAAGATTTAGACAATAAATAAACCCTCCAATTTCGGAGGGTTTATTTATTGGTTGTTTAAGATTTGGAGCATCCTGCCCACTTCAATATCCATTCGTGAAAAGGCAAACCATTTTTTGCCCAGGTCTTTGAGTGATGCTCCGATGTGGTAAAGTTCCACATTGTCAATAATCAAGAAACGGTCGTGGGCATCGGAGAAAATCTCCACTTCGATAGGTGGATATTGGCTGTTGTAGCGTTGCAGGTCTAACCGTAACTGATTGCTGATAGCTTTGGTGTAGATTGTTGCAATTACATTCGCTTTGCGTTTACCCAATAAGGTCAGTACCGTATCGTCCACATAATTATCAAGCAGGATAATGGAACTTTCGGCACTTCGGATAATATCCGAAACAAAGGTATAGGCATCAAAAATCTGCCCGTTATAGAAAATACCTTTTTCGCTGTGGAGCTTGTCGCTTTCCAAAGCCTTAAAAATCTCTTCAAATTTTTGGTCAGCTTCTAATTGCTTTAGCTCAATTTTACCCAAACGATGAAACAAAGAAGCATTGCTGATAAGCATTCTCCGCATTTCTACAAAGGCTTCCATAATTTCAACACTGACTTTAACCGCTATATCTGAACGGAGTATGGCAGAAGCCATTGCGACCCCTTGTTCAGTAAAAACATAGGGCAAATACCGTCTTCCACCGTAGCTTAAACTTGAGGTTCCAAATTGGAACCTCAAGTTTTCAACTTCCCCTTCGGTCAGTTGAAAGCAAAAAGAAGCAGGAAACCTCTCAATATTTCTTTTTACGGCTTTGTTGAGGTTCTTTGTTTCCACTTGGTATAAGGAAGCGAGGTCGCTATCCAGCATCACTTGCTTTCCACGTATGGAATAAATCAGGTTTTTGATTTCCATTGTGCTAATGGTAGGCTTATTTTCCATTACTTTTTGTAGCTTTTATTTTTATCAAACTCAAAAGAGGTTGTACAATCCTCTTTCAATACGATATACGCATCGAATTTCTTTCCTGCCTTGCTTTTCATTCCTTTGATAAGTGAAGTTTTCCTTTTATTGACAAGGTTTTCAATATCAGCTATGCCGATTTGTACGCCACACACATTGCGGAACTGCACCCAATTACAAACCTCATCAGGACACTTCACTATTTTATCACGGATAATAAGCCCGTGGCTTTTACATTTCGGGCAAACCAATTTTGGCAGGTTATTTTGAGCAATCGAAGTTTGCAACAGTTCATTGGTAATAGTGGAAGCATACGTTTCCATTTCTTTTTGAAATGCGCCTGCATCGGCTTCGTTGTTTTCGATTTTTTGCAAAGCCAATTCCCATTCGGCGGTCATTGCCACATCCGAAATTTTGCGGTCTTTGACCAATTCGTACACCTGCAATCCTTTTTCGGTAGGGATTAGGGATTTCTTTTCCCGTTGGATATAATTGCGGGTAAACAGGGTTTCAATAATCGCTGCTCTTGTGGCAGGCGTACCTATACCGATATTTTGCAACACTTTCCGTTCGTCTTCGTTTTCAATTTCCTTTCCTGCACTTTCCATAGCCGACAAAAGCCCGGCTTCGGTATAGAGTACAGGTGGTTTGGTTTTCTTTTCTAAAACGGAGGCTTCTTTTATTTTGAGTTCATCGCCTTTTTTCAGTTCGGGTAAATCCTGTACAGGTTCGGTATCATCATCGGAGAAACTGCCTTTAATGGAACGCCAGCCCGCTTCAATTACCTTACAACCCTTTGCCATAAAATCATAATGCAATGCTTGTAAACCTACATCGGTTATCTCTTTGATGCAGGCTTGTGAAAGGGCTTCGAGCAATCGAAAGGCAATCATATCATAAACAGAGTTTTCCTTTGCGTTTAAGGCTGACGGGATTTTGTCTGTAATCAATAATCCGTGGTGGTCGGTAACACGCAAATCGTTTACAATACGTTTATTGAACCGTCCCCATTTCAGTTTAGCTACGGCTTGCTTGCAGGTTTCCCTGTCCTGCAATGCCCTCACGAGGTTGGGAATTTCTGCCCACATATCTTCAGGAATGTATTTGCTTCCCGTACGTGGGTATGTGATAAACTTTTTTTCGTAGAGGCTTTGGGCAATATTGAGCGTTTCTTCGGCAGAAAGATTGAGTTTTTTATTGGCTTCTTTTTGCAATCCAGTAAGGTCAAACAGCAAAGGCGGTTGCTCTGTAACACTTTTGGTTTCTACCGATGTAACTGTTGCCGTTTCGGTTCGCTGAATGGATTTCAGCGTATCATCGGCGAGTTTTTGGTCTTCCCATTTGTTTTTAGAAAGACTTTTAAAATCTATCAACTCTTTAATGTGCGATAGCTGTATCTGCCAATATTTCTTTACCGAGAAATTTTTGTTTTCCAGATAACGTTTGCATATTAAAGCCAATGTAGGCGTTTGTACCCTGCCGAGTGAATAAATGCCATTACCTGCGGCTATACTCAATGCCTGTGTAGCATTGATGCCCACGAGCCAATCGGCACGGCTTCTGCCTTGTGCAGCTTGGTATAATCCGTCAAATTCTTTTCCGTCTTTAAGGTTATCAAAACCTTGTTTAATAGCTTTTTCAGTTAGTGAGCTTATCCAAAGGCGTTCAAAGGACTTGTTACATTTCAGGTATTCATAAATGTACCTAAATATCAATTCCCCCTCACGACCTGCATCGGTGGCTACGATGATGCTGTTGCTACGGTTAAAAAGCTGTTCAATGACTTTCAGTTGCTTCAATGCTCCTGTATCAGCGGTATAGCCTTTGTCTTTTTTTACTTTCCGGACGGTCAGCAAAAACGGGTTAGGGAGTATTGGCAAAGCTGCTTTGTCAAATCCCGAAATCCCGTAATCTTCGGGCATTCCCAATCCTATCAAATGACCGAATGCCCACGTAACAAAATAGCCGTTACCTGTCAGGTAGCCTTCCTTTTTATCAGATGCTCCCACAAGTCCGGCTATTTCCCTTGCTACGCTTGGTTTTTCTGCGATTATTGTTTTCATACTTTACTACATTTTTCTGCCTTTGGACTTTGCAGGTGTTTCGGATTTTTCCTGTTGTTCTTGTTTTTCCTGCTGTTGTTTGTTTTTCGGTCTTTGCTGTCCCGATTTTAAAGGCTCGTTGATATTTTTGGTCGCTTCGTTGGTCTTGCCCTCTGAATTGACGGCGGTTTGCGTTTTGTGGGCTTCGGCAGGCTTTATCTGTGCTTTAACCTGGCTTGGAAATTGGAAGTTCGTTTTTCCTGTTTCTGCATTGAAAGTGATATAACCCTGATACGGTTGCCCTTTTTTATCCCTCAATCCATCAATGTAAACGGTTTGCCCGGCTTTGAAATCCTTATGCTGTTCATCGGTCAGTTCTTTGCCCCTGAATGTTTTTGGAGCTTCCTGCGGCTGGCTTTGCTGATTACTTTGTCCGTTGTTTTGGGCTTGACCGTTGCTTTGGCTTTGCCTGTTGGAGTTGTTGCGGTCAAACAGGAACTCAACATAACGCTTGTCTGCATTGAACTGTACCGTTGCCGAAAATTCCGTTCCTTTGGTAGAAATCATACCCTCTAAATAAAGGGGTTTACCCTCCATTAAGGTTTGCTTTTGGCCATCGTCCAATTTCACACCCTTAATTTCATCGGGAATTTTTATGAAATCCGTTCGCAGTGCAATTACATCGTTTGTCAACCTGTCTATACTGATAATAGACGGCATTAGGTCGCCTGTTTTGGTATTTTTCAAATCAACCACACGTCCCATATTGCCCGTTTCGAGCAGGTTTTTCTTGTCTTCATCCGTAAATTTGTGTCCGAAAAATTCAGAATGCAGGTTAGGTTCTTTTTTGATGCCGTGTATTCCCACTACAACCTTTCCGTCTTCGGCTTGCTGTAAAGACAAACGGGCATCCGTGCGGAGGATAGTACCGCCGAGGTTAACACCTATCGGTAATAGTTCATTGGTTTTATAGCCTTTCAATAAAGGTTCAAGGAGGTTCCTTTTTTCAAGGTATTCCTTACTTAATCCGAGATTGTTCATTGTTTCCCAATCAATCTGCTCCGGTTTGTAGCGGTATTCGCTTTTTTCCGGTGTTGTTTGTGTTGTTGCCATATCTTTTTGATTTTCTTGTTTCTGTTCGGTTTTTACTTCGTGTTCTTTCATTACTTTTTCGCCTTCAGGAGTGGGCTTATCCACCTGCTTTTGCATTTCCTGTGCTTTTTCAATAGCAAGAGGTGCAGGCACTTTAAAGAATGAGAAATTGGTAGGGTTCTTTAACTGGCTGAAAAAATTGGAGAAGAAATTGGAAAAGAAATCTCCGCTTTTGTCCACACGCATAAATTGGTTTTCATTTTTCTTGGTGGGGTCAACGGTTTCCATTTTTCCGTTCTCGTCTATACTCTTTACGGCTTGGATTTTCATTTTTTCTTTATCCAACACTAATAAGATGTCCGATAACTGTTCGGGCATTTCCTGTTTATTTGTTGTTTCTTCGCTCATAGTCTGAAAAATTTAAAGTTCGATGCCTAAAGTAAAACAAGCGGTTACTGCATTGCATCAAGTGGCACTCAATGGCAGTCTTTGTCTTTCATTGGCGTTCATTTTGAGGGAGGATTAAAGCTTTCTCTGATGAACTGATGTACATCAGATAGCTTGTAATATAATTTTCCACTTATCGTATAATAAGGTAGTTTGCCAATGGAGCGATACCGTTGCAGAGAGCGGTTGCTTATTTTCAGCATTTGGAGCAAATCCTGATTATCGAGCAGTTCCTCGCCATCTATGCTGTTGCGTTTCTTTTGCAACTCGTCTATATTATCGCCCAGTATATCAAGGCGACCCATCAGGCGTTCCATCCACGCCAAAAATTCCATTCTGTCAATATTCATAGGGATATACTTTTAAGGGTTCATACCTATTTTTTGTCTGCCTTTAACTTTCTGCCTTTTTCGATATAGCTTTTGCCTTTTGCCATAAGCTCCTTTACAAATTCATCACTGCTCTGTATAGCATTTGCATTGAGCATATCTTTGATAGCCCCAATGGTGTAGAAATACTGACCGTAGATTTTTGAATAAGCAATCTCGCCTTTGGTTCGCATACGCCATAAGGTCTTTTCGCTGATGTGCAGGTATTGGCATACCTCGTGGTTATTGAGCCACAGGTCATCATAGCTTTTATCTTCCTGTCTTTTCAGATAGTCGGCAATGGCATTGATACGGCTGTTGAGCTGTTGCCACGCTTCTTCTTCAATGGTTATTATTTTCATTGCACAGCTTTTTAAAGTTCACTATGCAAAATTGTGAAAGGTGGCAGTGTTTGTCTGCCAAGCCTTGCCAATTGGTTTGGCGGTTTTTTGAAAATTTTTACAATTAGGGAAAACCCTTGTTTAATAAGGATTTTAGGGGATGTTGGATATTTTGTAATGAAGTTTTGAGAGCATTTGCCAATTGGCAGATATGGGCAAAGAAAAAGCAGTACATTTTGTGTACTGCTTTGAACATACTGTTTACCTTTAGTTAAAGGTCTTTATCCATATATTCTTCGAGGGATATTTTGAGCTGGTCTAAAAATGCCGTCCGGGAACCTGCTCTTGTTTTCATTCGGTGGAAAGAGTGATGTATGTCGTTTAAGGGAGTTCGGAATAGCACTTGAAAAATCAATGCTAATTTTCGGATACCTATTTTTCCGTATGCAATGGAATTTGAAGCATAAAGAGCATATATCAGTTCGATAAGTGCATTTTGAGAATTTGTCCACGAAATATCCTTGTTTGCATCTAAATTTTGTAAAATCGTGTCGGGGGTTTCGTCGGGATTTATTTTGGTAAGCATATAAGTATAAAGTAATTCATTGGCAATAATATGTGCTATCTTGTTGTCATAATATGTAGAAAAACTAAGGTCAATTTCAAATACGCCACTCTTTAATCCATCGTGGTAATTGACTTGCCCGAGCTTGAAATAACTATGGTCACGGTCTATCCTGCCAGTCCGATAGTACCTATAAAAATCCTCATTGCAAATGCTTTCTTTGTATTCTGATTTGAGGGTTTTTAATAGGTTCTCATAATAGCTTTGATGTATTTTGCCATTGCTCACAGGGCAGGTAGTTTCGATGCGGAAGACTTTGTTATAGTAAATGAGCTTTCCTAAGATTTGTGGCTTAATGTTCTTGAAAAAGTCAATTTCTTGCTGCTCATTTGTAAATCCATCCTGCAAAACTTTTGCTTTTATGGTACACAGCATTTCCTTCAGGAACAAGGTCATTTGGTAAGCCTCTTCCGTAGTTTGCATCATTTGAGAAGAAAGTTTATCTTCCTGATGCCGAATTTGCGTCAATAATTTTCTCAACACGATTTCCATAGCATAGTCTTTTAGAGTTTCTCACTATTTGTTTCGGAGTTGCAACTGTTGTTGATATGCCAAAATTTGGGAATAAACTTGAAAAAAATCTCACAGGTCCCCCACAGTGTGGGAATTTTTTTCAAAGATTTTTATATTAGCACTAATGAAAAAGAGTAAAGCACCAATGTACTTTACCCTTTATTTTTTTATATTTGCAGTATTGATTTACAAGGTAATCAAATGAAAGTAAGTGCAGTAAGCACCATTACTAAATCGTTACCGATAGAGTTTCCCTCTCTTGTAAACTACTATTTATTAGCCACTTTGGGCTATATTAATCTTTTTCTTTAAAAATATTAAAATATTTTTGATATTACAGAAACGAGTAACTTTTCAACAATGTGTGTATACTCTAAAATCTATAATTTTTTGCAAGCTTATGAAAATGAAGTGAATAAAAAACGGTCTGAATATTCAGACCGTTTTTATTTTATAGAAATATCTATCATTCTGCAATTTTTCCCTGTAACTGCATTGCTCCTGCAACCTGCATTCCTACTCTAAGAGCAGCAAATCTCATATTCTCTTTGCTTATGAAAGCATCCACCGTAAAGAAGTTTTCCATTTCCGAATTGGTAATTAGTCTTAATTTCAGGATAAATCCTTTCACACTTCCGTCTGGAAGCAACTCAGTTTCTTTAATGTCAAGAACTTTACCAATAAAGTCGATACACCCGTAATCAGGAAGGTCCTGACTTGGCTTGTATGCTGTAAACTCTTCATCAGTTTTGGTACCATCCGGCAAATCGAAGCTTTGATGAAGATCTAGCACGAAAATAATTCCACTGATATTAATATTCAGCTTATTCTGTGCCTGATATTTATTTTTGTTTTCTGCATAATCTGTAGGGAAAAACCAAAGTCCGAAAGTTTCTCTTCCAAGACCACCTACAATAGCTTCCTTATTTTCTACATTTTCCCATTCACGGATTTCCTTTGTTTCGAAATCAAGAGTGAAATCGGTTTTTACTTCCGGATAAATAGTGTTAAAATCATCAGAAATAATTGTTCTGAACGTCACATCTTTAAATTCTGTATACTTCCCTTTTTCATCCGCAGGAATATCATCTACTCTGGATAAAGCCATTGTTTCCATCAGATATTGAGAAAATTTTTCCTGAGACTGAAAATTCTGGAAACCAAAAATCCCACCCCACATATTGGCAAGAGAATGAACATTTGACTTCTTCATAATAATTCCCGCTTCATTTGTACTCTCAGGGCTTTTAATCTCCTCTCTGTTTGTAAAATAATCTTTACCATCTATAAGCTGGGTGTTCATAATCTCATTGTTTTCTTCATGAGAAAACTCGGCAAAACCTTTGAAGGTAACGTTTTCATTTTCGAAAGCATAAGGCAGGGCAATATTACCTTCTTCAGCATCATTAAAATGATATGAAAGAGTAATGGCCTTCAAATCTTCCGGGTTTACTGCTAAAGCATGATTACCATCATTATTGAACTGAGAATGATAAAGAACAGCATATGATTTAATCTTTCCTTCTTTTAATTCATTTTCAAACTTTTCTTTCATATTGCTCAATACCACCTGCGGTGAAAGCCCATAAGTAGGATCTGTAATCATATAAGCAAACCCTTCTACTTCTCCATTCAGGTTTTCAAATGCTGAAATGGGTGCAAAATCCCCTCTTAGCTGAAGAGCGATAGAATACACGATATAATCACTATAAACCTTGATCTTTTCATATAACTCATTCACCTTTTTTGCTTCCACAGATTGTGGCTGTATTGGAGCTTCCGGCACTACATCTACCGCCTCTTCTTCCACTATCTGTTCTACTGCTTTCTCCTCTGGCATTTCCTGCTGCTGAACCGGAGCACTGACATTTTCCTGTCTTTTGTCTTTCTTCTTAAAAAAATCAAAGATTCCCATATTGTTGTTAAAATTGGCGGTAAATATAATAAAAGCTCGCAATAGGCCCATCATAAAAAAAATGCCATTGTGGCAGTGTATCTTCTAAGATATATTTTTAAAACGAAACCCGGCGGAGCCTTTGGCTCCGCCGGGTTTTCTATCAATTAAGGTTTATCATCCGTTAACTCAAATCCCCAATCCTTTCCTTTTTGGGTGGCCGGAATTCCCTTCGTCATCCAGGCCGGAGCTTTAGCCCCTTTAAGATAGTGATCGAAAAACTGCTGTTCACGAATTTGAATATCTTTTCTGTTCTGGCGTTTGATGAGGTTATGGTCATCACCATTATAATTCAGGAGCCATGCAGGTTTTCCAAGACGGCGTAATGCTGTAAACATTTCGATCCCCTGATACCATGGCACTGCTCCATCCTGATCGTTGCTCATAATGGCTACCGGAGTTTTTACTTTATCAATTGTAAAAAGCGGTGAATTTTTAATATAAAGATCCGGTGCTTCCCATAGATTCTTTCCTAATCTACTCTGTGATTTTTCATACTGAAACTGTCTGTTCATTCCTGAACCCCATCGGATTCCACCATAAGCGGAAGTCATATTTACAACAGGAGCACCACTCCATGCTGCGGCATACATGTCAGTATGGGTAATAAGATAAGCTACCTGATAACCACCCCAGCTTTGCCCCTGAATTCCGATCTTAGTGCCATCTACCCAAGAATTTTGCTTTAACTTTTCAACTCCGGAATTAATATACTCCATCGCAGATTCTCCAGGGAAACCATCTGTGTAAGAAATATCAGGGGTAAAAACCTGATATCCGTTGCTCACAAAATAAGAGATATTTAGCCTTGAAGGAGTTGGCGAAGGAGCCACATACCTGTTTAGGTTATCAGAAAGCTTTTCATAGAAATAGACAATCATAGGATACTTTTTATTCGGATCAAAATCTTCCGGCTTGAATAAAACTCCAGTAGAGGTATTTCCCTTTGGTGTTGTCCAGTGTACCAATTCATCTGTTCCCCAATTGTAGAGAGCTTGTTGTGGATTGGTATTGCTTAACTTTTCCTGTTTTGAAAAATCTGATGTTGAAAAAATATTAGGAGAATCTGTGTATGATTCTTTTACCAGAATATATTCCTCTGCATTTTTTGCTTTTTGAAGGCTGCTATACCCCCAAACATTTTCCATTTGAATTTTTACGGGGTCAGCATTGGATTGAATAGATGTTTTAAAGATTCCGTTGGCCTTAGATGCATTATCAAATGCTGATAAGTAGATAGAAGACTTTCGGTTTAAACTTTTAATATCTTTATCCAGTTCGTAAGTATCAAATGTTATTTTATTTTTACGCCCATATCCATTCGTAATATTTCTTGGCTTTTTTGATCCGTTCAGGAAAAATTCCCAAAGATCATAACGGTCTCTGATAATAACAGACTCATCATTATCCGTCCATGTTGCGAGTCCGTAAGGGCTTGGAAAATCTGGCATATCAAACTCCTCGTCTACAAAGGAAACCGGTAAACCTTTAGTCAGTGGCACTGTTTGTTTTGTCTTCACATTGTAGCTGAACCACTGCCCTTTTTCACTGTCAAAGATCACAACAAATTTACCCAGCGGAGAAACAGCCACTGAACCATCTAAATTTTTAATAATTTCTGTTCTTTCCCCGGTTTTATTATCAATGATAAAATAGGTCTTCTTTGTTGAGCCTTCCCATTGCGAAGAAATACGGTTATTTATACTGGTAACTCCTAATGCAAATTCAGCATTCCCGTGGTTTATCACTCTTAAAGTATCTAAATCTTCACCATCAATATTTCTAAAAAAATCAGGCTTTTCCGTCTGCATTACTGCGGCGTAAGATTTTTTCAGGTCATTTTTCAATTCTTTTAGCTGTACGGTTTGCAGATAATCATCTTTGTAATTCCAGATATCTACCACAGCATGATCATTCGCAATCATTGCAGTGTCTTTTGCAACAGGTCTTGGAGCAACGCCAAAATATAATTGCTTCCCGTTTTTACTGAACAGAGGTAAACGATTTTCGGAAACTACCCAATTCGTTTTCATTTGGGCGTTTTCATTGGTTATGATTTCTTTTTTATTTCCTTTAAAACTAAAGTAATATAAATTATAAAGCTTTACCAGATCATTCTGTGCAGAAGAAGTTCCCACATAGGCCAATTGGTTTCCTTCTTCATCAAAAGACAGCTGTGAAAAATCACCTTCCATTTCGGAAATTTTAGTAACAGTTCCTTTCTGCAGATCTACCACCTGAACCGTTTCAAGAGCATACTTCTTTGGTTTAGATTTGTCTGTATCCTTTTTATCCGCAGACTTTTCTTCCGTTGAATCTTTTTCCTCTTTTTTATTCTTTTTCTCTTCCGGTTTCTTTGTTACAAAAGCAAGCTGCTTTCCATTTTTACTGAACTCATAACGGATTACATTATCATACGTTGTGCTCTTTCCATCCAGAAGATTACGTACAACCAACTGTAGAGGCTTTATATTTTTCTCTTCCTCTTTATTTTCATCACCATCTTCTTTATCTGCAGATTTATCTTTTAAATCTTCCAGAAGATAGGCAATATAAGAACCTGCTTTTTCAGGAATTTTAAATGTTTTTACGTTAGGAATTTTCTCAGTTTGGCCATTTAAAACATCAACAATAGCAAGGCTGTCTTTGGTAAGTTTATTTTTTTTAAGCTTTTTATCTTTTACGGCTTTTATATCTTTATACAGCGGACGGATCTGAAAAACAGCAAATCGGGAATCATTCGTAAAATCTACTTTTGTTCCCCTTGCAAACTTCTTTGAAGTTTTATTCTCTACGGAATATAAAAAAAGATTAGGATTCCCTTCCTGAACATCCACTGAATAGGCGATCCATTTTCCATCATTTGAGATTTTTCTCGAACCGATATTTTGCCAATTATCATAGACAGAATGGTCTAAAGGTTTCTTCTGCCCATACAGGCCACAAGCCATTATGAACAGAATAAAAATTGTACATTTCAACTTCATTTTTAAAAAAATTTAAGGATTAAAAGTATGATATTTCTTTGACAAATCCTCACAATTTTTAGTTTATAACTATTGAAAAAATGTCATTCTGTCACTTTCTGCTCCATGGTATTTTTTTTGAGAAAGATTCTGAAAATTAAAAAATCTAAAATATTATGACGAAAGGAAATATTAATGTATCGGTGGAAAATATTTTCCCACTTATTAAAAAGTTTCTTTACAGTGACCACGAAATATTCTTAAGAGAGCTGATTTCTAATGCTACAGATGCTACTCTGAAACTGAAACATTTAACAAGTATTGGCGAAGCAAAAGTAGAATACGGGAATCCGAAACTTGAGGTTAAGATTGATAAAGAACAGAAAACACTGCGTATTATAGACCAAGGTATCGGTATGACCGGTGAAGAGGTTGAAAAATACATCAACCAGGTTGCTTTCTCAGGAGCTGAAGAGTTTCTGGAAAAATATAAAGATACAGCAAAGGATTCAGGAATTATCGGACACTTTGGTCTTGGTTTCTACTCTGCCTTCATGGTAGCAGAAAAAGTAGAAATTCTTACAAAATCCTATAAAGACGAGCCTGCTGTAAGATGGATCTGCGACGGAAGCCCGGAATTCACTCTTGAAGAAACTACTGATAAAACAGACAGAGGAACGGAAATCATTCTACATATTGCAGAAGACTCTGTAGAATTTTTGGAAGAAGGAAAAATCCGTGAACTTTTATTAAAATATAACAAGTTCATGCCTGTTCCTATCAAATTTGGAACAAAAACGCATACTCTTCCTTTACCGGAAGACGCTCCGGAAGATGCTGTTGCTGAAACTGAAGAAGTAGATAACATCATCAACAACCCTACTCCGGCATGGACAATTGCTCCAAGTGATCTTACCAATGAGGATTATATGAAGTTCTACCACGAACTGTATCCAATGCAGTTTGAGGAACCTTTATTCCACATTCACCTGAATGTAGATTATCCTTTCAACCTTACCGGTGTTTTATTCTTCCCGAAATTAAGCAATAACTTAAACATTGAAAAAGATAAAATCCAGCTATATCAGAACCAGGTATTCGTAACGGATGAAGTAAAAGGTATTGTTCCGGACTTCCTGATGCTTCTGAGAGGGGTAATTGATTCCCCTGATATTCCATTGAATGTATCCCGTTCTTACCTTCAGGCAGATGGTGCTGTAAAGAAAATCTCTTCTTACATCACGAAGAAAGTAGCTGATAAAATGGCTTCTTTAATCAATGAAAACCGTGAAGACTACGAGCAGAAATGGAATGATATTAAAGTAGTAATTGAATACGGAATTGTTACAGAAGAGAAATTTGCTGAAAAGGCTGATAAATTTACTTTATACCCTACAACAGATGGGAAATACTTCCTTTGGAATGAACTGGTAGACAAAATCAAACCTACTCAAACTGATAAGGACAATAAGCTTGTAGTTCTTTACGCTACCAATGCTGATGAGCAACACAGCTATATCCAATCTGCAAAAGATAAAGGATATGAAGTGCTGTTATTAGATTCTCCAATCATTTCACACGTTATCCAAAAACTGGAAACTACAAAGGAAAACATTTCATTTGCAAGAGTAGATGCAGATCACATCAACAATCTTATCAAGAAAGATGAGCCTGTTATTTCAAAACTAAATGATACTGAAAAGGAATCGTTGAAAAAGAATGTAGAAGAAGCAATCAAAGATTCTAAATTTACAGTTCAGCTTGAAGATCTGGACAGCAATGATGCTCCATTTACGATCACCCAGCCAGAGTTCATGAGAAGAATGAAAGAAATGCAGGCTACCGGTGGTGGCGGCATGTTCGGAATGGGTGGCTTCCCGGAAATGTACAACCTGGTAGTAAACTCCAACAGTGAACTTTCTAATCAGATCTTAAAAACTGAGAATACTGAGGAAAAGGAAAGCTTAATCAAATATGCTTTAGACCTGGCCAAGTTATCTCAAAATCTACTGAAAGGGAAAGACCTGACAGATTTTATACAGCGAAGCTATAAGCAACTTGAAAAATAATATACTGAAGACTGTTTCGAATGAAGCAGTCTTTTTTATTCTCCTTGGTTATTGGAAAACGCTAAATAGCGCATGCTTTTTACATATATGTCTTTAAGGCGCAAAGATTTTTTCTGTGATAAAATTGATCTTATTGCACCTTAAATAAGCGTAATATTGATTAAACTCTTTTTCGCCTCAGCGTTCATCCAACATTAGAATTAATAGAGAGTCTTCTATCCTCTATTTTTTAATCACAAAAGAGTTTAAAAACTTAAGTTTATGAAGTAAATATTATTCTGTTGAGAAGAACATTTAAGTTTTTGAAAACCTAAAATTTTATTCTGATTTGAAATGTTATGAAGCATTATTTTAAAATTACTTAAATGGACTAAAGTTTTTTTAACAATGCTTTTGCGACTTTCGTGGTGCTTCTTCTCTCAATAGCGAAGATTTATCAGCATTTTTTCAAGTTTTCTATTGTATACATTGTGCTTTTTTGCCATTTTTGTATAAAATGTCGGTCATGCAAAAAGAAAAATTACGTCTTATCAGAAAGCAAAAAGGATATACTCAGCAGCAGGTAGCAGATTTTATCGCTACAGATGTATCTAATTATAGCAGAAAAGAAAGTGGTGATGTAAGAATTGTAAAAGAAGAATGGGATAAACTTGCCCGTTTCTTAGACGTACCGCTTGACGAAATTTACGAAGAAGAGGAAGCAACAATAGTTGTTAATAATGACCATCCTATATTCAATGACCAATCTGCAGGCGGTATTAACAATCAGAATCAATATAATAATATTCCGGGATCTATTATTGAAAACCTACAAGGATATATTGCTTTATTAAAGGAAGAAAATGCAAGGCTGAAAGAGGAATTAAAAAATTCCCAGAGTCCTTCAAGAGCTAAGAAATAATACAGTTTAAAACTGTAAAAATATTTGTATCACTCATATCAATATATGGGTGATATTTTTTTCAGTATTGATTTTTTTCAGGTACAAAATTTATTAAGAGTTCTTTTTTAAACACAAATAAGAGTTTCATGATAGCTATAACTCATTCATTGGATCCCAGAACAGCTTTTTAAAGCCTTTTATTCTTAGATTTTCTACCGTAATTCCTTCCTCTTCCAATCTCTTCTGGAACTCAGGAACAGATAAGGTTCCTGAACTGGAAATAACACGGTGTGCAGGCACATCTTCAGGACAACCCCCCATTGCTTTTCCTACATGACGGGAATGATTGGGATAACCTACTGCCTTAGCTATAGCACCGTATGTAGAAACTCTTCCCTTGGGAATAAGTTTGGCTACTTCATATACCTGTTGTTTGAAAATTGCGTCCATAATCTAAAATCTAGGAAAGATATTTAAGTTTTTGCATCATTTTTGAACTCTTACAACCTCAATGATGCTTCATTAAAAGATAAAGATATGAAAAAATCATTTTTCCGTTTATTGAATGTGATCAATAAAAAGGTCCTTCCGAAGCTAAGTAAGAAAGATCCTAACAAGCTGACAAAAATAGAAAAAGGAATTCTTGCGTATCGTTATTTTGTGCTGGTTAATTCTTTGGATTGATTTTATTTTCCCACAGATGACACTGATTTTCACAGTTCTAAAATGATGCTTAAATATTTGCGCGCAGATGTTGCTGATTACACAGATTTGTTGGAAATCGCAAAGGCGCAAAGGGTTTTCACAAATATTACACTTATTTTAAGGCGCAAGAAGATCAAAGACCTTCAGCAAGCTGTATACCTATTTTTTTTGCCACGAAGTCATGGATTAATTATATTACAAAAATTAGGCTCATTAACTTTTTTTATTCGTGCATTAGTGACTAATTATTCAACGATGTATAATTTTATCGCAGATAAAATCTTTGCGCCTTAAAACATCAGGTAAAAAGAATTTGCACCTTTGCGATTTCCAACCTTCCGATCATATTTTCTACTCAAAATCTGCTTAATCAGCTAAATCTGCGAGAGATCTAAAAAATATTAAAATATAAAATAAAAAAGCGCTCCCAAATGGAAGCGCTGATATTATAATCTCGTAAAGAGTTTATTTATTATGCATTCTCAAGGATATAAGAGAACATTAACGGTGCACAGATAGTTGCGTCACTTTCAACGATAAATTTCGGTGTAGTGATATCTAATTTCCCCCAAGTGATTTTCTCATTTGGAACTGCTCCTGAATATGAACCGTAAGATGTAGTAGAATCAGAGATCTGGCAGAAATAAGACCAGAAAGGGATGTCATGCATTTCCATATCCTGATATAACATTGGTACCACACAGATAGGGAAATCTCCTGCAATACCTCCACCAATCTGGAAGAATCCAACTCCTTTTCCACCTGAGTTTTTAGTATACCAGTCTGCAAGGTAAGTCATATATTCGATCCCTGATTTCATTGTAGTGGCTTTAAGCTCTCCTTTGATACAGTAAGACGCGAAGATATTACCCATTGTAGAGTCTTCCCATCCTGGAACTACAATTGGTAAGTTTGCTTCAGCAGCAGCAATCATCCAAGAGTTTTCTCTAGGAATTTCGTAATACTGCTCCAATACTCCTGAAAGGATCATTTTGTACATATATTCGTGTGGGAAATATCTTTCTCCTTTAGCTTCTGCATCTTTCCAGATTTCCACAATATGCTTCTGTAATCTTCTGAAAGCTTCTTCTTCAGGAATACAGGTATCCGTAACTCTGTTCAGTCCTCTTTCCAACAGATCCCATTCTTCCTGCGGTGTAAGATCTCTGTAGTGGGGAACTCTTTCATAGTGAGTGTGTGCTACAAGGTTCATTAAATCTTCTTCAAGGTTAGCTCCTGTACAAGAGATAAAATCTACTTTCCCCTGACGGATCATTTCTGCAAGAATCTTCCCCAGCTCAGCAGTAGACATTGCTCCTGCCAAAGTAATCATCATTTTTCCGCCATCTTTAAGATGTGCAACATATCCTTTAGAAGCATCCACCAATGCAGCTGCGTTGAAGTGCAGGTAATACTTTTCTATGAATTCAGTTATCGGTTTGCTCATTTTTATAATTTTTTGCAAAGATAAAACTTAAAAACGGAATGCAGCCCAAGCACTTGAAGAAAGTCTCATATACGGGTATTTTTTTATCATTTGTTAAATATGCAGATTGGAAGATGTTTGAATTGATATACTTTTTTTGTTGGGAAACGCAAGGTCGCAAAGGATTTTATCATTATTACGTTTATTTTAAGGCGCAAGAAGATCAAAGATCTTCAGCAAGTGTAACCCTATTTTTTAGCCACGATGCACGAATTTATTATATTAATATATTTTATGTTTCTATGCGGTTCAAATAGCACAATAGCTTCATTAGCTTTTTTATTCGTGCATTCGTGGCAATATTCAGCAATATGAAATTTTATCGCAGATAAAATCTTTCGCCTTAAGGCATCATACATGTAAAAAACTTGCGCCTTAGCGTTTTCCAACATTTATCCTTATTCTCAAAAAAACAGAAAACGCAGCCCGAAATGGACTACGCTTTCTTCGTAAAATCAACCCTATATGACAAAGTTTTATCCTTCCCAGGCTTCCACTTTTACAATTTCAATTTTTCTGTTTCCTTCTTTAAAAGGCCAGTCGATGATATCTCCTACTTTATATCCAACCACTGCTAAAGCAATATTTGAAAGGATAGAGTGTTTATTTTTCTTAAGTTTTTCTTTGGTAGAGGGTACAAAAATATATTCGTGCTCAAAATCCAGTGTATGATCTTTCAAAGTCACTTTTCTGTTCACTGTTACAATATCTTCAGGCAGGTCTCTTCTGAGTACCTGCTTTGCTTTTCTCAGCTCTTCAGTTAATCTTTTCTCTTCTCCGATGCTTACTTTTTTTCTTCTGAGAGTATCTTTTATGGCATCATAAATTCCTGTGGTTACTGTAATATGATCAGACATTTTTTTCAATTTTTAGGATGAAATGCAGTATTTTCCGAACGATCCAATGTAGAACCCAGGCGCAAACCTGCCTCTTTCTATAGAAAACCGCAAAAAAATAATATGTAAAAAATCCGGAATAATCCCCTGCCTTGGATCCTGACAGGGCTTAATTGATAAAGTCCTTGGAACTTTTCAGAAAAGAATCAGTATGTAGATACAATAATGACAGCAACAATCCTGCCTGTCGGCGCTCTGCTGATAAAAAGATGGTTGCTGTCATTATTTTTTTATTTTAACTCTAACAAAGATAGGACTTAAAAATTAAATGTAGCAACTCCGCTTAAAGAAACTCTGGTTAACCCTTCTTTTGCATCGCCTAACTCAACTGTTGTCCCATTAATTTTCATTTTGGTTAATGTTCCTGCTGTCATACTTAATTTAGGCCCTATAAAAATATTTTTAGACAAAGCGTATTGATATCCAAAACCAGCATCCAATCCCAGGCTGGATCCGGTTCCTTTTATATTACCTGTTTTTGTTGTATAAGAAATAATCCCTAATGAACCATCAAAAAACAACTTATGTTTTGTTGGATCATTATAATTGGAATACATGATAGAAGTCCCAATAAAAGTAATATTATCTGTTGTACTTAAAGGCACGTAGATGGTACCCCTTTGAGAATTATTGACAGCTATCATTCCATTGCTTGATGCATTGTAATTCGAAAACTTTAGTCCGATTCCCACCTTATTGATGTGATAATAAGCAGAAAGGTCAAAGTGAAGCCCGCTTTTTAATCCTTTGATATAATCTTTTTCCTGTTTTGAAAGTCCTGAAGGAGTTTCAGCAACTCTCCATGCATATCCTACAGAAGGAACAAATGAAAATTTTTGGGCAGAAGAAAATAAACAAGTCGAAATAGCTCCCATTAGCATTAGTTTTTTTATCATTTTTGAAAAAATTTCCGGCAAAAATAGGGCTTTCCGTGAAAGATGCAACTACAATCTAAATCTTCTGTTTTCTTTTTTATCAGAAAGCTTCTTTTTGTTATCCAATCTCTTTTGCTTTTGAGCCCTGGACGGTTTGGTAGCAGTTCTTTTCTTGGGAACAATAAGGGCTTTATTGACAATATCCACTATTTTTTCGATGGCTTTATTTTTATTCATCAACTGGGTTCTGCTTTCTGAAACCGTCAAAAATAAAAATCCGTCTGCGTTGATTCTGTTTTTTAATTTTTCCTGAATCAAGATTTTTTCATCATCTTTGAAAAGCTCAGAAACTGCCACTTTCCAAAGTACCGTTACAGAAGTCTCCACTTTGTTGACATTCTGCCCCCCTGCTCCGCTGCTGCGGGATGTTTTGAAACTGAGTTCTTTTGAAAAATCCTTCATTGCTTTAAATTTTGAAAGTTTAGATTACGGAATCCAAAACCAGAAACCTGAATTTCTTAAATGTTTTTGCCAATCAATTGCTGCAATTCCAATCTGTTTACCTTTCCATTCGGTGTTCTTGGAATTTGATCCATAAAAATAATTTCTTTGGGCTTGTGGAAATTCTTCTCAAATGGAATGATAGAAATTTTCTCAATAACCTCATCTGATGTGTTTCCTTCAATAATCATTATCAATTTCTGACCCAAACTTTCGTCAGGAACTCCTATAAAAATAACTTCATTTGGAATTTCTTTTTTAACTAATGCTTCTAATTTTTCAGGAAAAATTTTCGCTCCCCCTGAATTAATAACGTTATCTATTCGTCCCAGAAATTTGAACTGCTTATTATTTTTAATTTCAACTAAATCATTCGTTACCAATACTTCTGCATTTACATCAGGTGCAAAGATAGTAAGACAACCTCTTTCATCCAGGGAAATGGAAACATTTTCAAAAACGGTAAAATATTCTTCCTGTTCCGGCATTACTTGTTTTAAGCCAATATGGGAAAGCGTTTCAGACATTCCGTAGGTTTCAAAAATACGGCTTGAGCGGTCCAGATTCATATGGAGGATTTTATTTTTCAGACTTTCGGAAACTGCTGCCCCACCAATAATTAAATTTTTGATTAAATGCAGTTTATCCAATGAGTTTTCCACCTGAAGCGGAGTCATTGCACAAAAATCGACTTCCTGATCGAGATTTTCAGCGGGACGTAATGATGGCTCACTTACTATTAACTTTAATTTCCTTTCCAGGGAGCGCACCACCATCATTTTACCTGAAATATATTCTACGGGCAGGCATAATAATGCTGTATCACCTTCCTTCAGACCTAAAAAATTGCAGGTCATTACCGCAGAATTAATCATTTTCTTTTTTTCGATCCCGAAAATTTTAGGTACGCCTGTGGAGCCGGATGTCTGCACTTTTACAGAGTCTCCTCCAGAAGCCCATTCTTCTAAGAAATTTCTTACTTTTTTTTCAAATTCAGAATTGAAAGATAATTGATTAATATTGAGATTATTGAAGTCTATCAGCATATTTTCCGTAAATAAAATCTCCAGTAAATTTAAAAAAAAATTCAAAAAGTTCTTGCATCTAAAGAAAAAAGCTGTAAATTTGCACCACTAAAAACAAACAGACTCATGGTGTAGCGGTAACACTACTGATTTTGGTTCAGTCATCTGGGGTTCGAATCCCTGTGAGTCTACAAACCACTCTTTTTTAAAGGGTGGTTTTTGTTTTTATAGAATAGGAATAAACATAGATTCATTTTTTTGAATCAGTTTTATTAATCACGGGATAAAGTTCTCGTTCTAATAAATAGAATACCATCTATTTCGTATTATTAAAATAAAGCCAATCTGTAACATAATCCTTACAGCCACTAAACAGATAGGTATCAAAACTTAATTTAAATCTATATTTTTTCTTTTCTTTTAATGCGCTTGATATTCTTCCAGGAATAATTTTAACTTCATATTCTTTAGAATCTCCTTCCTTTAATCTCTGCACTTTTCCTAAACATTTTTTTCACATTCCCACATGTAGCACCGCTGAAATGATATGTTGTATCTATATACTCGTCTTTCTCTACGTTATAAAGGATCAAGCGTAAAAGTTGGGGACTAGGCAAAAAGTTTAGCTAATCTGAAGATAAAAAAGGTTCTGTCTTTTACTCCTCTGAGCTGCATTCTGAAGTTTTTTATTTTCGCATTGAAAGATTCAGCAGCAGCATTGGTGCTTCTTTGATCAAAATAGTTGAGAATATTTCTATAATGATTCATTATTGTTTTTCTTAAGGTAGAAAAAGATTTAAACTCTGCTTCTTCCACATTTCTAAACCAATGGGCCAGTTTAGTCATTGCTACAGATTTCGAAATATTCTGGTTATAAATTTTTCTAAGTCCATCAGTCAATTCATATGCCTGTTCCAGATCAGGATACTGGGTAAAAAGGATCGAAGCTCTTTGTTTCTGGGACAGAGTCCATTTCTCACGGCTTTTATATAGTAAATACCTGCTTCTTGCCAGGAGCTGTTTCCGGGTATCTCCGTTTGCAAAAACTTCTGTTTCAGCTGAGTGACTGTTAAAAGGATTGTTTTCCATTTCAATGGCTTCCCAGCGATGCCTGATCCTGATCTCCTGAAGGGCCTCTATGGACAGCTTCTGAACATGAAAACGATCAATAACCTGTACTGCATCAGGAAAGCAGCGTTGGGCAATACGCTTCATGGAACCCGCCATATCCAATGTAATTTCGTTTACCTTCATCCGAAGTTTTCTGCTGATCTTCAAAAGATGTGTGATGACAAAATCACTCTGGGTACCTTTTATCATAGCAACAATACTTCCTTTTCTCCCTTTTGCTTTTTTGGAGGTAAGAACGGTATAAAGTTCTCCATCAGATAATGCTACTTCGTCTAAAGATAAGGAGGCTGAGACATTTTCAGGGTAAATGATCCAGTCCTCTGCGTGCGGTTTTTGTTCCCAGCTATGATATTCGCTGAGATTATTCTTGTATTGCCTCTGGAAGCTCTTGCCTTTGATCCCGAAAAATTCTGCTATAACTTTTAGGGGAAGAGCTTTAGTGTCGGCTAATTTTTTTTAAGAAGCCTGCCAAATCCTTTGTCATCCGTGTGCCTTTCGCTACAAGCTGCCAGTCTCTCTGAAGGATCTCACCGGAGGATTTATCTGTCCATCTTCTTCTTTTCACATGGAGCTTTACGATTTTACCCCGTAATGGATAATCATCTACAATGATTTCAGGTAAAAAGCCCTTGGATTCAAATCTCCTTTCTTTAAATTCATGGGGAATACTGTTTCTTTCTTCGAAATAAATATGAAGTTCTGCATCATGAGTTTCTGCATTGAGGATATCAAAGTGCTCTACTAAAAATTCCGGAAGTAATAATTTAAGAAGGTCGTGATCGCTTAACATGATGCAAAGATAAAACTACTTAACATTCCCCCCAACTTTTGAGACTGAGCCGTTAAATCTTACCAATAAAGAAATTTATCAGTATGAAAATATCAGTCTAAGAGGAATTGAAACAAAAAGATACAGACTTAAGAAGAAGTTGAAACTTCCGCAAGAGGTAGAACTTCAAAAATGGATTCTGGAATTATAGTTGAATATTTTACATGCAAATGCAATTACTATTATCCTGACTCAATATCAGACCTATTACTCGAGGTCTGATATTGAGTAATCATTTCATTTATTTTTCCAGATCATCAATTTCGTCCTGTAGGGATTTGATTCTGTCTCTGAGTTCCTGGCTTACTTTTCCAGGAATCTTTTTAACTTTTCTAAGATCTAAAGCCAGCATAATAGAAGCTATTCCCATAAAAATAAAGGAAACTCCTGTTAATGTAACTAAAGAAATTCCTGTAAATATCGGATTAAATATCAGCAGTAAAGAAAAAATAATACCTCCTACGCTTGTTAAAGCTACATTTCCCCAACTCATGATCTTCATACTTTTCAGATCGAAAGCAAACCCCAGCAACTGGAAAGACCGGAACAGAAGAGTAAATCCTACAACAAACGGAAGAATAGACATTGAAATCTGCGGATAAGCGATCAGATAAATCCCAATTGCAGTGGTCAACAGTCCGCTTACAAGAAACCAGCCCCATCCGTGAAGGGATTTACTGTTTTGTATAGAAAAGAATATTTCCGTAATCCCCGAAAACAGGAATGAAACACTGAAAAATATAGAAAGTGTTACATAAGTTGCCAGTGGCACACTGAATACATAAAAGCCGCAGATCAGAAAAACAATTCCAAAGATCAATGGAATATACCAGTGTTTAACGGTGTTGGTAAGTGTTTGAAATAAATTAGCCATAGGAGTGTTTTTTAAGTTCGCCTACTTTGATACGGTGTTCGGCACTTCCGCCGGAATTTCAACATCAGATAGAAATCTTCACTTTACATTGAATAATACCTTATTACTAATTTACGAAAAAATAACAGATCAGGCCATTTTTATCTCACAATTTAACCCTTACTTTATATCATTTTTATATCCTGACTTTTCTAAAAAGATTTCTGTTTCAGCAGCATTGCTGAAATCCAGATTCATCATGTCACTGACAGCAGATTTTTTATCTATTGATTTTTCATAGAATCTTTTGGTAATAATATATCCCATAAAATATCCAAGATCTGCCGGTCTGTCTTTTATTGTAGTAGTGTTAGAAAGCCAATTCTGATAGTCTTCACCATTCATTTCTTTTTGAAAATCATTCCACAAAGAACTTTGATGCTGCATTCCATATTTTATATAAGGCGCTTCAACTTTTTTTCCGGTTAACAGTTCAGCTATAAAATCAGCTGAACCTTCTTTTAAACAAAGCCCTAATAAATTTGTTGCAGTACTTTTTAAATTTTGCTGGGTATGAACTAATTCATGAGCAGTAAGAAAGATCACTCCTGAATTCATTTTCATCCTATCCTGATAATTTTTGGAAAGTTCTGAATAATCCACGGTTTTATCAGAAGCTGCTAATTCAGAACCTATGATAAGATTTCCATTAATAACTGTTCCTCCTCCTTTAAGGTTTCCAATCGTAAAATAAATCTTTGGAGGAGAAAACCCTGCATATAACTGGCTGAAGTTCTGATAAAGCTTTTTTATATTTTTAAAATCTTTTTGAATTTTCTCTGTTTTACTTCTAATGGAGTTCCAAAATTTAGGTTTTGACTTAAAAGACTCAACCCATTGTTCAGAAGTAAAATTTCTTGACCTGATAAAATCATTCAATCCAGGACTCGCTTTATCAACATACATTTTTTGAAATGCAGATATTTTTTCCTCCGGATTACTGATCGTCTGAACCTTGTCATAAGCTGTCCAGAAATTTCTGATATCGGAAGTCTCAATATAAACAGTAAAATCCTGCTTCTGAGCTACAGCCGAAAATGGATATACAAGGAGAAGGCAAAATAAATATTTCATCATGAAACTTTTTTCAAAATAAAATATGGTTTTTGTACCGCTAAAAAGTTTCCAAAAACCATATTCTTAATCGTATTTAAAACCTATTAGTTCGGTTTATATAATTTATACATTACAAATAAAAACCCTATCCATACCGGAATCAGAATCACCTGGATTTCCATTCCTGTAATGCTCATCAATCCTAAAATCAGCACTAAAAATACAATACAAATGTAATTGGAAACCGGATAAAATATAGATGGAAATTTAGATTGAACTCCTTCTTTGGTGATGGATTTTTTAAATTTCAAATGGGTGTAACATATCATAAGCCAGTTAATAATCAAAGTAGATACTACAAGAGCCATCAGATACTGAAACGCTTTTTCCGGCACCAACTTATTGATGATAATACAGATCCCTGCAAAACATGAAGAAACAAGGATCGCGTTAATAGGAACCGAGTTTTTATTCAGTTTCTTCAAAAACTTAGGGGCATTCCCCTGCTGGGCTAACCCGAAAAGCATGCGGCTGTTACTGTAAACGCTACTGTTATAAACAGACAAAGCAGCAGTCAGTACAATAAGATTAAGCACATTTGCAATCAATACATTGAACTGAATCACTTTACCAAAAATACTGAATTCCAATCCATTCAAATTTTCAAATACCATTACAAAAGGGCTTGAGCCTTCTGTAATTTCTCTCCAAGGGCTTAATGAGAATAAGATTACCAAAGCGCCTACATAGAAAATTAAAATTCTGTAGATAACCTGGTTGGTTGCCTGTGGAATGGTTTTCTCCGGGTTCTTGGCTTCAGCAGCTGTGATCCCGATCAGCTCCAGTCCTCCGAAAGAAAACATAATCATGGCCATAGCAGCAAATAATCCCGAAAAACCGGTTTCAGTTTTATTGAATAATCCTTTTGGAAAGAATCCGCCATCATTCCACAAATTGGCAATTGTAGCCTTTTCTCCTGCAGTTCCGCTTATCAAAAGATAAACTCCAAAAACGATCATCGCGATAATGGCTACTACTTTGATGATGGAAAACCAAAATTCAGTTTCGCCATATACCTTTACAGAAGCGAGGTTAAGGGCATTAATGACTACAAAGAAGAATAAACTGGATACCCAAAGCGGTATTTCCGGCCACCAGAAATGAATATAATGGCCAATAGCGGTTAGTTCGGCCATGCTTACGAGAATATAGAGGATCCAGTAGTTCCATCCTGAAGCAAAACCCGGAAAATTTCCCCAATATTTATAGGCGAAGTAGCTGAAACTACCCGATACCGGCTCCTGAACTACCATTTCACCAAGCTGACGCATGATAAAAAAGGCAATAATTCCGGCTAAGGCATATCCCAGAATTACTGAGGGACCAGCCAATACTGCTGCCGGCCCGATTCCCAGAAATAATCCAGTTCCTATGGCTCCTCCAAGGGCAATTAATTGTATATGTCGGTTTGTTAATCCTCTAACTAAAGTCTCGTTTTGTCCTGTATTTTTTTCGTTGCTCATTGAATGAATTATTCGGTCGCTAAATATATAAAAACTTTTCAGAGAAATTCACATTCCATGGGGTAAATTGAGAATTCACACCTTAATAGCATGTGCTCCATTTTTACCCCAGCCTTAATTATTTTAATTTGTAGGAACAGCATACATAATATTTTCACCCCAATTTCCGCCAAATCCCTGGAAATAAGTACCGGCTGTCTGTGCCCCGCCAACAACATTCATACCTGCAATATATTTATACCTCTTTACAGCACCGGAAGAATTATTAATTACCAGACTTCCCTGCATTAATGAAAAACGGGTAAGTCCCGGAGCTGTTGGCCCTTGTATTAACCCACTTACTAAGGTAGGTGCTTCTGTAAGATCTGCTGAGAATGTACCTATATCTCCGGGTACAATATTAGGATCATCTGAAAAACTGGTCCTTAGCCACATCCATTGATCGCTGGTTAATACAGCTCCGGCAGGAATGATAAGTTGCTGCACTGTGACAAGCCATTTACCGGGTGGTAAATCTATATAGGAGCCGGTATATCTGGCATCATTTGTAAAAACAAAAGGAAAATCTATTCCCGCTCCGTTCACTCCACGCAAAACGGTTAACCTTACAGGCTTCCATAAGCCATTACCGTTAGCGTCCGAAGTTAGTACATAGTTTTCGTTTTGTGCTCCGTCTGCTATTTTTATTCCGGAAACAGGTGTTGCTAAGGTTCCGGTGGTCTTAATATCCAGACTTGTAGCAGGGTTATTATTTCCGATCCCTATATATCCGCCAGATGTCATTACTACATCATCTGTTTGATTAGCCTGGCTTACAGGTCCTGAAATTTCATTATTCTTTTTTCCATCCATGTGAAACACAGCTTGGGGGTTAGGTGTATTAACTCCTATCTGGGCAAAGCCTAAATGAGTTATACCCATAAATAGTACAATGGTTAGTTTTTTCATATTTTTTTAAGAATTAATTGAACATGATAAAAGCCTCAACAGTTCGTTAAGGCTTACTTTCTATAAAAGCGATCTATTAATTAGCTATTTTATAACCATAAATGGAAGTTGCAGTTACCTGATACTGGGCTCCTAAGTTATTCAATTGTGCCGCTGATGCCATACTTACCGTTTCTCCTGCATTCAGATGAACAACCGCAGAAACAATTCCTGATGCAAAAATACCGGGATTGGTATGGAAGTTTTGTACAAGCTGATTATTCGGCGTTGTAGCAAAATTCTTCACAAGATATAATACACACCAGGCAAAAGCAGGCTGCCCCGCAACCTCTGAATTATCAAACTGGGCAGAGCCATAAACCATATAATAACCTTCTGTAGGTGCAGTAAATCTCCCTGTTGAAAGGTTAACCCCATTTGCTGTATTTATGGCCATACCTTGAGGGTATTTAATCTCCGTTTTTTCCCATGCACTTCCGGTTGTAGCAGTACAATTCTGTTTAACGGCATTCTGCTGGGCGGAAGAGAAAAGATAGGTTTGTGAAACTGGAGGCATGTTATTAGAACTTGAAAATAATACCAGCTCCCATGTTGTGCCGGAAAGCGTTCCTTTGCTGACCAGAAATGCATAATATCCGGAAGGAATATCGATAGAAGCAACACCGGGGCCGTTCTGGTTATCTATAAGCTCTCCTCCGGAGGCAGCTATCGAAAGAATACCAGATCCTGTATTTTTAAAGTGGTAGGTTCTTCCTGAAAAATTACCTGCTCCATTTATTGCTGCGGGCAATGTTAAAGTTCCGCTATTTGCAGAATTATAAGCAATATAATAATCATTAGCCCCTACAGCTCCACTTGCAGATACTATTCTATAAGTTGCGGCAAAGGAACCGTTAACAGTCAGGCTGCTCGTAGGATTTGGCGTATTTATGCCTACTTGGGCATTTACCTTCAAACTACTCAGACCTGCTAGAAAAGCAATGAAAAATAAATTTGTTCTCATAATCAAAAAAATGTTTTTAGAATCCGAAAGAAATTGTGCATCAATAGGGTATCCCAATCGTTTGTCCGATGGGATTTTCATGAGACTAACTTACTCCGAAAAATAAAGATTTCACCTAAAGGCTCTGTACGCATTTTTCCACAAAACTGTACGTGTTTTATGACATGAGAAGCATTATATATTAGTGAATTTCGTTGTAAATTTCCAGCAGTTCAATCAGATTCTTGATTTTTAATTTCTGATAAACTCTTCTCTTATAAGTTCCAACAGTAGATTCTTCAATATTGAGTACATTGGCTATCTCGAGGTTACCGTTTCCTTTTGCAAGAAGATCGAAAACCTGCAGTTCCCTTTCAGAAAGAATTTCTACAGGGCTTTTCTTCTGCATTTGTATCACCATCTCATTAAGTACTCCAGGGGTATAATAGTAACCGTCTTTAAAGATCCCTTCTATTGTTTTTACAAAAGTTTCCGGATTGCTGAGTTTATTTAAAAAACCATTTGCCCCTTCCTGAATATACTGCATGGCAATACTTTCTTTGTAAGAGGTAAAAATTAAGACCAGAGTTTCTTCACTGATGCTTTTAATTTCCTTAACCATCGACTTAAAAGTACTTCCCGGAAGTTCAATGTCCAAAATCACAAGATCAAATTTCACTGCCCGCAATTTTTCTCTCACCTCATCATAGGTTTCTGCAAAATCTATATCAAATCTTTCAAAATTCTTTTCCAGAATCAGAGCAGTCCCGATTCTTACCACATGATGGTCATCTGCTATTAATATTCTTTTCGTCATAATGTAATATAGATTGTAATGCGTGTTCCCTTTGGTGTATTTTCATGAAAGGCCATTTTTCCACTGATTTTCATCATCAATTGAATGACCATATGCAAGCCCAGTCCGTAATTTTTAAAAGTCAAATGTTCATTTTCCGTTTTTATGAAAAGTTGAGAGTAATAAGCTCTCTGTTCGGCAGACATTCCGCTTCCTGTATCTGCAATGCTGATTTCTATATACTTTTCCGAAGACGTTGAAGTGATGATAATTTCTCCGTCTGAAGTATTTTTTACCGCGTTGTCTATAATATTATGGAAAACAGCAAGAAGAATATTTTTATTGATTTTGGCAGTAAGCTGGTGGTCACAGAAATTATAAATGAAAGTATTTTTCCGGGCTGCAATTTCTTCAAACAATAATTTCTTTGTTTCAATCAGGTCATATACCGGATATTCAGTTTCTGTAGCATTTTCCTGTTTGTAGAGCTCTGTATACTCTTTCAGGCTTAATGTAAATTTATATAATTGTTCTGAGGTTTTATAGATACTGTCAAAATATTTTTTCTGGGTTTTAGCATCGTCAGATTGTGTAAGTTCCTGCGAAAGAAGAGCAATAAACTTAACCGGAGTGGTAATATCATGGCTGATGCTTTCCATCAGTTTCTTCTGATAATCAGATTCAGTTTTAAGCTTGTTATTCGTTTCCTGAAGCTCTTTATCCTTATGAATAAGTGTATTTTTCAGAGCCTTGTTTTTCAGTCTTAAAAAATTGGTCCTGATCTGTATTCCGATGATAAGAATTAAAATAACAAACCCAACAATTAAAATTTTAAAAGGCAGGGTCTGATAAAAATAAGCCTCAATTTCTATAGGAAGGCTTTTATAAACAAATTTTCCGGTTTCGGAAGATAAGAATCTAATAAGTAAGCTATATTTCCCTGGCTCTATATTGGATAATCTGAATGTTCTGTCATTTTTAATATTGATCCAATGGCTAGTTTCTTCTCCTATCAGCTTTGCCTGAAGATAGATATTCTCCAGGTTGGTATAGTAAGGAATATCAATATAGATTTCAGCATTTTTAGAACCGCATTTCATGAAAAATTCATCTTTTAACCGAATCATTTTACCGTCTACTTTTGCTCTTTCTATATACAGATCTTGTGCTGCCGGAAAATAAGTTTTAACATGCTGAGGAGTAAAAAACACAAATCCTTCCATGGAAGGAAATACAAATTGTCCATCGTCAAGAATATTCGCATCCGGATCAGCACTTCCATTGAATTCATTATTTAAAAACCCATGTTCTTTGGTATATCGATAGTAGGTAACAGGTTCTTTAAGACTTTTCAAAGATTCCAGAAGTTTTGTTTTATTAATTTTAAATAATCCGTTATTAGAAGAAATCCAAAAATTTGAATTTTTATCTTCCAAAATATGATGAGCATTGGCAAGAAAATCATTTTTATCCACAGGAACTTTAACAACCTGATAATCTTTTAACCAATATATACCTTGATTATAGGTGGTAAACCAGATATTTCCGTCAGTAGTTCTTATGATCTGCTTTACCGGAAGATTCTGCCCGATCTGCCTTACAATTTTATTCTGAGAAAGAGAGAAAACACTTATCCCATTACTCCCGCCTAAATAAAGAAGCTCTTCATTATATCTGAGAATAGTATCTGTATTATTTTCACAGGGAATAACCTTTACTATTCTCTTAAAATTATCGTGGTCAAATATATAGAGATAAAATCTATTTCTATCCGAAACAGATACCATATACATACCTCCATTTTTATACAAGCCGACTATTTCCTTCTTATCAAAAGAGACAGAATCATACTTTGTAAATCCTGTCTTTTTATATCTTATATGAATAGAATTATTTTCCCGGTACACAAGATTTCCGGAATCATCCTGAAAAATATAACGTTTATCATAAGATTGGGGAGCCTTATATAATCTTTCTGATTTATTTTTATAATACCTGACCCCTTCCTGCGTTAAAACAGAATTTTCACCATACGGAATAGCAGCATAACAAACCTCATCCTGATAAGGCAAACTCTTTCTGGAAACCGAAAAATCAGATAGGCTTAGAATTGTAAGTCCGTTAATGGAACTGCCAATATATAATTTACGGGAAGCATCATCATAAAACATTGCCCCCGATATTTCCTTATCTATATTCTTGTATTCCAATACATAAGCAAGATCCAGCTTTCCTTCTAAAAACTGACTCCTGAATATTTTACCATGATTGATCATAAAAACCTGACCTGTAATCTGTTGCCAGTAAATTCTTGTTTCAGGATCAGTATATGTAGACGGGGCATCAACATAAAAGTATTTTCCGTGATACAATTGAAGTATCTTTTTGTTTCCCGGATCAGCAATAAAAACATTTTCTCCATGAACGAATAACCTCTTTAATCTGTTTCTTGGAAATTCAAAATCAAGTTTTATACGTTGCTTGCTTTTACGGTCAACATAAACAATACTATTTTTTTCAAAATAATATGTTCCGGTCTTCAACTGAACAAAATAAGAGTCTATAAAAGAGACATATCTTACCGTAACATTATTTTTTAAAAGCCTTTTGTATATTCTATTGTCTTTCGATATATCCGGCTTAAGAGTTTTATTGAAAGGAATAATAGCCGGCCTTCTTTGAGAAATCAGCAGAACGTTTTTTTCAGAATTATTGAAAACAGCAATACTGTCTTTTTTTATGTTGCCATAAAAATCACCAAAACTCAGATTGTTAAGTTTGAAATCTTTGTATTGCACAAAATTACTGCCATCATACCGAAGAACCCGCCCCTCCATAGACAGCCATATGAAACCGTGCTTATCCTTTACAATGTCTTTGATGCTGTTTTGAGGCAGCCCATTATCCATAGTATACCATTGCCTGGTATAGCTTTGCCCGTTACTACATATAAAAAATAACAAAACAATAAAGGACAAAAGCTTCATTCCGATTAGGCTACATTATTTTCATGACAAATATATCATAGAAATTCAATATTATTGTAAATATTTATCCACAAACATGTGATTTTTTTTCTACATAATTATTTATGAATATTTTATCTATTATAATAAATTTGAAATATCAAGACTTGTTCCCACATCATTGTCTTTATCATCAGGTTCATACTAGAAACACAATTTTACTGTAAAAATAATGACCTTTCTCCATCCATATCGAGAAGGTCATTATAGTATATTGATACAATGTAAAACTGAAGAAATTAAAGGTATTCTTTCGGAATCGGAATATTATTCATTTTCATATACTCCAGAAGACCCTGATATTTATCTTCATATTCATCATCTGCTCCACATTTATGAGAGATGCTGCAAATATCGGAAGGTCTAATTTCTAAAATATCTGAGATTTTAGTCAGAGTCTCCAGATTGATCTTCACCTTGGAGTTCTCAATATCGGAATATGCTTTTTGGGAAATTCCCATTTCAAAAGCCATATATTCCTGCGTAAGGTCTTTACTCCTACGGATTTTCCTGATATTTTGTCCACATATTTTCATCATTCCTGTTTTAGTAGTTTTCGGTATATTTTAGAAGTTGAGCTATTAGTCTTCAACAAAGTTAATAAATACCTTTGGCAAAATATTATACACGTTACATGATATTTACTTTTAATATAGAAAAAAGGCGAAAATAAAACATTTTCAGAGTAAATATCACTTCGGTCAAGACTTGTTCCCACATCATTGTCTTTATCATCAGGTTCATACTAGAAACACAATTTTACTGTAAAAAAAATGGCCTTTCTCCATCCATATCGAGAAGGTCATTATAGTATATTGATACAATGTAAAACTGAAGAAGTTAAAGGTATTCTTTCGGGATCGGAATATTATTCATTTTCATATACTCCAGAAGACCCTGATATTTATCTTCATATTCATCATCGGTTCCACATTTATGAGAGATGCTGCAAATATCGGAAGGTCTAATTTCTAAAATATCTGAGATTTTAGTCAGAGTCTCCAGATTGATCTTCACCTTGGAGTTCTCAATATCGGAATATGCTTTTTGGGAAATTCCCATTTCAAAAGCCATATATTCCTGCGTAAGGTCTTTACTCCTACGGATTTTCCTGATATTTTGTCCACATATTTTCATCATTCCTGTTTTAGTAGTTTTCGGTATATTTTAGAAGTTGAGCTATTAGTCTTCAACAAAGTTAATAAATACCTTTGGCAAAACATTATACACGTTACATGATATTTACTTTTAATATAGAAAAAGGCGAAAAATAAACCATTTTCACAGTAAATATCACTTCGGTAAACACTATTGGAATTTATGGAGACGCAAAAATTTAATTATGACAATAATATTGTCAGGGCATTCCTCTATGCAACAATCGCATTTGGACTCGTCGGATTTCTGCTTGGGCTTACTGCCGCATTGATGCTTTTTTATCCTGAGTTACCTGAATTTTTATTCGGTACAGATGATACCACTATTAAAAGTCTGGCATCCGGTAATATTCAGGGACTAATTAACACTCAGGGAGCCATGGGCTTCGGAAGGATCAGAATGCTTCACACGAGTGCCGTAATCTTTGCCTTTGTCTGTAACTCTTTCTTCTGTGGCGCTTACTACAGCATGCAGAGGTTACTTAAAACAAGAATGTATAGTGATACACTTTCATGGATTCACTTCTGGTCATGGCAATTTATGATCGTTACCGTAGTGATCACATTCTTAATGGGAATCAATACTTCTAAAGAATATGCTGAACACGAGTGGCCTATTGATATACTGATAGCCTTCTCATGGATCATATTCGGTATCAATATGTTCGGAACCATTGCTAAAAGAAGGGTAAGGCATTTATATGTTGCCATCTGGTTCTATATGGCAACATGGATTGCTGTAGCAATGCTTCACATCTTCAATAACCTTGAAGTTCCGTTATCTTTCACAAGCTGGAAATCTTATTCTGTATATTCAGGGGTAAAAGATGCATTGGTACAATGGTGGTACGGGCACAATGCGGTAGCATTCGTATTAACCACCCCTGTACTGGGTCTCATGTATTATTTTATGCCAAAAGCAGCTCAGCGACCAGTATTCTCATACAAATTATCCATTATTCACTTCTGGTCGCTGATTTTTGTATACCTTTGGGCCGGCCCTCACCACCTGCAATATACAGCATTACCGGCTTGGGCACAGGCTGTAGGAACCGGTTTCTCTATCATGCTGATCGCTCCGTCATGGGGAGGAATGCTGAATGGTCTTCTTACCTTAAGAGGAGCATGGGATAAAGTGAGAGAAAATCCGATTCTGAAATTCTTTGTGGTTGCTGTTACCTGTTATGGTATGGCTACTTTCGAAGGACCTCTGTTAGCAACAAAATCATTAAATAAAATTGGTCACTATACCGACTGGGTAATCGGTCACGTACATATTGGTGCACTTGGATGGAATGGTTTTATGGCATTCGGAATTGTTTATTACCTGGTCCCAATGATGTGGAGAACAAAACTTTGGTCTGTAAAATTAGCGAACTGGCATTTCTGGCTGGGAACATTAGGAATTATTTTCTATGCCGTACCTATGTATATTTCAGGGTTCACACAGGGATTGATGTGGAAACAGTTCAATCCGGACGGAACATTATTATGGAAAAACTGGCTGGATACCGTAACCGCTGTTATTCCTTACTATAAAATGAGATTCTTAGGTGGTCTATTCTATATTTCAGGAGCTATTCTGATGGTTGTAAATGTCATCAAAACAATTAAGGCTGGTTCATTCCAGAAAGAAGTTCCTGCAGAAGCCCCTGCACTGGCCAATATCGGAACTGCAAGAAAAGAAGGTGAAGGCTTACACCTTTGGCTGGAAAGAACTCCTACTCTCCTTGCTATATTAGCTTTCATTACAGTAGCTATTGGTGGACTGGTGGAAATTATTCCAACACTATCTCTAAAACAAAGTATTCCGACCATTACTGCTGTGAAGCCTTATACTCCACTGGAACTGGAAGGTAGAGACCTGTATATCCGCGAAGGATGTAATGCATGCCACTCTCAGATGATCAGACCATTCCGTGATGAAGTGGTAAGATTTGAAGGAAAAAACGGACAATATTCCAAAGCAGGAGAATTCATATATGACAGACCATTCTTATGGGGATCTAAAAGAACAGGACCGGACCTTCACAGAGAAGGAGGCAGAAATCCTGATTCATGGCACTTTAAGCACATGTACAACCCAAGAATTACATCTGCAGGTTCTATCATGCCACGTTTCCCTTGGTTAATTACCAATAAACTGGACCGTACTCAGATGGTGGATAAAATGAAGTTAATGAAAAACGCATTTGATGTTCCTTATACAAAAGCTCAGATTGATTCTGCCAACCAATGGGCAGATAACCAATCAAAAGCTATCGTAAAGAGAATTTATTCAGAAGCTACTGATGTAAAAGATCAGATGGCAAAAGAAAAAACAGCAAAAGGTGCCGCTTATGTACCGCTTGAACAAAGAGAAATCGTAGCAATGATCGCTTATCTTCAAAGATTAGGAACAGACATTAAAACGACACAGATCCAAACCGCAAGTGCAGAGTAATCATTAAAAATTGATGTAATGAAAACGAGAACCCCCATTTCAATATATATCGCTGCAACGATAGGCTTAACAATCATGGCCTTTGAAATGTTCGCCAGTGATTCAGGATATTTTTCATCTCCCTTTTTCTGGGCGCTGATATTAATCACCATTATCCTCCTGCTGATCATGAATTCAATTGGAGACTTGGTGGAAAACCAAAATTTCAGCAAATTATCTGAAGAGGAGAAAAAGCAATATCTGGAAGAAAAGAAAGTTCCTTATTATCAGAAACTGTGGAACTCTGCTTTCAAAAAACAGTCTGCTACTGAAGAAAAAGATATTCTGATAGATCATGGATTTGATGGAATTACAGAGCTTGACAATTCCCTTCCAAAATGGTGGATAGGCCTGTTCTGGTTCGGATGTATCTTCTGCGCCGTGTATCTGGTCGCTTTTTCTTTCACAGATTATGCCCATCCGGATGCTGAATATACAAAAGAATCCAAAATGATGCTGGCTTCTATTGCAGAGTATGAAAAAAATGCGCCGCAGGTCACTCTGGAAACAGCCAAATACAGCGCAGATAATATCGCAGAAGGACAGGAACTTTTCAAAACGAATTGTGTTACATGTCACGGAGACGGAGGAAAAGGCGGTATTGGCCCAAACCTTACCGACACACACTGGATCAATGTTAAACAAAAAAGCTTATTTAAAAACGTTATCTGGATGCTTGAAAACGGTTCTCCTAACAATCCTACCATGCGACCTTTCATCAAAGAAGGAACCATTACCGGAAGAGATGCAGAAAAAATTGCTGCTTACATTTATCACATTAACCAGGAAACCGCTCCTATAACCCAGGCTCAGGGTGGAGCTGCTCCACAGGGAGAAGAGGTGAAATGGGAAAACGGAAACAACTAAAAAACATATTATTATCTGGTTAATACAAACCATGCCAAGCCCCCTTTGCAACTACACTAACATTTGAATTTTCATTTTTGCTAACTAACCTTTTCAACATACAAAAAATGATTAAAAGGGGGCTTTTTAAAAAATAAAATCCACGCCTTGGCTCATCTTAATCAACTATTCACTTGACAACTACATAACTAAAAATTCCATAATAAGGCAGTCAAGGCAGGATTTTTGCATTCGCAAAAGGGTACTACAACAAAGATCATATTAATTAGTATTATTATCTTTGTTAGAAACCTTCTCACTTTTGAAACTGAAAATCAACACTGCAAAAATTTTAAGGCGTATTGCAATAACCTTTATTACAATATTGGTTCTTCTTACCCTGTTGATATTAAGCTTAAGGCTTCCTGCCGTTCAAAACTTTATCAAAGACAGACTGATCGTTTACCTGGAGAAAAAAATTAAAACCAAAGTAAGTCTGGAAAGAGTCTATATCGGGTTTCCCAATAGTCTTGTAATGGAAAATCTTTATCTTAAAGGACAGGACGTAGACACTCTTTTAGCTGTAAAAAAACTGGATGTAGGCTTGCATATGCTGAAACTCATCAATTCTACAGCAGATATCACTTCCGTAGATATGGAAGGCACCAGGGCGAATGTGGTACGAAAACCGGATGGCAAATTCAATTTCGATTATATCATTGATGCCTTTGCAACCAGTGACAAGGAAGAAAGCCCTTCAAAACCCTTCATTATTTCTCTCGATAAGATCAATTTAAAAGATGTTGGAGTTACTTTCAATGACCAACAGTCGAAGAATGATATTAATTTATATTTTAAATCCTTTGATACCCGGGTAAAGAAATTCGATCTCAACAAAAATACCTATGCTGTTAATGATATTAATCTTGATGGACTAAAATTAAAGCTTAAGCAGGGAATTGTAGAAGAAGTTTCCAAAAAAGTTGAAAAAAAAGTAGATTCTCTTAATGAGAAAAAGCCTATAAATATCGGCTTAAGAGGGATCAAGCTTACTCACTTTAATATTGATTACGGTGATGAAAATACCAAGACTTATGCTAAAGTTCTATTCAAAGAGTTAAGTACAAAAATCAATAAGCTTGACCTGGAAAATAACGCATTCAATGTGGGTAATGTATTTCTTTCCGGAGCAGACATCAATGCTAACCTTTATCTTCCGGCTCAAAATGCCAATCCGAAAAATAAAAAAGAGCCAGAAGTTTCTAAAGTTTCTGAAAATGATAAAGCCATGAACCTCCTTTTAGGAAAACTGGTTTTAAATGATGTAAAAGTTACCTATAACAATACCGCTATTGCTCCTACCAAACAGGGAATAGACTTTAACCACCTTAATTTTTCTAAAATGAATATGGAGGTTAGAAGTTTCAAAATGGAAAACAATTCCTTTGCAGGAACAGTGAATTCTGCTGAAATTCAGGAAGCAAGAGGTCTTGATATCCAGAAATTCAATACAGATTTCGTATATGCTGAAAAAGAAGCCTATCTGAAAGATCTTTACCTTCAGACTCCAAAAACGCTATTACGCGATGAGGTTATTTTAAACTATAACTCTATAGACCAGCTGACTTCCAATTTGGGAGCGGTAAAAGTTTCGGCCAACATCAAGGACTCCAAAATAGGGTTTTCAGATATTTTAAATCTGGTTCCTACTTTAAGAAATACCGTTCCGTTTAATAAATATCCAAACGCTATTCTTAATGTCAATGCAAATGTGAAAGGAAGTGTGAACGACCTTTTAATCCAGGATCTTAAAGTTTCAGGGCTGGATCAGCTGAGAGTAAATGCGTCCGGAAGAGTTAAAAATGCAATGAATCCAGAGCAGCTGTACTACGATTTAAGAATCGGAGAATTTTCTGCTAACGCTAAAACAATTTTTAATTTAGTTCCTAAGAATACCATCCCTTCCAACATTTCCCTTCCATCAAGTTTCAGCATCAAAGGAAATGCAAAGGGAACAACTAAAATTGTAAACACAGACCTTAATCTCTACTCTACCCTTGGAAATGCCGCGATTGTTGCTAATGTGGATATGCGTAAAAAAAATCATGAATTATATGATGTAAAAGCTAATCTTCAGGGAATACAGGTTGGAAAAATCATCCGGAATAAAGATATCGGTGCCATCACTGCCCAGATCTCTGCCAAAGGAGAAAGTTTTGATTTTAAAAATGCTAATGCCAGCATAAAAGGACATGTTGCAGCTGCAACTTACAAAGGATACCGTTATCAGGATATGAACCTGACAGGTAAGATCAACAAAGGGGCTTATAACTTTATCTTACATTCAAAAGATCCGAATGCTGATTTACTATTAACGGCTTCGGGTATGTATGATGAAAAAAATCCAACCGTTAAAGTCAATGGAGAAGTCATCAAGCTGGATCTCAATAAGCTTGGCTTCTATGAAAAACCAATGATCCTTGCCGGAAAAATAGATGGTGACTTTACGAGCCTTGACCCGAATAACCTGAATGGCTATTTAAACCTTAAAAACTTTGCTTTTTCGGATACAAAAGAAGTATTTCCGGTGCAGGAACTTCGCCTAAACGCGTCTTCTACAAAAGATTCTACACACATTATTTTCAACTCTCAGATTGCAGATGTTGAACTGAAGGGTAAATATAAACTGACACAGATCTTTGGGGCTTTAACGCAGACCATTAATCAGTATTATCAGTTCCAGAAACCTGATAAATCTCAAAAAATTGATCCGGGACAGCATTTTACCTTTACAGCAAAGATTAAAAATGATGACCTGATCAGAAATTTTGTTCCGGATCTGAAGAGCTTTGAAACTATTAATCTGGCCGGAAATTATGATGCCGATACTCAAAAAATTGAAATTGACGGTCAGATTCCGCAACTGCTCTATGGTGAAAATACTATTGAAAAAGGGAGTTTAAGAGTCACTAATGAAAATCAGGCTTTACAGTACAATCTGAATGTTGCAGCCTTAAAAAGTTCAAGTTTTTCACTGAATAAAATCAATATTGATGGGGATGTTGCTGATAATACGATCAACTATAATATCACTACAAAAGATGATAAGGATGCCACTCAGTTCCTGATTGCAGGAAATGCAAAATCATTGAATGACATTACAGAAGTATCCCTGAACCCAAATGGTTTAAAACTTAATTATACCGATTGGAATGTTGCTGAAAACAATAAAATTCAGATCAGCAGCAAAGGAATTTTAGCTGATAATTTCAGATTGAGTAATGGAGGAAGTGAAATTTTCATTCAGTCCGAAAGTGAAAGCCCAAGTAGCCCTTTGAACATTGCCCTGAAAGATTTTAAAATTGAAACCATTACAGAACTTATCAAAAAAGATACAGTGCTGGCAAGAGGAACCATCAACGGTACCGCTCAGCTTAGGGATGTGATGAAGGATATGACTTTCACGTCTGATCTCAATGTTTCCAATCTTATTGTCTATGGAAGTCCGGTTGGAAATCTGGCCGTAAAAGTGAACAATTCTTCACCTAAACTCTTAAATGCTGATATTGCCCTTTCCGGAAACAGCAATGATGTAAGAATTCTTGGAGACTATAATACCGCTTCAAGTTCTTTTGGCCTGAATATGGCGATTAACCAGCTGCAGATGAAGAGTATTCAAGGCTTTTCTATGAATGCCATTACAAATACGGAAGGTTATCTTTCCGGAAACCTGAAAATCACCGGAACTACAGACCAGCCGAATATTCTCGGAAAAGTAAAATTCAATAATGCAGGTCTTGAAATTGCAAAAACAGGAAGTGACTTTAGAAAACTGAATGATGAGATTGATTTTACCAACCGTGGTATTGAATTTAACAAGTTCAAAATTAAAGATAAAGATGGAAACGCCCTGGTTGTAGATGGGCAGGTACTTACCCAAACTTATAGAGATTTTGCATTCAATCTTAATGTCAATGCTAGAGATTTCAAAGTGGTCAATTCACAGAAATCAAATGATGCGATGATGTATGGAGTTCTGGCTATTGACGCAGGTCTTCATATCCGGGGAAACCTCGATCTTCCAAAAGTAGACGGAAAACTGAATGTGGCTGATAATACAGATTTCACTTTCGTACTTCCTCAATCTAATCCTTCATTACAGGAAAGAGATGGGATTGTAGAATTTGTGGATCAGGATCAGGTAGTTCTCAATAAAACCATCAAAGCAGATTCTCTTAACACCCAAAGCCGTATCAAAGGGATGGATGTAAGTGTAAACATTGAAGTAAGCAAAGAGGCAAAATTATCAATTGTCATTGATAAAGCAAACGGAGATTTCGTACAACTACAAGGTGAAGCAGAATTAACTGGTGGAATTGATCCTTCTGGAAAAACTACACTGGTAGGGATCTATGAAGTGAATAAAGGAAGTTACGATCTTTCAGTTAGCTTCCTGAAACGGAAGTTCGATATTCAGAAAGGAAGCACTATCACATGGACAGGGGAACCTACAATGGCCATCATGGATATTACAGCAGTGTATAAAACGGAAGCCCCGCCTATTGATCTTGTGGAACAGCAAATTAGTACTGAAAGTGCATCCATCATGAACCAGTACAAACAGAGAATCCCTTTCAACACATTGTTAAAAATGAAAGGTGAACTGTTGAAGCCACAACTGACTTTTGATATCACCACAGAAGAAAAAAACAACTCCATATCATCCAATGTGAAGGATGTTATTGACCAGAAACTGGCCCAGCTGAGAACTCAGGAATCTGAATTGAATAAACAGGTGTTTGCCTTATTGCTTCTGAATCGTTTCATAGGGGAAAATCCATTTGAAAGCGGTGCAGGAATGTCTGCTGAAACCATGGCAAGACAGAGTGTGAGTAAAATTCTTTCTCAGCAGCTGAATAATCTGGCTGCCGGACTTATTAAAGGCGTAGATCTTAATTTCGGTCTGGATTCTTCAGAGGATTATTCCACAGGACAGAAAAATACAAGAACCGACCTGAATGTAGACATCAGTAAAAAGTTATTGAATGACAGACTGAAAGTAACGGTAGGAAGTAATTTCGGATTGGAAGGACAGGCCCGTCAGAACGAAAATATGACGAATATTGCAGGAAATGTAACTGTAGATTATAGTCTTTCAAAAGATGGAAGGTATATGTTAAGGGCTTATCGTAAGGATGAATACCAGGTAGCTCTTCAGGGGCAGATCATAGAAACCGGAATCGGATTTATTATTACGCTGGATTATGACAAATTCCGTGAGATTTTCCAGAAATCCAAAGAGAAAAAGCCTAAAAAGAATCAAAACAATCAAGTGGTAGAATTTAAATAATGAGTAATACATTTCCAACATACTGTAAATATCTGTTGATTTCCGGATTAGCTTCGGCAGTAGTTTCCTGCAGCAACACCAGGTTTTTGAAGGAAAACCAGATGCTGTATACAGGCGCTGAAGTAAAAATTGAAAGTGACACGATTTCCAAAAAAGAAAAAAAGGATCTTCAGGCCGCTTTAGAAGCCAACCTTACTCCTAAACCGAACTCTACTTTTTTAGGAATGCGCCCAAAACTTTATTTCTACAATATTGCAAAAGAGCCTAAAAAAGATAAAGGCTTCAATTACTGGCTTAAATATAAAATGGGTGAAAAACCTGTGTTATTGGGAGATGTGGACCGGGAATTCAATAAAGATATTATTGAAAATTATTCTGAAAACAAAGGATATTTCAATGCAAGAGCCACTTATGACACGGTTTCAAAAAATAAAAAAGCAAAGGTCATTTATACCTTAAAACCCGGTGCGAGATATTTAATTGATGGAGTGAAGTTTCAGAAAGACTCAACACTTATTAACCAGGAAATTCAGAATATAGCTGGAAAAACACTTCTTAAAAACAGAAGACCGTTTGATCTGGATGTTATTAAAGCAGAAAGGGAAAGAATTGATAACAACTTAAAAGAAAGAGGATTTTATTATTTCCATCCTGATAATATCATTGTACAGGCAGACAGTACAGTTAGTAAAAACCATAAAGTAGAACTGAATGTAAAGTTAAAGGATAATACTCCACCTTTAGCCACTCAACAGTTCAGTATTGATAAAGTGGTGGTATTTCCGAATTACAATATTCAGGATGTAAAAGAAGGAAAATACAGTGTTCCGATGAATAAGGACTCTTTAAGTAAATATGCATTTGACGATATTTACGTTATTGATCCACAGCATAAATTTAAACCGAAGATCTTCGACAGGGCTTTGTACTTTAAAAAGGGAGATCTTTACAACCGTTCCAATCATAATCTTACCCTGAACCGGTTAATCAGCTTAGGAGTATTCAAATTTGTAAAAAATGAGTTTGTGACTTCAGATTCTTTGAACCATAAATTTGATGCTTATTATTTATTAACGCCGAGACAAATTCAGTCTTTAAGACTTGAAGCATTGGGACGAACAAACTCAGCCAGCTATGCTGGTAGTGAGCTTAACCTGAACTGGACGCACAGAAATATCTTCAGAGGAGCAGAACAATTTAAAGCATCAATCTACGGTGCTTTCGACTTCCAGATGGGTGGTGCCCAGGATGCCAATAATATTTTCCGTGCCGGAACCAATGTTCAGCTTTCTATTCCGAGAATTGTAGCTCCGTTCCGTTTTCATTCTTCCAGTGAGTTTGTTCCAAGGACAAATATTACATTGGGGTATGAATTCCAGAACAGGACAAAATATTATACACTTAATAATTTCACAGCTTCATTCGGATATTTATGGAAAGAAAATGCCCGAAAAGAGCATGAGCTGAAAGTCATTGATATCACTTTGGTTTCTCCGGAAAAAGTGACTGAAGAATATAGAGAAAAGTCTAAAAATAATCCTGCTATGAAACGTATTGTAGCGAAGCAGCTTATTTTTGGCCCTACCTACTCTTACACGTACACCAATACCATGCTGCCGAAAAAGAATACCTTCTATTATAAAGGAACTCTTGATCTTGCAGGAAATATCACGGGACTGGTTACCGGGGCTAATGTAAAAGAAGGCAAAGAGAAAAAGATCTTTGGAATCCCTTTCAGCCAATATGCTAAAATTGAAAATGATTTCAGATTTTACCATAAGTTTACGGAAAAATCATCACTGGCAACAAGGCTTATTGCAGGAATTGCTTATCCCTACGGAAACTCAGAATTTGTCCCTTTCTCCAAACAATTTTTCTCAGGGGGAAGCAACAGCATTAGAGCCTTCCGCGCAAGAAGCTTGGGGCCGGGAAGTTTTGATCCCAGGACAATAGACCCGGGAACTTATTTTGACCAGTCCGGAGATATTAAGCTGGAATTAAATGCTGAGTATCGCGCCAACTTATATAAATTTTTAAATGCAGCAGTATTTGTAGATGCAGGAAATATCTGGTTACTGAATAGCGATCCCAACCGACCTGGAGCTAAATTTTCAAAAGATTTTCTGGATGAAATTGCAGTAGGAGCCGGAGTTGGCCTAAGACTTGATTTTTCTATACTGGTCTTAAGGCTGGACTTAGCAATGCCACTGAGAGTACCTTATTATGAAAAAGGAGACAGATGGGCCTTTGATAAGATCAATTTCGGAGACCCAAGCTGGAGAAAAGACAATCTTGTATTAAATATTGCCATCGGATATCCTTTCTAAAAATGATCAATAATGCTAAATTTTTCTGGGAGGTCCTCAAGGACACGTTTACGGAATGGAACAGCTCTTCTGCTTCCAAAGATTCAGCGAGTCTTGCCTATTATGCAATCTTTTCCATCCCTGGATTGTTAATTATTATTATTTGGGTACTGGGTAATTTCTTTGGAGAAGAAGCTATCCGCGGGCAGATCAGTACCCAAATCAGTGGAATTATGGGCGCTGACGTAGCTAAAAGTATAGAAGGAATGCTTGCCGGAGCTTTAATCGACAAAGAGAATATGTTCATGAAAGCAGTAGGAGTAGGAGCCCTGGTCTTTGGTTCCACTACTTTGTTCTTTCAGCTTCAGCATTCGTTAAATGCCCTGTGGGATGTAGAATCTGCTCCCAAAAAAGCATTACTTAAGTTTTTACTGGATAGAGCCAACTCTCTTGGAATGATTCTTATTTTGGGATTCCTGCTGATGATTACCATGATTCTATCTTCATTAATCAGTCTTTTCAATAAAATTATTACCCAATATTTTGGATTCGAAACCTATCTTCTTGTTGAAACTGTGAATTTTTCAATCGGATTTGGGCTCGTCATGCTTTTATTCGCCCTCATGTTTAAAGTTCTGCCTGATGTACAGATCAGCTGGAAATCTGTTTGGAGGGGAGCCTTTTTAACAACAGTTCTCTTTACACTTGGAAAATTTTTACTGAGTCTTTATTTTAATCAGGTAAAACCCACTTCAGCTTTCGGTGCTGCCGGAACTGTAATTCTGATTATGATGTGGATTAATTATTCCTGTATGCTTATATTTTTCGGAGCCAAATTCACTAAAGTATATACTTACAAAAAAGGCTATAAAGTTATTCTCTCCAGACATGCAAGATGGACTCCTGCAAAGCTCTATGCGGATAGTTTGAAACAAATGCACGGAGACAAGATATAAAAAAAGGCCCCTGATTTCAGGAGCCTTTTTTTCTACATTCTGTTTACTGTTCCAATTCCCAGCAATTCCAACGATTTTTTGATCGTTTTTGCGGTAAGGTCTGACAGATTCAGACGGAATTGTTTAATATTTTCATCATCCTGATTCAGAATCGGATTATTCTGATAGAATGAGTTGTAAGATTTTACAAGATCATATACATAATTAGCAACCAAAGCCGGGCTTAATGTCTCTGCAGACTTAGCCACTACTGTTTTAAAGTTTGCTAACTGCATGATCAGTTCTTTTTCAAACTGGTTCAAAGTTACATCTGCTGTTTCTGCATACACAAACTCTGCTTTTGATAATAAAGACTGGATACGAGCGTAAGTATATTGAATAAAAGGCCCTGTATTTCCATTAAAATCAATACTTTCAGCCGGATTGAAAAGCATTTTCTTCTTAGGGTCAACTTTCAGCATGAAATATTTCAATGCTCCCAGTCCTACTGTTTCGTAAGAAGCTTCTTTATCCTCTTCAGAAAGAGTTTCAAGCTTTCCAAGCTCCTGGGCTTTAGATTTTGCTGTTTCATACATTTCCTGCATTAAATCGTCTGCATCTACTACAGTTCCTTCGCGGGATTTCATTTTTCCTTCCGGTAATTCTACCATTCCGTAAGAAAGGTGGAATAACTGATCTGCCCACTCATATCCTAATTTTTTCAGGATCTTAAATAAAACCTGGAAATGATAATCCTGCTCATTACCTACCGTATAGATAAGTTTCTGAATATTATTTTGCTTAAAACGTTCAACAGCCGTTCCTAAATCCTGGGTCATATAAACTGAAGTACCATCAGAACGTAGCAATAGTTTTTGATCCAGCCCTTCATCTGTAAGGTCACACCAAACAGAACCATCTTCTTTTTGGTACAGTACTCCTTTGTCCAAACCAGCCTGGATAAGGTCTTTTCCTAAAATATATGTATTGCTCTCATACTGCACCTGATCAAAATCAACCCCCAATCTCTTATAAGTTTCATTGAATCCTTTGTATACCCAGGAATTCATCTCTGCCCAAAGATTTCTTACTGCTTCATCTCCATTTTCCCAGTCCAGAAGCATTTTCTGAGCTTCCTTCATTACCGGAGCCTCTTTTTTAGCCTGTTCTTCTGCTACTCCCTGAGCTACAAGCTCAGAAATTTCTTTCTTATAATTTTTGTCAAACTCCACATAGTAGTTTCCAACAAATTTATCTCCTTTTGTACCAGTAGTCTCAGGAGTTTCCCCATTCCCGAATTTCTCCCAGGCCAACATGGATTTACAGATATGAATTCCTCTGTCATTGATGATCTGAGTTTTAATAACATCATATCCTGCCTCTTTTAAGATCTGTGCTACAGAGAACCCTAACAGGTTATTTCTGATATGCCCTAAGTGCAAAGGTTTATTGGTATTTGGTGAAGAGTATTCCACCATTACCGTTGCATTTTTCTTATCTATTGTTGAAAAACCAGAGTTGACAGATCTGAAGTTATCCACAAACAATTGATTTTTAACTTTAACGTTAAGGAATCCTTTTACTACATTAAAGCTTTCGAAAATATCCGTCTGCTCCGTTAAAGCGTCTCCTAATTCAACCCCAATGCTTTCAGGGTTTTTCTTAAGCTGTTTTACCAATGGAAAAGTAACGATTGTAAAGTCACCATCAAATTCCGTTTTATTTTCCTGAACTTCCAGTTTAATGTCTTTTAATTGATATACATTTAAAATGACCTCCGAAAGTTTTTGTTCTATAATATCTTTAATATTCATCTCAAAATTTTGAAGTACAAATATACGGAAATAAAAAAACCGCCCGAAGGCGGTATAATATGAATGTTTATTAAAATATGTGTTAATTCTTATCCCAGAAGAGCTTTGTTGTAGCCTTATCTCCACCTATTTTATCACCAGCAGCTTTTACATTAGCTCCATTCAATACATATTCCTGATCAGAATACGGCATTCTGTAAGGTACTGAAGATAAGTTAGATTTTGGAGGATTTACAAGAATAGGGTAATCTAAACGTCTCGTAAAGTTCCAGCTGGCAAAACCTTTATTAAACATAGCAATCCATGCCTGTACTCCTATAGACTGTTTCCAGTTTGATGAATCATAAGGATGTGCAAGCACATATGCATCTGCAATGGTACCGCTTATTCCATTCTCTCTCATAGACTCTTTCACAGCAGCTGCATAGAGATCTACAGCAGTACCTCCTACTGAATATCCTCTTGCAGCTGCCTCTGCTTTTAAGAAGGCAACTTCTGCATAGCTAAAAAGATTAGATGCTGCAGTAGCACTTCTAAAATAAGAACTTAATTGAGAGAAGTTAGTATATGGATCATTCAATTCTCCAAACACTCCTCCTTTATACACTCCTCCTACTTTGGTAAACCATACATCCATTCTTGGATCAGAAAGAGCACTCATAGTCTTAATTGTTAATTCACTAGGTAAAAAATCATTCCTATTTGAGGCCACTAAATTATCAAATACCGGATTGGAGAAAGTTCCGCCGTCATATTTAAATTTGTAAGCATCATCATCAGAAGAAATAACACCACTAGCAATTGCAGATTCAACGGTAGTTTTTGACAATGCAGGATCTACATCTGCTAAGTTCATTCCTAATCTTAATTTAATAGAGTTAGCAAATTTTTTCCATTTAGCCATATTTCCTCCGTAGACCAAATCACCATAACCAGTAACTGCAGGCTTTATAGTAGCAGTAACAGCATCAATTCTTTTAATTAAGTCAAGATAAATTGTCTTAGCATCATCATATTTAGGAGTTAAAATCCCATCTGGCTTAAAAGCCTCAGAATAAGGAACGTCCCCATAAGTATCCACAATATTTTCCCAAATAAAAATTTCTTCAATTTCTAAAGTTGCCAACTTGTTGGTGCGTATATCATCTGTCTCTACTTCTTTCATCAAATTCACTTTTGCTTGTTTCAGATTGTTAATACTGTAAACATACATTCTGTTAAAATGATTACGAGGCTGATTACGAGTTACCAAGTTATATTGAGTTTCGTCCGGATACTGAGTTTCTGCCCATTGTTGTGTAAAAAATCTGTAATTATTAAAATTTACACTAGGATTATCCATATAATAAGATGACTGATACAAGGCTGTAGCTAATAAGTTATCAGATGGAAGAACTGATGGATGTTTAGGGTCATCGTTAAGAGAAGTCAAATCACTTTGGCATGAACTTAAAGCCAACCCAATACATGCAGACACCAAACTTATTTTTATAATATTTTTCATTTTTAAAGTAATTTAGAATTTAAATGTAACATTGATACCCAAATCTCTTGTCGTAGGCATTGAACCAATGGACCATCCGTAAGAGCTAAGACCGCCCCCTACCATGGCTTCAGGATCAGCATAAGGTAAATTTTTATGAATAATCCATAGATTTCTACCTACAATTGAAATCTTAGCATCATAAATCTTAGTACCTGCCAATAGTGATTTTGGAAGCGTATATCCAATACTCGCCTCTCTTAGCTTAATAAAAGATCCATCATAAACAAATTCGCGTGCTGGCTGTGTTTTGTATCCGGTAGAACCACTGTTATCAAACGGTGATATTCCAATATTATTTGGAGTACCATCAGGAAGAACACCAGGCAAAACAATAGGTTTGTCTCTGAAGTCTCCTTCAGCCGTCTCTTTATACAGACCAGATGATAACCCATAATACATATCTGTTGAGAATATATCCCCTCCTTTACGCACATCAATCAAGAAGCTTAAAGAGAATCCTTTATAACTGAAGCTATTTCTAATCCCTCCAATCCAGTCTGGAGTAGTATTACCTATCACCTGATTGGGGTTTTGTAAATATTTTCCTGTATTAGGATCGATAACTTTTTGCCCATTTAAGTAAGTATAATCAGCGCCAATCAATGTCCCCCAAGCTTCACCTACTCTGGCATTTAAAGATACCCCACCCTGAAAACTATTTAGTAGATAGTTATTAATCCCCGGATATAATTCTACTACTTTATTCTGATTTTTAGACCAGTTTGCATCAATATTCCAAGTAAAATCATTTGTCTTTATTGGTACTAATCCTAACTGTACTTCAACCCCACTATTATCAATTCGACCTGCGTTGAATATTTTACCTGTATATCCTATAGCTGCAGAAGTAGGAAGAGGGGAAAGAATCTGGGGAGTAGTTCTTGTTTTATAATAGGCGAAATCAACCGTTATTCTGTCTTTTAAGAAATGTGCTTCAGTTCCGACCTCAAATTCATTGGCCTTTTGGGGTTGCAGACCTGGATAAGGTTGATTTAAAATAGAGTTATAAATTCCTTGACCAGATAAAATCCCAGCAGGTCTATAATTATTAAATAGTTGGTAAGCCGCAGCAGCTCCTCCAACCTGAGCATAATTTGCTCTTATTTTCCAAAAATTCATCCAGCTTTTAGTGTCCAGTATTTCGGACATGATTAATGATCCAGTAATTGAAGGGTAGTTGAAAACATTATTTCCTTTTAAAAGTGTTGATGTTTCTTCTATCCTGAATGTTGCGTCTAAATAGAATTTTTTATAAAAATCAAATGAAGCTGTTGCATACCATGAGTTAGTTTGTATTGTATATTCAGTTTCATCTGCAGCTAGTGGTGCCTTTTTAGAATTAGATAGGGCATAAATTCCAGGTACTATCAGTCCCCCCTCTGTTGAAGCATAGACTGAATTATAATAATTTCGGCGTATATTTCCACCTACAACTCCAGAGAGGTTAATATTATCAGTAATATCAAATTTATAATTCACCATTAAGTCATAATTGGTCTCCGTCTGTAATATATCACGTCTTCCATAACCAGACCCAATAGTGTTATTTGACTGTCCAAAAGCCTGAGGCAAAGATCCAACAGCCAATCTCGTTTCAGCAACAAGATTTGATCTGTCATAAGAAACTTTTCCGGTAACAGAAATATTATTCAATAGATCATATGTTACCTGGCCATAAGTGAAATTTCTGTATCTTTTGTCTGAAGAATAATTCTGATAGGCCTGAAAATATGGGTTATTCCAATATGCAGGCGCCCCATTTGCTGCTGACTTTCTGTTCCAGGTAACATTCCCATAGTTATTGGATGCATTGGCTACATTCGGATCTACATTTGCAAAATATAAGTTTTGTAGATCATTAATATCCACGTTAGTTTGCCACCATTGTCTGAAGCCGGTAGCTATATTGTTTGAATATCCCGTAATACTTCTACCTTTAGTATCCTGTAAAGTCATTGTAGAATAAAAAGATGAATGTAATTTAGGAGTTAGATCATAATTAATCTTTAAAGAGAAATTATTTTTATTAAGATGTGAGTTAGGCATTAGCCCATCAGACATCATATTTTCATAAGTAAAACTAATATTTTTTCCTTTTTGCCCTTTTTCTATCGTTACACTATTAATGTATGAGGCTGGATTTTCGAAAAATTTAATAGGGCCATTTTTAGCGGCTACCCAAGGGGTTGCTTTTTGATAATTGGGGGATAAAGGATTAAATGAATCCCATTGATACACCATTAAATTAGGATCAAATTTAGGCCCCCAGGAAGCGTCTGCTCCAAAGTTCGCATTATTCAAACCATCAGAAGCCTGTGTACCGAATTTCTGAGAATAGCCGGCACCATATCTTGTCTGATATTCAGGAAAAGTAGACTTATCAATAAATCCTACCTGTACTGCTGAGGAAAATGTAACCCCCCAAGAACCATCATCTTTTCCCTTTCCATTTTTAGTGGTAATAACAATTACTCCATTTAACCCTCTTTCACCATAAAGGGCCGAGGCTGCTGCTCCTTTTAATACGTTAATAGATTCAATATCTTCCTGGTTGATATCAGAAAGAGCATTACCATAATCAATTGAGTTTTCCCTAGTACTGGCATTATTAACAGGTGAGCCATCAATAACAATTAACGGATTTCCACCTGCAAGTGATTTTACTCCTCTTATAACCAAATTGGAAGATCCGCCAAAGTTGTTATTTGTAGTAACATTAAGACCAGCTACCTTACCTGATAGTTGCGCTGCGATATTTCCTGTATTAGTTGTTCCATCTGACAACGCACTTGCTTTGATTTCCTGCGATGCATACCCTAAAGACTTTTTTTCTCTTTTAATACCTAGAGCAGTTACTACCACTCCTTCAATTTCTTTTGCTTTAATTGTATCTTTTTTCTCCTGAGCACTTACAATTGCCATGGAGGAAGTCAATACTAAAACAAGAAGACTTGCTGTTAGTTTCTTCATATCAGTTATTTTTATATCCATACAAATTTGCCGAATATATTCAATAATTCAAACAAAATTGTTAAAAAAAATAAAAAATTATCATAAACAAACAATAAAAACCAATAATTAACAAAAATTTTAAATCAAAACAATCACATATATAAATAAAATACTATTATATTAAAAAATAAATAAAAATAATTCAATTAATTTAACCACATCATACAACTTAATAATCAAACATATTATATTACTAAATAAAAAAACCGCCCGAAGGCGGTATAATATGAATGTTGTTAATACGTTTTTTAATTTTTATCCCAGAAAAGTTTAGTTGTTGCTTTATCACCACCTATTGCATTTGCAGCAGCTGTTACATTAGCATTATTAACTACATATTCTTGATCAGAATATGGCATTCTGTAAGGAATCCCTCCAATATAAGATGATGCCGGAGCTGTAAGTGTAGGGCTATCTAATCTTCTGACAAAGTTCCAAGCAGCAAAAGGATTATTCCACATAGCAACCCATCCTTCGTATCCAATAGATTGCTTCCAGTTTGCAGCATTATATGGGTTAGCTAAGATATAAGCTGCAGCATCTGTTGCAGATATTCCATTTTCAGTCATAGACGCAGTAACTGCAGCAGCATATAAACCTGCCGCTGTTCCTCCCGCATTATATCCTCTCGCCGCAGCTTCTGCTTTCAAGAATAAAACTTCCGTATAACTTAACAAGTTTGCAGGAGCATTACCGGCTAAGAAAGTAGAATTTACATGAGAAAAATCTGAAAATGTGTTTAAATTACCATATTCACCACCTACATAGGCTCCTCCTGTTTGAGTAAAATATGCTGCTCTTCTTGGATCTGATTTAGCATTCATTGGATTTACAATAACATCTGAAGGCAAGAAATCATTTCTACCTGATGCTACCAAATCATCAAACAATGGGTTTGTAAAAGTATTTCCGTCAAACTTTAACGAATAAGAGCTATCATTTGAGTCAATTACCCCACCGCTTATAGCACTTTCTGCTACTAATTTTGATGTAGCAGGATCAACATCCGCAAGATTAATTGCTAATCTTAATTTAATTGAGTTAGCTAGTTTAATCCATTTTTTCATATCTCCTTTGTAAACCAAATCTTCAGGATAACCAGCCTTAGCTTTATTAATTTTTGCTACCGCTGCATCTAATCTAGATATTAAATCAAGATAGATTGATTTGGCATCATCATATTTAGGAGATTTAATAGTTTCTGCTTGCAAAGCCTCTTTATAAGGTACATTACCAAATGTATCTACAATATTTTCCCAAACAAAAATAGAAGCAATTTCTAAAGTAGCCCATTTGTTATTAACTACGTCAGGATCAGCATTAATCTCTGTTGGTAAATCTTTTTTAGCTTGCTCAAGAGGAGCTAATGTATATACATACATTCTTCTGAAGTGGTTCCTTGGCTGAGCTCGAGTAGTCAAATTATAATTGGTTTCCTGCACATAAGTAGTCTCTGTCCATTGCTGTGTAAAAAAACGATAATTATTAAAGTTTACACTACCCGTGTACATATAATAAAATCCTTGAAACATACTTGTTGCCAATAAATTTCCCGTTGGTACAGTTGAAGGGTGCTTTGGATCCTCATTCAGAGAGGTAAGATCGCTTTGACATGAGTTAAAAAGTAGTAATGAAGCAACAACACCTCCAGCGTATAATATATTTTTAAACTTTTTCATTTTAAATAAATTTTATTTTAGAATTTAAAGGTAAAATTAACACCCAATTCTCTTGTTGTAGGAAGAGCTCCTACAGATGATCCATATGAATACAATCCACCCATTTGAGATGATTCAGGGTCAGCATATGGAAGATTCTTATGAATAATCCAGAGGTTTCTACCCACAATAGAGATTTTAGCCTCATTCATGAAGGTATTTGCCAATATACTCTTAGGAAGAGAATACGTAATACTAGCTTCTCTTAGTTTTACAAAAGACCCATCATATACAAACCTTTTGTCAGGAACAATAGCATACCCATCATTTGGATTGTTACCATATTCCAGAGGATTAATTACATCTGTGTTAACTGGCGTAGTATTTACCTGGCCATTAGGATTAACTCCAGCTAATACAGGTATATTTGTTCTATAACCATCAACAGCAGTTTCCGGGAATAATCCACTTGCTAATCCATAATACATATCTGACGAAAATACATCACCTCCGTGACGAACGTCAATTAAGAAACTTAATGAGAAATTTTTATATCTAAATGAGTTTCTGAATCCACCTGTCCATTTAGCTTGAACATTTCCGATTACTTTATTACTTTCTGTTTGGTACAAACCTGTATTAGGGTCAACCACTTTCTCACCATTTAAATAAACATAATCACTACCATATATATCTCCCCACTGGTTTCCAACTGAAGCTACTATAGAAGCACCCCCTACTAAACCTACGAGTTGATATACCTGTAGGCCAGCATCTAACTCTACAACCTTACTTCTATTTCTAGCCCAATTGACATCTATATCCCATGCAAAATCTTGTGTTTTTATCGGACTTACTCCTAAATGTAATTCAATACCTTTATTGTTAATTTGTCCGGCATTGATTGCTGCTCCAAGTTTCCCAGAACCAGCTGAAATATCTGGAGTAATAAGTTGGTCAAATGTTTTTGTATCATAGTACGCTCCATCAAGAACAATTCTATCTCTTAAAAAGTGAACTTCTGTACCAAATTCAAACTCTCTGGATCGTTGAGGCTTTAAGTTTTCATTTTTTAGAATTGTTTGTGGTCTGTAGATATTGATATTTCCATTTCCTGTATTAAAATATCCTGCTGTATAATACGAATATTTCAATTGGTAAGAATCAGCTGTTCCTCCTACCTCTGCATAATTCCCTCTTAATTTCCAAAAATTCATTACTGATTTTTCGGATTTTAAAAGTTCAGATAAAATTACAGATCCGGAAACAGATCCATAAGTATATTTGTTATTACCATTAGGTAAAGTTGAACTTGCATCCCTTCTAATTGTTCCATCCAAATAGAAAACTTTATTAAAATCAAATGAAGCCGTAGCATACAAACTATTTGTTTGTACTGTTGCCTCAAATTCCACTGGATTTAATAAAGGAGCTTTGGAATTATCTAACGAATAATACCCTCGCTTAATTAAACCACCTTCCGTTGATGCTTCGATAGAACTCTCATGATTTCTTCTTACATTTCCTCCAACTATACCACTGATATTTAACCAAGAAGTAATATCATATTTATAGTTTGCGAATAAATCAAAGTTTGTTTCACTTCTTTTTAAATCATATCTATGATATCCAGAACCTATAGCTTTCCCTGAAACTCCAAAATTTTGAGGATATGACCCTTCAGCAAGCCTTCTTTCAAAAACTAAATTAGTATTATCGTAGCTAAGCTTACCCGTAATATTAATATGATCATTTACATCATAAGTTAACTGAGCATACGAAAATGTTCTTGTTCTATCATCAGTAGAATAGTTTTGATATCTCTGAAAATATGGATTGTTCCAAAAGGCAGGTTTGCCATTTGACCCACTTTTTCTATTCCATGTAAGATTTCCATAATTATTACCAACTGAAGGATTTGCAACATTATTAAAGTAAGCACTTTTCAACGCTTCCAAATCAACATTTGTCTGCCACCATTGTCTGAAACCTGTAACAATATTGTCATTATAACCAGTCTCTGTTCTACCTGTTGTTCCCTGTATTGTTAGGGTTGTATAGACTGTTGCATGTAATTTAGAATTTAAATCGTAGTTTACTTTTGCTGAAATTGTATTTTTTCTTAAATCTGAATTTGGTAAAAGACCATTAGAAAGGTTATTATCGTATGTCAAATTAAAATTGAACCCTTTGCTTCCTTTTGATAAGGAAATGGAATTAATAAATGACATCGGTGTTTCAAAGAATTTAAGCGGACCATTTTTTGCAGCTACCCAAGGGGTCGCTTTTTTATAATTTGGAGATGTCGGATCAAATGAATCCCATTGATAAACTAATAAATTTGGATCAAACTCTGGCCCCCAAGATGCATCTTCTCCAAAATTGGCATATTTTTTACCATCCGCTGCACTTCCATAATAAAATGATGGATCATAACCTGCCCCATATCGAGTTTGATATTTTGCAAATGTAGATTTATCTATAAATCCTGCTTGAACTGAGGATGATAAAGTTACCCCCCAAGAATTATCCTCTTTTCCTTTACCGTTCTTTGTTGTAATAACAATTACACCGTTAAGCCCTCTTTCTCCATACAAAGCAGAAGCAGCAGCTCCTTTTAATACGTTTACAGACTCTATGTCCTCTTGATTAATGTCTGATAAAGCATTACCTAAATCGAACCCTCCATTCTGATTACCAAAAGAAGTAGATGAATTATTGACTGGCGAACCGTCAATTACAATTAAAGGATTACTTCCTCCTAAAGATTTTACTCCTCGAATAACCAAGTTTGAGGATCCTCCAAAATTAGAATTGGTTGTTACATTTAAACCAGCAACTTTACCAGATAACTGAGATGCTATATTTCCCGTATTTGTAGTTCCATCAAAAAGTTTATCAGCTTTAACTTCCTGCGACGCATAACCTAAGGATTTTTTCTCTCTTTTGATCCCAAGTGCAGTAACTACTATCCCTTCAATTTCTTTAGTCTGTGAAGTTGTATCTTTTTTCTTTTGTTGAGCATTTACAATTGCAACAGAAGAAGATAATACAACAACAAGAAGACCTGTTGTTAGTTTCTTCATATCAAATTAATTTTGTACCCTACAAATTTGTAAAACTTTCTTAACAACACAAAGGTTTTTTTCAAAAAAATAACGATTATTCAAAAATTAAGAATTAAAACGAATGAAAAATTATTAAATTAAGTTAAAAAAACACTTTTTAACAAAAACAAAAAAAATTAATTGATATTTTTTTTGAGAATACATAAATTACATCAATTATAAATATTTCCTATATCTATATTTGTTAAATACCACATTAATACACTGGTTTACAGAAATATAAAAATCACAAAAGAGAGAAAACAAAACTAAAAAAACAACATACAATGCTGTGCATATGTTTTTTTCCTTCCAAAAAAGACAATAAAAACGTCGAGCTAAGAGCAAAAAACAGATTACAATTTCAATAAAAAACAGAAATAAATTACTATAATAAAATCATAAATAGGATCCTTTCAAAAAACTGATTTATATCTTGTAATATTCCTCTGTTTTCTGCCATTCTCTATAAAATTCAGTATTTAGATTCTATTAATTGTTCAATTCTCATCTTTGAATGTTTTCATAAAAAATGCCAAAATATAAAGTTAATAGATCCGTTTTTTATAATTTTACATTTCGTATTACATAAATATGGAATTATTACATAAATGGACAGACCATTACATTGAAGCAGGATGTGATGAAGTAGGAAGAGGATGTTTAAGCGGACCGGTAGTTGCAGCAGCTGTCATTTTAGATGATAAATTCAAACAGAATCTGGTTAATGATTCAAAAAAGCTGACATTTAAAACGAGAATGGATCTGGACAGCTACATTAAAGATAATGTAAAAAATTATGCAATTGCAGAACTTCCACCTGCATTCATTGATGAGCATAACATTCTTAATGCAAGTATTCATGCCATGCATCGTGCTTTAGATCAATTAACAATAACCCCGGAACTTATTTTAGTGGATGGAAATAAATTTCATCCATACAATTATATTCCACATCAATGCATCATAAAAGGTGATTCAAAAGTACTCTCTATTGCTGCGGCATCTATTCTCGCTAAAAATTACAGAGATAGATTAATGATTGAGCTTCATGAAGAGTTTCCTGAATACGGATGGAATACCAATTTCGGATATGCTACAAAGAAGCATCAGGAAGCACTTATAAAGCACGGTCCAACAGTACATCATCGACAGTCATTCAGATTAAAATATGACTGACGGAGAAAGTAAGAATTCCTCCAATTATAAATAAAAAAGAGAAGCAAATAACTTGCTTCTCTTTTTCTATAATGAGTTATTTCTTTTTTCTTTGCTGCTCCTGAGCCTGTTGTTGCTGTTGGGCCTGCTCCATCATTTCTCTCATCTTCTTCTGGAATTTACCTTCCGTTTTTGGCTTTTCTTTATTAGCCTGAATCTGAGCGTGAATTTTCTTTTCATCAAGAATTACATATTTAATCACAAGAATGATTAAAATGTTGATCGCATTTGATACGAAATAGTACCATGAAAGACCTGATGCCGAGGTATTCAGGAAGAATAAGAATGTAATCGGGAAGATATACATTAATACTTTCATATTGGGCATTCCCTCCTGCTGTGGCTGTTGCATATTTCCTGATGTCATTACCGTATAGATCAAAATAACAATTGTACAAGCCAATGCAAAAATACTTAAGTGATCTCCAAGGAATGGAACTTTAAATGGCAATTTAATCAAATCATCATAAGCGGTTAAGTCTTTTGCAAACCAGAAGCCTTGTCCTCTCAAATCAATAAAGTTAGGGAAGAAACGGAATAATGCATAGAAGATCGGAATTTGCACCAATGCCGGTAAACATCCTGCCATCTGGTTTACTCCGGCTTTCCTGTATACTTCCATTGTTGCCTGCTGCTTCTTCATTGGATCTGCATCCTTAAATTTAGCATTAACCTCATCAATTTCCGGACGAATTACCTTCATCATTGCGCTCAGCTTATGCTGTTTGTACATAATTGGAGATAAGATTAATTTTACAATGATCGTCATGGCAAAGATTACCCAACCTGCAGATAATCCCCAGCTAGCAATAATTGCATATAACCACATGAAGAAATAACGGTTCATCGCTCCAATGAAAGACCATCCTAGCGGAAGAATTTCATCAAAGTTTTTATCGTAAGATTTCAGCAATGGTAAATCTAATGGCATAAAATACCATGTAAAATCCTGATTCAGTTCGCTTCCGGTCATCTGAACAAAACCTTCATAGTTGAATTTCTTCAGATATTCCCCTTCTTCTACATTTTCCTGATTTCCTTTACTCTGAGTAAATCCGTTTTTTGCTTCAATCACAGAAGAGAAGAACTGTTGTTTTACACCAATCCAGTTAAGTGTTTCTTTCTCCTCATCCATCGTGGTTCTTCCATCATAATCATAATCTTTATAATTATTGAAAGCATAAGAGAATTCTGAGTGAGACTGTTCCTGTGCTCTACCTTTTTCAAGGTTTCTTACATTATAATCCCAGATAAAATCTGCTTTGTTATCAGAAGTAACTGCTGAAAGACCTTGAGTTCTTACTTTAAAATCAAGTGTATATTTCGGAAGTAATGTATAAATAAACTGGATAACAGCACCATTATAGTTAGCCGTCATGGTTACAGCATTTCCATTAACAGCAGGTGTAAAAACTAAATCTTTAGTATTAATTACTTTTCCTGTTTTGTCTTTAAACTGAAAACCGTAGTTTGAATTATTTTTATTAATAAGATAAAGCGGAAGATCAGCCTGATCTGTTTTATTATTATATGCTTTGTATTCTGAAAGCTGAACTTTAGAAACCTGTCCTCCTAAGCTTGAAAATTCAATATTAAGTTCTTTATTAGACAAATTAGCGGTTTGAATTGCGCCAGGAGTTACATTTGGATTGATATTGGTGGCCTGAGCTTGTTTTACGGCATTTTTCACCTGTTCCGTTTTCTGCTGCTGAGCTTTTAACTCTTCTTCTTTCATCTGCTTGTTCTGGAAATAGAACATTGCACCGAAGAGAATCAGGCATAAAACCGCGAAACTAATCATCTGCTTCTTATCGATTCCGTTGTTTTGTTGCATTTTATTTTTGTTATAATTAAAATTTCCTATTTATTGTCCTGCTACAATTCTATAAGAAAACTTATAAATCTGCAGCAAATTTGAGCTGACAAAAATACTGTTTTTTTATCAAAACTCTATACTATAATGCATTAGTATATAATAAACTCAGGCTGAGAAAAATCAACCTGAGTTTATGGATAGACGTTTATGGTAATAAATTACCTTATTTGTTTCCGTTGGGTTGAATATAACATTCCTCCCATACTAAAATATCTTATTTAGAAGTTTCGCAAGCCTTAATGAAAGCCCTGAACAAAGGATGCGGTGTAGCTACCGTACTCTTGTATTCCGGGTGGTATTGCACCCCCACATAGAATGGATGCCCTGGCAACTCCAATGCTTCAACCAATCCTGTTTCCGGGTTTGTTCCTGTAGCTAAGAAACCATTCTTTTCAAATTCCTGAAGATAATCATTGTTGAATTCATAACGGTGACGGTGTCTTTCAGAAATATTTTTGCTTCCGTAGATTTCATTCAGTCTGGATCCGTTTTTCAAAGCACATTTCCAGGCTCCAAGGCGCATCGTTCCTCCTTTATCTATTACATTCTTCTGCTCTTCCATGATTGAAATTACAGGATCCGGAGTAGCTGTATCAAATTCCATAGAGTTTGCTTTTGTATGTCCTAAAACATTTCTTGCAAATTCAATAGTCATAATCTGCATTCCTAAACAGATTCCCAGCATTGGAATTTTGTTTTCTCTTGCATATTTTGCTGTAAGAACTTTTCCTTCAATTCCTCTATCTCCGAAACCTGGAGCTACAAGGATACCGTTAACTCCTTTCAGGGTATCTTTAATATTCTCTTCGGTAACATCTCCGCTGTACACCCATCTTACCTTTACTTCAGTTTCAAGGTCAGCACCTGCATGCTTAAATGCTTCAGCAATGGAAATGTAAGAATCCTGAAGGGACACATATTTCCCAACTAATGCAATTTCAACTGTTTTCTTAGGATTTTGGAATTTTTTAAGGAAACTCTTCCAGTCTTTCAGATCAGCATCTTTTTCACTTTTCAGATCCAGTTCTTTCAGCACTACATCATCAAAGTTTTGCTTCTGAAGATACATTGGAACTTCATAAATTGTTTCCATATCCTTACATTCGATAACGTTTTCCAGCGGAACGTTACAGAACTGAGCCAGTTTTGCTCTCTGATCTTTTGGAATTTTATGTTCTGTTCTGCAAACCAATACATCAGCCATAATTCCGCTTTCCATCAACTGGCGAACGGAGTGTTGGGATGGTTTCGTCTTCAATTCTCCGCTTGAAGCTAGATAAGGCAGTAAGGTAAGGTGGATCACCATAGAATTTTTCTCTCCTAATTCCCATTTTAACTGGCGAACAGTTTCAATGTATGGCAAAGATTCAATATCTCCAACAGTTCCCCCGATTTCCGTAATAATGATATCGTAATTCTGTTTGGAAAGGATTTTAATTCTACGTTTAATTTCGTTAGTAATATGAGGAATTACCTGTACTGTTTTTCCAAGGAAATCTCCTTTTCTTTCTTTTTCAATTACAGTTTGGTAGATTTTTCCTGTAGTAACGTTGTTGTTTTGGGATGTAGGAGCATCAAGGTAACGCTCGTAGTGACCTAAATCCAGATCCGTCTCCGCACCATCTTCAGTCACATAACACTCTCCGTGTTCATAAGGATTCAAAGTTCCCGGGTCGATATTGATATAAGGATCTAGTTTTTGGATCGTTACGTTAAAACCACGTGATTTTAGCAATAGTCCCAGAGAAGCAGACACGATTCCTTTTCCCAAAGATGAAGTTACACCTCCTGTCACAAAGATGTATTTTGTATTCTTTTTACTCATTAGATTAGGTTTGTGCAAAGTTATGGGAAAAAGAGATACAAAGCAATTTTTTAAATTTTGAAAATGCTAAAACATGCCTCAAACAGCCATAAAACCTGATTATTTTTTTATTTATATTTTGGAATAAACAAAAAAAAGCCCAACACATAAACATATTATTCCTGAGCTATGAATAAACATAACAAAAAGGAAGTCTTTAAATATAAAAAGGTGGCTCTGAAATTATCCAAAGCCACTTTTTTAATTTAATTTATACTGAATTATTTTTTAACCAGTTCAAAATAAGTATTAATCTCAACCCATTTAGCAATACCTGCCGCTGTTGGATCATAATTCAAATTATACTCAAAACGGTTGATCATGAATTTTGCCCTAAGCCCCATAACCTCTTTACCATCCTTATTTTTTGTAATTCCTCCTAATATTACAGGTATACTAACCTCTTTTGTAACATCTTTAATGGTAAGTTTCCCGTTGAATATATATGATCCGTCTTTTTCTTTTGAAGCAGAAGTCCCTGTAAATTTAATGCTTGGGTACTCATTTCCAGCAAAAAAATCCTTACTCTTAAGATGTTTATCTCTCATCTCAACGCCAGTATTAATACCATCAACATCAATATTTATATCAAATTTGGCATTATCAAGGCTGTTGCCTTTTGTGGTGAGATCTCCTCCGAATTTATCAAATCTTCCCTGAACGAAGCTGATCCCCATATGTTCAATAGTAAAATTTACTGAAGAATGCATTTGGTCTATATCCCAATTGTTCTGTGCAAAAGAAAAAATGCTTAAAAAAGCCAATACGAAGGATAAAAATAGTTTTTTCATTGTAATTATATTTTACATTAATATTTTATTTCAACAAAGCTAAGATATAAAGATATTTCTATGATTGATATATATTCCGTATTTGTTATTTAAATCCATTTAAGTCTCGGAAAAAAAATGCTTTTTTTATAACTTCGCAGTATGGCAAAACTGAAAACGGCATATTTCTGTCAAAACTGCGGAACCCAATACTCCCAATGGATGGGACAATGTAAAAACTGTGGGCAATGGAATACCCTGGTGGAAGAAGTGGTGGAAAAACCCAATAGTAAAGCGGTACCTTTCTCAAAAACCAAACAACATGTCATCAATATCATTGAGGTGGAGACGAGTGAAGAACCAAGGATAAAAACACCTTCTGAAGAGCTGAACCGTGTTCTTGGTGGTGGAATTGTTTTAGGTTCTGTTACCCTGATTGGTGGTGAGCCCGGAATAGGAAAATCTACCCTTCTGCTTCAGCTTGCCTTAAAAATGAAGAAAAAAATATTTTATGTTTCAGGGGAAGAAAGTGCTTCTCAGATCAAAATGAGGGCAGACAGATTAACGGATGTTCAAAATCCGAACTGTTTCCTCTTTACGGAAACTTCATTAGAAAAAATTCTTCACGAAGCCAAAAAACTGGAACCGGATTTCATGATTATCGATTCTATCCAGACCCTTCAATCCCAATTAATAGAAAGTTCTCCCGGAACTGTTTCGCAAATCAGGGAATGCTCCAACGAGATCATTAAATATGCCAAGGAAAACAGTATCCCTGTGTTTTTAGTAGGTCACATCACCAAAGACGGGCAGATTGCCGGCCCAAAAGTATTGGAACACATGGTAGATGTAGTTTTAAACTTTGACGGAGACAGAAACCACCTTTTCAGATTATTGAGAGCGAACAAAAACCGTTTTGGATCTACTTCAGAAATTGGAATTTATGAAATGATTTCACAAGGATTAAAGGAGATCAAAAATCCTTCAGAAATTCTTATCACTAAAAAATTTGAAGAACTTTCCGGAAATTCTGTAGCGGTAACACTGGAGGGAAACAGACCAATGCTTCTGGAAATCCAGGCATTGGTAAGCACAGCCGTTTATGGTACTCCACAAAGAAGCTCTACCGGTTTTGATTCCAAAAGACTGAATATGCTTCTTGCTGTTCTTGAAAAAAGAGCAGGTTTCCAGTTAGGAGCTAAAGACGTTTTCCTTAATATTACAGGAGGCATAAAAACAGACGACCCGGCTTTGGATTTAGCCGTGATTGCCTCTGTTCTGTCTTCTAATGAGGATATAGCCATTTCTGAACATTACTGTTTTGCAGGAGAGATTGGTTTAAGTGGAGAAATTCGTCCGGTTGCCCAAATTGAACAGAGAATCACTGAAGCTGAAAAGCTGGGTTATGAAAAGATATTTGTTTCCAACCTCAATAAAATTCCGAAAAGAAAGTTCGGAATCAAGATTGAAGAAGTTAGTAAAATTGAAGATTTCCACGAAAGACTTTTTTAAAGTAAAAAATGAAAAGCCGAAATAAAAATTATAAAAGTTAATAAAATTCAAGATCTTCACAGAGATTTTTCAAATGATGAAAACAAGTATTCTGGAATATTACAGCAGCCTTGCTGAATCTTACGATGAGAACCGTTTCGGAAATTCTTACGGGAAATATGTTGACCAGCAGGAAAGGGCTTTTTTATCTTCTTTTTTCCAAAATAAAAAGTATAAAAAAGTAATGGATCTGGGTTGCGGAACGGGCCGGCTACTGGATTTTGCGACTCATGGAACAGATTTCAGTGAAAATATGCTGAATGTGGCCCGCCAAAAACATCCTGAAAAAATCCTGACTGTAGGTGAGATTTCCGGAATACCTTTTCATGAAGAATTTGATTGTATTTTCTGTTTCCACGTTATCATGCATCAGAACCATTTGGAAACAAAAGCATTTTTAAATGAATGCTACCGGAAATTAGGCAAAAATGGAATTCTGATCTTCGATTATCCTGTTAAAAGCAGAAAAAGATCGGTTTCTCCACAGGAAGACTGGCATGCAGGCAACAGCTTTTCAGCATCTGATATCGCAGCGCTTTCGAAGGAACAGTGGAAAGTTAAAAATACAACCGGAGTACTCTTTTTTCCAATTCACAGGTTAACGAAGGCCATAAGAAGATTCTTTCTTCCTTTAGATATTTTTCTTTGTCGCACCTTTTTAAAGAATTGGGCTTCCTATCATATTACTGTTTTAGAAAAGATATGAAACAGCAATTAAAAAAATGGATTCCTTATTCATGGAAACTGCAGATAAAACTTGTGCAGCAGTATTTCAATGAACAAAGAAGCAATTATGCTTATCCCAGGGAATATCGTTCAGAAAATGTTGGAAAATATTCTATTAAACTCCGGCAGACTATTAAAAACGGAAGTTTTCATCATAATAAAATTCACAATTTAAAAGTTGTAGGCAGTAAGATCAATCATCTGGTCATTCATTCCGGTGAAGTATTCTCATTCTGGAAAATGATTGGGAGGCCGAGTGCAAAGAATAATTTCAAGGAAGGGCGGAACCTCATCAATAACACAATTTCAAGTGATTTTGGCGGCGGAATCTGCCAGTTCTCTTCTATCTTATATCATCTGGCCCTTCAATCCGGACTGAAAATCCTGGAAAGGTATCCGCATTCTATGGATATTTACAAGGAAGAGGAACGTTTTACTCCTTTGGGTGCAGACTGTACTGTTGTTTATGGCTACAAAGATCTTAAGATTCAGAATTTATTTCCGTTTCCTGTTCAGTTTAAATGCGAGGTAGATGATAATGAAGTTCATATGAGCCTGATCTCTCCCGAAGAAATCGTTTTAAACGAAATTGAGTTTAAATACCAGGAAATTGAAAAAGGAGTCTGGGTAGAAACAGTTAGCAATAGCCAAACTTTGTTTAAAAATTTTTATATTCGTTTATGAATTATCTGGCTCATTCCTTTCTCACGTTCACTGACGGGCAAATTGTTGGCCAATTTTTGGAAGATTTTATCCGAAACAGGGACCGTTTTTCTTTCCCTAAGGATATTAAGGATGGTATTACATTACACAGAGCTATTGATACTTTCACAGACTCCCACCCTGCCATTCATGAAGCTAAAAAAGTTTTCGCTCCTTTGGTAAGACTTTATGCCGGAGCATTTGTGGATGTCTCTATGGATTATTTTGTAGCTAATGATCTTTCTCTAAATTCTCTTGCGGAATGGAAAGCTCATTCTTTACGGGTTTACAGAATTTTAAATGAAAATAACGAATGGCTCCCTGAAAATTTCAAAAGTATGCTGGTTAAAATGGAACAGGATGACTGGCTTTATAATTACCGCGAAAACTGGGGAATTAAATTCAGCATTCAAAATGTATTAAACAAAGCGAAGTACCTGGATAAAGACATTCCTGTTTTTGAAGCTTTTTTAAACAATAAAGCATTCCTGCAGGAATGCTATAATGATTTTTTTCCGGATCTACTGGCTCATGCAAAAGGGATTAATACCCTTCTTCAGCTTGAAAATTAAAACTGTTTATAAAGGTAACGGTTCGGATAGATTAATTTTTCACTCTTCCTGTCTCCGTTTACAATGATGTGAACTATATTGATCTGGTCATCAAAAAGATTGTACAGGAAACTCACCGCTGCTTCTACTTTTTTAGGATTGGAAACAGGTTCTGATTCGAGATAGACATTTACAGATTCATGATCTTCCTCGTAACCTATATAGTTTACTTTAAGAAATTTGTTATCTGTCTTTAATTTAAAATATTCCTGGCTATATTTAGAAAGCGCTTCATTCAATTTTGCCTTGTACTTCTCATCATTAAAATGAAAAGTTCCGCCATACTTCTTCCCAAGCCCATTTTCAAGGTCATCCAGAAAAAACCGGCCTGTTACTTCAAAGGTTTTGGACTTAGAGCTATAGCTGATCTCTACAGATCCTACATGATAGGGATGCAAGTTCTCCTTATTTACTTTTATAAAGCTTTGAAAAATAACCGTTAATGGGAGAAGTAATATTAAAAAAAATTTACGTGACATGATTTCTTTTCTAGTGACAAATATAAAAAAAGCAACAGTTATAAAACTGCTGCTTTTTAATGTATATTTTAAGCGATTATAATTATTCTTTAACTACTTTTTTAGTAATTGTAGTATCATTTAGTTTAATATTAAACATGTATACTCCTTTTACCAATGATGAAACATCCATTCTATTTGAGCTGGAGTTCATTGTTTCTGTTTTAATCAGTTTTCCTGAAGCATCGTAAATAGTTACTGTACCTTTAGAATATCCTCCTAATGAAATATTTACTATATCTTTAGCCGGGTTTGGTGTAATGCTTACTCCAGCATTCAGTTTTGTTACCTCACCTGTACCTAAAGTTGCATTTGTTTTAACAAAATATCCCCCGAAACCATTAGTCTGGAAACTTACTTCCCAATATTGATAGGTATTGTTCCAAACAATATCTGCGACATTAGGAGTAATAACAGTTGGTGTACCTCCATAAGAAGCTACGGTTCCTACATTTCCAGCACTTGTTCCTGCATATTTCTCAATAACCAGATTAGATTTATTGGCATCATCAGTAGGTGAAGTGGGAAGCTTAATACCACTTGTTGCATTATAAGCATCAAAATCTGCCTGTTTAAAATATAATGTTACTTTTCCTGTGGCAGTAGCAGCGTCAGCAGCAGGATTAATCTCATATCTTCTTGCAACATAATTAGGCTGAACATTATCAACCCATACTTTTGAAGTAATATTTCCTGTTACAGTACTTGCGGCTTCTTTTTCCACTCTTGAAATTAATTGGCAAGCATTGGTAAAATAATTATAACCTGCAGCAATGTCACCTGCTTTTGTCTGATTAGAAGTTGCCAGGTTTTTCACCTCAGCTATATTTTCATAAACAAGAGCTCTCATCTTAAGATCAAAAGTTCTTGCAGTCCAGTTTGTACCATCCGTTGATGTTTTACTGCGCCCGCTCAATGCAGTGGCCTCATTTTTCATCGCTACAGTTCCGCCTATACCGTTGACCACGATATAGAAATCTTTACCTGTCACCGCCTGAATATTTAAGCTGGATAAATCAACATAGTTCCAAGTAAATCTTTGTATATTGGTATCCCATGATGAAATCGTTTTTGTAGCAACAATATCTCCCGGGTCTCCATTGGCATTCACTTTTCTAACCTGAATATCTACAGCCTGATTGGCAGGAATTACCCCTGAACCTGTCGTAAATGACACTCCTCCCAATTTACCCGTTAATGTTGGTGTGTAACGGACTGCCAGCGCTGCATTACTGAAAGTAGTATTAGATTCTGCATTAATGGTGATATTAGGTTCATCATAAGTAACAGTCTCGAAATTAGATGCTACACACCCTACTTCAGCAGTAACAGCTTTATAAATATCTAACTTTCCATATCCCCATCTTACATTGGGAACATTTCCTGTTGCATCATCTTTTCTTGCATTAGAAGTAAGGCGAGATTTAACCTGTGCTGCCGTCAAGGTTGGATTCGCCTGAAGCAATAGCCCTACCGCTCCGGCAACTCCCGGAGAAGACATACTGGTCCCCTGGTTCATCACATAATAATTGGTGTTTTCAATAATATTTGTGGCTGCAGGTGCAGAATTACTGGATCTCGCAGAAATTACAGCCTGTCCTGAAGCTGTAATATCCGGTTTCTGGAAATTATCCACTCTAGGTCCCTGCGCACTAAACGGAGAGATCATTTCCTGTGGAGTATTAGGATACCCATACGCTCCTAATGCTGTCATCCAGCTGACTCTGCCCAAATAAGAAGCTACCGTAATGGCACTGGTTGCGTTCCCCGGAGATCCTACAATATATTCATTATCCCCATTTTGCAAAGTAGTTCCCAATCCTTGGTTATAAAGCCAACCATGTGTAGTAATAGGCTGTGTTCCGTTATTTGTAATTTCCAACGTATAATTTCCCTGACAGTTCGTTGTAGACCCCGGAACTCTGCTTACTACTAGCTGGACATAACGTTTGTTATTATCACTTCCCCAATAATTGTACATTGTTGCTGTTAGTCCACCGCCTAATATACTGTGAGTAGTATTGGTACTTATATTTTGTATATACTGCTGGCCATCCGGTGCAGTTAACTTTGCTGTAACCGGTGAGTTATCATTAGCATACATGATAAAACTAAATATCGATGCTGCTGAAGTGTCACTACCAACCGTAAAAGTATAAGACTGCGCTGCACCAGCGGCTATATCTACTTTCCTATGAAGCTTGATTCCATAATCATTACCGGCAGAAATAACAACAACTCTTCCGGGGGCTGATGAAGTGAAATTATCTACAGCTACCTCATGAGAAGACGTTCCATCGTGAGCGCTGTTCTGCCCGCCAATACTCATGTTAACAACAATTGGTTTATTCAATGCTGTTGCAACATTTTTAAAATACGTTAAGGCATTAATAGTATTGGTTGTAGGAAAAGATCCATTTCCTCCTTTTACAAAGACTATATCTGCTTCAGAGGAAAATCCTTTATGTCTTTTGTTAGCGAAACCTACTCCATTTCCGGCAACAGTTCCTGCCACATGGGTTCCATGTCCATTTGTATCTGTCTCGCGAACAAAATTGGTAGGAGTACCATCCAATTCATCTTCAATATGTGCTCTTGTATACTCTACACCCATTGTAAATCCTGCTGGTGAAGTCTCAGCACCTTGAGGGGTCAAAGTCTGGTCCCAAATTGAAACAATTCTACTTTTAGTCTGATCATTAACCTGTCTGAAATCCGGATGTTTCCAGTCTATTCCCGAATCAAAGATTCCTACAAGAACTCCTGTTCCGTTATAAGCTGTATTATTGAAAACCCCATCCTGTAAAAGGCTTGCTCCAGACTGGGCTCTGCTTACGTCATTATGAAGTTCATCAAATGTAGGCCCCATAACAGATGTTACATAAGGAAGTTCCATAAGCCTCTCAATATCTTCAAGGCTCACGAGTGCAGTTGAAAAAGTAGGCAACTGGCTCTGTACCAAAAATCCATCGGATTTAAGTTTTTCAGGATTTTTAGTATAAATAATGCAGGAATACATTGTTTGTGCTCCTTTAGAGGTAACCACCAAATGCTTATCTAATTTCATATCATCACGTTCCAAATCTTTTAAAACGTTTCCTCTATTCAGGCTCTCTTTATTTTTCAACAAATAATCGAAGCGTGAATCAAGTTTCTGCACCTGGCCATAAAAACCATAGGAATAAAGTCCTAAGAAAGCTGCCGCAGCATTCCTAAGAAGCTTCGCTCCTCCATACGAAATGCTTACTTTTGTAGAAAGTAGTTTTTTAAAATCCATTATCTTTTTTTTAATATTACAATTATACAATTTTTATTTAGAACAATAATAATCAAAAACATTAATAGTAAATACATGTAAAAATTAAAAATCCGGATAACAATTTACTTATTTTAACAATATATATAAAAACTCAATAATCTATTATCAAATGCAGGATTTTCTATTTTATTTAAACCTGGGATGGGAACATATTATTTCCCCTGATGCTTTGGATCATCAACTTTTTGTTCTGGCACTGATTGCCGTTTATTCTTATAGTGACTGGAAAAAGATTCTGATTCTTGTAACGGCATTCACTATTGGACATTCCATTACATTAGCTTTAAGTATCCTTGATGTTTTCAGGGTGCCATCAGATTGGGTTGAGTTTTTAATTCCTTTAACCATCGTTCTGACTTCTCTGGACAATATTATTATGAAAAACCAGAAACAGACATTAATGCGAGCCAATTATTATCTTGCCCTGATTTTTGGGCTGGTTCACGGGATGGGCTTTGCCAATACAGCGAGAGTAATGATTGCTAAGAGCCAGGGCATTACGGTCCCGTTATTAGGATTTAATATTGGATTGGAATTGGGGCAGATTGTTATTGTTGGGGCAATTTTAATATTACTGTTTATTTTACTTACTGTTTTTAAGGTCAACAAAAAAGACTGGATCCTTTTTGTCTCCTCAGGAGTCTTTGCACTATCCTTAAAAATGACTTTGGAAAGAATTCCTTTCTAAACGTGAAATATTTTTATTATTTCAACAGCTTATTATTATCTTTGGTAATTATTAAATCATTTCGGTTATGAAACTAAAAGTTGTTATACTTTCACTTTCTGTATGTGCATATACAGGTTTCACCGCACAAAATATTCAGAATAATCCGGGCAGCAATCATGGAAATAAGTTTGAACAGCTGGGAACTATTCTGCCAACACCCAATATTTACAGAACAGCTTCCGGAGCTCCAGGACACGCCTACTGGCAAAACAGGGCTGATTATAACATTACTGCCTACCTTGATGAGGATAAAAGAAATCTGAAAGGCTCAGAAACCGTTACCTATTACAATAATTCTCCTGATGAACTGGATTATATCTGGCTTCAATTAGATGAGAATGAGCATTCCAGTATAAAAAATGCAGGGTATCATAATTCTTCAGTACTTCGTCCGTCAACAACTGACCAGCAGCTTAAGCTTACGGAACTTCCTGTAAAAGATAATGGCTATGGAGTTACTCTTGAAAAAGTAACTGATGCTTCCGGAAGTCCTTTGAAATACACCGTCAATAAAACCATGATGCGTATTGACCTTCCAAAAGCTTTAAAAAAAGGGGAAAAGTTTATTTTCAAAGTAGACTGGAACTACAATATCGGAAACCGGATGACCATGGGTGGCCGTGGCGGATACGAAAACTTCCCGGAAGATGGTAATGATTTATACACAATGGCACAGTGGTATCCAAGAATGTGTGTGTACAGTGATTTCCAGGGCTGGCAGAACCATCAGTTTACCGGAAGAGGAGAATTTGCACTGGTTTTCGGAAACTATAAAGTTACTATGAATGTTCCTGCCGATCATATTGTAGGCGGAACAGGGGAATGTAAAAATTACGATCAGGTGTTAACTTCTGATCAACTTTCAAGATACAGAAAAGCTGAGAATGCTTCAGAACCTATTGAAATTGTAACTTTAGATGAGGCTAAAAAAGCTGAAAAAAATCATTCTAAACAAAGAAAAACATGGGTTTTTGAAGCGAATGATGTAAGGGATTTTGCATGGACTTCTTCCAGAAAATTTGTCTGGGATGGAATGCGTGTTACGATTCCTGAAAATAATAACAAAGTAATGGCCATGAGTTTTTACCCTAAGGAATCTTATGGACTCTACAGAAAGTTTTCGACAAAAGCAGTAGCTCATACCATCAAAACTTATTCGGAGTTTACAATTCCTTATCCATATCCGGTTGCCCAATCTGTAGAAGCTGCCAACGGAATGGAATATCCAATGATCTGTTTCAATTTCGGAAGAACGGAAAAAGACGGAACTTATTCTGAAGGAACCAAAAACGGAATGATCGGAGTAATTATCCATGAGGTGGGTCACAACTTCTTCCCAATGATCATTAACTCTGATGAAAGGCAGTGGGCATGGATGGATGAAGGATTAAATACCTTTACAGAATATCTTACAGAAGAAAAATGGGATAATAAATTTCCTTCTAAAAGAGGCCCGGCATGGACAATTGTGGATTATATGAAGCTCCCGAAAGATCAACTGGAACCTATTATGAGCAATTCCGAAAATATTGTTCAGTATGGTCCGAATGCCTACTCAAAACCTGCTACAGGATTGAATATTCTTCGCGAAACCATCATGGGAAGAGAACTTTTTGATAAAGCATTCAAAACTTACGCAAAAAGATGGGCTTTTAAACATCCTGAACCTGCAGATCTTTTCCGTACTATGGAAGATGCCAGTGGTGAAGACCTTGACTGGTTCTGGAGAGGATGGTTCTACGGAACAGATCCGGTAGATATTGCCATTGATAAAGTAACCGTTGCAACGCCTGATCTGGAAACGAATCCAAAAGTAGCCGAAGAAATAAAATATCAGGTTGATAAGCCTTTAGTAAACAGCTTTGAAGACCTTTCAAAAATCAGAAACAGAGAAGACAAGAATATTACTTTCTATGTTGACAAGGATAAGGAAGTTCAGGACTTCTACTACCAATATGACAGAGGCCAGGAAAAGGTAAGCACTAAAGAATACACTACCAAACTGGATGCTACACTGCCTTTGGATGCTAAGGATAAAGAAAAATTCAAGAATATCACCGCATATCAGATCGACTTTTTAAACAAAGGAGGACTGGTAATGCCAATTATCCTTGAATTTACTTTTGAAGATGGCTCAAAATTATATGACAAATCTCCTGCGCAGATCTGGAGACTGAATGAACAAAAAGTTTCCAAAACATATTACTTTGATAAGAAACTTAAGTCTATTCAGTTGGATCCAATGAGAGAAACTGCAGATATTGATACAACCAATAATGTCTGGACCAGCAACGGCTCCGGTGGTGAGACTTCCAAATTCCAGCTCTTTAAACAGAAACAGGAAGGTGCACCTGTAAGAGGAAGCTCAAACGGGAAAGTAAATCCGATGCAGGCCGCAGGAAAAATATAACTCTAAAAAAGACAGCTTTAAAAGCTGTCTTTTTTCATTTATCCAAATATTCTTTCAGGTGTTGTTTATATGTCCTTCCCAATGGAAGCTGTTCTCCGCTTTTTAAATAGATTGTATGGGAATCATAGGAGCTTATATGGGAAGACAGTACAATATATGATTTGTGAATTCTGATAAATCCTAAATTCTGATAATTTCCTTCAAAATTGGACATTCGCTCCAGAATCATATATTTTTTCAGATGGGTCATCAGTATTATATATTCGCCAAAGCCCTGAACCCATTTTATATCTTTAAGAAGTACTTTATTCATTATATAATTAGATTTAAACATAATGAAATCTTCCTGTTTCTTTTCTATTGCAGATTGCTTAAACTGTAAGAAATCTTTTGCTTTGTAAACTGCTCTTTTAAATGTTTCAAAATCTACCGGCTTCACAAGATAATGCACAACATCCAGCTCAAATGCCCTTACCGCGTATTGTGTTTCCAGAGTAAGAAATATGCACAAAGGATGGTAAGGCAGTTGCAGCAAAAGATCTATTCCATTGATATAAGGCATATTGATATCCAAAATAACAAGGTCTACTCTATTCTTTTGTAAGTATTGAAGGGCCTCTTCAGGGTTCTGAAAGGTTTCCAGCAGTTCAACAGCTTCTATCTTTTCACAATAATGCCGGATAAGTTCTAATGCGGGATATTCATCATCCACACCTACAATCGTCAGATTAGCCATTATAATTTAATTTTTAAGAAAGTCTCGTATATATTGTTTTCAGCTGCTTTGGATATAAAAGTAAATCTGTCTGGATAGTATTTCTCCAAAATACTGATAACAGCTTCGTTTCCCAGTCCGTTATCATTGACATTTTCTATAAGATTCTTATTTTTTGGGACAGAATTTCTGATTTCAAATATAAATTCCCGGTCTAGGATCTCATATTTAACTTTTATGAAACTATCCGCCTCTACCCCAGCGGCTGAATGCTTCAGGGCATTTTCAAGCAGTGTAAGGCAAACAGAGGGTGGAATTTCAATAAGTTCCAGAATTTCTTCGTCGTCAATTTCAAAATCAATTTCCAATGCATTATGGTACTTCAGCTGATAAAGCCCGATCAGAGACTTAATGGATGAAAATTCCTGCATAAGGGTAATTTTCTCTTTATTGGTATCATAAATAACGTACTGAAGGAGCCGGCTCAGCTGTAAAATAGATTCTGAAGTATTTTCTGAAGGGTTAAAGCTTTTAGAATAAATATTATTAAGGGTATTCAACAGGAAATGCGGATTTAATTTGGACTTCAAAAGGGCAAGATACAACTGGTCCTTTTCTTCACCAAGTTCTTTAAAATCCTGTTCTATCAAAAATTTATCTTTCGTAATTCCGAGAAATGAAGCAACCAGAATGACAATCCCCTGTGCCGTGTAAACATTATACAGAAATTTTGTGTTGGATAATGTCTCATTAAACTTCATATTGAATACGGCAGGTTCCAGTAAAATTCTAAAAAGACTTGAAACCAGAAAACAGATAAAGGCATACAGGATAAATTCCGGATATTTATTGGAAAGATAAAACCGGGGGACGAGATAAAAATATACTAAATAATAAATTCCAATATTGAAAATAATCACAAATAATACCGACCATACTAATTCCGGAGCGTCTAAAAAGTAATTTTCGGTAAAAAAAGTGATCAGAAAAAAGAATATAAAGAATAAAACATGTTGAAATTTCAGCAAGAAACCCCAATGATATTCCATCAGTCTTTTCAAAACTTTACCGTTTAGTAAAATCCTAAAAACCAATAACATAAATACAATATTGATAATAAAAAACATCTAAAATATCCAATTTTCAATCTTCCAAATATAAGACCTTTTTTACCCGGGATTGCAGTTCACTGAGAAAAACTGTCATTGATTGAAAAATAAATTCATGCCTCCTTCTTATAAATATATTTGAAACAACAGGATATTAATTCAATTTTACATGAAAATTAAATTATCATTAATCATTATTTTCTTCTTAGGATTTTATCAGTTGATCTCTGCACAAAGCCGTGACAACTATAATATGTGGTTCCAGTATCTTTTGTCTGCAAAACTGACGGATAAGAGTACTTTAACTGCCCTTTCCCAATACCGCTCTTTTGACCTGGCTTATGATACCAGGCTTTTTCTGGTCTCTGCTTATGTAGACTATGAGGTTGCCAATGAGGTAAAACCTGCATTGGGAATGATGTTTCTTATCCTGGATTCCTATAAATCTGATAACAACAAAAAAGAGCGATACGAAAAAAGACCTTTCCAGCAAGTGAGCCTTGGGGGAAATATCGGAAGAACTTCCATCTCCCACCGGTTCAGGGTAGAAGAACGCTTTATCAGTAATCCGGATGAATTTATTGTAAGGCTCCGATACCTCATTTCTTTGCGAATTCCATTCAACAAAGCCGGAGAAAAAGAAAAATTCTATGGTATTCTGAAAAATGAAATCAGGATGAATGTTGTAAAAGAAGAACCGTTTGATAGTAACCGCTTAACAGCCGGAATAGGCATCAAAACCGGCAAAAATTCTGCAATAGAAATTGCTTTTATCAACCAGCTGGAAACAGGTTCCACAAGCAATTATGCCTATGTTGGCTACCGAAACAGTTTTGACTGGAGAAAAAATAAAAATAAATAATCACAAATACAATCCCTATGCTTACACTCCTTGGATTTCTGATGATCATCATTTTTATGGTGCTTATCATGAATAAAAAAATGACTCCCCTTACCGCCCTGGTTATTATTCCTGTAGCAATAGCATTAATAGCTGGTTTTGGTCCTCATCTGGGAGAAATGATGAAAAACGGGGTTAAGGAAATTGCCCTTACCGGCGTTATGCTCATTTTTGCAATTCTTTATTTCAGCTTAATGATAGATACCGGGCTTTTCGAACCCTTAGTAAATCTTATTTTAAAAGCTGTTGGAGATAACCCTGTAAAAACCACAATAGGAACTGCTATTCTCACAACCTTAGTTTCTTTGGACGGCGATGGTTCTTCTACTTATATTATTGTGGTAGCAGCTATGCTTCCGTTATATAAAAAGCAGGGAATGAATCCACTTACATTGACCTGTATAATTATGCTGGCAGGTGGAATTATGAACATCCTACCCTGGGGTGGCCCTACAGCAAGGGTTATGAGCTCACTGAAGCTGGGGCATACGGAAATTTTCGTTCCAATGATTCCTATCATGGCTTTAGGAATTCTATGGGTAATATTTGTAGCCTATATTTTAGGTAAAAAGGAGAAAAAGCGCATTGCAACCTACGGGAAATATACTCAATACGGTACCAGTGACATTATCGGGGAGGCCGATCCTAAGCTGCTTCGTCCAAAGCTGATCTGGATCAACCTTTTGCTTACGATCATCTTACTGATTGTTATGATACTCGATATTGTTCCGCTTGGAATAGCTTTTATGATTGCATTTTGTATTGCATCCGTTATCAACTATCCTAAGCTGAAAGATCAACAAAAAATCATTTCAAAACACGCAGGAAATGCTCTTTCTGTGGCAGGAATGATCTTTGGAGCTGGGATTTTTACCGGAATACTCAACGGAACCGGAATTATGCAGGCAATGGGAAACAGTATGATAGAAATTGTTCCCAAAAGCTGGGGCAGTTATCTTAATATTATTACAGCTATTTTCAGTGTTCCGCTTACGTTCTTTCTTACCAATGATGCTTATTATTTTGGAATATTGCCAATTATTGAAGCTACCGGCCGTCAATTGGATATTGCTCCTGAAATATTGGGAAGAGCCAGCCTTGTGGGGCAGGCCTCACATTTGCTGAGCCCGCTTGTTCCTTCCACTTATCTATTGGTATCATTGGCCGGTGTGGAATATTCGGATCATCTGAAATATACACTAAAATGGGCGATCGGATCATCAATCATCATGCTTATAGGCGCACTCCTTCTTGGAACAATATGAGTTTGATGAATAATGATTATCTTCAGCTTCACAAATAATATAATCCAATCTTAAAACATGTTTGTAAAAACAATTTAATTTCCAGATGAATTTCCTGCAGTCCCAAAAAATATTCACCGGCAAATACCTTAAAAATCTTACATTGTATGTGTTCACGGCAATGATATGCGGTGTGCTGGCAGGACATTATGTTCCTGAAGAAAGCATTAAACTGGGAGTGGTAAGCCGGTATTTTTTTATGATCCTTGAAGCTTTTATTCTTCCGGTTATTTTTATGGCAATCATTTACGGAATCTGCCAGCTCTCCGAAATTAAAAATGCAGGTAATATTGTATTGCAGACTATTTTATACTTTTTAACAGTAGGCTCAATAGCCATTATCTTAGGTCTTACCTTTGGTTTGGTAATGCAGCCCGGTTCTGATACCGGAATTGATGCTACCCGCATCACCACAAGCCTTCCAAAGGCTTTTGAAATTAAAGACGGAAGTTTTTCTACTGTTTTATACCTTAACAGACATGGTATTTTTCTTTTCCTCTCCATCTTAATAGGAATTACAATGAACTTTTCCTCAAGAAAAGAAAAATTTCTGAATATTTTGGATCATGGGATAGGTATCTTTTATACTGTTATCAAATATCTTTATTTTATTCTTCCATTCATTATTTTCTGTAATATTGCATATGGTGTGGCTGTATATGGCATCAATACTCTTCTTCCGTTAAGTAAAGTAGTTGCAACAGTTTACCTTGCTGACATTGTTTTTATTTTAGGAATTTTAGGTCTTATTTCTTATCTGTTCAAATTCAATCTGTGGAAATTTTTACTGGATATTAAGGAAGAAATTATTTTGGTCATCACTACTTCATCCTCCAAAACTGCTTTTCCTTTAATTTTTGAAAAAATGGAATCTGAAGGATATAGCAGAAAAATTTTGAGGTTTATTATTCCTCTGGGGTATAATTTTAATCTGGCAGGGGCATGTATCTATATTTCAGTAACCTGCTGTTTTCTTATTCAGTTTTATAATATCTCTTTAAGCTTTAATGATTATGTTTGGCTCTTTGTTATTATTTCCATTACTTCTAAAACGGCATCAGGAGTACCCGGTTCAGGATTCTTAGCGCTTATTTTCACATTGAGCAGATTTGGGAAAATTCCATTAACGGATATTGCCCTGCTTTATAGTGTGGACCGTTTTATGAATGAAGCCAGATCAGTAACCAATTTTATTGGTATTGCCGTTTCAGGGGCAATCATTTCTAAAATAAACCAGCATCAGAAAGGGGAAATTCCTTCTGCCTAATTTGATATTTAAATTTCATAATCCACTATTATTCAATTATGTAACTTTTTAAAGATTAGGATAACTAATTAATAAAAAAGACCATGAGAACATTTATTTTCCTTCTATTAATAAGCAGTGTTCATTTATTTTCACAAAATCTGATTACTCCACAAAATGCAGGTATCAACTCTAAACTGATAAAAGATGAAACATCTGAAGCCCTATGGTATGCTGATAATGCTGGCTCAAAAACAGAAATCGGAAGCATTATTACAGAACTCAAAAAATTAAACAAAACAGATCTTCTGATCCGGACAACAGTAAAATTAAATCAGGCCCCGGATGCTAAATGGACAGATTCCACTCTTGTCAAAATCTCTGATTTTACCCCCATCTATCATTCATCTTTTAATATGATGAGAGATATGGTACTTAAATCTGATAAAGATAAAGTAACTGGATATTATCTGGATAAAAAGTCTCAGAAAAAAGAGAATATTGAAATTCCTGCCACTCATTATTTTGACAGCAGTAGTTACGCTATGCTGATAAGATTTCTTCCTCTGAAAGAAAATTATACAGCTGAGATCTCTATTTTCGACTACAATCCAAAATCCGAAAAAAAAGGAGTTATGAAGGCCTACATTCTGGATACACACAAAGCGGAATATAAAGGAAAGCCGGTATGGATTATAAAAACAAACGATGACATCAGTAACAAAGCATCTGCTACCACCTATTATATTGATATCGAAACGAGAAAAATTGTCAAGCAGGATATGGATATGGCCGGAAGAAAAATGTTCATGGAAATAGTTCAATAAAAAAACAGATATTCAAAAACACCAATACCCTACTGCTGTTTACAAGCAACATGACAATAACACCACACCCAACAGCTTCAAAGACAAAAACAACTATTAACTGATAACCAATAAATTATATTAAAAAATATATCACATATTAAGGAAAAACCCTTATCTTTGATCTACTTTAAACACCAGATGTCAAAAATCCTGATTGACTTTAAATGTTCAGGAAGTACACAAATTAAATATTATTAACTATGAAAAATGCCAAATTATTAAGCAGAGATGCTCAGAAATCAATTAATGGCGGAGCGGTAGGACGCTATTGCTGTGAGTACAATTACAAAGGACAATGTATCCTGTGGATAGGACCTGGCCAGCAATGCCCATAAACTTATCCATAAAAATTAAACACCAACAATAAAAGCCGGAAATTTCCGGCTTTCTCTTTTTTATTTTTCTGCCAAATTTTCACATTCGGAAATAAAAATTCTGCCATTTCATCCATCAATGTCTCATGGCATACATTTAGAGAATTACAATACAGAAATAATTAAAAAATAAATATATTATGTCAGTAAACTTTAAACCATTGGCAGACAGAGTTCTGGTAGAGCCAATCGCAGCAGAAACTAAAACAGCTTCAGGTATTATCATCCCGGATACTGCAAAGGAAAAGCCGCAAGAAGGTACTGTAGTGGCAGTAGGTCCTGGTAAAAAAGACGAACCTACAACGGTTCAGGTAGGTGACAAAGTTCTTTATGGTAAATATTCAGGTTCTGAATTGAAATTAGAAGGGAAAGATTACTTAATTGTAAGAGAAGCTGACTTATTGGGAATCATCGGGTAAATCTGTACGTTGTACAATGTAAAATGTACAATGTATTTATGACTGATAAAAAATCAAACATTAAAAAGTAAATCTCGTACAATGTACATTATACATTGTACTTTAATACAACTAAACATGGCAAAAGAAATAAAATTCGATATCGAAGCAAGAGATGCTTTAAAAAGAGGTGTTGATGCATTAGCAAATGCAGTGAAAGTAACTTTAGGTCCTAAAGGAAGAAATGTGGTAATCGAAAAATCTTTCGGTGCTCCACACGTAACTAAGGACGGGGTTTCTGTAGCAAAAGAAATCGAACTTGAAGATAAAGTAGAAAACATGGGAGCTCAAATGGTAAAAGAAGTGGCTTCCAAAACTAATGATATCGCAGGAGACGGTACTACTACCGCTACTGTATTGGCACAGGCTATCGTAAGAGAAGGTCTTAAGAACGTAGCTGCAGGTGCTAACCCAATGGATCTTAAAAGAGGTATAGACAAAGCAGTAACTGCTGTTGTTGCTAACCTTAAATCTCAATCTCAGGAGGTTGGAGATTCTTCAGAAAAAATTAAACAGGTTGCTTCTATTTCTGCTAACAACGATGATACTATCGGTTCTTTAATCGCTGAAGCGTTCGGAAAAGTAGGTAAAGAAGGAGTAATCACTGTAGAAGAAGCTAAAGGTACTGATACAACGGTAGATGTTGTAGAAGGTATGCAGTTCGACAGAGGTTACCAGTCACCTTACTTCGTGACTAACCCTGAGAAAATGTTAGCTGAACTAGAAAACCCATATATCCTTTTAGTAGAGAAGAAAATCTCTTCAATGAAAGAATTACTTCCGGTTCTTGAGCCAATTGCACAAGGTGGTAAGTCTTTATTAATTATCTCTGAAGAAGTTGAAGGAGAAGCTTTAGCTACTTTAGTGGTAAACAAACTAAGAGGTTCTCTTAAAATTGCTGCTGTAAAAGCTCCTGGATTCGGAGACAGAAGAAAAGCAATGTTAGAAGATATCGCGATCCTAACAGGTGGACAAGTAATTTCTGAGGAGCAAGGTTTCACTATGGAAAACATCTCTTTAGATATGCTTGGAACTGCTGAGAAAGTAACGATCGACAAAGACAACACAACTGTTGTAAACGGTGGTGGTGATGAAGCGAAAATCAAAGGAAGAGTAGCTCAGATCAAAGCTCAGATGGAAACTACAACTTCTGATTATGACAGAGAAAAACTTCAGGAAAGATTAGCTAAGTTAGCTGGTGGTGTTGCTGTACTTTACGTAGGAGCTGCTTCTGAAGTAGAAATGAAAGAGAAAAAAGACAGAGTTGATGATGCATTACACGCAACCAGAGCTGCTGTAGAAGAAGGTATTGTTGCAGGTGGTGGTGTTGCTTTAGTAAGAGCAATCTCTTCATTAAACGATCTTGCAGGAGACAACGCAGACGAAACTACAGGTATCAAAATCGTTAAGAGAGCTATCGAGGAGCCATTAAGACAAATCGTTGCTAACGCAGGTGGTGAAGGTTCTGTAATTGTTGCTAAAGTAGCGGAAGGAAACGGAGACTTCGGATACAACGCTAAAACTGACGAGTATGTTCAAATGCTTGAAGCAGGAATCATTGACCCAACTAAAGTAACAAGAGTTGCCCTTGAAAACGCAGCTTCTGTATCTGGAATGCTTCTTACAACTGAATGTGTAATCACTGAAGTGAAGAGCGCTGAACCAGCTATGCCAATGGGTGGTGGAATGCCAGGAATGATGTAGTAGCGTAGGCTAAGACAATTTAATATACTAACCGTTCTACTTTTGTAGGACGGTTTTTTGTTAGTTCTTCAAATTCTTCGTCTTTCGCCAATACCTTTTCCGTTAGGCGACACTATTTTAAAGCTACGATTAACAAAAACCGCGAGATTTTAATTAAATCTCGCGGTTTTTACTTATCTTTAAATACTGTAATTTTCTTGAATAAATGATTGAACAAGCACCTCAAATAGAAGAAACTAATCAAACAATACCACTGATGGTTAAGTTTCAGATGAATGGAACTCTACAAAAAATACAAGATGAGTATTTATATTGGGACAAAATAAAATATAAAGCAAAAGATTGTACACCATTGGAACTATGGAGTGCGGTAAAACTGTTTCGATTATTGAGAAGAAAAGAAGTGAAATTTCATTTGTATAACTTTCATTATGTAATAACAGATTATATTCAAAAATCATTACATCAGTTTGATATGCATATTGGTGGAACATTGGGAAGTAATATAGGTATTGCAGAAACTGATAAAACGAAATTTATTATTAGTTCTATAATGGAAGAAGCTATTTCCAGTAGCCAAATGGAAGGAGCTAATACTACTAGGAAAAAGGCTAAAGAAATGATTCAGCAAGAGAAAAAGCCTAGAAATAAATCCGAGCAAATGATTTTGAACAATTTCATTACCATGAAACATATTGTTCAACATAAAAGTGAAGATCTGACTGTGGAAAATTTATTATATATACATAAATTAATAACAAATAACACATTAGAAGACACAGAAGATGAAGGTAAATTTAGAGATAATGACGATGTACATGTAGTAAATCATACTAATAGTGAAATTGTCCACACCCCACCTTTACAGTCAGACCTTAAAAAGCTTATAAGTGATTTGTGCATATTCTTTAATACTGATACTGAAGAATTTATCCATCCCATAATTAAAGGCTGTATTATTCATTTTATGATTGGATGGATACATCCTTTTACAGATGGAAATGGCCGTACTGCAAGAGCTGTATTTTATTGGTATATGCTTAAAAAAGGATACTGGCTCACAGAATATCTGTCTATATCAAGAATTATCAAAGATACAAAGTCACAATACGAGAAAGCATATCTATACACTGAAATAGATGAAAATGATTTGACTTATTTCATTTCCTATCACATCAAAACAATGGAAAAAGCATTTGTTGCATTAAAAGACTACATCAATCGCAAACAAAAAGAAGTATTTCAAGCAGCAAAGTTTATGAAAATACCAGGAGTAAATGATAGAATGGCACAAATTTTAAAAATATTACACGATGATCCCGATAGAATTCTGAACACTAAAGAAATTCAATCAAGATTTAATGTATCAAATTATACAGCAAGAACAGATCTAAAATCATTAGTTGAATTAGGCTTTTTAGAAATCATTCAAGTGAATAAACAAAAACAAAACTTTATAAAATCTTCTACTTTTGAAAGCTCATTAAAAAGATACAAATTATAATATACCGTCGCCTTTGATGAAAAGTAAAATTATCAATACTCTTTTTCATTTAAACAACCACCCACTAAACTAAATTCCTCTTTTCTCCGCAAGTCCCAGCTATGCCAATGGGTGGTGGAATGCCAGGAATGATGTAGTAGCGTAGGCTAAGACAATTTAATATACTAACCGTTCTACTTTTTGTAGGGCGGTTTTTTTATTATATTTGATGAGTAACTATAACACATGAAATAATTTAAAATGAAAATCAGTTTTTTCTCTAACATATTTATTGGGTTGCTATTAATAGCTTTGCCAGAAATGGTACTTTCACAATCCACCGATTTTACCATTCAGGATATAAAATTTGAAAGTCAGGGGGTCACCCTTGCAGGCTCAATTTTAGAACCTAAAGAACCATTGGCAGCCGTTATAATTGTTCACGGGTCTGATCCTGTAAAAAGAGAAATGGAGTTTGCAAAACGTCTTGCTAAAGAAGGAATTGCCGTATTAACATATGATAAACGCGGTGTTGGAGAATCTGGAGGCGTGTATGTAGGGCCGTCTGTTGGTACCAATAATATTGACACTACTAACCTTAATTTATTGGCTCACGATGCAAATGCAGCCGTAAAAATATTCCATACCTATCTGAAAGATAAAAAAACACCAATCGGATTAGTAGGATTCAGCCAGGCCGGATGGATAATCCCGATTGCTGCAAGTAAAAACCCACAAATTGAATTTATGGTTTTATTTAGCGGTCCTACCATTACTACTCTTGAGCAGCTTCGCTTTCAGTTTTATACTAATGGAAACAATAATTTTTGGGAAAATCATACAGAAACAGATGCCATTGAACATACCAAAAATGATCCGGACAGGTACCAATTTGCAGCGACTGATCCCAAAATCTATTTAAACACCCTTTCAATTCCCGGGCTTTGGCTTTTTGGTGAAAAAGACATACAGATTCCGGTAAAGTTATGTATAGAACAATTAAATACGCTTAAAGCTCAAGGTAAGCCTTTTGAATATACTCTTTTTCCTAAATTGAGCCACAACACTTCTTCTAGCAATGATACAGCTCCCGTTGATGTTGCTATCCAATGGATTAAGCAGAAAGTTTTCAATAAATATTCAAAATAAAGCATATATAAACATGCTTGAAAGCAGAAATATTGCCCCAACTAAAAACGCAGCTTCTGTATCTGGAATGCTTTTAACAACTGAATGTGTAATCACTGAAGTAAAGAGCGCTGAACCAGCTATGCCAATGGGTGGTGGAATGCCAGGAATGATGTAACAGCGTGTCGCTGAGACAATTTAATATACTAACCGCTCTGCTTTTGTAGAGCGGTTTTTTAATCTGTAAATTTTAAGACAAAGGTACCTGGATTGGCATCCTTGTCAAGGTTTAAAACCTTGACAAGGATCTGCTGAAATATACTTGAAAACGCAACTTCTGTATCTGAAATACTTCTTACTACTGAATATGTAATTACTGAAGTGAAGAGAGCGCTGAGCCAGCTTGCCAATGGGTGGTGCAATGCCGGGAATGATGTAGTAGCGTAAGCTAAGACAAATTTAATATACTAACCGTTCTGATTTTTGTGGAGCGGTTTTTATTTTGGATTTTTTCTATATTTGAAAAAAATAACCATGATTTATGAAACAACATTATCAATTAGAAGATATTTTCACTCCAAGCCAACCAGCCGACGTAACATTTGTTGAAAGAAGTGAAATTAATAAAAGACTTGAAAGAGCATTAAAAACTCCGGGTAAGCAAATAATTCTATATGGTTATTCAGGTGTTGGTAAAACAACATTATTAGCAAACAAACTTAAAGAATCCCAAATAAAGTACATAAAAACTAATTGTATTACTGGGATGACAATTAATGATATTATTATCGACGCATTTAATCAGCTTGATATATATTACCCTATAGAGAAAAGTAAAAGTAAATCTAATGGTGGTGGATTAGATTTAAATGTATCTTTCTGGGTTATTAAAGCTGGACTAAAAGACGAAAGTAAATTAGAAACAAAACACTCGCACAAACGTGCTGTGGAACTCCCAATAACTCCTCAAAATCTAGCTAAATATATAGGTTCTAAAAATTTATGTTGGATTATCGAAGATTTTCATAAAATTGAGGAAAGTCATAAAAAGCAAACGGCTCAAATTATGAAAGTTTTTATGGATTCTTCCACAGAATATAATAAACTAAAGATAATTGCCTTAGGCGCGGTTAATTCGGCAAGAGAAGTTGTTCAATACGACCCAGAAATGCGTAACAGAATTGCAGAATTAGAGGTACCATTGATGGATATTCAAAATTTAAAAAGAATCATCTCTAATGGAGAAAAATATTTAAATATTGAATTTGATGATGCAATAAAAAATAGAATAAGTACTTATTCCAGTGGACTACCTTCAGTTACACATAATTTATGTTTAATTATGTGTGAATTAAATAATGTAAGAGAAACTCAAACTACCAAGAAAAATATTTTTTCAAACAAATTTAATGAGGCAATGGAAGAATTTTTAGAAGAAAATTCTGATTCTTTTAAAAACATTTTTGAACATGCTACAAAAATTATCCATAAAAGAAAAAATGAAAATCCTCTTGATTTATTAAATGCAATAATTCAATTAAATAAAGAAAATTTTTCCATATCAGAAATTAAAGATATACTTCAAACAATCGATCATTCATATATAGGAAATAATTTAAAGAAATATATTGATGAGTTTTGTTCGCCTTTAAGATCAGAAATTCTAAGGTTTAACGAAAACTCAAATAAATATTACTTTTCTAATCCCTTTATAAAAGCATATATACAATGTGTTATAAACAAAGATGTAAATATCAATAATAATAGTTTTAAATCAGAAGACTTCAAAGAAGAATTTAAAAATATTTTAAAAATTGAGTTGAGTTTGGCTAAAAAGGCTTTTATGCTTGATTTTGGAGACGAATTTGGAAGTTTTGAAGACTTTTAGCCTTCTTCAAATGAACCATTCTAAAAAGTGATTGTTTTCTTCCAGTGGAAATATAGTTTAAAATTTACAATAGTAATTAAATCTACATTATGAAATTCTCAGAAAGGATTGGAAAAAATAAAGTTAAAAAAATTATTCAAATTGATGAAATTGATGAGGAATTAAAGAACTCTCTTTGGAATGCAGTTACTTTTTATTATTGGGATATAGTGCAAGAATCATTTATTAGTTCTAATAATAAAACTGTATCAACATTTTTAACTAGAATATGGATACATTATTTCAAGAGAAGAGTTGATGAAATGCCTAAATATTTTAGAGAATTGCATAGAGACATAAAAGACTTCTTTTTTAATAGTCCTTGGTATGAAGTTTATGATTTTATTGAGTTTCTTCCAAGTAATTACAATTTTAATAATTATGATGATAGTTATAACACTAGTTTTATAAACTTTTGTAATAAAATATTAAAAGATGAGCTATCAGGTTATCGTTTTGTAAATAATATGATAACGCCAATAACAAACGAAGAAGAATTATTATCTGTAAATGCAGTTTTACAAAATACAGATAATTTACAAACTATTAATTTGCATATTACACGAGCTATAGAATTATTTTCAGAGAGAAAAAATCCAGACTATAGAAATTCAATAAAAGAATCAATAAGTGCAGTTGAAGCTTATTGTGCAATTATTACTAATGATCAAAAAGCAACTCTAGGGCAAGCTTTAAAAAAATTAGAAGATAAAACAAAAATTCATTCTGCATTAAAAAAGGCTTTTTCAAACCTTTATGGTTATACTAGTGAAGCAGATGGAATAAGACATGCATTACTTGAACAAAATGACTTACAACAGGAAGACGCTAAATTTATGTTGGTCTCCTGTAGTGCTTTTATAAATTACCTAGTAGATAAGATTAGTAGAATTCAACAATAGTTTAATATACAGCTAACATCTATACTTACTGCCTGCCAATTTCAGATACCTCGGTACGCAAAGCCTCTTGGCTTTGCGCAAATAAAATAAAACCAATCCATTAAAAATAAGCTCCGAAGCCTGATGACCTCGGAGCTTATTTTATATTTTAGTTAAAGACAAATCTAGGATTTTTAATCAATTTTAAAATCCAATAAATCTTTAGGCAATACATTTAAGCCTCTAGCCAAATCAATTAATGTAGTAAATGCAAAATTTCTTTTTCCATTTTCTATATCACTTACTGTAGCCTTAGTAATTTTAGAACTATTTAGAACAACATCATCTTGCGTAAGTCCAGATTTAAGTCTTAAATCTTTAACGTGTTCTCCAAATTTTTTTAGTATTTCATCTTGTAAAACGTCCATTTATTAGCAGTTTATACAAAGGGCGTAATTTTTTTTACAAATCTTGTTATAAGTACTTGTAACAAAATGAAAATTTCTTATATTTGAAAAAGATTACTCTTAGAATAATTTTACGATAGCTCAACGAGATATAGAAACGCCACAATGAGTAAAATCTATTGTAGGTATAAAGATTAAAAAAACACAAATTCTATCATATTACCCTTGGTTCGTATGGGCAGGAAGTTCAGGTATTGCCGGGGCTTCCTCCTTTACAACTAGTAAAAAACACAAAAACATGACAAAAACCAAAGCAGATATTCAACCCCAGTCTGGGAAAAGCAAAAAAAAGCGCAACGGCTTACAGCGGATAGAAACCTTCTTCCAGTTCAATGATCTGGAAACCTCCAAAAAGACGCTAAACAACATTATGAATCATGCCATAAAAAGAAATAGCCGGATCAACGAAGATCCGTCCGTTATCTATCACTTTCACCAGTGTATGAAGACTTTTGTACAGGCAGGCTATCTCATGGCACTGAAGGAAAAGAAACAGGATTTCAATACTAAGGCACAGGAAGTCTCCCCACCAATTTTTGGCTTATTGTCTGAGAAAGAATACCAAAATCCTTTGCTCGTCTTTAAAAAAGCATTCAGAGAATACAGCGTACAGGAATTTAATTATTTTTTGTCCGGAATGGTCTATTTCTCAATGGGTATCTATGACAAACTACCAGAAAGGAACATTATAAACCCATATATTCATCTGCTTAAAATGCTGGATGCAGCATATCTTATTATTGAAAGGAAAGGGAAAATATAAAAATACATGTTTGGAACATCCAACATTTATACTTGTTGAAAAAATGCCGGCCATTATTTAAAATCATCAACACTCTAATTTTTATCCCCAAACTTTCTCTTATCTTTGTTTCAATAATGTTCTGATCGAAGCTAACGACGTAGTAAAACCAAACATAAAATATGACAACAAAAGAAGAATTCTGGGACAGGAAAAGGAAATTAAATGATGATTTTTTCGTAATGGGCTCCGTGGCAAATCCTGCCACCGAAGAACAGATTACAAAGTATGAAGAAAGCACAGGGTTTACATTCAGTGAAGATATTAAGGATTTTTTGACAACATTTGGCTCCCTGCTTTTTGAAGTTAAAGAAGAAATATGGAAACGGCCGGAAGAATTTGATGTTCTGCCAAGCTGGAAATTCGGATACGGCTTCTTTGTGTATGGCCTTTCCCAGGATGAGGAAATGCCTTCATGGATGGGTTTTGAAGAAAAACATGCCGAAGCCCTTGAATATAAAGAAAAACCACTGGGACAATTATTCTTTAAACGCAGCGGCAACCTCTACCGGGCCTATACCAACAATGGAGTGATCAAAATTGAATATGACAAATATGACGAGGAAGATTATGAAGTTTTTGAAGGAAATATTTATGACTTCTTAATCAGGGAAATTGACAAATTAGAAGAAGATTACAAAGAATATATCAACGAAGGAAAACCCTGATTTGAATTACTCAATGGCACAGGCATCGCCCTCATACCTTCAATAAAAAAAGAAATCCGAAGTCTCCACTTCGGATTTCTTATAACTAATATGATGATATTTGAAATCTAACAAACCCTGTATAAGCAGTTCACGTAAACTTAAAACCGGGCTTAATATTGTTGTAATAAATACTTTAAAATATCTGTAGTAGTCACAATACCTTTTAGATCACCATTTTCTACCACAGGAACAGAATGGAAACTATGTTCAGATAAAATCTCTGCTACTTCTTTTATGGTAGTCTCAGGATTTACAGTGAGGGGAGCTTTTGTCATCACCTGCGAAATTGTAAATACATCATATACCACTGCTGATACAGGAACATCTTCAGCATCATCCGATTCTTCTACATCTGCATAGCTGATCTTTAACAAATCACTATAACTTAATACTCCTAATAACTTTTGATTTTCAACAACCGGAATATGCCTTATTTTATGTTTTTTAAATAAATTTTCAGCCTCATACAATGATTGTTTAAGATTAAGTGTAATCAGTTCTTTAGTCATAATTTGGGAAACTGGAACTCTTTGTTTCATAACATTTTTGTTTTAGATTATTGTGATCATTTACAATGAAAAACGAACCATAAATCCTTTTTTCATACTCAAAGTTAGCGAAGAAATACCCGCAACATCATACAATTACAGCTGATATTTATCAATTTTCCCCTTTGTATGATATGTCAAATATCATGGTTCCATTTTTATAATTTTTCTAAAGATTTTCTAATCTTAACAGATAATTTTCAGGACCTTACCAAAAGACAACCTTTTTTTACATACAAACAAAGCAGACAATAATATTGTAAAAAATATCTTTAATATGACTAAAAGCATTTTAGAAATTCTCTTCAACTTTTCCTTATCTTTAAACCAAAATTTTCTCTTGAAGCACCTGCTAAGAAAAGACCTCGGCTCATCATTAGAAATTAATAAAACCAAATACTAAATTGTAACACCATTGAAAACAAAATTATTATTCCTTTCATTATTGGGTTCATTCTTAGCCTATACACAGACACTTCATTTTAAAAATCTCGCTAATATGTCTGCAGGCAGAGGAGCCATAACCAGTGTAATTGTGAATGATAATATCTATGTGAGCAATGGATATCTGGAAAAAGGAGGTAACGCCAATTATATTGAGAAATATAATATTGCTGATAACACCTGGAGTATTGTCAATTCTAATCTCCTAACCAAAAAATTTGCGAATTCTGAAACTTACGATAATAAAATCTATATTTTTAACGGTTGGGGAAACAGCCATCTTGAAATTGTAGACCTTGCCACCAATACAATAACGAAGGGCGCTGTTAACCGTTCCTATACGGGAAATGCAGGTTCGGCCATCCATAATGGCAAAATATATGTCTTCGGCGGCAGCGGGCTGAACGGCGCTGCCACCACTAAATTTTCTAACAGATTTCAATATTACGATATCGCTTCCGATACATGGCATCCGTTACCCGATATGCCCACAGCCAGAGAAACAAAAGGCAAAATTGTGAATGATAAGCTTTATGTCATTGGGGGCTTCAATGGTACCTCATCCCGCCTGATCAATGTTTACGACCTCAACACTAATCGCTGGACCAATCAATATACAATGCCGGCCGGGATATCCGGACATTCATTAGCCGTATCCGGCAATAAGATTTTTATTGCAGGAGGGTATAATAACCAAACCTTTCTGGCCTATTTTGATACTGCAACCAATAAATTCCATCAGTTATCATCCAATATGATCCCCAGAAGACACGCTGCAGCGGAAGTATATAATGATAAACTATACATTATTGGCGGAAGTACAACCTCACTCACCAGCTCAGCTATTAAAAGCATACAAGTGGCAGATATTAATGAAAGTATACTCTCTTCAAATACTGCTGAAGAAGACTATGAGACTAAAGCAAGAGTGTATACCAATGTATATAGAGACGGCTTTGTTATCAGTAATAAAAATAATAGCAATCAATTTGAATACACTGTTTTTACAATAGATGGCAGGCAGGTTAGCAAAGGTTTTGCCTATTATAACAGAAATATAGATTTAACAAAAGTGGAAAAAGGAACTTATATTTTCACATATAAAAATGAGCAGGGAATTGTGCAAAAGATTAAAGTAATGAGATAATAAATTTGTACACAGACCTATAATTTCCAACCACCATCTATCCTTATGAAAAAAGCATTTGAATTCCTCAAACAATTAGAAAAAAACAATACCCGCGAATGGTTTGCCCAGCACAAGTCTGAATATGAACCAATTGTAAAAGAAAACAAAGTTTTTTTTTACCAGATCTATACTGAGCTACAGGAATATGATAAACTGAAAGGAATTCATATTTTCAGGATCTACAGGGATGTTCGTTTCTCAAAAGATCAGAAGCCGTATAAAACCAATTTTGGTGTGGGATATTCCCGCGTAAAACCGATGTTGAGAGGTGGATATTATATTCATCTGGAACCCGGCAACAGTTTTGTAGGCGGCGGCTTTTGGGCGCCTGATGCCAAGGATCTGCTCCGCATCCGGAAAGAATTTGAGACCAGCACCAAGGAAATAGACAAAATTACTTCAGATAAGACCTTTGTAAAATATTTCGGGGAACTTAAAGGGGATGCTGTAAAAACGGCTCCGCGGGGTTTTGATAAAAACCATCCAGCCATAGAGTTAATCAGAAAAAAACAATTTGTAGTGATGCGAAAATTTACTGATGAAGAGGTCTTCTCAGATACTTTCCAAAAAGAAGCCGTAAAAACATTACTGGCCATGCGTCCTTTTTTTGACTATATGAGCGAAGTGCTTACAACGGATCTTAATGGAGAGCCTTTAATTTAAAATATGCCTTAAACAATGCAATATTACAGACATCTCTTCCTGTTTTTCACAGCATTCCTCTTCCTTACCAATGATCTATTTATAACGGGAAATTATTTGAAATTTCTGATGCTGTTACAGCTATTTTGAAAAATTAAAAGTAAAGACCACAATTGGTTTATAACCATCTACAGATCATAAGATAAAACTTCCTATATTTATTTACCGTTAAAATTTATTAACCCTAATGTTCAAAATCAAAGACAAATTATTTGATATTCAATATGCTTATCTGGATGCTTTTGTAAACTCCGATCATCAATTGGTTTTTGGACTGCAGATTAAAGCCACGGGCACTGATAAGATTCCTGATCATGAAAGTGATGATACTTCAGACCTGTTTTTCCCGGAAGACGCGTTATTTTTCAACTCAGAAATATTATTAAAGGTCAATCCTAATGAAATAGAAAGATGGCAGGATATTGCCGGAAGAATAATTGAATGGAAAGATTATCCGGAAGACGAACAGGAACCCCACGCCCTGTTGTATGTTTATGAGCATACCGAAATATATAATGCAAAAATTGAGCTTCAACCGTCAGAAGATAAGATTATTGTAAAAATTAAAGCAACCTGTGATATCTATGCAGGAGAATCTTTTTCTGATAATCTGCCTTTAGAAGTTGAAACTGAAATTGACTTTTACGGAATACTTTGCGGCAAAGGCACTTCTGAAGAACAGTGCTTTAAAAAAGTAAATCCATACCTCGATACAGATACCTTAAAAGTTGTCCGGAATAAGTACGGAGTATCCATTGCAGTTCCGAAGGATACAAATATGGAAACCAATTTACTCATATTAGCAGACTATTAATTTTATTAGATTTGCATTCTTTAAATCTGTATATTTAATTCATATTCATAATAATACAATATGGCCTTCAGATACAGATTCATTGTTATTTTCTCTTTCTTCATTGATTCTGCATATAAACTTATTGAAATAGGGGAATAACTACCAGCAATTTTTACTTCCCGCCATTCAAAACTCAATGCAGGGAATTTGTTGTATTATTTTGTATAACAGGCAGCGTTTTCATAAAACAAAAGCATCTCTGAAAGACTCACTTCAATTTACAGTATTAATCCTTATTCACTATGACCATCCAACAACAAATCTCCGAATACATTAGCAGCCTGCCTGAACCAAAGCGTACAGATATGTATGATCTTCACCTCCTTTTACTAGAGATTATGCCGGATGCTAAATTGTGGTTTCTTGATGGTAAAAACGATGAAGGTAAAACCGTTTCCAATCCGAATATCGGGTATGGCCTTCAAACAATGCAATATGCAGACGGGAAAACCAGAGAGTTCTACCAGATCGGAATGAGCGCCAATACCACGGGAATATCTGTTTATATCATGGGAATAAATGATAAAACCTATTTATCCAGAACCTATGGAGCAGAAATAGGAAAAGCCAGCATAACCGGATATTGTATTAAATTTAAAGCCCTGAAAGACATTAACATTGAAGGGCTGAAAGCAGCTGTACAATATGGCTATAGGCAAAAATTTTAATTTTGCAGCAAATTAATCTACTTTTACAGCTCACAAACTCTATTTCATTTTATTATTTTTAATTTCAAATGCACAGATTATTCATTCTATTTTTTACTTTTTTAGCTATAAGAATTCTAGCCACAGGCCAGGAACCTGATAAGATCATCATCAACAATAAAGAATACAATTTATTAAATAATCCGCTAGAGAAATATTTTACAGAGCATCCTGAGCTCCATCCTATATACGGTTCTGAAAATACAACTAAAAAGAATGGAAAAGAAAAAGTAGTTTTTATAGGGTCAACATCTAATTATCGAGGGTATATTGCAACCTTTAAGATTGAAAGTAATATTTTAAGCGTAGTGGATATTCGCATTATGAATGTAAACTCCAAAGAACATGAATATATTTCTGTGTTCAAAAAAATCTTCGACAACAGAAAAGTAGTTCTTAACTATTCCGGAATATTAGTCATACCAACAGGTAAAATGCTTGAGGCAGCCAGTTTCGGTTATTCTTCTCTACATGAGAAATATCGCCTTATAAGCATTCAACAAGATAATGTAGTGAAAGAAAAAGAAATTGATAAAGATGATTTTATCCGTTTTAAAGTCAGACAATTTATAGATTTCAAAAAAACCGAAGAATATAAGACTGAAGTAAAAAACTATTATAGGAATTGGAGTATGGATAAAGAATGGGATCTATCAAGAAAAAATACCCGCAGAATGTCAAAAAAAGAGATTATTGAGTTAAAAAAACAATACGAATGCCCACCTAATGAGGACTATATTGATAACTATCTTTTTGTAGTTTCAAATCTAGACTTTATTATGACAGATTATTAAAAACCTTTTAAGAGTACTACCTGATGCTGATAAAACATAATTACTTTCTAGTTCTTCTACTCATGCTTTTTATCTCCTGTAAAGAAAAAATACAGCATGATGAAAGCTTTGTCATCTATCAGGTGAATCCTAAAAAGCAGAATTTAAAATTATATTGGAAAAACAGTAAAGATGAAATTCTAAAGAGTATCAGCAATCTGAAAAAAGATATAGAATCCCGAAATGAAAAATTAGTTTTTGCCATGAATGGCGGAATGTTTGAGGCTGATAATACTCCAAAAGGACTATATATAGAAAACTCCAGGATACTGAAACCGCTGGATACATTGCAGGGCTCCGGAAATTTCTACCTACAGCCCAATGGAGTATTTTATATTACCCAAAACAACCATCCGGGAATAGCCGAAACGAAAAAATTCAGGCAAACGGCAGCCATCCGATACGCTACTCAATCCGGACCGATGCTATTAATGGACGGCAAGATCAATCCTATCTTTCAAAAAGACTCTAAAAACCTGAATATCAGAAACGGTGTCGGTATTTTAGAAAATGGCGAAATTATTTTTATAATGTCTAAAAAAGAGGTTAATTTCTATAGCCTCGCTCAACTGTTTAAGGAAATGGGATGTAAAAACGCTTTATATCTTGACGGGTATGTTTCCAGAGCTTATCTTCCTGAGAAAAAATGGGCTCAGACCGATGGAGACTTTGGAGTAATGATAGGAATTACAAAACCTTAATAAAGATCATTTTTCTTAAATATCTTTTTTCCATAGTAAAATATACTTAACTTTCTTCAGTATTTTTAAAGACAGATTAACCTCAATTTACTATTAAACATGAAAAAAATCATATTAGACCTGGCTACAACCTTAGATGGATTTATTGAAGGACCCAACGGAGAAATAGATTGGTGCATCATGGATGATGATATGGATTTTGATGGTTTCATATCCGGAATTGATACCATTTTCTATGGAAGGGTAAGCTATGATACATGGGGAAATTATAAACCTGATGAAAATGCCGCTCCGGAAGAAGTGGATTTCTGGGAAGCCATTCATGCAAAGAAGAAATTTGTATTTTCAAGTCAAGACCGGGAAGATGAGAAGGCAACATTCATCCATTCTGATCTTGTGGAAAAAGTTTCGGAAATTAAAAAACAGGGAGGAAAAGATATCTGGCTGTATGGCGGGGCGGGTCTTATCAAGACTTTTATTCAGAATAACCTGATTGATGTGTACAGGATATCTGTGCATCCGGTTGCTCTAGGAAGCGGAAAACCTCTTTTTGAAGATTTAAAAGAAAGGTTAAATTTAAAGCTCGTTAAAACGAACGTATTCAAATCCGGTGTTGTACAGCTAATTTATCACCCATAGCCTGCAATTGCCATTTAAGGCACAGAAAATAACAAATAAGCTAAGCCATACTATGAAAGCAAAGATTATATCAGTAACTTTATTTGCACTCACTACCCATCTTTTGTCCGCCCAAAATATATCCGCTATTGAAAAACAGCTGAATAGTGCTTTCCAAAGAATTGATTATTGGTCTTCCGAGGGCAGGGATCATAAAGACGCTTATGATTCATTAGCATCTGCCAATACAAAATTTGAAAATTTATTAGTCAGGTATACTTCTACTCACCCTGAAACCCTTCACCATGATTTTAAATCTTTAGAGAAAACCGGGCTTATTACGGCAACCTCCGAAGATGGTAAATTCCGGGTGTATTCATGGGATACCCAGACAGGCGGAACCATGCATTTTTTTAAAAATGTCTACCAGTACGAAACTGCTGATAAAAAAATACATTCTAAAGCTGTGGAGAGCCAGGGCGAAGGAGATCCGGGGCGCTATTATTATCAGATCAATGATATTATTTCAGAAAACAAAAAATATTACCTTGCCCTAAGTAAAGCGATCCTAAGTTCCGGGATGAGCTATCATGCCATTAACATTTTTTCTATAGATAAGGGCCAACTGAATGATAAAGCCCAGCTCATTAAAACCCAAAGCGGAATAAAAAATCAGTTAAGCTATGAAGTAGATCTTACCGCCTCTGCCAACAGACAATATGAAGGAAGAGATCATGAAATAGAATATGACAAAAAAAATAAAATCATCAGTATTCCTTTAATACAGGCAGATTCCAGGATCACTGCTAAGAAGATCCAATATCAGTTTAAAGGAAAGTATTTTGAAAAATTATAGATCCTATTTTATAAGCAGGATGTAATAAAGATTTGTTCTCAACTGTCTTATCATAAAAAATACATGAGACTCATCCTAACATGCCTTATCGCAGTATTGGCAGCCAGCCCTGTTTTTTCGCAGAAGACTAAACAGCTGGAACAATTATTAGCGGCTTATGACAAAGCAGACAAATTCAGTGGTACCGTTCTTGTGGCCGAAAAAGGGAAAATCATTTTTGAAAAAAGCTATGGCTACAGAAATGCACCTAAAAAAGAAAAAAATACGAATAACAGCCTTTACCGGATTTTTTCCACCACAAAAATGTTCACGGCCACAGTTATTCTGAGACTGGAAGAAGAAGGAAAATTATCTATCAACGACAAATTATCCAGATATTACCCGGATTTTCCCAAAGGTGACAGCATTACAATAGCCAATCTCCTGTCTCACACCTCCGGAATTCCCAATGAAACAGGCTCAGAAAATACGGTAGATGAGCAAACATTCATTAAATTTATTTCTGCAAAACCATTAAATTTTTCTCCAGGTAAACAATGGGATTACTCCAACTCCGGGTATTATATACTTGGATACATTATAAAAAAAGCCTCAGGAATGGAGTATGAAAAAGCTATTGAAAGCTATATCCTAAAGCCTCTGCAAATGAGGCATACCGGCTTTCAATTTAATAGGGTTACTGATGAAAATAAAGCCTTTGGATATGAATTTTTATCCCCTAATAAGTCCAGCGAAGCCTTACGTTTTAAAACCGATCATCCATTTGCTGCCGGGGCCATGTATTCTACCGTTGAAGATCTTTTCAAATTCAATGAGTCTTTTAAAACCAATGCTATTCTTAAAAAGGAAACCATTGAAAAAATGTTTATCCCTTATCTTAATAATCATTATGGATTGGGTACCGATACCCTGCTCAAAGATGGTAAGAGCAGAGTTGGCCATGATGGCGGCGGACCAGGTTATCGAAGCAGGTATTACAGAATTCCGGAAGATGATATTTGTATTATTGCAATATCTAATTCTGAACTGGCTTATACGGATAACATTGTACCAAAGATTGAAAACATACTATACAACAAACCTTACAGCATCCCAACAGCAGCCAAAATTAATCCCAAAGAATTAAAGAAACTGGAAGGCATCTATTCTGCAGAAACCACAGATTTTTATATAACTGTTGTAGACGGGCAGGTTATCTTCAGGGAAAAAGGGTATCCAGCAATTTCACTATTCCCTGTCAGCAGTACATTATTCCAGTTTGATGATAATATAACATTCAACTTCAAAAAAGATGAAACAGGGCAGATAAATTCACTTACAGTTAAATTCCGTGACGGAAATATAAAAACAGGCATAAAGAAAACTGCTAATTATTTATGGGGAATCATTGGAAATGCAACTCCGGGCGGATGGGACGGAAAAGATACTCCATTGCAGACAGATCCTAAAAACCCGAATCTTTATTTTCTTAAAAACTTTCATCTGAAAAAGGGTAATCTAAAATTCAGAGTAGATAATAATTGGGGATACAATCTTGGCTTAAACAACGATGGAAAAACCGTTGCTCTTAACGCTTATGATTTCCCGATACCGGAAGACGGACAATATGACATTGTCTTGGATATGTCTGATCCTGTAAAGCCTCAATACAGCATTAAAAAATCTGTTTTGTAAGTTCTAGAACAGTCTTTTATTTGAAACAGGGATTCATATTTTTCTTATTTTTACATGACAAAAATCATATCACAAAACATTTATGCCTCATTTTATAATAGATTGCTCACAGGATATTCTCCAAAAAAAATCTCCGAATGAAATAATGGATGCTGTATACAATGTGGCGGAATCAACCGGCTTATTTGCTGCCAATGATATTAAAGTAAGGCTGCAGCCTTACCAGTATTACCGGCTGGGAGAAGGTAAAAAAAATTTCCTTCATGTCTTTGGATATATTATGCAGGGGCGGAATACAGAACAAAAGGCTGCTCTCTCGAAACAAATTACCATACGCCTTACGGAATTGCTGCCCGAAATTTCATTCCTGTCAGTCAACATCAGCGAGTTTGAAACTGCTACTTATAGTAACAAGGCCCTCATTAATCCTGAAAACACTGACCACGACCGTCATTTTGGACTTTAACCACCATTTTTAACCACAAAATATACATAATATGAGCTTAAAAACATTAATCACTAAAACCGTTGAGTATAACAATTGGGTTGTTAATAAATACATTGACTGGTTATCCACAAAATCCGACGATCAGCTTAATCAGGAAACTATTTCCAGCTTTCCAACCATTTTAAAAACCCTGCATCACATCTGGCAGACTCAGGAATACTGGTGGAGCTACATTGCAGAAAACAACGATTTTGATTTTGCAAAAACGGCTGCTGAAACCAGCAAAGAAGAAGTTTTTATAAACCTAAAAAACAATTCACAGAAACTGGTAGATTATGTGAAAAGCTTATCAGAAGAAGATCTTTCAAAAAATGTAAAAATAGAATCCCAATGGTTTCAATGCGACTTTTCAAAATATGAATATATTCAACACGCTATTCTTCACGGAACCTATCACAGAGGACAAATTGTAACCATGGGCCGTAATATAGGAATTACAGATGCTCCTATGACCGATTTCAATTTCTGGAATATTTATAAAGATAAGGAGTAACTTTTTTGATCTTAAATGAATGAACGAGACAACTTTTTTCACTCATAGCCGGTCATGCCCTTACCTTTCAGTTCGCTTAATAACCACGGAGTTCTCTTCTACTTTAAATATTTTAGTATCTTTTGCTTAAATTTTAACAATTCTATAATACATCTGAAGCGCTTACAATGAAAAAAATTCTTCCGTTTTTATCAGCATTTATCATTCTTAGCTGCTCTATGCAATCTACTCTGGTTAATAAAGATAAAAACTTTGATTACAACCGGTTAGAAAAAGTTGCCGATAGTGTGAAGGTTGAAAATATTGTGATTAAAAACCTGTTCAAACACCAGCTTCTTGCCCATAAAAACCAGCAATATGATTCCGTGAGCATCGTTAGAAATGTTTATCTGCCCCATAAAAAACTATGGGACAGCTGCTATAGTGTTATTTTCGGGGATGAAAATGCTCATTTGTTCAATAATCCCGGAGGAATGATCTCATGGAACAAAAATTTATATGAAAAAAATAAACAGGAACTGGAAGAAAAGGCCAATATTATTCTGACTATTGATCTCAAAAAACATTTCTACCAAACCCTTACCCAATTCAATAAACTGGTTCCTTATAAGCCTAAAGCTAAAATAAGTTTGATTTTCACTCCTATTACCGGAATCTCATTTGGTGGCTGTAATGCTGAACAATTTGCACTGGAACTTAACAATAAAGATGTTGACATTCTATACACTCTTGAAAAGGGCCTTCCTCATGAATTGAACCATCTTGTATATGAGCATTTCAAAAATGCAGACAGTAACGGAGGTTCTGCACTAGGCCAGACAATAGATGAAGGTTTTGCCTGCTATTTCACTTATATATTTTTTAACCGTAAGATGGAAAAATATGAAGCGGTTGAAAATATGACAAAGGAAAACTGGGAGTGGTATCTCAGCCATGAAAAAGAAATCTTCACAAAATTAAAGTCCTATTTCTCTGACCGTTCAGGGAATAATCCGTTGCTGAGAAATGATAAATTCAAGCTTTTCCCGGATGCTCCAAAATCTATGAATTATTGGCTGGGATTCAGGATCATTGAAAAATATGTTGAAAAAAACGGCCCGGGTTCCTGGAAAAACATCTATCATTTAAGCGCTAAAGATCTTTTGGACAAAAGCGGCTATGAAGATTATATAGAAGGGCTTTAGGAATTCGCAATTTTCAAATAATCAAAATTTGACGCTTTTATTACTATTATTTCTATTTAAAGAACATTGGAACTTATGGTTTATTGCTTAAGAGGAAAACATGTGGATAACTTTTCCACAGTTAACCATATTTCATTTTATAATTGTGGATAACTTTTTAGACACACTTCAAAACAATCAATAAACTATTAACATACAATAATTTAAATAAAATAATTATCCACATCATCTCACTCACACTTACTATCATATGTGAATAAAATGATGTGGATAACTTTTTACAACCTATACACTCTCTTTATTTCCCGACATATCCATGACTTTAAATGAATAAAAACATACCACAATTTTATAATCATAATTGTTTATAATTATTTTTTCTGTAATTTTAAAAAATAAAACAAATCACCATTAGAAGAAATATAGAATACATTTACATTTTTAAAAATTAAGGAAATACAGGCACCTTTATACTATATATTTAGCTATTCCCGGTTTGATATACAGATAAAATAACAGCCATCTTAAAATTTTCACGGTTTTAAAAACCATCCACAAAACAATGAAAACAATTTAATACCCTCATTCAATGACCACAACCGACATTCAAAAAAACATCATTCCCTATATTGGGGAAACAGTTCCGTACATTACGATTCCGGAAAACATCACATTTAATGACCATGTTATTGAAAGTGAAATATCCGGCCACGACTTCAGTAATGAAAATCTCACTCACCTTCTAAAAGCACTGGCCTCATTAGGAAGCTGCAGCTTATACAAACTACTAAACGATTCTTCTAAAGAAAAAATCTATTTTCTGGGGGAAAAATTAAGGATCAGAAAATTATCTTCCAGCCCCATTCCAGACACCATATCCATTACCGGCAGAAGCTATCTGGAATCCAAAAGAAAAGGGAAATCCTGCCTTAACGCAAAGGATAAACAATCAGGAGAAATCCTCTATTCTTTTGAACTGGACTATTATATCATCAATCAGGATTCATTCAAGCTTTTTTATAAAGATTTTTTCAATGATACTCCCATAGAAAACTATGATGAGAAGCTTCCCGAAGGCCAAATAAACAAAACCGGAGACCATCATCAGTTCACCATATCCATCATGCCTTTTACACTAAGCCAATGCAAAGGTCATTTCGAAAACTACCCTATTGTTCCTTTTGTATTTGTTGCCAATTGTGTACTGAGGGAAATTTTCAACTCTTTAGAAAACCGGAATACTTACGAAATTGACAGCCTGGAAGGCTATGCTTCCCGGGCCATGCCCATTGAAACAGAGTTTCTGGTTGAAGCTTTTCAACAAAAAATCCTAAAGAACCTCATCTACTTCAAATGTGAAATAAAGGATACCTTAGGGAATTCTTATGCTGTGATGATTATTAATATCAAATCGGAAGCAAAGAAATAGAACAACCCTGAAGCTCAAACCATCCCTGAAAAGCAGTTTTATTTTAAGGGATCTTTATCATAGCTGACCTCAATAAGTGTACATTTTATATTTTTAACATCAACAGATTACATAAAGAAACACACACTTTCTACAGACTTTTGTACCTTAGTTTCTTTAAAATTCTCACACATCAACATAAAATAAAATTTCAATGGAAAAATATGCCGTTTCTTCAGATGGTCAAAAAATTCATTACAAGGAAAGCGAAAGCAGAAATACAGCAGTAATTTTAGTCCATGGCTGGCTGGGGAATACTGAATGGTGGGATGACCAACAGAAATATTTAACTCCCAATTATCATGTTGTACAGATAGATCTTGCCGGACATGGTAAATCAGATTCTTCAAGAGAAACCTGGACAAGCTCCCAATATGCAGACGATATAAAAGCTGTAGCAGATGCCATAGATGCCCCTGAAATTATTCTTGTAGGCCATTCAATGAGTGGTGCTTATGTTCTTGAAGCTTCTTTAAAAATTCCAAAAGTAAAAGCCTTAGTCTTAATAGACACCCTGAAAGACCTTGATGAATCTTTTACGGATGAACAGGTGGAACAAATACTATCCATGTATCGTTCTGACTTTAAACATGCAGTGGAAAACATTCTTCCTCAATATCTTTTTGTGGAGCAAACCCCTCCTGCAATAAGAGAAAGAGTGCAGCATGAGTTCCTTCAAAATGATGCTGAAAAAGCAATCAATGCACTTAAGCCTTTATACACAACAGATTTCAGGAAAGTTGCAGAACAGGTTCAGGTACCGGTAATAGCTATTAATTCGGATGCTTCTCCTACCAATCTTGAAGGCAATCGTAAATATTTGAAAGATTATGATTATGTAACCATTACAGGAGTTGGCCATTATCCGATGCTTGAAAATCCTGAAGAATTTAATTCCATTCTTAACAAAGTACTACAAAAATTAGCCTGAACATTAGACAAAAAAGCCATGCAAAACACCAAGATTTTCACAACAGCTTTTGCAAGTGTTTATCCGTATTATATTCAAAAAGCAGAGAAAAAGGGCCGGACAAAATCTGAAGTTCACGAAATTATTCAATGGCTTACCGGTTATAATGAACAAGAAATTCAGGAACAGCTGGAAAAGGGAACTGACTTTAAGACTTTTTTTGAACAAGCCCCACAGATGAATCCCAATGCTTCATTAATAAAAGGTGTAATCTGTGGATACCGTATAGAGGAAATTGAAGATGAACTCATGAGAAACATCCGCTATCTTGATAAACTGATTGATGAATTGAGCAAAGGAAAAAAGATGGAGAAGATATTAAGGAATAAGCCGGAACAATAAAAGCTATAATACATATAAAAAACCACTCCCATCTGTGAGTGGTTTCGCTTTAGAAGCCAATCATTCATTGATAAATCAATCATAAAATTCTTTTCCATATCAAAAAACTTCCCGAAATTAGCAGCTTGTGCATTAAATGTATTCAATGAAATAAAAAATTTAAATTAATACATACAGTAAAACTTAGTATAAGTTTTCTTCGGGGCAGGGTGAAATTCCCTACCGGCGGTTACAGTCCGCGACTCCTTTCATTTGAAGGGACTGATTTGGTGAAATTCCAAAACCGACAGTTAAAGTCTGGATGGGAGAAGAAAATGAGACGTACGGTAAGATCCTTCGCAGGCTCTTATGGTATTGTATTTCATTTCCATGTACCGAAGACTATTTTAACTTTTAAAAGTAAAATAACATGGAAAAATTATTAGAACAATTCGGAGCAACCTCCAAAGAGCGCGTAGAAAAAGCGCTTTCAACATTACAACAGGGGAAAGGTATCTTATTAGTAGACGATGAAAGCCGTGAAAACGAAGGCGATATCATCTTTCCCGCTTCCACTATCACAGAACAGGACATGGCACTTCTGATCCGCGAATGCAGCGGTATTGTCTGCTTATGCATTTCCGAAGAAAAAAGCAAACATCTGAACCTGCGCCCGATGGTGGAAAATAACAATTCAAAAAATCAAACAGCATTTACCATTTCCATTGAAGCCAAAGAAGGAGTGGAATCCGGAGTTTCGGCAAAAGACCGTGTAACAACCATCAGAACAGCTGTCGCAGCAGACGCAGTGGCAGAGCACATTGCAAGCCCCGGACATGTTTTTCCTCTGATTGCTAAAAAAAATGGAGTATTTGAAAGACGTGGACATACGGAAGGAAGTGTAGATCTTGTAAAAATGGCTAATCTGGGCGATGATGCCGTACTTTGCGAACTTACCAATGAAGACGGTTCTATGGCAAGACTTCCTGAAATCGTAGATTTTGCTGTCAAAAAAGGAATGAGCGTGGTAACCATAGAGGACATCTACGCTTACCGAAAAATGATTATGAGCAACTAACTAAAACTACATCATTTAATGCACAGAAGCCGCCCGACATTGTTAGGCGGCTTTTATTTAAATTCCCATTAGATTTAAATGTAGAAAAATATTAAAAAGTAAATGTCCACAGTCTGGGGCGGAAAATTTATCAAAACACTTCATTTTAATTCCGGAAACATAAAGTTTTTTTTTAATACGGACAATCCGTTTTCAGAACGCTCTAAAAAGTAGCTGCCGGAGCTGTATCATTATTCAGTTTTTTCTGGATCTCAGTCTTCTTTCCTTTAGAAAAATCATAGCTTAATCCCAATATAAACATAGATTTATTATTCATGATTTGTGTATGAAGCCTATAATCTACCAGGCTTTCAGAAAGGCTTTTTGTTTTGTATTCCGAAGGCATTCCTATCCAGTACATCCCTGTGGAAAAAGTTAGATTGTTATGCTTATAACTTACAAAAATATGATTCTGATTTTCATTGGTATTCAAAAAAGCCCCATTAAGACTATAAGCTGGAATATTAAATTGATACTGTGCTGAGAACTTTTTATATTCCGAGGACACCACAAAATAATTTCCGAAATAATCATTTTTAATCACTGTTCCTGTTCCTGTTTTCACCATTTCAGAAGTAGGAGTTAAAGAAGCTTTTATTACTAAAAGATTACTTCCGAAAGGTTTATATGAACCCGTAAGCTGCACTCCGTACTGTTGAGAATATTTTCCATTTTCATAAGTTAATGCATAGCCACCAAAAGTATGATCCAAAATATAATACTGATTAATAACCCTATCCGTGTAAGAATAGAATGCATTTAGATTAAAATCAAAATACTTGTTATTTAATGAATATGTCAGGCTATTGGTCCATTTCTGCTGAGCCTCAAGAAAAGGGTTTCCTTTCTGAACAATATTGGGAGCCAGCTGTACGATATTACTGCTGAGCGCATTACTCAAAGGACTTATAGGTTTATAACTGCTCGTCAATCGGAGGCTTTGGTTATTTTTAAGCTGGTAAGCCAATACAAGTTTTGGAGTAAAAGACCACTCATCAAAAGTATTTTCTGCGCTTTTATTATGAATATGGGTTAATCCCACTCCGATATGATAGCTGAATTTATTTATTTTTCCTGAAAATTCAGTATAAAGGTATTGTTCCAGATAAGTGACCTTATATTGAGAGTATCCGGAAAGGTTATTCAGATCATTGGAAATTGAAGATCTTGAGATACGATATCCGGATGAAAGTTTTCCAGCTTCAAAATCACGGGTATGCGCTAACTCTCCTACAAGACTTGTTTGCTTTGCTTTTAAAACCATATCATTATCATACACAGAGATGCCGGAACCCGTAATCCACTCCTTAGCTGTTTCCGAAGAATTGGTTGTATAATCGGACCCTACAAGATTAATACTCAGTTCATCCTTCATACCTATTTTTTTTGAATAATAAAGATCTACCTTCGGAATTACATAATCTGATCCATTATTTTTAAACATTGAATGTTCTTCACCAGAATTCTCCACAGTAAAAAAGCTTTGTCCTGTTCCTTTTGAAAAACGGTTGGAAATATTCATATTCAGCTTCACCTGAAAAGCATAATCATCAGGAACCAGCCTGGTATAACGTAATGCTATAGTTTGAAAAGTATACCCAAAATGATCTTTACGGTTCTCATTAGAACGGTAATGCTGTGCACCCAGCTGATAATCATAGATACTGTTTACCCTTCTGTCCGTGTAATCCCTTAGATTAATAGAGTATTCCAGCCCTATATCGTTCTTTCCTTTTGTATAATTGGCATACGCAGATGCATTTACAAAACCAGTATCCAGCGCTGAAGATCCTTCAGCACCAAAAACATATCCCGTTTCCGTAGACCTTGTCAGAATATTAACTACAATATCCGCCCTGGTTGCCCATCTTGCCGGGGGAATATCATAATACTCCACCTTCACCACCTCACTGGGGGCAATACTCCTGATCTGCATGTCCGTAGCTTCAACTCCGTTAACCAGGAATAAAATGGCACCTCCTTTTGTACCTGTAATCGTATTGGAAACAGGATCCAGCTGCAGTTCCGGAAGCGTACTCAGTAAATCCTTTGCATACCTTGCTTTTTCCAGAGCTTCCTTATCAAAAGTATACACCGCCTTATCAGCAAACTGTTTTTTGCGCTGTGCTTTTATAATGATTTCCTGAAGTTCTTTCGTTCCGGAAGCACTCGCTGTATCTTTTTTTATTTCCTGCGAAAAAGCCAGAGCTCCATAAAGAAAGCAAATGGTGTATATCGTTTTTTTCATATCAGAAATGGATTATACTTTTAGGACAACCAATTTGTAAAATCCATTACATTCATTTTAATTGTAAAATAAAAAAGCACCATTATCATTAAGAATTTGAATAGTTTTTTCATTAAATTCAAATTATTATGTTAAATTCAGCCTGCTTTTTGCTGCTATTTTTTTACACCTTAAAATATAAGATTATGAAAAATATAATTCTGCTCATCCCCTGCCTTCTGTTTTCAGCATTAGAAGCACAGGAGGGCCAAAATGTTCCTGCTGAAAAGATGAATATCATCAAAACGAACGTTACTGCTTATGCTTTCAGGAATATCAACCTGTCTTATGAACGCGCCTTCAACCGATGGTTTTCTGTGAATATTGGCTTTGGAACCATGCCGGAAGGAAAAGTACCCTTCATTAATAGCTTCCTGAAAGATAAAGATGAAAAAAGATTTGAAAATCTAAAGGTAAAAGCCACCAATTTCACCATTGAGCCTAGATTTTATATTGGAAAAGGCTATGGAAAAGGTTTTTATTTTGCTCCTTATTACCGGTATTCTGATGTTTCTTCCAACACCTTTGATTTCTACTATGATTATAACGGCCAGGATGGAAACACTTATCAAATTCCTTTGAAAGGCCAGGGAAACACCAAGGGAAATAGTGGCGGACTTATGGTAGGTGTACAATTTTTTCTTACCCGAAGCCAAAATCTGGTCCTGGATTTCTGGATTGCAGGAGCTCATTACGGAGGCGGAAAAGGGGATTTTACAATGACCTCAGATTATGTTCTTACTCCGGATATGCAGGCTCAGTTAAAAAAAGAAATTGAAAACCTGGATATTCCGTTTGTAAAATACACTGTAGAAACCAATGCCAACGGAGCAAAGATAAAAGTAGACGGGCCATGGGCCGGTTTCAGAAGCGGACTTTCTTTGGGATATAGATTTTAAAATAAACCTCAAATATTTGACTGGCTTAATTACTATTCTGTTTTTCCACGTAATAGTACTAAACATGACAAACAATCCGGCGCCACAGAGAATCTGCGGCGCCGGTTATATTTTTAATGATAGGCCTGTTTAAATTTCTCTATGATATTGTCCAGATTATGACGCTGAACATACACAGTCTTCACCTCTTCATATCGCGGTGATTTGTAGAAAACTTCATGAAAATCCATACTTCCGTTTCCTACTTTTACTACTTTCTGTACTTCAATATTAAGTTTTTTTAACTCGTCTTTAAAGACTTTGAATTCATCTTGGATACTACTGCTCATTTATATTTTTTAGTTTTTAGTTAAAAAATCCATTTTTCGCCTGCACACCCCATTATCTTTTGGGGTCAGGACTTAAACCTTCAATAAAATTAATAAATTTTTCAAATATAAACACCATTAAGTTATTATTTTTTTGTTTTATTCATTAAAAACACCAAAACTCAATTCATTTAACAACATCCATTAATCACCTATCAGAGAGGAAACACAGATCAAAAGCTTTGAACATCGCACAATACATGATTTTTATCATATCAGAACTAAAAATCTGACAGTATACAAAATATTAATTACAAAAAGTTTTAAAACAGGTTTTTCTCAACAGTAAAGGTTTCCAGGGAAGAAAAAATATTTTTTTTAAAAAAATAAAAAAAATAGTGTAACATTTTAAAAAGACGCGTCTCTAAAAGACAAATAAACCTTAAAACTTCAAAAATCATGAAAAAAATCACATTCCTTCTTATCATCTTGTTATTTTTTGCAGCAGTATGTAATATATTTGGCCAGGAAAAAACATATCCGTTTGAGGTAAAAAAATCCGGAAGGGGAAAACAATCATTAATCCTGATTCCCGGGTTTGCCTCTTCAGGAGACGTATGGAATGAAACAACCGCAAAGTTTGAAAAAGATTTTACCTGCTATATATTAACCATGGCAGGGTTTGCAGGGGCAAAACCTGATGCAGATGCCAGCTTCAAAGATTGGGAAAAAGGAATTGCAACTTATATAAAGAATAATAAAATTGAAAAGCCCGTTATCATTGGACACAGCATGGGAGGTGGTCTTGCTATGGCTATTGCAGCAGACTATCCTGAGCTGGTGGGTAAAATTGTGATTGTGGATACTTTACCTTGCCTGGCAGCACTCTCCAACCCTAATTTTACATCCAGAGAAAATAACGACTGTTCACCAATCATTAATAAATTTACAGCAATGACCGATGAACAATTCCTTCAAATGCAGGCCCAATCTATCCCACGACTTCTGGCAGATACTTCTATGCAGGATACAGTGATTGGCTGGAGCATGAAATCTGACAGAAAAACATTCGCCAAAATGTACTGTGATTTCTCGAATACCGATCTTAGAGAAACCCTTAAAAATATACAGTGCCCTTCCCTGGTCTTACTGGAATCTTATTTTGCATTAATGAAACCCGCTATTGAAGCTCAGTATGCTCATCTTAAAAATGCTACCTATCAATATTCTACAAAAGGATTACATTTCATTATGTATGATGATAAAGAATGGTATTTTAATCAGCTTAATAACTTTTTATCTTCGAAGTAATGGTGTTTGAGGATATTTACGAATTGTACTGGCAAAAGATATTCCGCCTATGCATGGGGTATGTGAATGATACTGATGCTGCCCAGGATCTTGCTCAGGAAACATTTATCATCGTATGGCAGCAGCTCCCGAAATTCAGGAATGAATCCAGCGTGGGAACATGGATCTTCAGAATTGCTTCCAATAATTGTCTCCGGCAGATTGAGAAAGAAAAAAGATTTTCCAAAACAGATCTTCCCGTTAATCTGGAAGAGAAAAAGCAGGAATCTATGGAACCTCAGATCCAAATGCTCTATAAGTTTATTTCCGAACTTCCTGAAACGGAGAGAATTATCATTTCTCTGGAACTGGAGGAAGTAAAACAGGCAGAAATTGCCCAAATCACAGGACTTTCAGAATCCAACATCCGTGTAAAAATATAGGATAAAAGAAAAATTAACGCAAAAGTTTAAAAATAATGGATACTAATATCGATTTCAAAAATATCTGGAAGCAACAGTCTTCTCCCAAACCCAATATAGAAGAACTCCTTAGCAGACTGAAAAAGTTTAAAAGCGAAAACATTCGTAAACTGATAATTGCCAATCTCCTATTGATTGCTACCTGCTTATTTACTGCTTTTATATGGTATCGTTATCAGCCTCAGCATATCAGCACAAAGGTCGGGATCATCCTTGTGATTCTTGCTATGGTTATTTTTCTGCTGGCCTATAACAGAATGTTTAGGGTCTTTTATAAGATTGACAATACCCAATCTAATACTGAATATCTTCAAAACCTATATCTGGTAAAAAGTAAACAGAAGTTTATTCAGACCACTATGCTTAACCTGTATTTTGTTATGCTGCTTTTGGGGATTTGCCTTTATATGTATGAATATACTTTAAAAATGCCGCTCATTCCCGGAATATTGGTGTATGCAGCTGCTTTGCTATGGATAGGTTTCAACTGGTTTTATATAAGACCTAAAACAATAAAGAAGCAACAGGAAAAAATTGACGGATTAATTAATAAATTTGAAGAAATAAATAATCAGTTAAAAGACTAATGAATTCTTCAGCCAACAAAAATCATTGGGAAAATGTGTATGAGACTAAAAATCCGGATCAGGTAAGCTGGACCCAGAAAAAACCTCAGACTTCGCTTGATTTTATTAATTCTTTCGGATTGGGAAAACAGGCTAAGATTATAGACATTGGTGGTGGAGACAGTAATCTGGTTGACTTCCTGCTTGAAGAAGGCTATGAAAATATTACGGTTTTGGATATTTCTGCCAAAGCTTTGGATAAAGCAAAGCAAAGATTGGGAGGCAAAGCCGATAAGGTAAAATGGATTGCTACAGATATTACAGCTTTTGAGCCTGCTGAAACCTATGATATCTGGCATGACAGGGCTGCCTTTCATTTCCTGACTACTCCGGAACAGGTTTCAAAATATGTTGATATTGCTAAAAAAAGCATCAATGGTTTTCTGGTTTTAGGAACTTTTTCCAAAAACGGCCCTACCAAATGCAGCGGACTGGATATTCAGCAATATGACGGGGAATCTCTTTCTGAAGAATTTAAAGAAAATTTTGAAAAGATTGGCTGCATAACAGAAGATCACACTACTCCTTTCGGGACTGTTCAAAACTTTGTTTTCTGCAGTTTTAAAAGCGCTGATCCCTATAGTTCATTCAGGTAATGGCAATGAATCAATATTTAAAATTCTGATACAAAAAGAGAGCCTAAAGCTCTCTTTTTGTATGGTTTAGGAATATATTATTTTGATTTTTCCTCTTCTTCCAGTTCCACTTCATGTCTCAACTGCGCTTTGTATAAGGTGGCATAGTAGCCATTTTTATCCAGAAGCTCCAGGTGCTTCCCTTCTTCTACAATTTTACCATGTTCCATCACAATAATCTTATCTGCTTTTTCAATGGTGGAAAGCCTGTGAGCAATAATGATGGAGGTTCTGTTTTTGGTAATTTTCTCAGTAGCTCTCTGAATCAGCTTTTCACTTTCATGATCAATAGAAGAGGTGGCTTCATCCAGGATCAGAATCTTCGGATCAGATAAATATGCTCTCAGGAAGGATAATAATTGTCTTTGTCCCAAAGAAATAGACGAACCTCTTTCACTTACCACATAATCATATCCGCCCGGAAGCTGTTCAATAAACTGGTCTACTTCAATTTCTTTAGCACCAGCCTTTATTTTCTCAAGGGTAATTGTATCATCTCCAAAAGCCAGGTTTTCAAAAATGCTTCCGTGGAATAAAAATACATCCTGTAATACTACTCCGATATGGCTTCTTAAATTATACAATTCATAATCTTTCAAGTTCACATCATCAATAAGGATATTTCCGGAATTGATATCATAAAGCCTTGTAATCAGGCTGATAATAGTAGATTTCCCGGCACCGGTTGCTCCTACAATGGCAACAGTTTCTCCAGGATTTACTTTGAAATCAATACCTTTCAGTACTTCCTGCTTTTCATCATAGGCGAAATGTACTTTCTGGAATTCAATTTTACCTGCAAAATGATCTTTTTTAACAGTACCTGTATTGGTCATTGAATTTTCTTCATCCATTAATCCCAATACTCTTTCTGCTCCTACAATTCCTCTCTGAATGTTGTTGAAACGGTCTGCAATCTGTCTTAAAGGACGAATCAGCATTGAAATATACTGGATAAAAGCAATAACAACCCCGGCACTAATGGTGATATATCCGCCATAAAACAGGATAAACCCTATAAATAATGAGGAAATAAGTTCCACTACAGGAAAGAATAGTGAAAAAATGAAAACAGTTCTCAGCAATGCTCCTTTAAGGGTAATATTGATGTCATCAAACTTTCTAAACTCAGATTCCTGTCTGTTGAATACCTGAATAATCGGCATTCCCGCCAGCCTTTCCTGCACAAACGAGTTCTGGGTAGCCGTCCATGTTCTTTCATCACCAAAAGCTTTCTTCAGTCTTTTTTGGAAAAACCTTGTAATAACAACCATTAAAGGCAAAATCGCCAGAGTAATATAGCTTAAATGAACATTCGTACTGAACATCATTACCAAGACAAATACAATTCTCAGAATATCTCCGAAAACCATTAGAAATCCGTCTGTATACACAGTAGCAATGGTTTCCACATCGCCTACAGCACGGGTTACCAATTGGCCGATTGGCGTTTTATCAAAGAATGAAGTTTTAAAATAAATTAGTTTGGAATATAATCTTTCACGGATATCACGGATAACATTCTGCGAAATGAAGTTGGAGAAATAAACCAGAAAAAAGTTCAGAACAGTTTCTGCAAACACCAATCCTACAAGGATATAGATATGCTTCATCATCAAAGCCTTATCCTGCAGCTTTGTAATATCATTATCTACAACCTCCATAGTAAGATATGGCCTGTAAGTAGAAACAATTGAAAGTATGACGGAAATGATTAAAGTAAGGATGAACCAGGAACGAAACTTCATCCCGATAAAGAACAGCCTTTTTACAATTCCCCAGGTATCTTGTTTTTTCATTATACGAATTGAAGAAAAGAATTAAAATTCTATGCAAAAATAAGACTTTATAAGTTGTCTGCCTTTACAACTTTCACAAATCGCCATAGAAAATATAAGATACCTATCATTTACAGAATGAATATCTTTTGTAGGCAACGCGTTATTGAAGTGACCAAAAATATTTAATAATAACCTACAAGCAAGTAACACTTAAGTGTCTGCAAGATGAAGAATAAGCGCACTAGAACTTTCTGAAAACCTTTGATTTTCTTCTCATAAGCATTTTTATACACCGATATTTGAATCCTTAAGTGAACTTAAGTGTTTTTGTAATCTTTTGTGGTTTTACAGTTTTGACCTTCAAAAACCGAGCAGGTTTATTTCTGTGAATCTTCGGGAATCTCACCTATCTTTTGGATTTCCAAAGATGGTTTTTGCAGATTCTCTTTCTTATATTTTTGTTCAAGAAGCAGATAAACACCCCACACTGCTAAAAGAGAGATCAGCCAGCCAACAAGATTAGCTGCAGAGAAACCTGTATAATTTACATTATTCACAGCAGCAGGGTCTGTGGAAGCCAGATAAACTCCATAAGACATCCCTAAAATAATCTGGGTTCCCAGATAGATTCCGACAGCCAGCAGCCCCAGCTGCCATTTTACTTTTCCGAACCTTTCTGCTAGACGAGCATAATATCTATAGGCTCCAATAAGAATAATGATTGATAACATGATTATAGTTTTTAGTTTTTTATTTAAAATTCATAGCCTACATCCACAAGATACAATCCGTGGGCAGGAGCAGAGGTTCCGGCAGCATTACGGTTTTTATCCTCAATAACTTTGCGTAAATCTTCAGGCTTAAGTTTTCCGGTACCTATTTCTACCATTGTTCCTACAATAGCACGAACCATATTTCTAAGGAAACGGTTAGCAGAAACAGTAAACTTCAGTTCCGCTCCATCCTGTTCCCATTTTGCAATATACATTTTGCAGATGTTCGTTTTATTGTCGGTTTTCAATTTAGCGAAACTTGTAAAATCCTCATACTCAAAGAGGATTTTACAGGCTTCATTCATTTTATTTATATCCAGAGGCCTTTTCCAGTGCTGCCAGGCGGATTCCTGGGTAAACGGGTTTTTCGACAGTGAAATATAATATTCATACGTTCGGTATGTTGCATCAAAACGGGCATGAAAATCATCTTTCACCTTAAAAATCCTTTTGATGGAAATATCCGGTGGAAGAAAACTGTTCAGCCTGCGTGGAAGTTCATCACTCAGCTCCTGATCCGTATCAAAGTGTGCAAATATTTTTTTGGCGTGAACTCCGGTATCTGTTCTCCCGGCTCCTGTTGTCTTAATCTCTTCTCTTAAAATGGTGGAAAGAGCTTTTTCCAGTTCTTCCTGCACGGAAATAGCATCCGGCTGTATCTGATAGCCGAAATAATTCTTTCCGTTATAAGAAAATTCTATAAAGTATCTCAAAGTATTATTATAACTCCACAAAAATACTTTAATTTAACAAATATTTGTTGAAAAGTCTTTGATAATATTACTCCAATGCTTATTAAAATTCCTATTTTTGCATTCGTATGAAAAGATGGTACCTTTATCCTTTTTCCCTTGCTTATCATATGGTGACGGGTATCCGAAACACAATGTATGATCTGGGGATTTTTAAATCGACAAAATTCAAGACACCGATAATCAATGTCGGGAACCTTTCTGTGGGCGGAAGCGGGAAATCGCCGATGGTGATGTATCTTGCCCAGTTTTTATCCAAACATTACAGAACCGGAGTCCTGTCACGAGGCTACGGAAGACTTACAAAAGGCTACGAAGTAACAAATTACGACAGTAATTACAAAATTGTGGGCGATGAAGCCATGCAGCTTTTTGAACGTTTCAAAAACCGTTTTGTAATCGCTGTTTCAGAAGAACGTGTTCCCGGAGCTAAAAAAGTGATCGAAGATATGGATCTCGGAGTCCTGATACTGGATGATGCTATGCAGCACCGTGCCATTAAAGCAGGATTCAATATTCTGATGACTGATTTCAATGATCCGTTTTTCAAAGACTACCTTCTTCCTGCCGGAGACCTCAGAGAATCCAGAGCCGGAGCCAAGAGAGCTGATATCATCATGGTCAGCAAATGTCCTGATGAACTGACGGAGGAAACCAAAAGGTATTATATTTCAAGGATCAGGCCTTCTCATAACCAAAAAGTATTCTTTTCATCCATTGGTTATGACGAAAACGTGTACGGAAAAGATAAAATGCTTCCGGACAACAACCTGAACTATTACGATATTTTATTAATTACCGGAATTGCGAATCCTAAACCGCTTCTTGAACATCTTGCTAAATTTTCAAAAAGGGTTACTCATCTGAAATTCAGAGATCATCATAATTTCACGGATGATGATATTAAAAAAATCCTTGCGGAATATAAAAAATTAGGAGAATACAAGCTGATATTAACCACAGAGAAAGATTACGTTCGTCTGAAAACTTTTGACTATCTTAGAGAAATTGTTTACTACTGGCCTATCAATGTTGTTATTGATAAAAAGGAAGAATTCAATCAAATCATCTTAGATTATGTTAGAAAGAATTAAAGAGACAGCTGATTTTATCAAGAACATCATTCAGGATACTCCTGATTTTGCCATTGTTTTAGGATCCGGACTTGGAAAGCTCCAGAATGAAGTAGAACCGATCCATATTTTAGAGTATAAAGACATCCCCAATTTTCCACAGACTACAGTAGCCGGACATACCGGGAAACTGATCTACGGAATCCTGGAAGGGAAAAAAGTACTTATGATGAGTGGCCGTTTCCATTATTATGAAGGACATTCAATGGAAACTGTAACTTTTCCTGTCAGAGTTTTTCATTTACTGGGAATTAAAAACCTTGCTCTTTCCAACGCATGCGGCGGAGTAAATCCAGATTACAGCATTGCAGATATCGTTATTTTAAAGGATCATATCAATATGATGCCCGAACATCCGCTTCGTGGAAAAAATATTGATGAATTTGGACCACGTTTTGTGGATATGAGTGAACCTTACAACAAAAAAATGATTGCAGTGGCAGAACAGGCAGCTGCAGATCATAATATAAAAATCCATCAGGGAATCTATGTTGCCCTGCAGGGTCCTACTTTTGAAACCCCAGCCGAATACGGAATGATTAAAGCCATTGGCGGTGATATGGTAGGAATGAGCACCGTTCCGGAAGTAATTGTTGCCAGACATATGGGAATGGATGTATTCTGTATTTCCGTGATTACTGATCTTGGCGGTCCGGATATTGCTTTCGCTGTTTCTCACGAAGAAGTTTTGAATGCTGCCAATAAAGCCATGCCTAATGTTATTGCAGTAGTAAAGGGTTTCATTAAGAACTATTCATAGAAATTATCAATATATAAATTTTTCCCAATTCATAAAAAAATCAATCTCAGATTGCAATGCATTGCTTAGTTTTGTGTAAATGAAATTGTAGAATGAAAAAGCTGTTATTAATTTTTATGGTAGGACTGTTTGGCTTAAGTTATGCCCAAAAGGTCCCTGCTGCTCTTAAAACCGGATTTTCCAAAGAAGCCTTAAAGCAAAAGCTGGAAGATGAGGATGGAAAAACAATTACTATCCAGGAAATTCTGGATCAGCATAAAGGGAAAGTCTTAGTAATCGATTTTTGGGCCGGATGGTGCAGAGACTGTCTTCAGGCATTACCCAAAGCTGAAGTACTAGAAAAAAATAATCCTAATATTGACTTTGTTTTCTTATCATTAGAAAGATCAAAAGAAGGATTTGATAAGAGCCTGGTAAGATTCAATATGAAAGAAAAAGAAAACTATTGGTTTGCATCAGGCTGGAAAAATGATTTCAATAATTATGTGGACCTGAACTGGATTCCAAGATATATGGTTATCGATCAGAAATCGGCTATCGCCAAATATTATGCTATTTCTCCGGAAGATCCTGAAATTCAGCAGACCATAGATAAACTTTTAAAATAATTTTTTAACCATCATAAACCTTGGAGTTTAAACATTTCTATAAAAGCGGAATGTTTAAACTTCAACTTATTTTTACACCATGATCACAAGAGAAGCCACAGAGCAGGATTTAGAAATCCTTTTAACATTTGAGCAGGGAATAGTTTCTGCAGAAAGACCTTTCAACAGCACATTCATTGATGGAGAGATCCACTATTATGATTTAAGCCACTTTATTACATCACCAGATGCCACTTTAATTGTTGTAGAAGAGAATAATGAGATTGTAGCATCAGGCTATGCCCTTATCAGACAATCTGAAAAAAATTATTACAAGTTTGAAAACTATGCTTATCTGGGGTTTATGTATGTAAAACCTGAATACAGAGGCAGAGGAATTAACAAAATCATTACTGACGAACTTATTAATTGGGCAAGATCCAGAAATATTCAGGAAATAAGACTGGATGTTTATGCTGAAAATGAATCTGCGATAAAAGCTTACGAAAAAGCAGGTTTTGAACCTCACCTTCTTACCATGAGACTGAAATCGTAAAAGGTAGGAGGCTGAAGAAAGAAGTTGAGAGTAATTTAAGTTACCAACAACTAGATATCATTGTTAATTACTTTTCAATCAATTAATTGGTCATACCTTTCCATATCGACCTGATTGACTTTTCTCTTCCAGCTTCTAACTTCCCTTCTATACATAAATACAAGAATCCATATCTTTGTGATATGGATTTTTCTTTGCCGCTTCGTAAAATTATTCACGTAGATATGGACGCATTTTATGCCTCCGTAGAGCAGCATGATAATCCTGCTTTAAAAGGAAGGGCTATTGCAGTTGGAGGCCAGCATCGTGGTGTGGTGGCTGCTGCAAGTTATGAGGCCCGAAAGTATGGAGTTCGTTCTGCCATGCCCAGTAAAACGGCGAAGGAGAAATGCCCGGATCTTATATTTGTTCCGCCGCGTTTTGCCCGTTACAAAGAAATTTCAAAAATGATCCGTGAGATTTTCTATGAATATACTGATCTTGTAGAACCTCTGTCTTTGGATGAGGCCTATCTTGATGTTACTGAAAATAAAAAAGGAATTGAATCTGCCAATCAGATCGCAAGAGAAATCCGCCAGAAAATATTTGAACAGACAGGTCTTACAGCCTCCGCAGGAATTTCCGTTAATAAATTTTTAGCTAAAGTAGCATCCGATATCAATAAACCTAACGGTCAGAAGACCATTCATCCGGATAAGGTAGAAAGTTTCCTGGAGGAACTACCCGTGGAAAAATTTTATGGGGTTGGAAAAGTTACGGCCAACAAAATGTTCAGTTTAGGAATTTATAAGGGAAAAGATTTAAAAAAGAGATCGCTGGATGACCTGGTAAGAATATTTGGAAAATCTGGAAAGCATTACTACAACGTAGTTCGTGGTATCCATACTTCAGAAGTTAAACCTCATCGGATCCAGAAAAGCGTGGCGGTAGAAAGAACTTTTTTTGAAGATCTTTTTGATGAACAGCAGATCAACGAAAAACTGGAAAGCCTGAGCGAAGAACTTCATCAGCGTCTACAGAAAAACAGCATCCTCGGAAGAACTTTAACCTTAAAAATTAAGTATAAGGATTTCTCTCTTTTTACAAGAAGTATCACCCGGGACGAGTATTTTTCTTCTCCGGAAGAATATTTCAATACCGGAAAAAAACTTTGGGAGTTACGTCCTTTCGATAAAGCAGTACGATTGCTTGGGCTGTCTCTTTCTCAACTGAATACGGAAGAAAAAAAACTTGTTTCCGTTCAACTAAAAATCCCGTTTAAAGAATTCGAAAATGAATAGGTTGTATTTTTTTGCTAACTTGTAGTCATCAAATCAGCAAATTATATGAACCCAACAATGATTCAGTTTTTCCACTGGTATTCTGAAGGTGGTGGAAAGCTATGGAAAGAAGCCGAAAAACAGGCCAGATATCTGGCTAAACTGGGAATAACTTCTGTCTGGTTTCCTCCTGCCTATAAAGGAACAAACGGGGGCTATTCTACAGGATATGATGCCTATGATCTTTATGACCTTGGAGAATTTGACCAGAAAGGAACCATGCCCACCAAATATGGTACTAAAAAGGATTATTTAAAAGCCATCAAAGCATTAAAAAAACAAAATATAGAAATTATTGTAGATATTGTTCTCGGTCATAAGGCGGGTGGTGATGAGCTGGAAAAATTCAAAGTGGTAAAGGTAGATGAAAACAACAGGGAAAAAGTGATTTCCGATGTTATGGAAATTGAATCCTATACCAAATTTACATTTCCCGGAAGAAATAAAAAATATTCTGACTTTGAATGGAACTTTACCTGCTTCAGCGGTGTGGATTATGCGGAAGGCATGGAATCCCATATTTATAAAATTTTATCAGAGTATGGTGATGATTGGGAAGAAATGATCCATGATGAAAAAGGAAATTACGATTACCTGATGTATAATGACATTGAACACAGGAACCCTTTTGTACGGGAAGAACTTAACAACTGGGCCAAATGGTATTTTGATGAAACCGATTTTGACGGAGTTCGCCTTGATGCCTTAAAACATATTTCTTTTGATTTCTATAAAGAATGGCTTACATTGCTCCGTTCCAATTCCGGAAAAAATATTTTTGCGGTAGGAGAATATTGGGCCCCAGGCTACCTTCATCTGCTTCAAAAATATATTGAAGTTACTGAAGGCTGTATGAGCCTTTTTGACAGCTCATTACAGAATAATTTCCATAATGCATCCAAGGAAGGGGATTCTTATGATCTCAGAAGGATTTTTGATGAAACTCTTACCCAGGCAGATCCTTTACATTCAGTAAGTCTTGTAGCCAACCATGATACCCAGCCGCTTCAGGATCTGGAAGCTCCCGTAGAAGCCTGGTTCAAACCTCTTGCCTATGCTTTGATCCTGTTGCGGAAAGATGGATACCCATGTGTATTTTATCCGGATTTATATGGGGCTCATTATATTGATAAAGATTGGGGCGGACACGACCAGGAAATTTTTATGCCGAAAGTAGATGGCATCGAAGAACTTTTAAAGGCAAGAAAAGATCATGCTTACGGTGAACAGCGGGATTATTTTGAGGATGCCAACTGCCTCGGGTGGGTACGCGAAGGAGATGATGCTCATACAGGATGTGCTGTAGTACTCAGCAATAAAGATTCTTATAACAAACCAATGGAAGTTGGAAAACAGTATGCAGGAAAGAAATTCAAGGACTTATTGAAAAGATTCAAAACTAAAGTAACCATTGATGAAAACGGCTGGGGAGATTTCCCTGTCCCTGCCGGCAATGTAAGTGTCTGGATTCCTGAATAACAACAACTTTCATTAAAAAAAGTATAAAAGCGCCCACTATTGATGGACGCTTTTCGTTTTATTATCATACAGAATATCAGCATTTAATACCGCGGCAGCTCCATAAATCCGGTGCCCATTCACAGCAGTAATTGTCTTCATTATAGAAGCAGCATATTCTGTCTCTGATGATGATACCTCCCTGTACATGTTTAAGTTCCTCTCTGTTAACTTTTCTAGCGTTTTGAAGTTTTGTTGATTTCATAGTTTAATGTTTTAGTATTTGGTCTTATAAAGATAACAAAAAAGACATTAAAATTCATAATCAACTATAAAACAAATAAATAAGATGATATTATTATAAAAAGAACACTAATCAGTAACTATTTCATCACATTTAAGGTGATTCTATTTTTTCTATTTTAAGGATTTCCGGCCGCTCAGACTGATCTGAAATGTTTCCGGTTCTCGCAAATTCTGCCCAAAGGGCCCTGAGCTTTGTTCCATGCTCATGAATACGTTCCCAGGGAATATTTTTCAACATTTCGGAGGATTTCCAGGCAGATTCGTTACCGAAAATTAAAGGAAGGTCAATGCAATGCGGTGCTCCAATAGCATTTTCTTTCAGTTTAGAATGTATTCTGAATAAATAGGCATTACCACCGCCTTTTGCATGATTTTCTGCAAATTGTCTGGCTGGTGATCCATAGATAAATTCTGTAGTTTTCTGAACCGTTTTATCCATAATTCTCAACCCAAGACCTTTCCCGAAATATTTATTTAAAGCTTCTGAAGTTTTGAGATAAAATGCTGTTTCATCATTATTCAAGCCAATCAATACATCATATTTTTTTGCATTTACTTTCCATTTTTCAACAGATTCCTCTTCGCTACATAAAGGTGTAAATCCATATTGGGTACCAAAAGGCATCGCAGCTTTCAAACCGTATTTCATAACAGAAGGAACAAATCTTCCGTAATCATCCATCATCTTATAAACATCAGTCTCATCTTTAATCCCTTCTGTTTTCTTCAGAAACTCGGCTGACATTTTCTGTCTTTTATAGCGTAATCCCAACGGTGCACTCTGAATAATTACCCGCTGGAACAGGTCATCAACACCTTCTGAGATCATTAGATGGGCAATTGCATCACCACCAGAAGACTGACCAAGCAGGGTAATATTTCCAGGATCTCCTCCAAAATCTGTAATATTGGTTTTGATCCATTTCAATGCTTCAATCATATCCAGTAGCCCTAGATTAGGTGGTCTTTTTTCATTACCTCCTAAAAAACCAAAGAGTCCCAGGCGATAGGAAACCGTCACCACAATAATGTGCTGCTCTTTCACCCATTCAGCAGGATCTGCAGTGGGAAGATCACCACACCCAATTTCATGGGAACCACCGTGAACCCATACCACTACCGGAAGCCTCTCATTATCAGGTATATTTTCAGGACGGGTAACAGAAAGATATTGTGTGGATTCTTCAGGTTCAAATTCTTCAACAGGAGTTATACCAATCATTTTTTCTACAAGCGGACTTAGCTTCTGTGGACAAACCGGAGTTTTATCCTTAAACCTGCTGTCAAAAATAAAATGATCTACAGGAACAGGTTTTTGAAATCTTTCTGAACGGGCATACCGAATACTTTTTGCCCTGATGATCCCGTTTTCTTTAAATGCTGTAATTGTTCCGAATTTGGTATTGAGAACCACCGTTTCTCTATGCTGTGAGTTCATTTTTTTAAACTGTGAAATCTTTAGCTTAAAGATAGTTCTGTTTTTTGAGAATAGAAAATTTATATGGCTAATTAAACATTAATGCCTCTATCGTTCAGTTGTTTTCAGTTTATTTCACTACTTTTTAGTAGGTTATTTTACTTTTTAGCGAAGTGTTGAATATTGAAACAAAAAATAATTTATTTTTTTACGTCAATTTTTGTCGTTTTGCGGGGGTAGGTTTGCATTATAACTGCTAAAGAATAGATTAATAAGATTAAAAATGTTTATACTAAATCTATTAAATAAATCTTTTCATTGTGAACTAAAAAATATACTTTTGCAGAAAATTTAAAATACAATTACTTAATACACATACAACTATGAAAACACAATTATTCTCGTTGGCATTATTAGTGTCATCATTTACATTTGCGCAATCATGGAATTTAAACGGAAATACAGGAACTAACCCATCCAATAATTTTATTGGGACTACGGATAATCAACCTTTAGTGTTAAAGTCTAATAATAATGCAGGGCTTCGTTTATTGCCAGCGGGAGATGTAAGAGTAGGCTTAAATGATGTTGACACAGCTTCTCCGGCAGAACTAAGAGTTTATAATAGTGAAAGTACTCTTGTTGAAGTTGCCAATTCATTGGGAAGATTTCAAATTGCGAAGGCTGGATGTGATGGTTGCTACTCGGAAAAAGCTGGAGATACTGTGCTTAGAAACTTAGGAAAAACCCATAATATCATACTTTCTCTTCCCAACGATAATAATGACGGTACATCTTATATTGGTATTAATGATGGCGCTCGTGGTACATGGATTAAATTTTTCAATAACGGAATTGCAAGATTTGATGGCAAAATAAATGCTAAAGAAGTTGAAGTAAAAGCTAATGTATGGGCTGATTATGTATTTAAAAAAGAATATCAGCTGAGATCTTTAGAGGATGTTGAAAAACATATTATTGAAAAAGGGCATTTGCCTAATATTCCTACTGCTCAGGAAGTGCTTGAAAATGGAATTAATCTTGCTGAGATGAATTCTAAGCTGCTTGAGAAGATTGAAGAATTAACACTGTACTCTATTGAACAAAATAAGAAATTAAAGTCTCAAGCAGAAGAAATTAAGATATTAAAGAAACAATCCAAAGAGCTTCAGGAACTGAAATATCAAGTTCAACAATTATTATCCACTAAAAAATAATCACAAATGAAAAGAAAATTACTATCACTATCATCGCTGATGATAGGTTTTTTCGGATTTTCCCAGACCGAAGTGTATTTCAAGTATGATGAAGCCGGAAATCAAAGATACAGAGGAACAAATTCAGCAGGAAGAACAACACAGGAACCAGCAACTGCGGAATCTAAAATAGTTGCTACAACCCAAGTTCAACCTGAATCTCAAATGATAGATAAAGCTACTTTTTGGAAACAAATTAGGTTGTATCCTGTTCCTGTTAGTGATGTTCTGACTATCGACTGGACTGAGAAGGTAGACGGACTTATCGAATCGGTTTCACTGTATCAGCACAGTACCGTTCACTGGAAATTCCAGCAGCAGAATATGCCTGATTTGAACAGAAAACTTAAAATCAATATGACCGGCTACGATTGGGGTATTTATGTTTTGCACTTTACGTTGAAAGATGGAAGAGTATTCAGCCGAAACATCACGAAACGATAAACTTTTAACTAAAATAATTTACTACAAAACAACAAATATGAAATTATTTTCATCATTTATACTGTCCTTGTTTTCAGTATTGGGCTTTTCACAGACCATACTATACCAGGCAGAAAGTACTTCGAGAACAGTGCAAGATCCACAATCAGTGATCCTTACCGAAGGCTTTCATGCAAAATCTGATGTTTCCAATCCTTTTGTGGCAAAAATAGGCCCTGCGACGGAAAATCCGGGCGGGGGGCCAACAGACTCTCAGGCGGGAAGCAATAATCCATCAGGAACTACGGCTCCGGCAGGACAAAGCTTTCATGATACTAAAGGAAATATTGAAGTAAATGGAGCCGGACAATTGCAATTTACTTTACCTATTGCTTTACCGCCGGGAGTGAAAAGTGCGGCCCCACAAATAAACCTCGTTTATACCAGTGGCTTCGGAAATGGTATTGCGGGGTATGGATGGAATCTTTCCGGGGTTACAACAATATCAAGAGTTGGCAGGAATATTGAAAAGGATGGAGAAGTAAAAGGAATACAATTGGATTATTCTGATTATTATAGCTTTAATGGACAGCGATTGATTCTTAAGTCTGGTGAATATGGAAAAGACGGGGCTGAATATGTAACAGAGAAATATTCCAATATTAAGATAAAATCTTTTGGCTCCGCATCAGGACAAGCATGGAAAGGGCCTGAATATTGGGAGGTAACTTTTGAGGATGGCTCTCAGTCATGGTATGGAGCAATCGCTTCCGGGAATAGTACAGCCAGAACACCATTGGAATATAATATTGTAAAATGGAAGGATGCACAGGGAAATTATATTACCTATAACTACACTCAGAACAACTCTAATAATGTGGCAGTAATTGCTAGTATTACTTGGGGTGGAAATGAAACTTTGGATAAACCTCATTTCAATACCATTGAATTTACTTATTTACCAAGAAAGATTATCGAAACATCTTATTTGAAAGGAATATTATTCAAACAAGATAAAATATTAGATCAAATAAAAGTTAAAGCTAACGGTTCTCCGTTTAAAAGTTATTCAATTCAATATTCCGAAACACAAAATATAGTTAATAATGATTCTAATAATAAAGTTAATTATGATTTTGTTGAAAAGATTATTGAATATAACTCAGAAGGAAAAGAAGCCAATCCTATAGTTTTTTCTTCAGCTACAATGGGCACAAGCTCTAATGAATATGATTTTGGGGATTATAATAATGTTATTACAACAGGGGATTATAATGGAGACGGTTTAGTAGATTTCATTGTAATGCAACCAGCACAAAATGGAAGACCTGAAGGATATTATATTTATTTTGATGCTATCAACAACAGCATCCCTTCTTTTGTTTATTTGGGGCCATCAAGCACTTATTGGCCAGGCAGTAGCTTTACAACATTTAACATAAAATCGGCAGACAATTACATTAAAACAAAGCAGGGGCTTATTATTTCAAAAAATAATGCAGGATATAACCCTCCTTCTTCAGGGGATATAGAACTTAAATATTATTCAATCAAAACTGACGGATCAGTTCTCAATACTTATAATAATCCTCTTGTTTTAGAATATGCTAAAACAATACAATCAGGAAGCTATGGGTATGCTGATTCTTTATATCCACCTGAAACTGACCCCGAATATATAGGGGGAATGAATGTCTCTCATCCTTCAAATATGAGGGAAGTGGATATTGATTCTGATGGGGTGTCTGAATTGATTTTGTCATTAAACGATAAAAAATGTAAATATGTGGTCATTGTACCTGATCCACCTAAAGGAAGATGGCAATGTAAGACATTGGGTTATAGATATGTAGTTGTAGATAATAATAATATACAAAATAATACAATCAGCATTATTCCGGAGACAACTCCTAAAAATATTTTAAGTAAGGGAGGGATTGTGGATTTTGATAATGATGGAAAACAGGATGTGATGTTTGTTGATCCAGCCAATACCAATGTTAGCGTTAGCTATTATACAAAAGACTATACGCAACCTTCTCCTGTTGTCAAGACCGTTGACACTCCACTCAATAATTTACATCAGTATGAATTAAAGAAAGTAAATAATAATTATGCTTTAAATTTAAAAAAGACATATTCCATAAAAGGAATAATTGATGGTATTCAATTTGGGGATTTAAATGGTGATAAGAATATTGAAGTATTATTACCAGTACATAATTTTGTTGGAATTACTGTTCTTGCGGGGTGGTCAATTTACTTGAATACAGGAAATGCCTTGGAAGAAAGTATTCAGGGGCTTATGTTTTATAGACCCTTTGATGTAACTGCTGTTGGGGCCAATTCTTTTTCTACCCCGAAATTACTTGATTTAGACAATGATGGGAAAAGTGAGATCGTAAATTCTGTTTCAACTTTCTACCCCAACAATCAGCCTTATACAAATTGGTATGTTCAAAGTTATAGTGAAGCCAAATATGATCCTAATAATGCACAATTCAAATGGTCATTTAATGAAAAAACACTTTATAATGCTACAAGAAATGAGGCAATAATAAGTCCTGTATTTGGAGATTTTAGGGTTAATAGTACTTCTTCTAAAATATTATTTCTTGTAAAAGGAATTAATGGTAATCATGAAAGAAAAATTATAAGCTACAAACATTATAGTCTCAATCCTGATAAAAATGTATCCTTGATATCACAGGGGTCACAAAATTATCATATAGATTATAAAGAACTTGATCCTTCTGTTAATTCTAATATTTATACTCCTATAAAACAAGAGCAATATCCATTTGTTGAAATGGACAGGCTTTCTCAAACTTTTGGAGTTTCTCAAATTCGCCAAACCGATGAACAAACCGTTCGAAAACAAGATTTCAGATACAGGGGATATATAGCTAATTTACACGGAAAGGGAGTAATCGGTTTTCGTCAAGCTGCTCGTTCTTCCTGGTACGCTGATGGGTTTGAGAATACCAAAATCTGGTCAGGAACTGAAATGGATCCCTTACAAGAAGGGGTTCCTGTAAAAGAATGGTCTATTAGAACCAATAATGAAAACCAGATATTTCCTGCGGATATTTCTGAGAATAACACCCAGTTGTTAAGTTTTAAATCTACTAATTACCAAATAGATAAGCTGTTAAATGGGCAGGTAATAACCGGAACAATTGCAGATTCCGATAAACCAAAGATAGTAACTGCTGTTGTTCCTAAAACCAGTAAAGTCAAAGACTTTTTAACAGGTATAATTACTGAAAATAGTATAACTTATGGAGAGTATTATCTTCCGGCACAAAGTATATCAAATGTTAATAATGGATATGCCATCACAACATCAACATCTGAATACACTCACAACCCTTCAGGAGTAGGCACAAATTATTATATAGGGCGACCAAAATCAAAGATTGATATAGTACAGGCTTATGGGGATACCAAATCAGCGAAGGAAGAGTATACTTACGAAAATAATCTTGTAAAAACTCTGAAAACCTGGAATCGTGATAATACCGGATATTTACTTGAAACATATAATTATGATGGATTCGGAAATGTTACCGGGAAAGTAATCAGTAATAGCATTGATCCTCAAACTCAAACCACTACAAGTGAATATGATTCTAAAGGGCGATTTGTAATTAAAAAAACCGATAATATAGGATTAATTACTCAAATTACGTATAACGATTGGGGGCAGATTGTAACGCAGACTGATCCTTTAGGAAATATTCTTACCAACAAATATGACAGTTGGGGGAAATTGTTGAGTTCCAAAAGTAATTTAGAAGGAACCACAACTTATCAGTATGAAAGAGATAATAACTCTAACATTATTGTTACCCAATATGATCCTGATGGGGATATTTCGAAAAAGTTCACCAATAAGTTGGGGCAAGAATATAAAACATCAACTAAAGCTTTTGGACAAGGACAGTATATTACCAAAGCTATTTTATATGATGCTTTGGGAAGAAAAACTTCTGAATCCGAATCTACCTTTAGTCCTGATGGCTTAGGTGGACCATGGAATCTAATAGCATATGATGATACTGTATTTCCTTCAAAGGTAACTGCTACTTCATATAAGGGTATTAAATTAGAGACCTCTGTCACAGGTTTAACAACGACAATAAAAGAACTCAATGGTTATCAGAGAACAACTTCTAAAACAGCAGATGCGTTAGGTAATGTAGTTTCAACTACTGATAAAGGAGGAACAATACAATTCTCATACAATGCAGCAGGAGAACAGATCAAAGCTCAATATGCAGAAAATATTGTTACTACCAAATATGATTCGTGGGGCAGAAAGTCAGAATTTAATGATCCATCCAATGGTACGTATAAGTATGAATATGATGGTTTCGGGCAACCAAAAAAAACAATCAGTCCAAAAGGAACGAAAGAATATAGCTACAATGACTTTGGACAGCTGATTGCTCAAAAAGAGCTTTCTACTACTGATGGTGGACAGGCTACCAACAAAATGATTTCTTATACTTATGATAATAAAGGAAGATTTGTTGCTAAATCAGGAACCTCCAAAGGACAGCCATATAGTAATAATGTTTCCTATGACCCACAAGGGAGATTATTATCATCATCTGAAAATAGTAATGGTAAATATTTTATTCAGAAAGGAATTACCTATGATGATAAAGGAAGAGTCATTTCTTATGAAAAACAGCTTTATTCTTCAGGTATATTGACCAAAGTACAGATTGAGAATGTTTATAGCGCATGGAATGGGGAGCTATACCAGCTTAAGGATAAAAACTCTGGGAAAATTCTTTGGGAATTGAAAGAAACCAATGCCCGAGGTCAAGTATTAAAAGCTAAATTAGGTGCAGTAGACATTAATAATTCTTATGATTATGTTGGTTTCTTAACTCAGGTTAATCATTCGTCGGCAGTAAAACCAGGTATCCTGCAACTTTCCTACTCTTTTGATGCAATTAAGAATGAATTGAAGAGCAGAACAACTGGTGGAGACTTCAATATTGTAGAATCATTCGACTATGATGATAATAATCGTTTAGTAAACTGGACTAATCCTGTAATAGGAGTTAAACCATCTTCTAACCGAAATGTTTATGACATTAAAGGAAGGATTATGGAAAACGATCAGGTAGGAACGATGAAGTATGAAAATGCTGCAAAAATCTACCAGCCAACAGGAATGACCCTGAATGCCACAGGGGTGCAAAATTATAGCAATGATTTAATTCAAAGTATTGTTTATAATGAGAATAACGACCCTGTTTTCATCGACGGAATGAAAGGGGATGTTGCTTTCCAATATGGATTAACGAGTATGAGACAAAGAGTTACCTATGGTGGTAACTTTAGTACAGATGTAGAAGGGAAGTTTACTAAATTTTACAGTGAAGACGGAAGCTTTGAAGTCGTAAAAGACAATACGACTGGAAAGGAAAAGTATATTCTTTATATTGGTGGAACACCATATGAATCAAATATTGTATATTTAAAGAACTTTACAGAGAATAGTGGTTCTTATAAATTTTTGCATAAAGATTATATCGGAAGTATTTTAGCTATAAGTGATGAAGCCGGAAATAAGCTTGAGCAGAGACATTTTGATGCATGGGGTAATTTTACTCATCTTCAAATAGGAAACGGTGCGATAATTACTGATAAAAATATAATTGATAATGCATCGTTATTGTTAGAAAGAGGATACACGAGTCACGAGCATTTTGCAGAAGTAGGCATTATCCACATGAATGGTAGATTGTATGATCCGTTATTAAGAAGATTCTTAAATGCGGATGAGAATATACAAGACATATTCAACACGCAGAACTATAATAAGTATGGATATGTATTCAATAATCCACTCATGTTTAATGATCCGAGTGGAGAGTTTGTTTTTGCATTTGTGGCTGCGTGGGGAGTTAGTCTTTTCTGGGGAGGAGTAATTACAGCAGCAATTATTGGTACAGCTGTTGGTTTGGCCGCCTATTCTTTAGGAGTCGCTATAAGTGGTGGTAAATGGCAGTTGGGTGGAGCGCTGAAATCTATGTTCTGGGGAGGTGTAAGCGGAGCGGTCACCTTTGGAATAGGTAGTGCATTTACCCCTGCCGCAGGAACTGTACTCACTTTAACAGATAAAGTGGCAAGTGCGATGGCTCAGGGATTAGTACATGGTTTTGCACAAGGTACTTTATCTTTAATGCAGGGAGCTAATTTTACTCATGGTTTTGCGAGTGGAGCTTCAGGAAGCTGGGGAGCTTCTTTATTTGGTGGTCTTGCAGGTAGTTTTGCTAATAGTGCCGCAGGAACAGTAGTATCAGGTATGGTGTTGGGAGGTGTAGCTTCTGAATTGACCGGAGGAAACTTCTGGGAAGGTGCTGTAGTTGGAGGGGTTGTAGCGGGACTCAACCATACGTTGCATATGATAAAGACAGAATCATCTAAAGATATAATAATTTTGAATGCTTCGGATGGTGCAGGAGGAAAGGGACATAGTGGATTAATAATAGGAAATGACAAGGATGGATATATCTATATGGTCAGTGATGGAAGAGTTGATTCTTCGGGAAGTACTTGGATGGGTGGAAGAAATGATTCTAATATAAAAACGTTTAAGACAAGGCAAGAAGCAATGGATTATGCAAAAACCCAATATCATTATGATGATTCAATTACAATAAAAACAACAGCCAAACAAGATTTGGGAGCTGCAACAAGAGCTATGAAACAATTACGAAGTAATTATCATTTCCTTTTTAATAACTGTAATCATATCATATCGGCAGCACTTTCGGGTGCAGGTTTGTCTCAATATGGAGGATATTCAGTAATCCCAAATTTTAATTTCAAAGAACTAAAAAATAATTTTCAGAAAAGATAATGATTAGAAAAAAATATAATTATTTGTCAATAATAATTTTGATTGCATTATTTTCAATTATAATATATTTTATAATTGGGGGAATAGCTATGGATAAGGGTGTTGGGAAATTTCATTATTCCAATTCCTTACAAGAAGCAGAAAAAGAAAAAACTCTTATTGTTAAATATCTTGTTTTTAATAAGAATGGAAACAAAATAAGTAATGCTTGGCTTGAATACGCAAGAAGTTATAATATTTTTGATAAGAAAAAAATTGAAAAAGATAAAGTATTATTAAGTATAACCGATGCAAAAGAATTTAAGATCAATGATCTTTATTTGGAAGCCTTTTTTAAAGATAAAAAACTAACAGTATTTGAAGATAAAGGAATTATTAGTGTTGTTAGAGTAGATAAAAATATGGACACTATTAAATTAAAACCTAACAAAGATGAAACTTTTTATGTTGTGAAAGAATAAATAAAAACTCTTCAAATGGTAGCTTTATAGTGGGACCAAATGGGGAGCATAATGGTTCTTATAAATTTTTACACAAAGACTATATTGGTAGTATTTTAACAATAAGTGATGAAGCTGGAAATAAGCTTGAACAGAGACATTCCGATGCATGGGGTAATTTCACCATACGTTGCATATGGAGAAGACAGTAGTAGAAGATAGTATGGATGGAGATTGTTTAACCTGCCCTAAAAGTGTTAAAGATGGACAAATTTATAGATCTATTATAGATGGCTCCAATATATAGAGATGGGAATTGGGTAGAAGTGCCAAGCAATACATTTTTTAAATATAAAGGAAAATCTTATTGGGCAATGTCCCCGATTACTGGTGATGTGCCAGTTAATCTGGGAGGTTCTGTGGGATTAAAGTTTCTTAAATATAGCTCAAAGCCCTTAAAAGTTTGATGTCAACGGAGAAATGTGCACAATCTGCAAAAACAGTTTCAAGTATTGCTAAAGCAATGAAAAATGGAGATATTTCTATGTTCTCGGAACCAATTCATACCTATATGTATAAGGGTAAAACATACATACTTGATGGGCATCATAGAATAAAAGCTGCTATAAAAGCTAACCAATCAATAGAAATAATCGAACTTAATATGGAAAGGGCAATTAAATTGTATAAAAGTAAAATAGAAGAAATTCATCAAGGATTACACTAAATTAAGAATTATGGAGATTTCAATATATTTATTAGATTATGAAAATTTTATTATTAAATTTGAAAATGCACTTAAAGAAAAATATCAAATAAAAGATGATATTTATGAATATATAGGCACTATTGTTAAAAAGAAAGATTCTTTTGACAATTATCAATATAACTTTCATGGAGCTGGTTGTAAAATTACATTTAACAATATAGTTTGTGAATATGATTTTTCATTAGATGAGAATAGTAAATATCAATTCTCCTTATGGAAGCTGAAAACTTTTATAGAAAGTTTTTATCAGAATAAGGTAGAAGATGTTGAATTAAGAAAATCCTTGGAAGATTTGGTTTTAAAAAACCTTTTAAAGAAACTAATTATAGAAGAAAAAGTCTTTGATATTTATTTGTTATATTAATAAATTGGAATCGAAGTTTCCAGCTTCGGGTAGTTTAGCTCCTTTAGGAGATGGTGTCTTGTTAAAATTGGAAGGAAAAATGCCACAAATTTTATTGCAGAAAGAAATGCCAAATATCCGATAGATAAATATTCTGTAAAGGTTGATGGGGCAAAGTAAAAGCATATTATAACAAATTATACGCTTCAGGAAGCCCATTAACGGGAAAGGATGGATATTCTAAATATGGTAGAGCTATTGATACATATAATTTAATGGGTCCAAGAGGAAAGGAAATAACTCAATATTATAAACAAGGATATAACCCTTATCAACATATTTGGGGACCTAATAGTTTTGCTATGAAAATAAGAATGATATTAATACTTATTTTAATATTCGGATCAGGTTTAAAATATCTTGATTTATGTATTTCTGAAAAATATGAAACACAATTCGAGGGATTAAACCCTACTGAAAATCAAATTAAAAAAGCCGAAGAATTGAAAGAGAAAAAAGAAACTAATAAAAAGATTGCTCTTTCATTGCTTGCAATTTATCCCGTTTCTAAAAAAAATAAGAATAAATCTAAACAATAACTCCCACCCGCTGCTCAAAGTCTGGAGACTTTGAGCCAATAAATAAGCATTTTTATAAAAGTTCTCCAAAGTCGGGAGACTTCGGAGAGCAGGGCAAACCGAAGTTTTATCCTTAAACCTGCTGTCAAAAATAAAATGATCTACAGGAACAGGTTTTTGAAATCTTTCTGAACGGGCATACCGAATACTTTTTGCCCTGATGATCCCGTTTTCTTTAAATGCTGTAATTGTTCCGAATTTGGTATTGAGAACCACCGTTTCTCTATGCTGTGAGTTCATTTTTTTAAACTGTGAAATCTTTAGCTTAAAGATAGTTCTGTTTTTTGAGAATAGAAAATTTATGTTGTTAATTAAACACTTATGAACACTCTAATTCCTACAAATAAATTATTTGTAACATTTGTGTTTAAGCTCAATTCAAATTCTTGTATTCACTTGGGGAAACCCCTACTTTGGTTTTGAATAATCTTGTAAAATGCTGTGGATATTTAAAGCCAAGATCATAAGAAATTTCGCTAATTGATTTTCCCTGATTTAAAATTTGTTCTTTGGCTATATCTATGAGTTTATTGTGGATAAATTCCTGTGGGGAAATTCCTAATTCTTTTTTAATAAGGTCTCCGAAATAATTGGCTGAAAGATTGAGTTTTTCTGCAAAATAATTCACCATAGGAAACCCTATATTTTTAAGGTTATCAGATTTTAAATACTCATCAACAAGGTTTTCAAATTTCCCGATCACTCCCTGATTAATATGGTCCCTGGTGATAAACTGACGGTCATAAAAACGCATGCAGTAATTGAGGAACAGTTCAATATTATTTACAATTAATGATTTACTGTGTTTATCAATTGGCTGTTCAAGCTCATGTTTTATATTGTTGAAGCAATCCAGAATAATCTCCCTTTCCTTTTCTGAAAGGTGTAAGGCTTCATGCACATCGTAGGAAAAGAAATTATAGTCTTTTATATTTTTCCCAAGATGAGTTCCTTTTAAAAGGTCAGGATGAAAAATTAAAGCAAAACCTGCCGGCTGAACAGATTTTCCCTGATTGTAAATTCCATAAGTCTGCCCGGGCGCAATAAAAACCAATGTCCCTTCCTGATAATCATAGCTATGTTTTCCATACTGCATGTCTCCGCACATTACATCTTTCAGGAAAACGGTATAAAAGCCAAATTTCCTCCTGTACTGACAAATGGGATCTGACTGGGAAAAATCAATCACATTAACCAAAGGATGTAATGTTTCATGATTGGCCATTTTATTATATTCTGAAACACTGTTATAGATTTCAATCTCCTGATTTTCCATGCAGTATATTTTAGAGTTCAAAATTACCAATTTTCTGGCATAACAGATACCGTGTATGTAAAATTGGTAAGTAATTCGGTAATCTGTATAAGCTCAGTTTACCGGAAAGTTTCGAATTTTGTACCGTTACGGAAATTTGAACAGATGGACCTGTAACATCAATTTATTAATTCAAATAAAAATACATAATCAAATGAACACATTTACAGTAAAAGCTTATGGAGCAGAATCTACCACAGCAGATCTGAAAGAAATGAATATTGAAAGAAGAGAGGTTACTCCCAAAGATGTAGAAATTGAGATTCTCTATTGCGGAGTATGCCACTCTGATCTTCATACAGCAAGAAACGACTGGGGCGGAACCATCTACCCTGCTGTTCCAGGACATGAAATTGTAGGGAGAATTACAAAAGTAGGAAGTGAAGTATCTAAATTTAAAGTAGGCGATCTTGCGGGTGTAGGATGTATCGTAGATTCTTGCGGGCATTGCAACAGCTGCCAGCATGATCTTGAGCAATATTGTGAAAACGGGTTCACCGGGACTTATAATGGAAAAGATAAGCATTCAGGAGGCCATACTTTTGGAGGCTATTCCCAAAAAGTAGTGGTAGATTCTCATCATGTACTAAAGGTTCCTGAAAATCTTGATCTCGCTGCTGTAGCACCTCTTCTTTGCGCAGGAATTACAACATGGTCGCCTTTGAGACACTGGAATGTAGGTCCAGATTCTAAAGTAGCGGTTGTTGGTTTAGGCGGATTAGGACATATGGCTATTAAACTTGCAAAAGGTTTAGGGGCGGAAGTAACTTTATTTTCAAGAACTCCCGGGAAAACTGAAGATGCCAGAAAGCTAGGAGCCGATCATGTTATTATTTCTACGGACGAAGAGCAAATGAAATCTGTAAAAGGAAAATTTGATGTGATTATTGATACAGTTCCATATGTACACGACGTAAATCCTTATGTTACGACTTTAAATATCAGTGGAACGCATGTTCTTGTAGGCTATTTAGGAGGCCTTGAACCTATTTTAAATACAGTTCCTATGATTCTTGGCAGAAAATCTGTAGCAGGATCTGTCATCGGGGGTATTGCGGAAACCCAGGAATTATTAGATTTCTGTGGAGAACATAATATTGTTTCAGAAATTGAAATCATCAAAATGCAGGAGATTAATGAAGCATATGAGAGAATGCTGAAAAGTGATGTAAGATACCGCTTCGTAATTGATATGCAATCGTTATAATTTTTCTATAAGATATACTCAAAGAGGTTTTTCATTTGAAGAACCTCTTTTTTATTGTTTAAGGTTTTCACCAAAGCCATTCTGATTTTTATTAATCCTATATCTGTTTCCATCAGCATATTTGTTATCATTCCTTTCCATATCGTGAAAAGCCCATGCTGCCATTGCATCAATAACAGGAGCCAGTTCATTGCCGGCTTCACTCAGTTTATAGGTAACATGTGGTGGCACTACTGGTTTTGCTGTTCTTATAATCAAACCGTCTGCTTCAAGCTGCTTCAAATGCTGAATCAACATTTTTTCTGTAACTGCAGGAATTGCTTTTTTCAATTCACTGTATCTTTTTTCTCCTGTGGAAAGATTAAAAAGGATAATGGGTTTCCAGAATCCACCAATTCTTTCCATGACATACATTACCGGACAATCCTGTACGACCTTTTTATTCTCCTGAATGGTTGAACTTTCTTTAATAGCTGTCATAGTTACATACTTTAGGGTAAGTACTTGTATAAAAGTAAGTACAAATATAACTTTGTCACAGGATATATAAAAGTATTTATGATAAAATCGCCGCTATTTGATTAATTCATATAATACAATAACTATCAAAACATTACATACAGTTATTACAACTCAATAAAAATTTACATATGAAAATTATCATCACAGGATCATTAGGAAACGTTGCCAGACCTCTAACAAAGCAATTGGTAGAACAAGGGCATGACATCACTGTTATCAGCAGCAATGAAGAAAGGAAACATGATATTGAATCTTTAGGAGCAAAACCTGCAATCGGATCTATTACTGATGTTGACTTCTTAACCCAAACGTTTAACGGAGCAGATGCCGTGTTCGTTATGACGCCTCCTGCCATCAGCACCGAAAATATTGTTCAGAACACCATCAATGCGGGAAAAAATTATGCAGAAGCATTACAAAATACAGGAGTTAAAAGAGCGGTAATGCTAAGCAGTGTTGGAGCGGGATCGCCAGTAGAAAACGGGCCTATCAAAGGTCTTCATCACATTGAAAAGCTTTACCAGGAAATTGAAAACACCTCATTTACTTTTCTAAGGGCAGGCTATTTTTACACTAATTTCTTCAATGATATTCCACTGATTAAAAATGCAGGAATTATGGGTGGAAATTATCCTGAAAACACGGAAATTCCAGTGGTACATCCGGCAGATATTGCCCAGGCAGCAGCCGAAGAACTGGTGAAAAATGAAACGGGTAAAAATATCCGGTATATTGTAAGCGATTCCCGAAAAGCTTCTGATTTTGCCAAGGTATTGGGTGCTTCTATTGAAAAACCCGCACTTCCGTGGGTGGAATTCTCAGATGAAGACTCTTTAAACGGAATGCTACAGGCCGGTTTACCACAGGATATGGCCGAATTATATGTTGAAATGGGGTTGGGAATGAAAACAGGAACCGTGCAAAAAGATTTTATTGAACACCATTCTCCTGTTACCGGAAATATTAAACTGGAGGACTTCGCTAAAGAGTTTGCAGCCCAGTTTTAAATTTAAAATTGTTGGAAAAAAAATAAAAAGACTCACCTGGCTGGTGAGTCTTTTTATTCTTATTTCTGTTCATAACAGGCAGCCCTTAAAGCCACCTGTTAATAAAATAAGGGTAATAAATTAGTTCTTAATTAATTTCAGTGCTTTGTTTTCTGTTCCTGTTTTTACAAGTACCAGATAAAGACCTTTTGTAAGACCTTTAACATCCATAACTATTTTTGGCCCTTTCTGCTGTTTCAGAGACATTACCTGTCTTCCGGAAGCATCATACACATAAACATCCACACCGCCTTTATTATTGGCAGGAAGCATAATGCCTGTAACGTCATCTGCCGGGTTAGGCACCAATCTGATTCCTTCTTCTGATTTCACAATATCTTTCACTCCAAGAGAAGAGGTAGGAACTATAGATTTAATAAGCCATCCATAAGAAGTAACCTCCGGATCACTGGTTAAACGAAGTCTCACTGCAATTTCATCCCCAGGGGCAAATGCTCCTAAATTTAAAGAACTGTTCTGGAATAATGTTTCATTCACACTAGCCGCCGGAAGAGCTGCTCCTCCATTGTTCCAGTTACTGAATGAAGCTTCGTCATAAACACCCATTGTTGTCCAATTCACAAGATCTTTAGATCCTTCTACATAAGCATAATCATATTGTGCTTCAGTAAGAGCCATATGTCTCATTGTCATTGCGGAAGCTGGTCCTACAATCACCGGAGTTTTCATATAAGTCTGATAGGTTGTATTGCTGGCATATGGATGTCCAACATTATTCAACACATTATAAGTAAATTTATTTGACACATTATCTACTACAAATTTACCGGCTCCAATATATACATCATTGCTGGTAAAGGCAGGAACATTAATAGCAGCGGCACCGCTATTAAAGTTAATAATATCAAAAGATTTCGTATCCTTGATTGTTTCCTTTGTTCCGTTAGAATATACCCCTGTAACCGAAATTGAGTGAACCCCTTCTGTTAAAGTTGAAGTAGTGGTAAATGTATAATCTGTATTGGGCTGAGTGCTGGAAATTGTTGAAACATAAGTATTATCAACATATACCTTCAGACTCGTGATTTGTGAATTTGTATAATTAAAGACAGCCTTAGCTTTCATATCATGAATGGCTACCTGATTAGCACTCTTTATAATTGGGCGTGCTACGTATTCCGGAAGCACGTAGGTTGCCAGCTCAGGAATAGTAGCTGTCCATACTCCTCTACCATGGGTCGCCAGAACTACCTGGTCATTCACAATTTTCATGTTCCAGATAGAAACCGGAGGCATAGTAGTTACAAGAGACCATGTTGCACCACTATCTACTGTTTCAAATATTCCAATATCAGTTCCAGCCCAAAGAATTTTGTCATCAAATGGCATTTCAATTAAACTATGTACCGGGACATTCGGGAAGCCTGTGGAAACAGATCCTGCACTATACCCGGAAATATCTGTCCATGTTGCACCAAAATCATTGGTTTTAACCACCTTTGGCTGGCCGGCTACAGAGAAAAGCACATAAGCTCTGGATTCCGTTGTATTTGATGCTGCTATTCCACTGATATAGTAGCTACCTGTTGTTGGCATGCTACCTGTTGTTTTGGTAAAGGTAGTTCCGTTATCTTTTGAAACGTTGATCTTATAAGCTGTTCCTGTTCCTCCTGAAACAGCAGATCCAGCCCAGACTACATCAGGGTTTGCTACAGATACTTTAACGGTTGCATATGAATCTCCTCCAAGCCAGGTTCCATTGTTTGCGACTGTAAAGGTTGTTAAGCCCCACGTCCTACCGAAATCAGGAGATTTCCAAACTCCTTTAGAGGATACTGTAAATATAACATCAGGGTTGTTATTGGCATTAGCTAATTTTGAATAGAATGGAGACAATGCCGATCCATAATCTGCGTTTCTGGCTGTAAAACGACCGTTAAGATTTACTCCCTGCTCTGTTCTTACAAAGTTATTATACTGTGACCCAAATATCATTTCATTAGGCTTATTATAGTTCCAAAGGGCTTCAAAGCCATCCCCTCCCAATAAGGATAAGTAGTTAGAAGTACTTGAAGACGGAGCTGTAATGGTAGCTGATGATCCGTTATCCTGAGCCCCAGTAACATAAGCATCTGCTCCGTTCTTTTTGTCTGCACCGTAGAACTGTGTGGTATTAAGTCCTGTTACAGGGCTACTCCAATCTCCCTGGGTTTCTCCCGGGTTTGTTTTATATTGTGTGGAATATACCCCACCGTCATTTGTCAATAATAATCTGAATTGTGCAGGGTTTGCCGGATCAACCTGGCAAACTATGCCATGCTGGTCAGGATGAACAGACGTATTAAGGTAGGAAGTATTATACCCACTTGCTATGGAAAGTACATTATATGAGTTATCCGTAGTATCTACTGTAACCTTTGCAACAGAAACTCCACCTACGTAAATAATATTTTCATTAAACGGATGGGCTGCAATAGCATTATCATACCATCCCTGATCTCCAAGGATTTCTTTACTGTTCCCGGTCTTATAAGTCAGAGCCTGAAAGTTGGTTCCTGCGTTGGCAGACATATATATTCCTGTAGTAGTACCTTCCTGGCAGCTCAGATAAATTTTATTCTGATTAACAGGAGATACAGCGATCTCTATTCTTTTTATTGCTTTGTTCAGAGCCAGTGCATCAAATACTTTTGTCCAGGTTGCCCCGCCATCTGCAGATTTAAGAACTCCTAAAGTATTAACAGAAGCATATATTGCACTGAAATCGCTGGTTGCAACAATATCCTGAGTAGAAACATAATTCGTTCCACTTACCATTGACCCTGTAAAGGTCTGGTTCCAGGTAGTTCCGCCATCCTGGGTTACATAGATTCCTTTTGAAGTAGCCGCCAACAGGTGGTTTGCATTGGCAGGGTTTACCAATAATCTTCCTACATCACCAAAAGCGGCAGTGTTCAATAATCTAGTCCAGTGTTCTCCTGCATCTGTAGATTTTATAAGACCTGTTCCTGTAATCTTATCTAAATTACCAAATGGCTCTCCTGTTCCTGCATAAACAACATTCGGATTTTGTGCAGAGATAGCAATTGTAGAAGTCGCCAAGTTAGGAACTGCAAAATCTGTAGTATTTTTCCATGTTGTTCCGGCATTATCAGTAATCCAGACTCCTCCTCCCACTGATCCTACATACCATTTGTTAGGATTCTGAGGTGAAACTACAATGCTCCTGTCTCTCCCGGGAATATTATTAGGACCTCTCTCTGTAAACACTACATTATTAATGGAATAGGTGCCGTTTTTAGCAGCAATTGCAGACTTCTGCTTAGCTTGTTTAAGAGTCGCACTGTTAAGCGCTTTGTCATATTCCTTCAACAAATTTCCATCTTCATAGAGCATTTTATTAGTACCAATCGGCATTGTGATCTTACGTCTGTACTCTGCCATTTCTTCAATTCCTTTTTTCTCTTTCACCCCTGTTTCCTGCTCCCTCAATTTTTTATCAGCACGATGCCCCATAACCATTTCTCCAGGTTTCGCCATGTTCATCAGCAACTCCTTTCTTAGCTGAGTTTCTTCAGCTCCATCACCAAGATTTTCAAAAATTTTATTAAACTTCGGGTCATTATAAGCAAGTATCTTTTTCAGATTTTGCTCTTTCTGTACCTGAGCATAAACTTTTTTATCATCTGAAACTTTAATCTTATCCAGTTCAGTTGATTCTTTTTCTTTCTGCCTACCTATTCCGTCAGTATTTGACGACGGTGGGCGGCTTGTGTCTGCCTGTGTATTGAAATGCTGACATGCATTCAATAAAAAAACAGCGCTTATTACAATTGCCCCATTTCTGATGTAGTTTTTTTTCATGTGTAGTTATTTTATAGGTATTAAAATTTTATTATCATTTTCCTTATCATCTACTTCTATTTCCGTTTTCATCACTTTACGATAAGGTATTATAACAAGAACATTATCTGATCTCCAATAAATGGAGTCTGCAAGAATTCTTGTTTCATTTTTTTTAAGAATATTTGTTTTGGCTTCTGTTACATAATAGGTAAGCCACCTTCCGGGGTCTAGAGGGTTATCTTCGAACTGATAAAAGAGAATAAACCTGTTATCAGGGCTTAGTTTTCTGGAATATTTATTTTCCATTTCATTACTTACAAAACCTGTTTTAACAGAGGGTTTACAACAAATCAACAACAATATTATTATACTGGTAAAAATTTTCATAAAATCCAAAATAATTCACTTTTAAAGATATAAAAAAAATAATATAGCAGTGATAAAAAATTGAAACAAAAACTATCAATAATCTAATCTATATTTATATTTTTAATTAATATTTACATATTGAATTTCAAAGTTTACCATAACATAAACAGTTTCGGCGCACCTTTGGTGCGCCGAAACTGTTTATGAAAGTTTATAAAAAAACCGCAAGATTGAGCGTCTTGCGGTTTGTTAGCTATTTATTTCTTTTCTTTTAAGATCTTTCCTAAAATCTTAAGTTTTCCATCAATAGGCTGTTCAATTTTTAATCCTAAAACCTCAGCAACTAGAGGATAAACATTGATATTGGTAAATTCACCGATTTCCATATTATTTTTGAACTCTGGTCCCCAAGCGTAAAAAGTTGCCTTCATTTCAGGGACAGCCTTGGGATTATACCCATGTTTCCCTACAGAAGTTTTCTTTCCTTTTTCAAGAAATATTTTCGGAGCTTTGGGAAGAAGAAGAATCTGCCCTATTCTGTTATATTTATCATCTCTTGTAGCGAAGTGAAGATATTTTGGTAATTTCTTATCTAAATAAACTTCATAATCGTCAGTTTTCTGAGCTTTTAATTCTTTATAAACTTTTTTTACCTCATCCGGGTTCTTCACATATACTCTTAGAAGGGTCTGGGAATTATAAAAATCAAATCTGTTTTTATCAAAAAGAAGAGCCGGAATTTCCAAAGGAGTTCCTCCATCAACCTTAATCATTCCGTGGTCTGAAACAAAAACAAAATTGACATTCTTTAATCCTAAATCATTTACTTTCTGAACAAGATCTCCAATAGCCTGATCAATCAGGTGAACAGCAGCTTCCGTTTCTTTGGTATCCGGGCCAAAGTGGTGACCGCTCCCATCCACCTCCGGAAAGTATAATGATATGAAATGTGGTCTTTTATCTTCCGGAAGTTTAAGCCAGTTCACAACTTTTTCTACTTTTTCGGATGGTGTAAATTTTTCATGATAAGGATAATAGTAGGTAGGTCTCATTCCTCCCGCATCACTGGCAGATCCTACCCACATTAGAGATGCAGATACCATTCCCTGCTTTTCAGCTAATCCCCAAAGAGGAATTCCGCCGTACCAGCTTCCGTCTTCTGCATTTTTTTTATTGCTCATCGCGTAATTTTCTTTTCTCTTATAATCGTAGAAAAAATTATCGATCAAACCGTGATGAGAAGGGTAAAGCCCGGTGATAAGGCTCCAATGATTAGGAAAAGTAATACTCGGGTAGCTTGGAATCATAGCTTCTGCTTTTACTCCGCTATCAGAAAGTTTCAACAGATTTTCAGCATTGTATTTTTTAGCATAATCATAACGAAAACCATCGGTGGAGATCATGATAACATATGGTTTAGACTGGGCTTCCAGACTGTTCAGCCGACCTGGCACTACTACTTGGGCAGTGTCTATAGCTCCCTGTTGGGCAAAAACTGTTAAGGAAAAAAAGAGCAGTAAAAAATATATTCCTCGCTTCATTATTTAAAAATTTTCAGCAAAGTTACATTCTCTACTGCTCCCTGAAAAGTTTAAGAGGTTAAAAGTATATTAAAAACCTTTTATTTTTAAATGGAAATAAAAACCGCTTAAATGTTACGTATCATTTCAAACTGGGATAACCAATTTTGAAGCCCTATTTTTTTATCCAGAAATGCGTCTGTCTCTTTAGACGTATCATCAACATTATTAATCGCGACAGGCTGTCCATCAGCAATAGCAGCAAATAGTGCAGAACCTATTCCCTGTTGTCTATAATCTGTGTGTACAGCAATCTGAAGCACTTTGCTTGCACCAGGATTGTAAATGATATATCCTACCAGCTTTTCATCCGAATAAGCTCCCAAAGTCTTATACATTTCCGGCATAGGATTCAATACATAAACAGATCCCTGCCATGACGGTTCAATATCCCAAAAAGTACGGAGATTCTCCCATTGAAGGTCCTTCATTTCTTTTATGGTAATCATAGAGTTTTCCAGCCCTGAATTGATATTTCCTTTAAAACAAAGCAATTTTCTAATGATGGTAAAGCCTAAATTTTCATAAGCCCTGATTGCTGCAGTATTTCCCTGAATCACTTCAAGCAGCAATACATCCGCTCCTCTTTCTTTTAAAACAGGAATGATAAAGTCATACATTTTCCTTACAAGCCCTTTTCCTCTGCTTTCCGGCACAACACCGGTTCCGCCATTGTAAATAATTTTCTTCCCGTTCTCCTGCTTTTCGGATTGAAGGATGAAACTCACTAATTTTCCTTCTTCAAAAGCACCCACTGAAATATTCATATCTAATTTTTCAGCATTAATTTTTGCGGCAAGTACTTCTTTTGTAAGATGAAAGGGAACGATATAATCGGAAAAAGAAAGGTTAAATATGGCTAAAAGTTCATCTATTTCAACATTGGCTAAGGTTTTAAATTCCATTGGCTGTAAAAATGTTATAAGGCTAAAAAAACTGCCTTTTGTTAAGGACCAAGATTCACACAAATATATAAATTTTAAAGCAGAGCTGGTTTAAGAAAAAAAATGATACCCCTAAAAGATCAGAGGTATCCGTTTTTAAAAAAGATATTTAGGTGTGTTTTTTTATTCTTTGATTAGCTTTTCATAAGACAGGTTTCCATCTTTAAGCAGGATTTCAATATAGTAATTTCCTGGTCTTAAATCTTCAACACTCATGCTTTCGCTTTCAGGTTTTACTGATTTTACCTTTCTGCCGGCTGCGTCGTAGATATCAACAGACTTTATTTTATCAAAGTTTTTGAAACTTACTGTTGCTTTAGCAGGGTTAGGGTAAAGAACTACTTTTTTACTTTCAATAGCCAGATCGTTAGTCCCTAAAACAGATGCAAATGTACCCGTCGCATAACCTGCAACTCCGCCATGCCCACTCGCTACATTAAAAGTAGCAGAACCTGGTCTTACCCCTGCAATATTAATTGTATTTGTAGTAGAATATGGGAGTTGATAATCATTCGTATCAGAATTTGTAAGATCTCTGGTTAATGTTAAAGTTCTTATTCCGGCATTCACATTATCGCTTACAATAGTCCAGTTCTGAGTTGCATCAACCGGAGGCTGCATAATTCCACTGAAATTCCTGTCTGTAAGTGCAGGTGTAGTTTGTGTTGTATAAACCAAAGCATCTCCCGCAGACATACTAAAACCTTGATCTACTCCTATTCCAAATCCAAACCACCTGTCTGACGGACCTTTCAAAACCAGTGTAACTTTAGAAGTTGTGTTGTCTAAAGTAAAATTTGCAATCATGCCATTACCTGACAATGTCATATCACCTGTAGATTTTTGCTGTGAAAAGCTTGAAACACCTACTAACAGAGAAAGAAAAAATACAATTCTTTTCATATTTAATTTTTTAAAAGGTTGATAATATCTTTATTATTGGTTTGCAAAGCATATTCAAAAGGAGTCATACCTTGTGAATCTTTGATAGACTTATCTGCTTTATTTTTGAGTAATAATTCAGCTAACTCTTTATTACCAAATTTCACAGCCCAAAACAGTGGAGTAGCTCCTGTTTCATCTGCAATATTTGGATTGGCCTTCTTATTTAACAAATACACTACCAGATCTTTATTATACTTTACAGAAAGTCCTGATAAGGCTGTTCCTTGCTGACTTTTATAATTAATGTCTTTCACATTATCTATCAAAAATTTGGCTACTTCAATATTGCCCCGATAGCATGCTAAAATCAAAGGTGAAAAACCATTTTCATTCACCTGATTAATGACATCCGGATTCTGCTTCATCAATTCCTGTACTTCAGCAACTGTTCCGCTTCTGGCAATATCAAATATTGATTTGACTTTTTCCTGGGCAGATAACAATGAGCCCAGGAATAGTCCTAACAATAAGATTATATTTTTCATTGTTTTACCATTACATAGTTGTATTCGATATTTACATTTTCAGCAACCTTTTTGGTCACCATTTTAGGGATGGTAACTTTATAGTCTGCCGGTCTTGCTGCAAACTTACCCTGCATATATATTTTACCGTCTTTGGCATACAATGTGGCAGCTGAAGTAACGGCCTTATCTACTCCATGAAAATTAAGAGTTCCCTGAACTGTATATTTCTGTGGGCTGGCAGAAAGCTTCGTTTTATCAAAATTGACAATCTTTCCTTTGAAAGTTGTTTTAGGGTATTTTGCAGATTCTGCATAGCTCTCGTTGAAGTGTTCTTCCATTAATTTGGTTTTAAAATGAAAGTTTTTAACTGTTGAGACTGATGCCATTTCACCACTATCTGCATTTAAAATCACAATATTATTGTCATCCTGAGCAAAAATATCATCAAACAGGGGAACAGAAGCTTCAAAACTTACTTTTCCTGTTTTAGAGCTATATTTTTGTGCTGAAACATATCCTGCAGAAAGCAGTAATATGCTTAATAATGCTAATTTTTTCATATCACTTTTTTTAATTTTCATTCAATCCGTCTGCTTTCCACTTAATAAAAATGTTGATCTGGGCTGAAGATAAAGATCCTCCCTGAGGCATTTTGCCGGGATCTCCATTTGGTCTTTGGATACGGTCCAGAATTCCTTCTATATTATTTTTTACCTGATCATAAGTAACCAGCGGTTTAAAACTCCCCGCAGAATGGCAGCCTATACAACTGTTGTCTACAATAGGTTTTACATCTGCCGTATATTTTACAGTTGCTGTTACGGGTGTATTATCAGAAATTTCTTCGAAAGTTCTGCTGTCACAAGCTGTCAGAATGATTGCAGACGACAGTATCAGTAATGATGTTAGCTTTTTCATATTAAAAAACTCTATAAAGATTAAACCCAAAGAAAATATGCCCTTTTCCCCATGATCCTGTAGCATTGGTAAGATATCCTATATCTGAATTTATCTGGGAGTTTGTAAGTAAAAGTTGGAAGACATGCCCTCCGGTTTCTATATCTACCCCTAATGACAGTGGGTTTTTATAAAAACTGTGATCATCAAAGTTCACAAAATATTCTGCATTTAAGGAAACCCGTTTTGAGATCTTATAACGCCCTCCCAAACCTGCAAGAAACTGGTTTTTATTTTCAATCTTGGGTTCGTATAGATTTTTATGAACAAAAGAAGGAGTAAGCTGTAAGGAAAGTTTATCATTAAATCGTCTTGAGATCAGTGCCTGGGTAAGGTATGAAAGCCTGTCACTGAATTTCAGATGAGGATAGGTATCTTTCTTAAGCTCCGTATTGGCAGCCATTACATTATACCCCACAATATCAACCGGAAAATTTTCATTTTGCCTTACAAGTCTGTATTTAACTGCTCCTTCAAACGTCTTCATATTAGTTTCTCTGGATAGGCTCACAGATACTGCATCTGAAATACCGTAAATAACTCCCAATTTGGTTGAAGCATGGTCAAGGCCGAAAAAATCTTTAAATCCTGCGCTTACATCCCCGAATCTATGGGCAACCACGATATACCATTCTTTTTTAGAGGCCAGTTTTGTAGATTGTCCTGTTGCGATCTGAAGGGCTTTAAAGGCAGGTTGTGAAGTTTCGGTATTGGTTTTAACAGTGTCAATATCTTTCAGCAGATCCTCCTGACCAAAGGCAAGACCTGATGCAAATACCGACAAAAATAAAAGGGTTTTTGTCATATACTATTTGAATTAAATTACGATATGACAAACTTATTGAGTTCTCAATTCAAAAATAGGTGATAAAAGTCACCGAGCGAATTCTTTTTATCAATAACAGATATAATCTTTTGGGAAAATGTAAATTATTCTATTCCAAAATTTTCATGTATAATCACTTTTATTCCTGCTTTGGTTTGTAAGATGTCACCTTCATTTTCAATTTTTTTCAAAACCCTGCTTACAACTTCTCTGGAAGTTCCTAGATTATTGGCAATTTCCCTGTGTGTGATTTTTATAGGATTATGTCCTGTAGCAGATACCTGTTGTTTGATATAATTAAGAACTCTTTTATCAAGACGATGAAAAACGGCATCGTTTACCATACTCATTATCTCTGAAAAGCGCTTGTCATATTCACGATAAAATAATTTATTGATCTCCGGAAACCTCAGCAGCCAATCATGCATAATAGAAACAGGAATTAACAATGCTTCTGAATCTTCCTCTGCAACAGCATATACCCTGCTTATGTAATCTGTAAAAATAGATGAAAACGTCATCAGGCAACTGTCACTTTCTTTAATATAATAATAGATAAGCTCTCTCCCATCATTCAAAGTGAAAACTTTTATAGATCCTTTGATTAAAAACGGGACATACTTATTTTTCTGCCCTTCTCTCACAATTTCAGTCTTTGATTTTATATCTGCTACAACAGCATTCTTCTGAAACTCATCCAAAAAGTCGTTTCCCAAGAACCCGAATTTCTGGATAATAAATTGATTGTTCATACCTATTTCTGTCAATATTTTGAAACAAATATATAAAACAGCACCAATTATTTAATAAAAAATAAAATAAATCAATTATCAATAAATAAAATCTACATCAAACTCTCTTTGTATAAAGATTTGCCTTAAAATAATTCACTATATTAATAATACGTAACAAAAAAAAACTGTTCCATAAATGAAACAGTTTTGTAATAATCTATATTTTAGGATTAGAATCTGTATTTCAGGTTTACACCATAAAAGAAATAAGAAGTGTTTGGCCCCGGATTTACATCTGTAGCTACACCTTTAGCATAACCACTTCCTGCATCGGAATCATTGATACTATTTCCTAAGAATAAAAAAGTATAGTTGATCTGATTGGTAAGATTGTTTCCCATCACATAAACATCCACATCCAATTTATTAAAGGTTTTTTTAAAACCCAGCTTTGAATTCAACAACCCAAACCCTTTTACAAGATTAGCATTGTTGAAATCCGCATACACATTACCTAGGTAATTGTATGTATTAATAAGATAGAATCCCGGTTTTGTATAGATATCCAGACCAACTGCATATTTATTCCTGGGAACTCCCACCACAGTTTTATGATCATATACCATTAATTTTCCTACAACCTTTCCTGTAACGGGGTCTATATATTTAGGATCATAAACTGAAAAGTCTTTATACTTTGTATCATAATAAGAAAGGTTAACAAACGGCACCACTCTTTCAATAAACGAATTTTCTGATCTGTACTGATACCCTACACTTACTTCAAGCCCGGTATTTTTCTGGCTTCCGGTATTTGCCCAATATGTTTGATTAGCCATATTTCCAGGGATTAACAATTGTGTAAGTTTATCCGAATAATCTATCCTGAATGCTGAAATACGGTAATCCAGCTTTGTGTTCATTAAAAGCCCATGTACACTGAAATCTACCATTCTTGCACGTTCAGGTTTTAAATCGTCATTCATAGTATTGGTCCCTGTGATATATGATGAAGTTGCTGTAGGAGAATTATACCCTTCACTATAACTTAGATTAAAGATCTGATGTTTCCATTCTTTCTGGAGTGCAAAATGAGGTGTATACGCTACATCAAACTTTTTCTCAAATGATTGATCTTTGTGCCCAGGAACCAAATCTGGGAATGCATACAGATCTTTTCTATCATAATTCGTTCTGTTTGCGCTTAACCCCGCAAGTAAGGTAAGTCCCCAGGGTTTATAAGTAAGATAATCAATTGCAAAATAAGTTGACTGATTATTGTTATACTTAAAATAGGAAGCTCCTGCCATTCCGGTTGTCTGCAAAGGGTTTGTTTCCGAACCGGTAAAACGGTAGCTTGACGTAGTGGAAACAGAATTCTGAACTTCTAAACCGAAATCCAAACGGTTTTCAAAATCTTTAAATTCATTCTTTAATGTAAATGTAGAACGTAAACCCACATTTGGAGAACTTGTAACACCATATGCACCGGCAGAAACACTTTCTGTATTTCCATTGTAATAAAACAGAGTGGTATAGTTTCTTAAATTAGATGTAAGGCTTACCATATTGCTAAGTCCCACTCTTGTTGACTTTATTTTTGTTCCGGAATTTTTACGGATATAGGCTGGATTTCCATTATCAATACCTGCGTAATAATCATTGTATGAAATCTGTCCTGAGGTATGTTCATAAGAATAGGCCTGGCTTGCAAAGAAACTTAACTGGTCTTTTTTACCAAGCTTAACAGTACCGTTCACATTAAAGAAATTCTTTAGTCCACCACCATTAGGTCTGTATCCGTCAGTTTCAAGATGCCCGTATGCTGCACTTACTGAATAATTTTCATCTGCAACATTCAGTTGTGTTCTTGACTGGAATGTTTTAAATGCCCCGAACATTGCATTTTCTGAGATGGATGCTCCTTTTGTAAAGTCAGGACGGGTATAAAAGCGCACAGCTCCTCCAACTCCACCTCCATACATTGTTGCTGCAGGACCTTTAATAACTTCTACATTGGTAACATAGGCAAAATCAACATCATCCAGAACGGTTACTCCTTCAGCATTGGTTAACGGCATATTATTCCAGTAAGCTTTCACTCCCCAGTTATTGAACTTCTGATCGTTTCCATATCCCCTAAGAACAAGTCTCTGCCCACCAAAATTGGTTCTCTTATCCACCTGAAGCCCTGGCATAGTAGACAGCGTTTGGTCGATTGCAGCTGGGTTATTCCTATTAAGATCTTCTTCAGAGAGCGTTTCTACAGATTGTGCATGTCTTTTGAATTCTGCGCGTTCCTGTTTTATTTTCTTTCTGCCAAGGATATTAACTTCATCAATTGATCCTTCCTGTATCTGCTGAGCATGAGCTATAGCGCAACCTAACATTGCTGCTATGCATATATATTTTTTCATTATTTAAAAATTAGTTATCATTAATATTATATTCACTTAAGCAAAGCGAAACTCCGGAGGCGGAATACTAATGGATAAATAATGAGTACTTTCTGATAGGTAGTAGTGATTGGGTATTGTGTTTATATCCAGTATTAAAAAAAGAGGAAATTCTTTTCCAACAAGAATGGTAAACCGGGATGTTTTAAGCAGATCTTTCCTAAGCCCTGGCAGATCAATCTGAGTTCTAAGATTTCTTTTTTTAACGGTTAATTTCTTTGAAAGGTCTACTAGTGAATTGATGATAATATCTTTCTTATCAAGGTAACAGAAAAAAAGTTTTTTCCCATTAATCCTGCTCACCTGAACTACATCATAAGAAAATCCGTTAAGTACAAACTCTTTGTCTTCTTTCCATTCCGCTTTTATAAGATCTTCTTCTGTAAAGCATACAGTTTTTGATTTCTTTAAAGGATGCCGGGTAATATGGTACTGTGTGTGTTCATATATTTTTCTTTTTACGTGAGAAACAACCGTGTAAGCCATATTATTAAATAACATGATTACCGGGATGCATAAAAAGATAAAAAATAGTTTTCTGTTCAAAAAACAAACAAGATTTTAAGGAGCTAATTCCTCCTGGGTTTCTACTAAAATGAACTTCGGGATACTGATTTTGTAAGATTTACCAGAACTTTTCAATGTATACTCCACCCAACTTTCTTTAAGATCAGCTTTGTTTCTGGCATTTTCTACAGGTGCTCCTGAAGGTAAATCTTCAATATTTGCATTATTATTTTTATACTGCAGGTTGCCCTGTACTACAATGATATTCCCTGCAGTATTCTGGCTGAATGGAATTTTACTTCCTTCTGCCAGAAGGGATTTTATAATAATATCTTTTTTTGCCTTCAACTTTACAGTATAAATAATTCCTTTTACTCCAGCTCTTCCGCCAGACCATTCTGTTTTTTCAGCAGAAAGTACAGAAACTGATTTATCCTGAAAGTTGGATACTGGCATTCCACAGGAAGCCAGTACCCAAAATAATATTAATAATAATGGATTATTCATTTTTTAATCCTCATCACCTCCGGTACGTCCAATTACCAGGAAGTTTCCGCTAAATACAATCTCACCTTTATCTTCAGCTTTCAAAATATAAGTTCCCGGCAGCATTTTCTGACCGAATTCTTCATCAGATTTTACATTCTTCTTGCTGTATACAAGCCTTCCAGCTTTATCATATATACTGATATCTACAGTATTATGATTGGCATTATTAAATCTTAAACGGGCAATTCCCTTAGATGGATTAGGATATACCCTGTTTGCTGCTCTTAAAGATGCCTTTGTAGTTTCCGAAGTAGCCAGAGTATTCGTATTTTGGGTTGTCCACGCACCTCTTCCATAAGTAGAAACCAAGACTGTTTTTGTAGAAGGTCTGTAATCCAGGTTTGTTACTCTTACATTCCCGATATTCCCTGTTACTGATGACCAAGTAGGTGTTCCGGAAAGGAAATTGGCAGTTCCCCATACCCCCAATTCCGTACCTACCAATACTTCATTAGGGTCATCCGGATTTCTAAGAATAGTTCTTACAGGCATATCCGGCAGATTACCTTCTTTATTCTGCCATGATGTTCCCCCGTTCGTTGAATAGAATATGCTCACCTGGTTATAATTAGATAAAGTTAATAAAATCTCATTCTCATTAGCCCCAAATTCTATATCCGAAATTGTTCCTGCAGCAGCAGGTGATAATTCAGTAGAGGTGTACGATGTCGTATTGGCATTGGTAATTTTGAAAAGTCTTCCCAGGTTAGTTCCTACAAAAAGTGTAGTGGATGTTTTTGTATAAGGAGACACTTTCATCCATGAAATCTGTTCACCACTCTGGGCTGTTCCTACCGTAACCAGATCATTAGTAAACGTTGTAGCAGTACTGCTAAGCCCGGCTGTTCTGAAAAGCGTAAGTCCTGAACGGAAAGAATAGAAAACCTCATTATTTCTGTCCAATGCAATTTCATTTACGAAATGACCCGTATTCCTGTTAGCAGAAGTTGTGATCAAAAAATAAGGTGAATTAGGACCATTATTCAGTAAATAATGATTATTATTGGTATAGCTGGAAATTTCATAATTATCCTGATCATCATATTCAGGATACATTCCGTCTCCTCCGGTAGCGGCTTGCGTAGTTAAGAAATTATTAGCTTGAGGCGCACCATACAGCCACCAAGAGCCATTATCCTGAGCTCCTGCCAGAAATTCTTCATCAGCCGGAGTTTTTGTTGGATTAAGTACCGCTCCGTAGAACTGGGTTACATTATACCTTCTATTTCTCGCAACCATTCCCCCAACTGTTCCAATATTTCCTTTATTGGCTGCGAAAAAAATCCCGCCATCATTGCCAAACATCATTTGGCCGGTACTGTAATTGTTGAATGGATTAAATACTATAGCATGCTGATCGGCATGTACCGTAGAAACAGCCAAAGTAGCCATATTATTGTTATTGGACCATTTTGAAATCTGGGTCCAGTTAACCCCTCCATCTGTAGATTTAAACAGATCAATCCCACCAATATACAATGTATTATCATTCTGAGGATCTGCAGCGATTACCAGATCATAAAAAGACTGTCCTCTTGTAAAATCATTGGCTGGAATACTGGCATCTGTAGCGGTAGGTAATTTAATAACTTGCGGCACATCTGAAGTAGACTGCCATGTAGCTCCTCCATCAGTTGTTTTTACAATTCTGATAGGCTCAGTAGTTCCAGCTCCCTGCATAAAAGCATAAGCTTTGCCAGCATCAGTTTTGGAAAGCGTGAAGTTTACTCTTGAACCGGTATTTCCAACATTATAAATCTGATTGAAAGTGTTTCCATCTGTAGATCTAAAAATTCTACCTCCGGAATCTATATTTGTAAACCGGGAACTTCTTGTGGAAAGCCATATAGAATTATCTGCAGCAATTTCTATTTGCTGAATAGAATATCCTGTTGTACTTACCACATTTGTTGTAGTATTCATAGCCAACAGGTTAGTATTTTTGGTAAAGGTAGCCCCACCGTCTACAGATTTGTACAATCCAGCCTGGCTAAGCCCCTGCCATCCGTCATTAAATGTAATTCCAACATAAGAACCGCTTACCCCGGCATATATTTCTGAAACACCGTTGTTATTTCTTACTTTAATATCATTGATATAGAAATTTCCATTTCTTACTCCATTTGAAGAATAAGTAACCGGAACGGTAAAAATCTGAGTCCATGTAGCCCCACCATCTGTGGTTTTCCAGATTCCTGAGCCCACAACATCAGTGGTTGATGATTCTCCCGTACCTACATAAAATACCTGTGGGTTGTTGGGATCTGAAGTGATGCATACTACTGAAGTATTAGCCCAGAATGTACTCAAAGGCTGCCATTCATTTGTGCTTACTGAAGGATCCTGATTCACCCAAAGACCTCCTGAAACTCCACCGGCAAAAACTCTCTTACCTGTTGCATCATTGGGATCATACATGATTGCTCTTGTTCTTCCTCCTACACTATAAGGTCCTCTTTCAATCCATGGTTCATTGATTATTTTCCCTGCAGCAGCCCCCTGACCCCCACTAATAAAAGACATTGGCTGGGTTGCTTTATACTCCCCCATCAGGATATCCTTATTTACTTTTGCTAACTTTTCAAAATTAACATTTCCCGTAACAGGATCCATGGTTCTTTTATAATCCTCCTCGTTATATAAATCCGGAGGAGTTCCCATTAATTTAGCATTTTTATGTGCTTTCTTAATGTCTTTTTCATATTTAGTATAAAGTTCCTGCAAGTGCTTCTGGCTAGCCTGCGGTTTATTTTGCTGCTGAGCATATAAATTAATGCAAAGTAAAGCAGCTGCAATAGGGTAAATTTTCATTCCTTTTCAATTTTTTACAAATTTAATTAAGAAAAGTAAAATATTTTAACCCTTATTAACTAAATTAATTCAATTTGTATTTAATATTAATAAAATAAAAGCCCATTATATTTTAAATATTTTATAAGCAGATATTAATGGTAGAATTGCGAAAAATATAAACATTTATAAAAAAGAACAGTTTTGTGAATTAATAATCTATCTAGATAAGATAAATTCAAAGCATTTCAATCAATTAACTGATTTGACAATTACAACAATAGAGAATAAGTGTAACAAAGCGGATTGTCTGTTTGGTACGAATTATACATTCAGAACCATAAAAATAAAAAATGCCCTGGCAAAACCAGGGCATTCTTATTTATTGTAAGAAAAAATCTTAAGCTTGTACGTTGTTTCCTCCTAATACGAAAGGCTCAACTTCTTTGATTTCTCCAAACTGCTGCTCATAATTAGCGATGTTCTGCTGAAGAGCGCTTAATACTCTTTTAGCGTGAAGTGGAGCAAGAATTACTCTTGATCTTACTTTAGCCTGCTGAACACCTGGCATCAACTGAATAAAGTCTACTACAAATTCAGATGGAGAGTGGTTTACTAGCGCTAAGTTAGCATAGATACCAGCAGCTACCATTTCGTTTAATTCGATGTTGATGTTTCCGTCTTGTGGATTTTGATTGTTGTCCATTGTTATAAATTATGTTTTTAAAATTCGAAATTTGAGATTGTGAAAATATAAAAATAATTTCAAATCCCAAATTTCAAATCATTAATTTTAGTTAAGGTCTTCGAATTCTTTCTTAGAACCTACAATAACGTTCTGATACTCTTTAAGACCTGTACCTGCAGGAATTCTGTGTCCTACAATTACATTTTCTTTAAGACCGTTAAGATCGTCTATCTTACCAGCAACTGCTGCTTCGTTAAGAACTTTAGTTGTTTCCTGGAATGATGCTGCAGACATGAATGACTTAGTCTGAAGGGCAGCTCTTGTAATACCTTGCAGTACAGGAGTTGCTGTAGCTGGAAGAGCTTCTCTTACTTCTACCAATGCCAAATCTTCACGCTTCAACTTAGAGTTTTCGTCTCTTAATTCTCTTGCAGTAATCATCTGACCTGGTTTAAATTCTTTAGAATCACCAGCATCTACTACTACTTTAAGACCGAATACCCTGTTATTTTCTTCCAAGAAGTCATACTTATGCTCAAGAGCTCCTTCAAGGAATTGAGTATCACCTCCATCCACGATAGATACTTTTGTCATCATCTGTCTTACGATGATTTCGAAGTGCTTGTCGTCGATTTTTACCCCCTGTAGACGGTAAACTTCCTGGATCTCGTTTACTAAGTATTCCTGAACAGCTGTTGGACCTTTAATTCTTAAGATATCGTCTGGAGTAATTGAACCGTCAGAAAGTGGCGAACCAGCTCTCACGAAGTCATTCTCCTGTACTAAGATCTGGTTAGATAATTTAACTAAGTAAATTTTTCTTTCTCCAGTTTTAGCTTCAACGATCAATTCTCTGTTACCTCTCTTAATTTTTCCGTAAGAAACTACCCCGTCAATTTCAGTAACAACTGCTGGGTTTGAAGGGTTTCTTGCTTCGAATAATTCGGTAACTCTCGGAAGACCTCCGGTGATATCCCCTGCTTTTGCAGATTTTCTCGGGATCTTGATTAAGACTTTACCAGCCTTAATTTTCTCACCATCGTTTACCATCAAGTGGGCTCCTACCGGTAAGTTGTAAGCTTTTTGCTCAACTCCTTTAGAATCTACCACCTTCAAGGTAGGTACGGCTTTCTTATTTCTGGATTCAGAGATTACTTTCTCTTCAAATCCTGTCTGTTCGTCAATTTCAAGCTGGAATGAAATACCCTGGATGATATCCTCGTATTCTACCTTACCTGAAGTTTCAGCAATAATTACCGCGTTATACGGATCCCATCTACAGATTGTATCCCCTTTCTTCACTTTATCACCTGGCTTCACAGATAGAATAGATCCGTAAGGTACGTTAGCTACCATTAATGGAGTTCTAGAATCATTATCAGCAACTAATCTGAATTCCGTTGAACGGGAAACTACAACCTCAGCGGTGTTACCGTTTTCATCTTCAGAAGTAATTGTTCTTACTTCATCCATTTCAACGATACCGTCTCTTCTTGCAACGATTGATGGGTTTTCTGATACGTTTCCTGCAGTACCCCCTTGGTGGAAGGTTCTCAACGTAAGCTGAGTTCCCGGTTCCCCAATTGACTGTGCAGCAATTACACCTACTGCTTCACCCATGTGGATCATCTTACCAGTTGCAAGGTTTCTACCGTAACATTTAGCACAGATACCTTTCTTAGCCTCACAAGTAAGTGGAGAACGTACTTCAACTGCTTCTAATCCTGCTTCTTCAATTCTCTTAGCTAACTGCTCAGTGATTACCTGATCTGCTTCAGCGATTAATTCATCACTTTCAGGATCATAGATATTATGAAGAGATACTCTACCTAAGATTCTTTCAGAGATTTTTTCAACGATCTCGTCATTTTTCTTAAGTGCAGTAACTTCAGTTCCTCTTAAAGTTCCACAATCGTCTTCTGTAACGATAACGTCCTGTGCAACGTCTACCAATCTTCTGGTTAGGTAACCAGCATCGGCAGTTTTAAGAGCGGTATCCGCAAGACCTTTACGGGCACCGTGGGTAGAGATAAAGTACTCTAAGATGGAAAGTCCTTCTTTAAAGTTCGCAAGAATCGGGTTTTCGATGATCTCCGCACCGGTAGAACCAGCTTTCTGCGGTTTCGCCATCAAACCTCTCATCCCTGATAACTGACGGATCTGTTCCTTAGAACCCCTCGCCCCAGAATCAAGCATCATGTATACAGAGTTGAAACCACCTTGGTCAGTTTTCATTCTGCTCATGATCATTTCAGTTAATCCGGCGTTAGTGTTTGTCCAAACGTCGATTACCTGGTTATAACGTTCTGTATCGGTAATTAGACCCATGTTATAGTTAGCTCTAATTTCGTCTACAGTTTCAATTGATTGTGCAATCATCTGTTTTTTCTCAACAGGAACTACAATATCCCCAAGTGAGAAAGAAAGACCTCCTTTGAATGCGTTTGAGTAACCTAAGTCTTTCATTGCATCAAGAAACTTCACAGTTGTAGGGAAATCTGTATCAGCAAGGATCTTACCGATAACATTTCTCAATGATTTCTTGGTAAGAAGTTCATTGATATATCCTACCTGTTTAGGTACGATCTGGTTGAACAGGATTCTACCTACAGTAGTTTCGATCAGTCTTGTTACGATTTCTCCGTTTTCCTTAACAGGTAATTTACATCTTACCTTAGCGTTTAGGGAAACTTTTCCTTCTGCGTAAGCAATTTCCGCTTCTTCAGGAGAATAGAATGCAAGCCCTTCTCCTTTTACTTTCATGGTATCAGTAGAGCTTAATTCTTTAGTCATGAAATAAAGACCAAGAACCATGTCCTGAGATGGTACCGTAATTGGAGAACCGTTTGCAGGGTTCAAAATGTTTTGAGAACCTAACATCAATAACTGAGCTTCAAGGATCGCTTCTGGTCCTAACGGCAAGTGTACCGCCATCTGGTCACCATCGAAATCGGCGTTGAAGGCCGTAGTTACTAACGGGTGTAGCTGGATTGCCTTACCTTCGATCATCTTAGGTTGGAAAGCCTGAATACCAAGTCTGTGAAGCGTAGGTGCCCTGTTCAATAGTACCGGGTGACCTTTCATCACGTTTTCAAGGATATCATAAACTACTGGTTCTTTTCTATCGATAATTCTCTTCGCAGATTTTACTGTTTTTACAATACCTCTCTCGATTAATTTTCTAATGATGAATGGTTTGTAAAGCTCAGCTGCCATATCTTTAGGAATACCACATTCGTGAAGCTGTAAGTTTGGACCTACAACAATTACAGAACGTGCAGAGTAGTCAACCCTTTTTCCTAATAGGTTCTGACGGAAACGACCTTGCTTACCTTTCAATGAATCAGAAAGTGATTTCAATGGTCTGTTTGATTCAGATTTTACTGCAGAAGATTTTCTTGTGTTATCAAATAATGAATCTACTGATTCCTGAAGCATACGCTTCTCGTTTCTCAGGATTACTTCAGGAGCTTTAATCTCCAATAATCTCTTCAAACGGTTATTTCTGATGATAACTCTTCTATAAAGGTCATTTAAGTCAGAAGTTGCGAAACGCCCTCCATCCAATGGAACCAATGGTCTCAGTTCTGGTGGGATAACTGGAAGAACACGCATAATCATCCACTCTGGTCTGTTGATCATTCTTGTATTAGCACCTCTTAATGCTTCTACAACGTTCAATCTCTTAAGAGCTTCAGTTCTTCTTTGCTTAGATCCTTCATTATGAGCTTTGTGTCTCAAGTCAAAAGACAATGCATCAAGATCAATTCTCTTTAACAATTCCTCAACCGCTTCAGCACCCATCTTAGCGATGAATTTGTTTGGATCAGAATCATCAAGATATTGGTTCTCAATAGGAAGAGTTTCCATGATATCAAGGTACTCTTCTTCTGTAAGGAATTCCATGTTCTCGAAATCAGAACCGTCTAATTTCTTAGCAATACCTTGTTGAATCACTACATATCTTTCATAGTAGATGATCATATCTAATTTCTTAGAAGGAATTCCAAGAAGGTATCCGATTTTGTTTGGTAATGAACGGAAATACCAGATGTGTGCAATTGGAACTACAAGGTTGATGTGCCCGATTCTCTCTCTTCTTACTTTTTTCTCAGTAACTTCTACTCCACAACGGTCACAAACGATCCCTTTGTAACGAATTCTCTTGTATTTACCACAAGCACATTCGTAATCCTTTACAGGACCAAAGATTTTCTCACAGAATAGCCCGTCTCTTTCAGGCTTGTGAGTTCTGTAGTTAATAGTTTCCGGTTTTAAAACCTCTCCTCTTGAGTCTTGTAAAATAGACTCCGGTGAAGCTAAACCGATGGTTATTTTATTAAATCTACTTGATTTATTTTTATTTGACATAATTTTATTTTTGATTAAAAGATTAAAGATTGAAAGATTACTTTCTCTCTTATATCTCGGAGTTTATTAATTCTTTAATTGTTAGTAATTAAATCTTTAATTTACTCCTCCAATCTTACGTCTAATCCAAGACCTTGTAACTCGTGAAGTAGTACGTTGAATGATTCCGGAATACCTGGTTCAGGCATAGATTCACCCTTAGCAATGGCTTCATAAGTTTTTGCTCTACCAATCACGTCATCCGACTTCACAGTAAGGATCTCTCTCAGGATGTTAGATGCACCGAATGCTTCAAGTGCCCAAACCTCCATCTCTCCGAATCTCTGACCTCCGAACTGAGCTTTACCTCCTAACGGCTGCTGAGTAATCAATGAGTAAGGACCAATAGAACGTGCGTGCATTTTGTCATCAACCATATGTCCTAGTTTCAGCATGTAAATAACACCTACAGTCGCTGCCTGAGTAAATCTTTCTCCGGTACCACCATCATAAAGGTAAGTGTGACCGAATTTAGGAAGACCAGCTTTCTCTGTATATTCAGTAATCTGATCAAGAGTTGCTCCATCGAAGATTGGTGTAGCGAACTTCATTCCTAATTTCTGACCAGCCCATCCAAGAACTGTTTCATAGATCTGTCCGATGTTCATACGCGAAGGTACCCCAAGTGGATTCAATACGATATCTACCGGTGTTCCGTCTTCAAGGAATGGCATATCTTCTTCACGAACGATTCTTGATACGATACCTTTGTTACCGTGACGTCCTGCCATCTTATCCCCTACATTCAGTTTACGTTTCTTAGCAATGTAAACTTTAGCCAGCTTCATGATACCCGCCGGAAGCTCGTCTCCGATTGAAATTGCAAATTTCTCACGGTTTTTAACTCCCTGGATGTCGTTATATTTGATTTTGTAATTATGAATCAATTGTTTGATCAATTCATTCTTGTCAGCGTCTACTGTCCAGTCTGCACCGCTAACGTTTACATAATCTTCAACTGAAGTTAATAACTTGTGAGTGAATTTCACACCTTTACCGATGATCTCTTCGTCAAGGTCATTATGTACCCCCTGAGAAGTTTTACCGCTTACCAGTGTATTTAATTTTTCAATTAAAGTATTTCTCAACTCGTCAAACTTAGCCTTGTAAGTGTTTTCAATTTCTTCAAGCTTAAGTTTTTCTTCAGTTCTTTTCTTTTTGTCTTTAATGTTTCTGGAAAACAATTTCTTGTTGATAACCACACCTCTTAATGATGAGTCAGCTTTCAATGAAGCATCCTTCACATCACCAGCTTTATCACCGAAGATTGCTCTAAGGAGTTTTTCTTCAGGAGTTGGGTCAGATTCACCTTTTGGAGTAATTTTACCAATCATGATATCCCCAGGCTTCACTTCAGCACCAATTCTGATCATACCGTTCTCGTCAAGATCTTTGGTAGCTTCTTCAGATACGTTTGGAATATCTGCTGTAAGCTCTTCCATTCCTAATTTGGTATCACGAACTTCAAGAGAATATTCATCTACGTGAATTGAAGTAAACCAGTCTTCACGCACAACTTTTTCGTTGATTACGATCGCATCCTCGAAGTTGTATCCTTTCCAAGGCATGAACGCTACCACTAAGTTTCTACCAAGAGCCAATTCTCCTTTTTCAGTAGCATAACCGTCGCAAAGTACCTGTCCTTTTTCCACTACATCACCTACTCTTACGTTTGGTCTTAGGGTAATGGTTGTACTCTGGTTGGTTTTTCTGAACTTAGTAAGGTTATATGTTTTAGTAGCAGACTCGAATTGTACTAAATCTTCGTCCTCACTTCTTTCATACTTAATAACGATTCTGTCAGCATCTACGTACTCTACAGTACCTGTACCTTCAGCGTTAATTAAGATTCTTGAATCTCTTGCAACCTGCTGCTCAAGCCCTGTACCAACGATTGGAGCCTGTGGCTTCAATAGAGGAACGGCCTGACGCATCATGTTAGATCCCATCAATGCACGGTTCGCATCATCATGCTCCAGGAATGGAATTAATGAAGCGGAGATACCGGAAATCTGGTTAGGAGCTACGTCGATAAGGTCAACCTGGTTAGGTTCTACTACCGGATAATCACCGTCCAATCTTGCAATAATTCTGTCTGTTTCGAATTCACCGTTATCGCTCAATTCAACGTTTGCCTGAGCAATTACTTTAGCTTCTTCGTCTTCTGCATTCAGATAAATAGGAGCAGCGTTAAGATCAATCTTACCGTTTTCTACTTTTCTGTATGGAGTTTCGATGAAACCAAGGTTGTTGATTTTCGCATAAATACCTAAAGATGAAATCAAACCGATGTTTGGTCCTTCCGGAGTTTCAATCGGACAGATTCTTCCGTAGTGGGTATGGTGAACGTCTCTAACCTCGAAACCTGCTCTTTCTCTTGATAAACCACCAGGCCCTAGTGCCGATAATCTTCTCTTGTGAGTAATCTCAGACAGAGGGTTGGTTTGGTCCATGAACTGAGATAGCTGGTTGGTACCGAAGAATGAGTTAATTACAGATGTTAAAGTCTTAGCATTAACAAGGTCAAGCGGAGTAAAGATTTCGTTATCTCTAACGTTCATTCTCTCCTTGATTGTTCTTGCAATTCTTGAAAGACCTACTCCGAACTGTCCTGCTAATTGCTCACCAACAGTTTTAATTCTTCTGTTAGATAAGTGGTCGATGTCATCCACCTCCGCTTTAGAGTTTACAAGTTCGATTAAGTGTCTTACGATTGCAATGATATCTTCTTTTGTAAGAACCTCAGTTGTAGTTGGGATGTTAAGACCTAACTTTTTGTTTAGTCTGTAACGTCCTACTTCACCTAAAGAGTATCTCTGCTCAGAGAAGAATAATTTTTCAATGATTCCTCTTGCAGTTTCCTCATCTGGTGGATCTGCGTTTCTTAACTGACGATAGATGTACTCTACAGCTTCTTTCTCAGAGTTTGTAGGGTCTTTTTGTAATGTATTCTGAATGATAGAGAATTCATTGCTGTTTTCTTTGTGAATCAGGATTGATTTCACACCGGCATCCAGGATAAGATCTAAGTGTTCTTTTTCAAGGATGGTTTCTCTATCCAGGATGATCTCGTTTCTTTCGATAGAAACTACCTCCCCTGTATCTTCGTCTACGAAGTCTTCGAACCATGTGTTCAATACTCTCGCAGCCAATGTTCTCCCTTCCACTTTTTTAAGGGCTGCTTTAGAAACTTTCACTTCTTCAGCAAGGTCGAAGATCTGAAGGATGTCCTTATCAGATTCGTAACCGATAGCTCTTAATAAAGTTGTTAATGGTAACTTTTTCTTACGGTCGATATACGCGTACATTACGCTATTGATATCTGTTGTAAATTCCATCCAAGATCCTTTGAAAGGAATAATTCTTGAATAGTAAAGTTTGGTTCCGTTAGCGTGGTAAGTCTGTCCGAAGAATACACCCGGAGATCTGTGTAACTGAGTTACGATTACACGCTCTGCTCCATTGATAATGAATGAACCAGAAGGAGTCATATAAGGAACCGGACCTAAATATACATCCTGAACCACTGTTTGGAAATCTTCGTGTTCCGGGTCAGTACAATACAATTTAAGTCTTGCTTTTAGAGGAACTGAATAAGTAAGTCCTCTTTCCACACACTCATCAATTGAATAACGTGGAGAATCTACCAGATAGTCAAGGAATTCTAATACGAATTGGTTTCTTGAATCCGTAATTGGGAAATTCTCTTGGAAAGTCTTGTAAAGAGCTTCTGTCTTTCTGGCTTCAGGAAGTGTATCAAGCTGGAAAAATTCTTTAAAAGACTCTATTTGGATGTCCAAAAAGTCCGGAGTTACAATTTTTCCTTTCGCTGATGAGAAATTAATTCTCGGATTTCCTTGAGTTGTTGATTTTGTTTTACTCATAAAACTTTTAAGAAAGGGTTAAAAAATATTTTGATTCATTTAAAAATATCAGGAAGAGAAAAGAAAAACAAAGAGAAAAGAGAAAAGACATGAGATATTTGGCGCTATCAGAAATAGTCTTATTCTTTGTTCTTTATTCTTACAGTCTGATTCCTAACTGCAACACTGGTATATCTTTTCACAGCGTAATGCAAAATATTTTTCTTACTTTTGAGACGGCATTACCCGTAATATCTATAAACACAAAATCCCTTCCATGTTATTACACAATGAAAGAGTTGATTTTCAGTATTTTATAAATTTACAAACAATTTTTCGCGCCAAAAGAGGGGCAAAGATACAAAAAGTTATCCACAATTACAAATAATCTCTCTCATTTTGAGGCGATTAAAATAAAAAGAGCAGCTCGCTTCTGAGCAACCCTTCACCAACACTAAGTTTCTTTATTATTATTTCACAATAACTTTATAAGACTTTACAGCCGATTGAGCTTCTACCTTAATGATAGAAATTCCTGTAAGCAGTGACCGTATATACCATATCACTCTATGGTTTGCTTATAATCATAAACGCTCTTTCTACCTAGGATACTACTTGTAGTGTAAAAGCAATACTGTAAACTCTTTTGAGTTTGTTTTTGTTTTTTTTAATTCCTGATATTCATTAGGTGTCAGCTTACTCAGGAGGAGAAATATAAAACAAAAAAAGCCTGAGCATTTGCTCAGGCTTCTTATATTTATAATAAAATTGAAATTATTTCAATTCTACTTCAGCACCAGCTTCTTCTAATTGCTTCTTAAGAGCTTCAGCTTCGTCTTTAGATACACCTTGCTTTAATGGAGCAGGAGCACCGTCTACGATATCTTTAGCTTCTTTAAGACCAGCACCAGTTAAATCTTTTACTAATTTAACGATAGCTAATTTAGAAGCACCTGCAGACTTAAGAATTACATCGAATTCAGTCTTTTCTTCAGCAGCTTCACCTGCAGCTCCACCTGCAACTACTACAGCAGCAGCAGCTGGCTCAATTCCGTACTCATCCTTAAGGATAGCAGCTAATTCGTTTACGTCTTTTACAGTTAGGTTTACTAGCGTTTCAGCTAAATTTTTTAAATCTGACATTGTTGTAATGTTTTTGTTGATTATTTATTTAATTTTTTGAGTATAATTATTCAGCACTTGTTTCTTCAGTGCTTTCTGCAGCAGATTCTGGAGCTTCAGCAGCAGGAGTTTCTTCAACTACAGGAGCAGCTTCTTCAGCTTTAGCTTCTACAGTTTCAGGTTTGTTTTGAAGAGCAGAAACAACTCTTTGAATTGGAGACTGAAGTAATCCGATGATTTCACCGATCATTTCTTCTCTAGACTTGATGTTAGCCAACATGTCTAGGTTGTTGTCACCAATATAGAAAGTTTCCTGAACAAAAGCAGATTTTAAAGCCGGCTTTTCTTCTTTCTTTCTGAATCCTTGGATAAGTTTCGCAGGAGCATTAGCTGTATCAGCAATCATTAATGCTGAGTTTCCTTTGAAAGATGGGAACATTTCAGAGTAATCTACTCCTTCAATTTGCTCCATTGCTTTTTGTAAAAGTGTATTTTTTACAACTTTTACTTTGATATTTTGCTTGAAAGCCTGTCTTCTGAAATCTGAAGATTTACCAGCGTTCAAACCTTCTAGATCTGCTACGTATACTACTTTTGCATCCTGAAGCAAATCTTTGATCTCTTGTATCGCTACAACTTTTTGGTCTTTTGTCATTGTCTTAGGATTAAATATTAGTTAACAGATTTAGTATCAATTGCAATACCTGGGCTCATTGTAGAAGACAGATAGATAGACTTTACATAAGTTCCTTTAGCAGCAGTTGGTTTCATTTTGATCAATGTCTGGATTAATTCCTGAGCATTTTCTTTGATCTTAGCAGCATCGAAAGATACTTTACCAATACCAGCATGGATGATACCATACTTGTCTACTTTGAAATCAATTTTACCTGCTTTCACTTCAGTTACTGCTTTACCAATTTCCATAGTTACAGTTCCTGATTTAGGGTTTGGCATTAAACCTCTTGGACCTAATACTCTACCTAATGGACCTAATTTACCCATTACAGCTGGCATAGTAACGATAACGTCAACGTCTGTCCAACCTTCTTTAATTTTTTGTAAATATTCGTCAAGACCTACATAGTCAGCACCAGCAGCTTTAGCTTCTGCTTCTTTATCTGGAGTTACTAAAGCCAAAACTTTAACATCTTTACCAGTTCCGTGAGGAAGAGATACAACACCTCTTACCATTTGGTTAGCTTTTCTTGGGTCTACACCTAATCTTACAGCGATATCTACAGAAGCATCAAACTTTGCAGTGTTCACTTCTTTTACAAGAGCTGAACCTTCTTCAAGGTTATAGAATCTTCCTTTTTCTACTTTGCTTAAAGCTTCCTTTTGCTTTTTAGTCAATTTTGCCATTTCTAATAGTTTTAAGCGTTAAAAGTTGGTTTAGTTCCTGTTACTCTTAATCCCATAGATCTAGCAGTACCTGCAACCATAGAAACTGCAGAGTCCATTGTAAAACAGTTAAGATCCGCCATTTTATCTTCAGCGATTTTCTTTACTTGTTCCCAAGTTACAGAACCTACTTTGTTTCTGTTTGGTTCACCAGAACCTCCCTTGATCTTAGCCGCATCCATTAATTGGATAGCTGCAGGTGGAGTTTTAATAACGAATTCAAAAGATTTGTCTTCGTATACTGTAATTACTACAGGTAAAACTTGCCCTGGCTTATCTTGGGTTCTTCCGTTAAATTGCTTACAAAACTCCATGATGTTCACACCTGCAGAACCCAATGCTGGACCTACTGGTGGAGAAGGGTTAGCTGCGCCACCTTTCACCTGAAGCTTTACCATTTTAAAGACTTTTTTAGCCATTGTTTGTTTTTTAAATTTGAATAATTAATGAGTTTGGAAGCATTTATTATTCAGCAGGTTATCGCACTCACCTATGATAAGCCTACTTTTTGGACTGCAAAAGTATAAAATATTTTTGAAACTACAAACGGATATTGCTGATTTTTAAAAAGTTTAAAAAAATAGTATAAAAAAGGCCAGAATTAGATTCTATTATTTTCTGTCTTTACAGGACCTGCTGTTTGTAAAGAAGTTTTTGTACCATTTTATTTATTTTCTAGAAAGTTTAATTAAATAATAACCCCAACAGCCTATTATTAATCTAAATAACAAACCAGACTATCGTTTTTAATAATCTGGTTTTCTTAAAATCAAATGTATTGCTATTATATTAAAAACCTGATGGTTTATTAATCGTTTGGGCAGACCCGTTAGTTCCTCCCAGGTCAGCATTAATTTCATTGATATTGTGCTTTGTAATAAGTCTTTTGTAAGCCATCAGATAAAGGTCCACTGTAAAATTGTTATAATTTCTTACCAGGCCTGCAGAGGTATTGGCAATAATTCTGCTGTCTGTAAATTTTGCCTTGATATGCCAGGTACCATTGCTTTTAAATGCTATTACATCTGGAGATCCCTGTTTATTATCATTTACTCCATTGTTCCCGTAATCAAGTACCACAGTAGTATTTCCGTTATTAAGCTTAAAAGAATAATTATGGAGTACAACCAAAAAGTTATTGACGTCTATTTTAGTATCATAATCAGTAATTCCATCTCCCGATACGTTGGTAAGGCTGAGTTTAATATAATTGAATAGTCCGCTGCTTTCTAAATTCGGATCGTAAAGCTGTAGTGCGTTTTCTGATGTTGCCAGGAAGCTACCTCCTGTCATGGTAGGTTCACCCGGATTTCTGAGGTACAGGGAATTGGTATATGTTTTTCCGTTTACATCAAGTGTTTCTGCAGGCTTATCTGTTTTGATTCCTACTTTCCCGGTCTGGGCATTCAAAAGTACACCCAGCCCTATCATCATTGTAATATAAATTTTTCTTATCATGTTTAATTATTGAAGCCCAAGAGGCGTATTGGTTGATACTCCTGAAAAAGAAGCTGCAGCTGATACTGAGCCTTGAAATGTTCCCCAGTCTTTTACCAGAGATTTCTCAAATACATTTAATGTCAATGTCCAGGTTCCGTTCTGTGAATTCACTGTGCCTGCACCCTTAAAACTTAAATTAATAGCCTGATAATTCTTTCCTCCCTGCTGTACTTTAGTTACCTCAGTAGAATAAGCACCATACAGTCTTGAAGTAGATGTTGTTGTTGCAGAAACAGCATCACTAAAAACAGCTCCCGTAATTGCTACAACATATTTGTCAGCATCTAAACCTGTATTCAGGTTAACTACTTCATCCTGCTTCACATTTTTTAACACTACAGTATACATATTTACCGGTGCTACATTTCGAAGGGTAATATCCAGAAGCTTTACTTTTCCTACAGGAGAAGAATCTTTTGAGCGGGTAAGCAATAAATAATTTCCTCTTGCTGTTGTATTTTCAGTATCAATTAAATAAGATTCTACCAGAGTTTCCCCCTCTACATCAAGAGTTCCTTTTGGATTTGCTGTATTAATTCCTATCTGAGCTTTCAAACCTAATGTGGCAGCAGCTACAAAGAATAGCGATATAATTTTTTTCATTTTTAGTGTTTTATTGAATTAAAGGAGCTGCAGCAGCACCGGTTGTAGAAGATCTAAGATCCTGAGTTGAGTTGAATTCCTTTGCATAAGACCTGTCATACACCAACAAATTCAAAGTCCATTCTCCAGTAGGCAAATTTGATGTTGGAGTGAATCCCTCATAGTCGGCTTTTAATTTCCATGTTCCGTTTGTTGAATACGCAAAGATCTGTGGAACCGGAGTCAACCAGTCTGCCGTATTTGTTCTTACGGGCTGAGTAAATCCGAAAGAAGAAATCACCACTAAGAATTTTTTTGAATTGATCTTTGTATCAAACTCTCTTACCCAGTCCTTATCTGAGGGATCGCAGGCTATTTTAAACTGAATGATATTGATGGGTGCCGGAGAATTCGGCACAAAGGAATCATTATAAGCCGTAATTTTATTTTCAGGTGCCGGAGACTTAATAATAAAAGTATAGTTTTCATCTGCACCCAATTTCTCCATTGGTTTTTTGAAAACAATACCGGATGTTTTCATTGTTCCGTTCACCGTTAGTTCTTTCTCGGGTTTCGCAGTATTAATTCCAACTTGGGCATTAATAAATACTGCTGATCCTAATAAAAGGATCATCGAAATAATTTTTGTCATTTTTCGGTTATGTGTTTGCTATAAATCTATGTCCACCACATCTCATTACTCACAACTCAGGTTTTTAATTAAAAAACACAAAAGATGTTCTGTACAACTGTAAAAAGTGCACTAAATGAGAAAAACAATAAGTTTTATGGGTTAATTGCCGAATAAGTTACAAGAACTATGCCATCAAAAGTAGATTTAGCTTTAAAAAAAACTTTAAACAAAGAGAAAATCAACTGTTATCCCATAACAGTGACTATTAAATTCAGGTAATACACTGTGTAGAAGCCAATACCCCAGATCCGTTATTACACTATTAATAAAATAACCCTATTAATTTTATTGAAAATTAAATTTAAGATATAAAACAAGATCCCTTTTTAACAATAATAAAATTTAAGAAAGAAAAGTTCTTAATAAATATTTAAATCTGATTATTGAATTCATTATATGGCCTACATTGTTTGGGCTAAGCCAATGGATGGAATGTTAATTGTTCATTACTCAACTCTTAAAAACCACTTTTTAGTATAAACCATTAGCTTCGGTGGATGAAAGGGGAATTGTTTTCATTTACCGGAAGTTTCCGTCAGTCTGCTCCTAATTTGGAATATGTATACAAAAAAAAGACTGCTTAACAGCAGTCTCTTTATATTTTATAAGTAAATGTTATACTTTTTCTACTTGCATATAGCTTAGTTCCATTGGGGTCTTTCTACCGAAGATCAATACAGAAACTTCAATTTTCTTTTTGTCTTCAAGAATCTTCTCAACTGTACCATTGAATCCGTTGAAAGGACCATCGATCACTTTTACGTTTTCACCCACTACATATGGAATCTCAACATCACTTGCAAATTCTGAAAGCTCATCCATTCTTCCAAGCATTCTGTTCACTTCTGATTTTCTCATTGGAACAGGATCGCCTCCTTTTGTTAAACTTAAGAAAGAAATAACTCCGGGGATATTTTTGATAACATGAGGAATCTCTCCCATCAGGTCAGCTTCAATCATCAAGTATCCAGGATAGTAAGGTCTTTCTTTAGGAACTTTTTTACCGTTTCTAATTTGGATTACCTTTTCCATAGGAATAACCACTTGAGTAACGTACTGCTCAAACCCTAGACGTTTGATTTCTGTCTCAATATAGTTTTTCACTTTATTTTCCTGTCCGCTGATTGCTTTCAGCACATACCATTTCAATTCGCTCATTATGGGAAAATACTTTTAATTAATTGAACAAGTTGATTAGCATTCCAATGATGTTGCTGATTGCTTTGGAAAACAATTCATCAACTCCAAAAGTAAATAATGCCAGAATCACTGTCGCAATAGTCACTACGATTGTAGACGACTGAAGGTCAGCCCATTTTGGCCATTCAACTTTATGTCTGAATTCGTTATAAGAACCTTTTAAAAAATCGACAAATGAACTCATAATTTATATTTGCACGGGCACAAGGATTCGAACCCTGATCAACGGTTTTGGAGACCGGTATCCTACCATTGGACGATGCCCGTAGATTAAAAAGCTCCGTAAAGAAGTTCCTTACGGAAGCTTTTTATATTTTAAGATATTAATCTAAGATTTCAGTAACCTGACCAGATCCAACTGTTCTACCTCCTTCTCTGATCGCGAATCTAAGACCCTCGTTAAGAGCGATTGGTTGTAACAATTCTACAGTGATCTCTAAGTTATCACCAGGCATTACCATTTCTACACCTTCTGGTAAGAAGATCTCACCTGTAACGTCAGTAGTTCTTACGTAGAACTGAGGACGGTATTTGTTGTGGAATGGAGTGTGACGTCCACCTTCTTCTTTAGAAAGGATATAAACAGATGCTTTGAATTTTTTGTGTGGCTTCACAGAATCTTTCTTAGCGATAACCATACCTCTCTTGATGTCAGTTTTTTCAATACCTCTCAACAATAGACCTACGTTATCACCAGCTTCACCTCTGTCTAGGATTTTTCTGAACATCTCAACTCCTGTAATTGTAGAAGTTAATTTTTCTTCACCCATACCAACGATATCAACTGGATCACCAGTGTTGATAACACCAGACTCGATTCTACCTGTTGCTACAGTACCTCTACCTGTAATAGAGAATACGTCTTCGATTGGCATCAAGAATGGCTTTTCAGTATCTCTTACTGGCTCGTCAATCCACTCATCAACCGCATCCATTAAAGCTTCAACAGTTTTGAACCACTTATCTTCTGAGTTACCTTCAGTAGCTGCAGTAAGTGCTCCAAGAGCTGAACCTTGGATTACTGGAGAGTTATCTCCATCAAAGTCATAAGTAGCTAATAGATCTCTAAGTTCCATTTCAACAAGCTCTAACAATTCTGGATCATCCACCATGTCAACTTTGTTCATGAAAACAACGATCTTAGGTACGTTTACCTGACGGCAAAGTAGGATATGTTCTCTAGTTTGAGGCATTGGACCATCAGTTGCAGCACATACTACGATAGCTCCATCCATCTGAGCAGCACCAGTTACCATGTTCTTAACATAGTCGGCGTGACCTGGACAGTCAACGTGAGCATAGTGTCTTTTTTCAGTTTCGTACTCAATGTGAGCAGTATTGATAGTGATCCCTCTTTCTTTTTCTTCTGGAGCAGAGTCAATTGAAGAGAAGTCTTTTTTCTCAGCAAGACCTTTGCTAGCTAATACAGCAGAAATAGCAGCTGTAAGAGTAGTTTTACCATGGTCAACGTGACCAATAGTACCAATGTTCAAGTGTGGTTTGTTACGATTAAACGTTTCCTTTGCCATGATTTAAAATTATTTATTTATTGTTTTTCAAATTTTCGGTGTGCAAATATAATGAATTTTTAAATACCAAAAACTTTTTATTAAAAAAACTTTCAATATTCTCATCCGATGAAGGACAAACCTTATATTTCGATGCATTGAGACTGCAAATTTACACAATTTTCCGGATTGAAAAAATGTTTCTGGAACCTTTTACAGCTTCACTTACAGAAAAGCCTGAAATACAGAATATTTCAGGCTCAATTAATATATAAAATGAAAGATAATCAGGCTTGACTTAGCCTTTTAGTCCTGTTAAAAATCCAGAAAATGATTGGGAAAATAAGCAGTGTAAGTACGGTAGCAGTGATAAGCCCTCCAATAATTACAATAGCTAATGGCTTTTGGGATTCAGACCCGATCCCCGTAGACAATGCTGCCGGCATCAATCCAATAGACGCCATAAGGGCTGTCATAATTACAGGTCTGGTTCTTGATTTTACTCCGCTTAGTATGGCATTATCTATATCCATCCCGCTTTTAACATTCTGATGGAATTCCGTAATGAGGATAACTCCGTTCTGTATACAGATTCCCAGTAGGGCTATCATTCCTACTCCTGCAGAGATCCCGAAATTGATCCCGGTAACATGCAAGGCAATAATGCCACCAATGAGAGCAAACGGAACATTCGCCAATACAAGAAGAGAATCCTTCATATTTCCGAACAGGATGAACAGAAGGAAGAATATCATGAGAATGCTTACCGGAACTACCTGAGCCAATCTGTGTGACGCACGCTGCTGGTTTTCAAACTGACCTGTCCACCCTATAGAATATCCATCCGGAAGTTCAATAGTGGCTACTTTTTTCTGAGCATCGGCAATAGTACTTCCCAGGTCACGGTCACGAATCGAGAATTTTACTCCAATATATCTTTTAATATTATCTCTGTAAATAAAGGCAGCTCCATTATCTTTAACAATAGTACTGATCTCTTTTAAAGGAATTTTAGCTCCGTCCTGCGTGGGCACCATCAATGCAGCAATATCATTTTCATTTGTTCTGTACTCCTGCGAGTAACGGAGACGGATCGGGAATTTTCTTTCTCCGTCAAACATTTCCGAAGCGGTTTTCCCACCAAAAGCCATCTCCAATACTGCCTGAGCATCAGCCGGCATTACTCCGTAAGCTGCCATTTTATCCCTGTCTAAAACCACGCTGACTTCAGGCTGGCCGATATTTTTAATAATACCCGGATCTTTTACTCCTTCAACATCTTTAATTTTTAATAAAACCTCATGAGCTAACTTATCTAAGGTTTCTAAGTTATCCCCATAAATCTTGATTCCGTTTTCGGCTTTAAAGCCGGCTACAGCCTCTGCTACGTTATCAGAAATGGGCTGGGAATAATTGAAGGTGATTCCCTGGTAGCTTCTGAGTTTTTTATCTATTTCATTAATGAGTTCATCATAGGTGATCTTGCGTTTCCATTCTTCTCTTGGTTTAAGGTTTACGGCGAACTGTACAAATCCGAATCCATTCGGGTCCGTACCATCATTACTTCTTCCTGTCTGCGCCAGAACATCGGTTACTTCTGAGAAACTCATTATATCTTTTTTCAAAAGGTCAGCTGTTTTCAGGGACTCTTTTAATGAGGAACTCATCGGCATTTCTGCGGTGATCCAGAGTGAACCTTCATTCAGCTGTGGCAGGAATTCTGTTCCCAGGAACTTTCCTGAGAATAATGTCAGCGCCAAAAAAGAGATCGCAACGATCATGCTTGTCTTTTTATGTTTAAAAGTTACGTTGAAGCCTTTTAAGACAATTCTGTCCCAGAAATTAACAAACGGGTTATTTTTTTCTCTTACATTTTTATTTAAAAGAATATGGGAAAGAACAGGAACCAGGGTTAATGTAAATATCAACGCTCCCATTAATGCAAATCCTAAAGTAAAGGCTAAAGGAGAGAACATTTTTCCTTCCACTTTCTGGAATGAGAAAATTGGAATCAGAGAGGTAATGATAATCAGTTTAGAGAAGAAAATTGCTTTTCCAAGTCCCGTTCCGGTTTGTTTAATCCAACCTCCTTTTGCCAGTTTGTTGAATTTTTCCATTCCATATTTATGCGCCTTATGATCGAGCATTACAAAGAGTCCTTCTACCATGACGACGGCTCCGTCTATGATGATCCCGAAGTCTACTGCTCCCAGAGAAAGCAGGTTGGCACTCATTCCTGCCAGCTTTAAACACAAAAATGCAAATAATAAGGATAAAGGAATGATAATGGAAACAATTAAAGTTGTTCTCCAATCCGCCATAAAGATCAGAACGATAACGGTTACCAATACAATTCCTTCAATTAAATTGTGCATTACGGTGTGGGTGGTGAAATCCATCAGATTATCCCTGTCGTAGAAAGTCACCATTTTTACATCTTTCGGGAGAATTTTTTCGTTCAGTTCTTTAATCTTAGCTTTTACTCCTACCAAGACTTCTCTTGGGTTCTCTCCTTTTCTCATCACCACAATTCCTTCTACAGTATCATCATGGTGATTCAAAGCTGCCTGTCCTACTCTGGGCATTGAGCTCTCATGAACTTCTGCTACATTTTTTACCAAGACTGGATTTCCACTGTCATTCTGAATGGTAATATTTCCGATATCTGTAATAGATTTTACCAAACCGATTCCTCTTACCACATAAGCCTGGCCGTTCTTTTCAATAACGTCTCCCCCAACATTCAGGTTACTCTTGGTAACGGCATCATACACCTGAAGTGGTGTCAGATTATATTTATCCAGTGCTCTGGGATCAATACTTAATTCAAATACTTTGTCCTGTCCACCAAAAACATTGATATCCGCTACTCCTGGCACGCCTCTTAAAGCACGGTCTATTACCCAGTTTTGCAAGGTCAGCAGTTTACGGGAATCTTTGGTTTTGCTTTCCAGCGTATATCTGAAAATTTCCCCGGTTGGCCCGTAGGGTGGCTGCACTTCAGGATCTACCTCATCAGGAAGGCTAATGGTTCTTAACTGGTTATTGACCTGATTTCTGGCAAAAGTATCATCCACCCCATCATCAAACAGAATTTTAACAATGGAAAGTCCAAACATTGTGGTGCTTCTCACACTGGTTTTCTTCTGAACCGGGCTCATCGCCAATTCTATGGGGGTAGTAACAAAACGTTCTACTTCTTCTGCACTGCGCCCATTCCATTGGGTAATGATAACAATCTGGGTATTGGTAACATCCGGAAAAGCTTCAATGGGCATGTTTTTGAAACTTATGAACCCGGAAATCGCTAAAATAGCTACCCAGATAAAGGTAAATGCTTTATTTTTTAGCGAAAAAGCAATTATATTTTTTATGAATTTATTCATGACAGATACATTGATGACCTAAAAAAGCCGTTGAAAGAATTTATTTTAAATCACTCTCTTTTTCAACTGTTCAGAGAGCGGTATATTAAAAGTTGATTATTGGTAATCACCTCTTCACCCTCTTTAAGACCATCTGCAATATAAGTAACCTCTCCTACCTGCTTCTGTACTTTTACTTCTCTTACTTTTACATCTGTTCTGGATTTAAAAACTACCACAAAACTTTTGTTATCATCAAAAATTACCGCTTTAGAAGGAACAGTCAGCATTGTATTGCTTTCCAGGCTGGAAACTTTTATTGTTGCTTTACTCTCAGGGATCAAAAGCCCATTGGCATTATCCAGAACCACTCTTGCCTGCATGGCATTAGTTTGCGGATCAATGATTTTAAATATTTTATCAATTTTCCCATCAAAAACCTTGTCCGGGTAAGAAAGTGTAGATACCTGAGCTTTCATTCCCAGGCTGATCTTGTCTATATCCGATTCGTTAACATTCATAATTGCCCATACATTGGTAGTATTGGCAACATCAAAGATATTGTCACTACGGTCGCTTCTCAGCTGCATGTCTTTATTGATACTTTTCTGAACAATATAACCGTTAATAGGTGCTACTACACTGTATATATTTCCTGATTTAACGTTATAAACAGTACTCACAGCTGTGGCCCTCTGTAACTGGTCTTCGGCTTTCTGCAACTGGCTTTTTGCTTCCAGTACATCTCTTTCCGTATTCAGTTTTCCTTCATAAAGTTCTTTGGCGACCCTAAGGTTGTTTTTGGCTACGACGAGGTCTGTTTTGGCATCGCTTACATCCTTTTGAATTTCGGCGAGCTCTGTACTTCTGATAGTAGCTAATACCTGTCCTTTTCTTACATAATCTCCAAGCTCAACATTTACACTCATAACATTTCCTCCTACCAGTGGATAAACGTCTATATAGCTGTTTTTATCTGCAGAGATCTTTCCATAAAAACTATATTCATCTTCTATATTCTTTTTTTCAACCTTTGCCAGCGAAATAGAGTTCAGCATGGTATTGCTAAGCTCAAACCCTTTTTTGGTTGGATTGTCTTTTTCTTCCTCCTTTTTTGAGCAGGCCATTAATGATAAGATCATCAATAGCGGGATAATATAAGTTTTCATTGTTTAATAGAAGATTTTCGTTTGTACTAATTGATTAAGTTGTTCTGCCGCCTGCATGATCTCATTTTTCATATCGTAGATCTGAAGAGCTGTTGTCCGGTAGCTGTCCATAAAATCTGTAAATTCAATAAGATTGATATTTCCTTTTCTAAAGTTGGTCATCATCCCATTATAAACCAGATCCATATTCTGGAGATCTGTTGTTTTGATATCCGCTAACTGATCGTATTGTGCCTTCCAGGTTTTATAAGCCGCCTGTACTTTAGTTTCAAGGGTCAGTTTCTGAAAGTCTGCGTTTTTTTGATTCTGCTGAATGGCATAATTGGCTTTTTCCACATTTCCCTGGTTCACCCTCCATAGTGGTAAAGGAATTCCCAATGTCAGGTTGGCTTCGTTATTAAAAGTTCCTCCTGCCTGGTCCCATGCTGCACCCACATTAATATCCGGTACATTCAATGATTTCTGCCATTGGGCATAAAGCTTACTGTTATCAATTAATTTTAAGTTATACCGATAATCTGCATTATTCTCCAGGGCTTTACTTTTAAGCTCTTCTTCATCTCCAAAAGGCTGGCTGGCTAATGCTTCCTTAGCCTCAGATTCCGGCATTAATGGTTCTATATCTTCCGAAATTCCGGTAAGAACTTTTAAATTCTGTTCAAAACCAAGAATATTTTTATTGATCTCAAGTTTGTCATGGTTCAGCTGAATAACCAGACTTTGAAGCCTCACCGCATCTTTAAGTGAAACATTTCCTTTAGCAGACTGCACACGATAGGCGCTTAGCAGATCATTCATATACCCTAATTGCTTATCTGTATTTTCAAGCTTTAATTTTTCGTAGTAAAGATTAAAATAAGTGGTACGAAGCTGGGCTCTCAGATCCACCAAAAGCTGGGAAAACTGAAGCTGTGCCAATTCTTTGTTAGATTTTGCAAAAGCAATTTCATTTTTCTTTTTGCCACCCATATAGATCAATTGGGTAATGCCTGCTCCTTTTGAATGCCCTACATCAAAAAACTTTTTATCCTGAGGGTTATAAGCATTGAACTGCCCGCTCAGCTGAGGCAGTTCCCAGATTTTTGCCTGCAGAATATCAGCATCAGCCATATTGATGTTGTATTGTTCGGCGAGCAGCTGGAGATTGTTCTTCTGAAAAGCTTCCTCGCAATCCAAAAGAGACATTTTCTGTTGTGCTGCCATGAATGAGGAAATGGCAAAACACAGCACTGCAATTCTGTTCATTATTTTCTTTTTAAATTACAAAATTGCTGGGATGTGATTAAAAGAAACTTAAATGAGGCTTAAAAAATTATTAAAATCGCTTTAAAGAGGCGCTTTCACATAGGATTAAAGGGGCTTGAAAATTAAAATTTTTCTCCAATCATTGAATTTTAGCAAAGAATTTAATCCCGGGTTTAACAAAAACGGCAACAGCTTTTAAGATAATAAATAGTCCTTAAATTTATTTCTTGAAAATTACAGTGAATTTATTCATGTACTCATCAGGAGAAGTATACACAATTTCAGCATCATGATATTCCAGAATTCTTTTAACAATTCTAAGCCCTAAGCCAGAACCGGAAATATTCTGGGCATTATTTCCTCTTGTAAAAGCTTCAAATAGTTTAGCCTGCTCTTCTTCAGAAATAGTAGCACCATGGGAAATCACATCAACACTAAGGTTATCATTGGTCTCCGTAATTAGGACCTTTACTTCTGTATTATCAGAATAAACGGCTGCATTTTTGAATAGATTAATAAAGACAATCACCAATAATGATTGGATACCGCTAATGGTAAGAAAAGCATTTTCAGAAGTTTCCTCGGCAATAAGAAAATCCAGTTTAAGCTCAGGATAGCTTTTTTCCACCCCTTCAAAAGCTTCAAAAATCACTTCATCTATTCTCACTTCCTCATAAATGCTCTGAATATTTTCTTTATCAAATTTAGTAAGTAAGAGTAGTGAGTTGGTAAGGTCTGATAACTGGTATACATCACGTTGGATCTGCTGTAAAGAGGACAAGGTTTTTGGGGAATGTTCCTCAAATTTAATCAGGTTTTCCAATTGAAAAGCCATTCTGGTAATAGGAGTTCTGATTTCATGAGATGCACTGGCTGTAAAATCTTTTTGAGACTGAAAAACATCATTAAGCCGGACAATCATCGTATTGAAAGATTTTGCAAGAACATTTACTTCATCATCAGACTCCTGAACAGGAATCTGAGTTGTTAACTTATGCGCTGTAACTTCCGAGATTTCTTTATTCAGGTCTTCCAAAGGACGAAGAAATTTTTCCACAAAATAATAACTGAAAAATCCTATAAGAAGAGTACTCATAGCATACGCAGTAATCAAGAGATATTTCAGAAATCCCAACTTGGATTTTCCATTGGTATCAAAGGCACTGGTAAGAATATAATAATTTTCTCCATTAATATTTCTCAGGGCTGCATAGATTTCAGGAACCGTTTTTTCAGTGTAAATAATTTTCTTTTTATCCAGCTCCTTCAGCATTGCACTGTCCCAGGTAACATTACGATCTTTAATAGTGCTGTAGATTAATTCTTTCTTATCATTGAAGATTAAAATCTTCTCATTCAAAAGAATATTATCTGAATTTTCATTGAAAAAAATAGGTGCTTCTTCCTCAAAATCTTTAGACTTGGAAATAAAATGAGTGGTAAATTCTAATCGTTGCCTGAACCTTTCTTTAAACTCATCTCTTCTGAAATCATTGAAAGATAAATAAATTACTGCCATCACCATTCCAAAAAGCAATGAAAAGGCGATACTGATGGTTAAAGCTATCTTTCTTTTTAAAGACATTTACAATGGACTTAGATAGTATCCGAAACCTGAGCGGGTATGGATAAGTTTTATTTTAAAATCTTTATCGATCTTCTTTCTTAAAAAATTGATGTAAACCTCTACCGTATTGGTATTGGTATTAAAATTATGCTCCCATACATGCTCAGTGATCTGCTGTTTGGAAACAGTTCTGCCCTGCGCTTCTGCCAGATAAACCAATAATTGGAATTCTTTTAAAGTAAGGGTTATTTCATTTCCTCCACGATACACTTTTTGTTCCGTTTTGTTGATGATAAGATCATCTACTCTGATAATGTCCTGGTCTGAAGTATCTGAAGGCATCTTTCTTCTCAATAAAGAATTAATTCTTAACAGAAGTTCTTCAAACTGGAAAGGTTTTACCAGGTAATCATCAGCCAATCGGGTAAAAGCATCCTTTTTATCTGAGATATCCCCATAAGCGGAAATGATAATAATGGGAGTACTTTTATCAAAAGAACGAATGGTCTGGCAAACATCCAACCCGTTTATTTTGGGAACATTAATATCTAACAGATACAGATCGTAGGAATTATTTTTAATCTGGCGAAGAAAAGTTTCTCCATCATAGATTTTATCACAGGTGAAATTATTGGATTCCAAAAACCGGCAAAGCTCTGCAGAAAGAATGAGATCGTCTTCTAATAAAAGAATATTCATCAAAAATTATTTTACACGAATTTAGCGAAAATTTTTATGATGATTATAGGTCAATGATAAAAGTTAGAAAGAATAGGATACAATATGGTTTTTCAAACAGTAAAACTTAGGATCTGATTTATATTCTGAAAATTAAAAATATAAAATAATTAATTGATTTATTAAACAGTTGTATAACGATTTTCCGACTTCAGGTGCATTATTATTGGCCGCTAAATTTTATTATGAAAAAAATAAATTCCGGTTTTCAATAGGAACAATATAATTATGAGAATAGTATAGGAGGAAACTTAAGACAAAAAAAGGCTCAGTCTCAAAAGTTGGGGGGAATGTTAAGTAGTTTTATCTTTGCATCATGTTAAGCGATCACGACCTTCTTAAATTATTACTTCCGGAATTTTTAGTAGAGCACTTTGATATCCTCAAAGCAGAAACTCATGATGCAGAACTTCATATTTATTTCGAAGAAAGAAACAGTATTCCCCATGAATTTAAAGAAAGGAGATTTGAATCCAAGGGCTTTTTACCTGAAATCATTGTAGATGATTATCCATTACGGGGTAAAATCGTAAAGCTCCATGTGAAAAGAAGAAGATGGACAGATAAATCCTCCGGTGAGATCCTTCAGAGAGACTGGCAGCTTGTAGCGAAAGGCACACGGATGACAAAGGATTTGGCAGGCTTCTTAAAAAAAATTAGCCGACACTAAAGCTCTTCCCCTAAAAGTTATAGCAGAATTTTTCGGGATCAAAGGCAAGACCTTCCAGAGGCAATACAAGAATAATCTCAGCGAATATCATAGCTGGGAACAAAAACCGCACGCAGAGGACTGGATCATTTACCCTGAAAATGTCTCAGCCTCCTTATCTTTAGACGAAGTAGCATTATCTGATGGAGAACTTTATACCGTTCTTACCTCCAAAAAAGCAAAAGGGAGAAAAGGAAGTATTGTTGCTATGATAAAAGGTACCCAAAGTGATTTTGTCATCACACATCTTTTGAAGATCAGCAGAAAACTTCGGATGAAGGTAAACGAAATTACATTGGATATGGCGGGTTCCATGAAACGTATTGCCCAACGCTGCTTTCCTGATGCAGTACAGGTTATTGATCGTTTTCATGTTCAGAAGCTGTCCATAGAGGCCCTTCAGGAGATCAGGATCAGGCATCGCTGGGAGGCTATTGAAATGGAAAACAATCCTTTTAACAGTCACTCAGCTGAAACAGAAGTTTTTGCAAACGGAGATACCCGGAAACAGCTCCTGGCAAGAAGCAGGTATTTACTATATAAAAGCCGTGAGAAATGGACTCTGTCCCAGAAACAAAGAGCTTCGATCCTTTTTACCCAGTATCCTGATCTGGAACAGGCATATGAATTGACTGATGGACTTAGAAAAATTTATAACCAGAATATTTCGAAATCTGTAGCCATGACTAAACTGGCCCATTGGTTTAGAAATGTGGAAGAAGCAGAGTTTAAATCTTTTTCTACCTTAAGAAAAACAATAATGAATCATTATAGAAATATTCTCAACTATTTTGATCAAAGAAGCACCAATGCTGCTGCTGAATCTTTCAATGCGAAAATAAAAAACTTCAGAATGCAGCTCAGAGGAGTAAAAGACAGAACCTTTTTTATCTTCAGATTAGCTAAACTTTTTGCCTAGTCCCCAACTTTTGCGCTTGATCCTAAAAAAAATTCCCGAAAGAATTCGGGATATTCGTGAGCCAACTACGGGACTTGAACCCGTGACCTCTTCCTTACCAAGGAAGCACTCTACCGCTGAGCTAAGTCGGCATTAATTAAAAAAATCACACTGAATAGCGTGATTTTTATTGAGCGGAAGACGGGGGTCGAACCCGCGACATTCAGCTTGGAAGGCTGACGCTCTACCAACTGAGCTACTTCCGCAATTTTGTTTCCAAAATTATTGGTAAACGCTGTGCAAAACTAAGAATTAATTTTTAATTCTGCAAACTTTTTTCTAATATAAAATGTGGGGAGAGCAGGATTCGAACCTACGAAGCCGAAGCAACTGAGTTACAGTCAGTCCCATTTAGCCACTCTGGAATCTCCCCAGATATTTTATATTAAATTGAGCCTCCAGAGGGATTCGAACCCACGACCCCGAGATTACAAATCACGTGCTCTGGCCAACTGAGCTATGGAGGCATTTAATATATGGACTGAAAGCGATTGAGAAACTCTACTCTACACATTTCAGTGTTAAAAAAATCAACTCTAATATTGATTTCTGTTGAGCGGAAGACGGGGGTCGAACCCGCGACATTCAGCTTGGAAGGCTGACGCTCTACCAACTGAGCTACTTCCGCGATTTTGTTTACAAAACCATTGGTAAACGCTGTGCAAAACTAAGAATTATTTTTTAATCTTGCAAACTTTTTTTCAAAAAATATAAGTGGGGAGAGCAGGATTCGAACCTACGAAGCCGAAGCAACTGAGTTACAGTCAGTCCCATTTAGCCACTCTGGAATCTCCCCAAAAGTTTATATTTTTATGAGCCTCCAGAGGGATTCGAACCCACGACCCCGAGATTACAAATCACGTGCTCTGGCCAACTGAGCTATGGAGGCAAATATAAAAAAGAATTCAAAAGATCGCTGTTCCTTTTTTGCGAGTGCAAATATAGAACGGATTTTTTGAATTCTCAAATTTTTTATGAACTTTTTTTAACTTTTTTTCCTATGCCATTTCTTTTTTCTTGATTAATAGCTTTTTAGCAGTATCAACGCAAAGGTCCAGACTTTCCTCAAAACTTGTACTTGTCTTTTTTACTACAATATCATCTCCCGGAACCGCTAAAATAATCTCAGCTGTTTTGTTAGCTTTATCAGCATTATTTTCTACTTTAAGAAATACTTTACACTCCTGGATTTTATCATAGAATGTATCTAGCTTGCTTACTTTTTTGTCGATGTGTGATTCTAGTGGTTCGTGTGGAGTTAAACCAATTGATTGTACTGTGATCTTCATAATTCTTCTTTTTTTGATGCTCGAGGGTGAGCTTGATTAAACACTTTTTTCAATTGTTCAATATTGGCATTCGTATAGACTTGAGTACTGGCAAGACTGGAATGCCCTAATATTTTTTTTACTTTGGAGATCTCCGCCCCATTGTCCAAAACGTGAGTAGCAAAGCTATGACGAAGGATATGAGGACTTCTTTTTTCCTTTGTTGTTATAAGACTAAGGTACTTATTAACTACCACATAAACAAATTTTTCGTTGAGTTTTTTCCCTTTCTTATTGACAAAAAAATATGATTTATATTCTGTCTGTGGATTTCTTATTTGCAGATAACTTTTAAGAAGCCCGGACAGCTCTTCAGAAATAGGTACAACCCTTTCTTTATTCCCTTTTCCTATTACTTTCAATTCATTTCCTATTATATCAACATTCTCAAATATCAGGCCACAAAGTTCTGCTTTTCTCATACCGGTCTGGTAGAGCACTTCCATAATACATTTTTCCAGAATATCACACTCCTGGTCAAAGATCCGGTCATTAAGATCCGCCATTTCCTCTTTAGACATAGGAATCTGCTTTTCTGCATAAAATTTCAGGGAAGAAATTCCTTCAGCAGGAGAAACCGTAATTTCACCTATTTTTAAGAGGAAAAGATAAAAACTTCTGAGTGAAGATAATTTTCTATTGATGCTTCTTTTGGAAATATTGTTTTCACTTAAGTCAACAATAAAGTTTCTGATAATCTTTTTATCTGCTTTAGAAATATCCCCAGAAGATTCTGTCCGGAGATAGAAATGGGAAAAGTCATCAAGGTCTTTTTTGTAGCTTGTAATGGTATGAGGCGAGTACCTCTTTTCGAATTGTAAGTATTCTATAAATTTATCCAGCATCATTGGGGTATAAAAACAAAAATTCACTTCTCAAATATAAGAATTTAAGAAGTGAATTAGTATATGGTTAAGAAAAAATCTTAAGCCTGCTCTTCCTTGCTAAGTGCTCTTTGTTTGTAAGCCGCTTTTAGTCTAGCTTGTCTTAACGTTACAGAAGGCTTAATAAACTGTTGTCTAGCTCTTAATTGACGAACTGTACCAGTTTTATCAAATTTTCTTTTGTATTTTTTTAACGCTCTATCGATGGATTCACCATCTTTTACTGGAATTATTAACATATTTTACATCTCATTTTGGATTGCAAAAGTAGACATTTTTTCTTAAAGCACAAAATTTCAACATCTTTTATTTTAAAAATAACCCATTTACCATATCTGACTCTTTATTTAAGAGTTGAACAAATCCTTTTAATACTCAATACTAATACTTAAAATATGTTTTACTTTTCTTTGATCCGATCATAAAATACAAGTATCATAGTTATTAAAAAAAGCTATAAACAGTATGAACGGTATTTAAACAAAATATCCTATCTTTGCATACACTTTATTCATGGGGTTGACTGGTTTCGACAGCAAGACCAATGGGTAAGTAAGCATGCAGAGAACCGTAGCGCGATCTCTATAATCCCTTGCTACAGAATTTTAACTGGCAACGAAGAGTTCGCTCTTGCAGCTTAATATCGAAGTATAGTAGATTCAAGCGTTTTCCCGAAGATTTCAGTAAGGAAGCAAGATATTCCACAAATGCCCTATTCTGCGGCGTTTGATCCTGGGATATAGGAATGCAGAAATAAGGTTGTAGAAACTTCGGCTACAGCACGAAAACTTTAGAAGATAAGCTGGAAGTTGGGCGTCTGCTCTCTGCTTCCCGTCGAAAACCAATAGCAGAATAAGCATGTAGAAAGCTTATGTATTGCTTGTTTGGACGAGGGTTCGAATCCCTCCAACTCCACAAAGCTTCTTAAGCATCTCATTTTCAATGCATAACATTTTTAATGTAACGAAAATGAGTAAAAAAGAGTAAAATTTTTCAACATTTTGCCCAAGTGTTCACAAACCAAAAATTTGTGATATATGAAAAATTTTGAAGTTAAAATTTACATACCATCTAACCGTGAAGATAGATGGTATGTTTACATTTATGATAATTCTGTCCAAAAAATAGTTCATAAAACTTATAAGGGGATTAATACTGAACCTGATCTTTTCAAAAGAGAATTGATTTGTGAGGGCTTTAAAAAGACTTTAGAACTTGAGCTCAAAAATGGCTGGACTCCTATAAAAGTAAAAAATAAAGCAAAACCACTTCCTCAACCTTACAAAAATGATCTAACAATTGTAGAAGCTTATGAAAAGGCTTTTAAATTTCTTTCTGCTTCTAAACGTGAAGAAAAAACTAAAAGCGATTATAAAACACATAAAAAGTTTTTTCTTAAAGCTGTGGAAGCTCTAAATTGGAACAAAAATCTTTTCTCAGAATTGGACCAGTATCATTTTAATATGATAATTGAAAAAATGTGCGAATTAAGGAAATGTTCAGATGTATACTTCAATAAACATTTGAATCTTTGTAAGTCCTTTAATACAATTCTTGTTGATAAATTCATCATCAAGGAAAGTAAAGTAAAAGGATTATCTGAAAAAGACTACTCGACACCTGAAAAGAAATTATTAACACCTGAAGAACAGACCAAGATAATCAAACATTTCCGCACTATCTGTCCACAATTTATAACTAAATTAAAAGTTCTTTATCACCTGGATTTAAGACCAAAAGAAATCCGACTTTTGAAAGTTGGCATGATCGATCAGGAAAAATGGTATTTTAGACTTCCGAGTGAAATTACAAAAAATGACAAGGAAGCTATTGTTTTAATTCCTGATGATCTTAAAAATGATTTACTAAAATTGGATTTATCCAATCCGGAACATTTTTTATTTGGTATTGAATTACAAAGATCAAGGGATAGAAGTAAAATATTTAAACCTTCACTATTTCCGATTTCTAAAAATGCAGGAAATAATTTATGGAGAAAAGAAGTCAAAGTGAAGTTGAAAATAGATTCTGATATGTATTCTTTAAAAAAGAAAAATAACAACGATAAGTTATCAAGAGGTTGGAGCATCGAAGAGGTTAAAGAAGTAAACCGACACTCAACTATAGAAATGACAAAGATTTATGCTACAAGATATAGTGAAATTGTACAGGAAAAGCAACGTGATAATTACGGAACATTTGATTAATATATAAGGCGTCTAAAATCTGACGCCTTTTTCTTTTAATTATTTTAGATGTCGATCCGCCCAGCCTTCATCGTTATTATCACTGTCGCCTTTTTTCTTCTTCCCTTGATAGACAAATTTCTTTTTTGGAGCAATTATGCTTAACAGCCAAAACTTTGCTAATTTAAGGCTATAATAATCTACAGACTCACAACGTTTTCATTTTCGACGAGCTCTTCAATGTCAAACTTCTTACTTTCCGTATAGAAAACATCAATCTCCTGATTCTTATCAGCAGTGACAAGCCGTACATGATCTACGTGTTTTGATTTTATTGTTCCTGAAATTTCCATGCTTCAAAATTGATACAAAATGAATGTATATCAAAATTATTTATGATACAAATTATAACAATTTTAATTTTCATAGGAATGATCAAGGTTTGACAATATGCAAAAAATAAGCTACAACCCTCATCCTCCAAAGCTTGTAATTTTTCACCTCGACAACTGCACGCATCCAATCTCCCTTTTTTAAATTATAAACAATGTAGTTATCACTTTTTCGATACATTAAATCTATTATAGTTCCATCCTTTAATTGAATTCTAGTGTAACGCTTCTTTACCTTTAAAACTTCGCCTTCAATTTCCATGGTTAATTTTTACACCAAGTTACGAAAAGAAAAATCCCCGGAGCAATCCAGGGATACAAGCTAATCAAGACTCAATATGAAAGAGAATGATGTTGTAAATATAATGTTTTAAATGTAAATGTATTTGTAGTAATAACTCTACGGGAAACCGTAATTAAATAATATTCATTTTATTTAGATTAGCAAATAATTAATAACACGACTAGATTTGTCGTTCAGAAATATTATTTTCGCGATAGTAAAAACTACAAACTAATGAATACTTTATTTAATAAGAGATACCATATTCGATTGGTATGGTTAATAATTATCTGTTTAGCGCTTACTTTTTGTGCCGTATTTTTTGTATTTAGATATATGGCTGGTTGGGAGCCTGCACCTTCTCTTGATTATACAACTAAAGTCACTTTAGCAATACTTGCATTCTTGACTTTGATTTATCATATACATAATCTTGAGAATCAAATCAAGACTCAGGATGCTAGTAATCGGCAAAGCAAGACAAAGTATACTCATGAAATTTGTTCAGACTTCAGGAGACCATTAATGATGGAAATAAATGAAGATCTAAGAAGATTACTTATTGATCAAAAAGATAAATTAGAAAGCCAAAATATAAAAGAATTTGTAAAATTCATAGACGACCCGGATAATAGGAAATATAGACAAGCATTAGCAATTTCTTTAAATTATTTTGAAAGTATATCGGCAATGGTTCTGGCGGGTGATCTTGATAATGATATAGTAAAAAGATTATTTTGTAAATTATTTGGGCGATACTATATTAGGTTAAAACATTATATTTCATATCGACAAGAAGAGGCCCCTAAATCATGGGTAAGTTTTGAAACCTTAGCAAAAAAATGGTTAAATGACGAAAAATTATAAATAAGTACTAAAAAAATACTATATTTGTACACCAAACAACATGAAAACAATATCAAAAAAAGTAGCAATTATGACAACAAACACATTCAAAAAAGAATATGATGGAATCTAACCATCATTAGAGTACGACACTAACAAAATAAAATAAAAATAGCCTCCTTAATTGGAGGCTTTTCTATTATAGTACTTCAGCTTATTTTAAATACTTTTTATAAGCTGCTGCCATTTTCTTATCATAAGCATTTATGTGATAATTTCTACCATTGTAAATGCGGGCAAAATCGGCCCATCTTTTATCTCTTAGTTCATCATCTAGCTTATTGGCTTTAATGAACTTTACAAATGCTTTAAGTTGCTCACCTTCGCTTTTGTACATCGCATTGATAAAATCTTGCAAGACCGGAAAGCCAACCAAATTATGATTAAAACCCATAATCTGGAATTTCCCCCATGAAGCAGATTTTAAGGCTGCATTTCGATCTAATTTTGCTGCTTTATCTAGTCTAGCATGTTCGTCATTTGTATATCCTCCAGGGCGTGGATTTGAAATGTCCGGAAATTCTTTACTGTATTTTCCTTTAGTAAATTCATGAAACTTATGGCGTTCAAATAAGATAGTCGGTCTACCATCAGCCTGAAAACCGCCTTTTGGAGCTTCAACTTCGCTCACGGCTTTAATTGCTGCAACTTCACATCCAAGTTCTTTGGCGGCATCTATATAATCTTGTTCTGTTAGTGTTTTCATTTGTTTCTTTTTAAGTATTTATAAATTCCAAATATTACTATTGCTACTATTCCAAAAACAGCCAGGACAATCCACAGTCCGGACTGAAAGCCTTTTACTTGAACTTCTTTTGTCTTTTGTTTGACTTCCTGAACTCTTTTTTTAATGTTATTTTCTTCAACAATACTGTCAGAGAATTCTTTAAATTTTCCAATTAATGATTCAGAAGCATCCTCTTTTTTTGTATGATTTAACTGAGAAGTCTTGGAGCGTATTTGAACTTCTGCATTTCCGTTGACTTTAATAGCCTGCAGGGTATCACCATTTTGAACATTGTAAATTTCAATCGGCTTTCCTGTTTCAGACTTTCCTCTTACCTCAAATTCGGTCTGGTTGTCTTTTTTCTGCTCTACGATTTCAGATTTATTAATCTGCTGCTTCTCTTCCGATTTTTCAACTTTACTTTCTACTTTTGCCGTTGATATTTGTTGAATCTGCTCGACTTCTGTACTTTTTGATGTTACAACCTTTTTACTCCTGCACCCCGTCAGAAGTATTGCTATCATTATTAGTATTGCTGTTCTCATTTTCGTTTTGCTTTTTGTAGTTTGCTAATAAGTCATGAAGCACGTCTTCACGCTTTTCGAGAATTTCAAGTACCTGGAGCATGGAAGCATTAGTTTTTCTTCTGAGCTTGTTTTCTGCTTTTTCCTGAACTGATTTCGCCTCTGTGAATACCAATACGACTGCAGCCAATAATGATACAATCGGTACTGCCGAAATAGGGAACTCAAAAAAATAGGTTATTGGCACAATAGCATCAAAAATGAATGCATAAAGTAGCATCCCGAAATAATGATTAAACTTTGCAACACTTCTTTTATATCCTTCAGAAGTCCGCATTTCCCCAATTTGTTTTGCTTTTCTAATCCCAAAATAAAAATCAATTATCATTGAGATCAAAACTGCGCTCCATAATATTCCGACAACTATTAACTTCATAATAATTGCACTGTAATCCTCTTTTATAAATTCTAATATCATAGTTTAAATTCTTTCATTTTTACATTATTAATAGCCCGTTTGCAAAGCGATAGTCAATCCCACCTATATTTTTAGTGCCAGTGAATCCGGCAGCTTTTATTACACTACCTCCAAATTCAAAGTTTGTTGTCAATGCATTATTTAATGACTCTAAGTGAATGCTTGCCTGACTTGATATATAAATGACTCCTGATGCAGCGTAAATAGCATCATTGACTCCTGATGCTCCGGATGCTGAAACTTCCAAGGCTACATTATGCACATTGTTTCCACTTGCTGAAACTACTGCAGCAGTATTATTTATATTTCCTTCGTTTCTATTACTGTTAATATAAAACCTGTTTTTATAAGTTGGCGAAGCCGGGAAATTATCTTCACTAATCGAAATACCGGAGGTTAAATCACCTGAACTACTGAATACGCCAAATTGAATTTTCCCCTTTGTACTCGTCAATGTTTTGCTTGTGATTTTCCAACCGTCCACTCCTCCTATAATTCCTGAATCTGCATCAATTTTTCCTTTAACATCAGCATTCTGTGCGATCATTTTCCCATTCTGAAGAACTTTGAATACTGCATCATTTTTATGCGCATAATCAGCTCCTGCCCCAAAACGTATACTATCAGGTCCAGCATCCGTTACAGAAGATATAAAAGCGTTTCTTTCAGTTGCATTTCCGACTTCGATCACCTGTGACATTAAAAGTCCATTATCAATGGATGTGAAACCGTCTGAGCCATCCGTGAATTTAATCTTACCTTTTATTTCCTGTGTATCCAGGTTAATTGTCATCTGACCATCAAGTGAAGAAATGATACCGGTTCTTATAAGCCCTCCGTTAATGGTAGTAGTTCCAACTGTGATTGATAACACTCGCACATTTTCTACAACAGAATGAAGTACACCGATAAGGAAATAATAATCATTCGCATCTGAATCGAATTTGATTTGGTCCTGACTGAAAACTATTGATCCGGATTGACTTGTTTTAGAACATTTCCCATAAACATATCTAAATTGATCGTCTGGAATAGTTTCTACATTCTCCGGAATATTCCATTCTTTATCCATTGTCTGAGAATATATAATGCCCGGATTGACTTTTATCTTATTCTTATCATTTTCATACATTACGTAGAAAACAACACTGCAACTGATCTGTTGACTGCGGGCGCCAACAGACAACATGTTTGTTTCAATGCTGTTAGGCCGGATATTTTCCGGATTAAAATAATCATCAGTGTCAAAAACCAGGTTCTTAAGCTCTTCTGTGGTCTTTACTCCTAACTTTGAATAGTTGATCTTTCCAAGGTTGGTAATTGATAAAACGTTCTTTATTTCCTTTATTTGAAGAGCTACCTGTGAGCTATAGGCAATCTCATATGAATCAGCAATAACAATCTTAGTTCGATATGGATTGTAATCACCAGACTGTATAAAGTCGGTTGTAATTTGATTGACTCTTAAAACTTTATCAATTCCTAGCACCTCATCGTAAACCTGAATATAATCTCCAATATCAAACTTGCCAACACCTATTTTCTCCATATATGCCGGATCAACGTTTAGATCATAAGATACTTTTGCTTTCAGATTTAAATTAAACTGTTCACCTCCCTTAATGAGAAGTTCGTTTTCAGCATTATCTATGTATGTTTTAGGCATTACGATGTCAATCAAAACATATTCGTCGCCTACTGCGAATTGAAAAGCTTCTGACTTCTCATCCGGGAAACTTTGCCCCTGATCGTTTTTGAATGGGATAATTTCAAAGCTTTTTGTTGAGTGATTATAGCCTCCTTTTTTGATTTCGAACTCATACCCAGCCAAATTTCCTGTGTTCACATGAATTTTAGCAGATGTACCCGCAATAAGATACTTAGTAGTCACACCATCAGCTTCCTTCTCATTCAAGTCAAAGTCCATGGTAGAATCTGAGAACTTAAACTTTGTATCACCTAATGAAGTGATCTTTCCTATTCGATGTGGGTAAATATCGTCAAATGTGATAGAGCCTTCTTTCAGTCCAAAGGCAGCAATAGATCCAGTGTCTTCCAGATAGTCTGCATTAGGTAGTTTTAAACGTTTACTAAAATTCCGGTATTCATTCGGGATGTTATTTGTACCTCCGAAAACATACAACCGGTTTATAATGTCGTTTTCATCTACATTATTTCGTGACAAAGAGTACAATCCCTTACCCTTTCCATACTCAAACCTGATCGGCACTTTTTTGCCATAATCTCCGGTATGAATGACAAATTTCCCGTTCTCATATTTTATCCAGAAATCCGTTTTGAATTCATTACAAATCTTCTGAAGAGCTGAAAGACAAGTATCATCACCAAAAGTAATGGTCTTAGTTTCTCCATTGGTGAAATTCCCTAGTTCCCAATTTACAGCAAAACGCTTCATATTGTTTTTTAAAGCAAGTAAGAAAACCTCGATCGTTCCAATCAAAGGGAATTCCAGATCAGGTCCGAATCCGGTAGCATCAGCATTGAAAAACTTACACCTCATCAAATCAAACATTAACCCCTGAGCAACGATATTATACTCATAAAAACTTTCATTGTTTTTGGTCAATGCCGGAAGTGAGTTGATACGGTATACAGAATCAAATAAAACAAAATAATCATTAATCAGAATATCCAGCTTTTCCCGGGAATTCATCTTAATGGTTACAGAGTCGTCTGAAAGCATAACCCGATTAAGCGTTGCAGACTCAACAGATCTTTTCCCTCGCTCAATTAAATTGAACAAGGGAGATCCGTTTCTGTAAAGTGCTATATTATTCATTTTTTTTATCTATTTTTATGAGCCATGAAAAAAAATAATTTTAACTTCCTTCGATTACTGTTCTCAACTCTTGTGATATTCTCTCATTCATTTGACCTTACTGGTGGAGAAGATTTCCTTTTTGCTATTACTAAAACAACATCATTTGGAGCCATTGCAGTGGCATTCTTTTTTGTTTTAAGTGGTTACTTAATTTTTCAAAGTTTAGAAAATTCCAAATCGCTCTTCGATTATTTTTGGAAAAGATCATTACGGCTTTTTCCTGCTCTCTTTGTTATGCTTTGTTTTTCAATGGTTATTATTGCATTTTTAAATTATAAAGTGTTATTTCATAAAGACTTTTGGCTATATCTTCCAAATAATCTAAGCTTATATAGGGTTCAGTATAATGTATATGGTATTTTCAAAAATAACCCATATCCCAATGCTGTAAATGGCAGCTTATGGTCTCTTGCTTATGAATTCACTATGTATATTCTCATAAGTTTTTTGTTTTTTGTTAAAACATCAATAAGTAAGCGTAATATCTTAATAATTGCTTTTATAGTAAGCGTTTTATGTACTGCTTTAAATCCTAACTTTCTTTCAATATTTTACAAATCAATTCATCTTGAACCAGCTTTGTTTTACAAATTATCAGCCTTGTTTTTTGGTGGCGCATTAATGAATTATGTAAAAATTAAGTTTAATATTAAATTTTTCATTTTATTATTAGGCATCTTATCTATAAGCTTCTATTATGAAGTATTCCATATAACTTCATCTTTTATATTCCCTATTTTAATAATTCCTTTAGGCAATTCATACTTTAAACATTTTCAACTTCCAGAAAAACTTGGAGATATATCTTATGGCGTATATATCTATGCTTTTTTTATTCAACAGGTGTTTATGAATTTTTTTAATTTGACACCCATTTTATTATTTATTCTATCTACTATTGTAACATATATTCTATCTTATTTTTCGTGGCATCTTGTTGAAAAGCAAACGAAAAGATATAAATCAATTATTTAGTTATGGTTATATTGGTGTTGTTACTATATTTGTACCTCCATTCTTTTTCCAGTCCGCTTGGTTAAATCCAGAATCACCTACTACAACTGAGTACTCTAGTGAACCTTTACCCAAATTACTAGGATCATTTACATCGTATTGAGTCAATTGCCACGAAGTGGTTGCATCAACCTGCGAAGGTCCGGCATGCTCAATATTCATCTGTTGGATTTTAAATCGGTGCGCACCCGCTATAGTAATTCCGTTTTGGTTCCTGTATGATGCATATCTATTAAACCATGAGGCTTGGTAACTTGCTCCAAAATATAACCCGTGCTTACAACTACATACTATAACTGTATCACCAACCGTATGCTCATGAACCCATATCCCTCTGTTAAATCCCGTTACTAAGACATTTTCTAACTTTGTATAGGCTGCGTTATTATTTGCTGGAGTCACAATACCATTAGAATCTGCAATAGGCTCAGAAGCATTAGGATTGTAGACATTAGTTGTTACAACTACATTTTTAATATAGAGTTGAGCGCAGTTATATGCGTTAATACCATTTGAATTAGGATTATCCATACATTGTATTTTCAAATTTGAAACACATAATTTTACACCATTGAAAATACTGTAAAAGCCTCCGGAAACAGATGATATGACAGCTAGATTATTGTTATATGGTTTTATCCGAGTTCCGTACTGAGAAATATTAATACTTGTTGACGGTACGGTTCCAAAAAAGAAAGGCGCGTGATACTCTCCTTGAATCTCAATTGTCATTAAAGTAGAAATTGTAGGAATAACTATGTTCGCTAAGTAATAATTACCTGTGTCTGGAACTTCTAGAATGCCACCATTTGCCGCTACAAGATAAGCAATAGCATTATTGAATGCATTAGTGTCATTAGTTACACCGTCTCCTTTAGCCCCGAAATCTAATACATTAACTCGTTTCTTGAAACTTGGTTTTTTAATTATTGGTTCACCTTGAAAAATCACTTTTTCCGTTGATTCAACACCAGTAATTACTATTGCGTATTGATTAATATAAGTCAGATTAACAGGCGTTTCATAGGATGTTGTCCCAGCATCAATTGTTGCTTGTGTGACATATGATCCATCTTTAAAGAACTTCAATACCGTGAATTTTGATAATCCTTCTAATTTAATGCTCGGTTTATCAATGGTTAACTTAGGCGTTCTCCTAACTCCTGGATATGGTATAGCATTGCCAGTACCATCATAAGTTCCATCACTCCATATTAAAGTAGGTGAAATAATTCCAAAGAAATAATTATTTACAACTTCTGCTGAAATAGGGTCAGTACTATTATTGGGGTCAAATTCATCTGTCACACTTGGTGCATCTGGTTTCTTAGATTCTGACCTTTTCCAAACTGAACCCTTCTTATAAAAAAGAGTATCATAACCATCTTTAGCACGTAAATTTCCCGCGTTTGGATATATCTTTCCCCAATCAGCCGCACTATTAGGATCAAGAGGCTTATCATCACTGGATGATTTTTCAGGCTTATATGATCCATCTTCTGTAGGTGATGGATCTGTTGGAGATAAAACACCTTGAAAATCAGTTTCTAATATTTGCTGAATTTCATTTAGCTTTACATCAATTTCTCCTGATTTCTGTGTCCATTTTGTGTCAAACTGAGTTTTGTTATACGTATTACCTATTTTTGAATCTTTATCAACAGTCGCTATATTATCTGGTGGAATAGGATCCGATACGTTAATCGTTACCTGTTGTGCATTAATGTTGTTTACTCCCATTTTTTATATTTTTTCCCAAATTGTTTCTGCAGGTGTTTGAAGATTTTTCATGTCCTCAATATTTCCCGCTATAATTATTATTTTTTCTTTACCTAACATGTTCTGCCAGTCTCCGACTACCTCAGCCGTCTCTATTCGCGGATTGCCGAATGTTAATCCTTGTATTTCGTTCCCGGAAGTATCAAGCACTTTGAATATGAACTTGCCATAGTCTCCAATTTTAAGTTCCTGAACAGTCGATATAGTATTCTTTCCGGTTACTGCATTGTGTATTGCGCTTATTGCTATAGCTTCATAAGTATTATCCGGTTTTCTGCCTATCACATAAAGAATGATGTCCTTAGGAAGTGTTAGTGTAACCTCAACTGAAAATTGATAGGCATAGCTTTTTGACGGCACTGAATACACTTCATAGTATTCACTATTTACCCCACTTGTTGCTACCAATGAAACACCGGCATTCTCATATGATGGTACTGAGTAGTCTTTTGTAAGATTTACATTCCCGCGGCCAGTCTGTTTGGTGCCGTCTCCGAAGAAGATCTCTGTTTCCGAATCAATCTCATATGAAAGCTTAAAAGTATCCAGAGTCGTTTTTAGCACTCTTTTAATTGGATTAGGTTCGATAAGAACTAAATCAAAAGTCCCTACCATTCTACCCTGTCTAAATTTCTTCTCTAATTTGATATCATCTTGTAGATATACTTCATAAGGCAATGTTTCATTGTCAAATGGTGTTATATGAAGTCGCTGAGTACCCGGCTTTGAAAATTGCTCCCTGATGAAGTCTTTAAACATTTCAAAAAGATTTTCCCAATTCTCAGCATCTATAAAGCATTTAAGAGTAAATTTCCTTTCTTTGTACTTAGGCTTTCTTAGATCCGGAGCAGTACCATGATATTCTGCCCAGTCATATGTTTGAATAGGTTTTCGTTCCAGTCCATCTGTTATACCGGGAGAATCTGAAACAAAGACATTGAAGTCTTTGAATAAATGTCCGTTCAAAACATACTTTACTTCATTCATTTCTTAAATGTTGATGTTTGCACTTTTACATTTCCAATACTCTTCACATTGTGATTATCATAACAGAAAACCATAACAGAAGCCTTATCATAACACTCAATTTCTAATTCTGCTTTATCCAATAGATTAACAATTACAATTGCGTGGTCTTTAGCAATCACTTTAGCCTTTGTATCATGTCTTAAAATCAATTTTCCAACATTAAACATGTTATACCCTACCGTAACATTTGAAGTACCGAAATAGGCTGAATTTTGATGGTTTGTGTTTTTTCCGGAATAATCTGTATAAAGACGATGTTGCTCAGACTGTCCTTTGAATTCACGGAGGATATCAAGTGAAGGAAAATTATTTTCCATACTCCAGTCATCCCCATCAAAATACATTCTGCAAAGATTCTCTAATGACAAATCATCTTTCATTTTTCCTTGCCACTCCTTGCAAAGATTATTATTAACAGCTTGCTTGAATACGTCTTTTAGTTTCATTATGGTATGCCGGCTAATCCGGACTTGATTTTAGAGTTCATTTCTTTTATCTCCTTATACATAGCCTCGATAGGCCTAGTATTTTTTTCGATTTGACTTTGAATCTGGAGTTGGTTTCTGAAAATATCTTGGTTAGCCCGATGAATTTTTAAAGCTTCTGCAACATTTATCCTCATTGCATTAATCTGTCCTTCTAAAGCTCCGGCGGTTTTCTCAGTAATTCCTTTGATATCTCCTTTAAGTCCTTGAGCATTTTCAGCAGATTGTCCAAAGAGATCTTCATATTGTTTAAGAGCTTCCATGTAGTCTTTCATGGCCTTTTCACCCATTGACTTTATTGCGTCTCGCTCTTCTTTAGTAAGACCATCAAAAGAACCATCTATTTCTGAATTAGCAATTTGCTGCTTTAGTTTTCCTATTAACTGAAGATATCCTTGTCTTTGTTTTTCAAATAATGGCTTTTCATAATAATCAGCTGTTAAAAGTTTTTCTTCTAATGCTTTTACTTTTGCTTCATATTCTTTGATTTTAGCCTGATTAGCAGTTGTATCTCCTTTTCCAAATCCCATTGAGGTATAGATAGAATCAACCATGTTTTTTGCTGCCTCATCAAGGAATTTCATTTTTAATGCATTTTGAACAGCACTTCTCATTACATCATCTACAACTTTATCAAAAGATTTGGCGGCATCCTCTCCTTGTGAAAATGCACTAATTAATGCATCTGCTATCTTTTCAGATAAATCTTTGAATTCTACAGTGGTAACTTGCCTTTTGAAATTATCAACTATTTCTTCAATTTTATCGTTAATCTCTTGTATCTGTTGATTGTAAGAGGCGATTTTGTCCGTGTCGGTATTTTTCTTCTCATTTTCGGTCTTTCTCATTTTTATTAAGACCGCCTGCTGCTCTTTTAGATTTGCAATCAAATCCTTCTGCATTTTCAACTGAGCTTCACCAGCTGTTTTTTCTATGATATGATTTAATTGCTCGTATGAATATTTTAGATCATTAATTGCCTGTTGCCACTGTCTTATTGATTTCTCTCGATCTGTATCTCCATTGGCAAGTTTTGCAATCGAAGAAACCATCGATATTATACCGCTGACCATTTGACCATAATTTTTGTTAACATATCCGGCAACAGTATTTACTACTCCATCAAATAATTGTTGAACATCTTTTAATGCTTGTTGCGACTCTTCTGACATCATCCCCAATGCACTGCCAAGATTTATTGCAAAATCTATTGCAGCATCACCTGCTGCGCCCGCGGCATTAAAAATACCTACTAAAGCGTGGTTTGTTTCATCAAGTTTAATTTTATACTGTTCAGAGTCTTTCCCAAATTTTTTTTCAATATCTGCTAACTTCTTCTTTTCTTCTCGATATTTTTTGATTGACTCACTTAATTTAGAAAATGGGTCCTTTGAAATACTTTCATTAAGATTTTTTAATACGTCATTATATGCTTTTAGGTCTTGTGCATTTAAAGCTTTACCTGCATCTGAATCTAAAAATGCTTTAAACTGATCTCGGATTTTTTTTAGTGTACGAGGCCCTATTTTTTCAAGATCCCCAAATGCTTTAACATAAGCATCTGTCTTCTGGAACATTTCCCAGGACATAGCAGATATTTCTTTTGTTTGAGCTTTATTAGCTTCTTCAGTTTGTCTGGCTTTTTCAGCATCAGAAACATTAGAATCCTGAATACGTTTTCTTAATTCATTATATCTGGATTCAATAGCCAGTTTTCTTTGTTCAAAAGTTTCTTTATCTTTTACAAAAGAATTGTAGAAATCCTGTTGTTTTTGCTTTTCATCCTTTAAAGCTTTATCAATAGCTAAATCTTTTGCATTCCTATTCTCACCAGTCATTTCTGTGGCATAGACTTTTTTAAACTTCTCTAGCTTATCGATTAATTCATTACCTTCGAATTTTGCCTTAATTTGATCTATTTCTTTATTTACACCTTCAAGAAACGTCTCTTCACCAATATATTCTGAAATTATCTTTTTTATTTTGATTAAATTTTCAGCAGCTTCATTACCAGATTTTTTTTCTAAAGATGCATTAGTATCATTTAAATACTGAAGAAATGATTTATCTTTAATTTCTGGAAACATGCCATCAACAGTTTCTTTGCTATAACCAAGTTGAAGTAATTTATCTCTAACATCTATCTGACGTTTTGTTTCATCAATACTTTCTTGAAATGTTTTAACTTCAAAAAGCCTTTCACGTTCAGCCTTTTCTTTACGTAAGGCTAAAAGTTCATCATTAATTTCTTTTACACTTTTTACTTCTTTACTAAATCTCTCCTTTCCATACTTGTCAATGTATCTCATTTGAACAGTATCACCAGAAGATCTTTTTAATGCTTCTTCCCGTAAGCTAATTTCCTGTTCCAATCTTGCTAAAGAGCCCTTTAAGAAGCTTTTTTCAGCTCCTTTTTCTAATCTAAGACGTTCTTTTTCTCTTTCTTTTTGATCTTTAAGAAACTGTTTGTCTGATAGGTCATATTTTTTAAGTGCAGCATCAGCTTCCAGCCACTTCTTTTTAGCTTCTCTCCACGCAGGACTACCTTCTTTTGAAGTTGGCATTGATGCTACTAGATCTTCAGCAGCTTTTTTCTGAGCTTCCCAATAAGCCTTGTTTTTGTCTACAGAAGCACCAGACTGTGCTTTATTTATCTTCATTATCTCTTGTTGAGCCTTATTAAGCTGGTTCAAAAGAGGATTGATATTCCAGTTAATTAGACCTATTGAAGTAGACTTTACAAGTGAATGAATATTATTAACTTTATCCAGAGCCTCCGCCTTTTTAATATTGCTCTTTTCTAAAGCAGATATTTGTTCATTAATAGACTTAACTTGTCCTTCCCAATATCTTTTTTGCTCTGCAAGAGACATAGTAGAAAGTCTTTCATTTTCAAGTCTCTGGTCTAATTCATTATTGTATTTCTCAAGGTTAATTTTTTGTGCTTCAAGATTCTTTTTAGCGATTTCTAACTGTTCAAGATAAATTCCGCTATCACCATTTCTTTTCTTAAGAATTTTATTTAATTCCTCAATTTTTGCACTATATTCTTCAATGCTTTTTTGAGACTTTTCAATATTTGAACGTATGTTTTGAGTGCTGAACTTATCTAATTCTGCATTAAGTTTTTTCTGAGCCTCGGTAGAGCCAAGTTTTTTGAAGGTTTCCAGATCCATTTGTTTCAACATATCAGGCATGATTTTGCCTAAAGCTTTATAAGCTTCAATTTGTTGAAGTTTAGTTGAAGTATCTGAGAAAATAACTGAGGTTAATTCCTGTGTTTTAGTTTTTAACTCTTCAATAAGCTTGCTGGACCTTTGTCTTTCATCATTTAGCTGTTTTTCTGCAATAGATGCAGCCGTGGAAGTATCTCTTAATTTCAGATATGCATAAGTTAATGCTACAGCTGCGGCAATTACTAAAACAATAGGATTATTAAGCATTGTTGCATTTAGCAATGCCTGTGCCTGAGTAGCAAGTCTTGTAGCTGCTGTTCTAAGCGTAGTTAACAATGTCAATCTTGCAGTGGCAATTGAGTTTGCATTTTTAGCAGCTGTCTGTGCTGTTTCTGTAGCAACTGCTAATGCTCCCTGTGCTGTTCCAACAGCTTTTGCGGTATTTTCTAGAGATTGCTTTGCGGTATTAAATTCAGTAGCAACCGCCAATGCTCTCTTCCTTGCTATAGAAGCTGATTCCTGGGTAGCAAGTACAGTATTCTGTGCCGCCTCAACCCTTTTCTGTGCAAGTTCTATTTGTCTTGCAGTTCCCACAGCCTGAATTGATGATAATTCCATTCTTGCCAAAGACAACTGTACTCTTGCCTCTTGTGCTTTTGCCGCAGCTGTTATACCTGCCTGAATTGCTGCTTGTTTTTTGACGGCTAAACTGGAAACCTCAGCTTGAAGAGAAGCATATTTAGCTCTGGTACTAGCCAGTTCTGCTGCTGCATCACGTGCTGTTGCTTCAGCCTGTCTTTGTGTTACTAAAGCCCTTCCGAGCTTCATTTTTTCTGAAATACCCAGCAAGGCAATTTCAGATTGTATTGTTCTATTCCCTAAGTTTTGAGCCGCAGAAGCAACAATAACGGCAGCTTTGTAACTTCCATAGGCAACAACTAATCCTTCAATTATATCAAGAACCTTCTGATAATTATCTACAAGGAATGTAAGGCCTTCTATACCTTTATAAAGAATCCCCTCACTACCCTCGCCAATTTTATTGAGCATTTGGTCCCAGGCATCACCAAGGTTAGCAACTTGTCCAGAGAGAGAAGCAGATTGTTTTTCCATTAATTCGAAAAACATTCCGCCTTCATTAGTCATTTTGAACAATACATCCTGAACATCTTTAAAACCTATCTTACCAGCCGAAACCATATCACTGATTTCTGATTCATTTTTATTGAATTTTTTAGCAAGTTCTGCTAACATAGGTATACCAGCTTCTGTGAACTGTAGAAGCTCTTGGCCCATAAGTTTATTTTTAGCCTTAACTTGCCCGTAAATCAAGTTAATCCTTTCAAGAGGTACTCCAAGACCGGCTGCAATATTACCCATTCTTGTAAGGGTGTCTACCACCTCACTTGCTGGCACTTGAAAAGCAAGTAATTGTTTTGCTCCGGCAGATACATCTTGTAGAGAAAAAGGTGTCTTTGCGGCAAGATCAACCATCTGCCCCATAAGCTGTTTAGCCTGGTCCGCATTACCAAGCATTGTTGAAAAGGCAATTTCCGTTTTCTGGAATTCACCTCTTACATTAATTATTTCCTTTGTGAATGAAAATAAAGCTTGGGCAGAGAAATACCCACCAATAGCAGTACCTAAATTCTTAAATGCTGAATCCATTACTTGTGCCTCTTTAACCGCTAATCCGGAAGCTTCACGAATACCATTTTTAATCCTGGTAATCCCCTGGTCAAAGTTGTTTACTGAAAGTAAGGCGTCAAAGTGTAAGGCTCCTTGTGTCATTTCTTATTTTGCTGGTTTATTTTATCGAGGTACTTTTTGAAGTCATTGGAAGTTTGTGGTGTTAATTCTTTCACCTCATCATCAGAATTTTTCTCATCATCCTTTTCTATGTACTTTTGGTTAGGAAGATCATAAAGCATTCTTAGCACTATTGGCCAGGGAATACTCCACATCAGTTCTTTGTAAGGAATTTTCAAGGTTTTCATTGCGAACCCTAAGGTTCCGTAGATGGATTGGAGACCTGTTGATTCCCATCTACCAGACTCGTCTCCGTTGGACTTTTTGGACTTGTTACTGTCAGCTGTCCGATCATTCTGATAGAGGTGATAAAATTTTTAATATCATACATCTGAAGTATCACCATAGAGATTTTAAGCGCTTTCTCTGGATTTAATTTCCATTTGAGATACCAGGACAGAAAGTTTGTGAATAGTAGGATTTTCCAACGTTTATGAAGAATACACACAGCAATGAACTTCATTAATGGTGTAACGTTTTTCCCAACTTCATTGAATACAGAAGCGTTGTCCTCAGATGTAAGGTTGATTTTTAGATCTACCGCATGCTTATTAGCATGAGTGATTGTTCCAAAAACAAGAGGTTTTATTTGAAATTTTCTTTTTCCAATATCGAAGACAAAGCCTTTTTCAATAAGCAATTCTGCTTCATTTCTCTCTGCTTCTTCTTTGGAAATATTTTGGTTAACGAATTCGTTAAAAAGATCTTCTGTGCTTTCCATTTTTTAGATAAAAACCACCCACAATTGCAGGTGGTTTCAAGTATATGAATGTTAGAAAAAGTGTTATTTCTCTCTGTATGTCATTGCTTCCACACCTTCTTTTTCTGGTGCTTGAACAGTAACAACAACTTTCATCGTCAGTACGTTTTCTGTACCAATAGTACCACCAAGCGGAGTTGCTAAAACTTTTCCGTTCACGATATCAATATCATATCCGGCTTTTGTTTCAACGGTAAATGATTTTTCAATCACTTCTTTCACCATCGGTGGCGAATAACTTTTCTTAGCAGGAGTTCCGGAAGTGATAACTTCACCACCTGCATAGTAAGCTTGCGTTTCCAAAGAAGGGTTCGCTATTTCAAAGGTTAAAGTAGTTTCTGCATCGTTTTGTCCGATAGCGATTCTTTTCCCTTTTTCTTCTGTTTCGATCCAATTGATTGTTTCGTCAGAAGTTTCAAGGACAGCTGTCCCTTTAAGGGTTTCATCATGCTCTGTTAAAGCAGTACCCATACCTCCATCCGAAGCTTTATTTCCGGAAAGAAGTCTTTTTATACCAAATGTAAATGCCATTTATTTTAATTTAATTGATTGTTCGGGTTTGTAATCGAATGACGGAAACCCATTCATTTTTTCCGTCTACTTTATAATCTCGTTGATATTCGATCTCGAGGTATGTTTTTTTATCTTCCAGGTATACCTTATCAAAAAGAGGCATCAAAAGCTTTGTAGCATTATTCAGCAGTGCTAGATTTGGAAAGTAACTTGTACCAGACTGGATATCCTGAGCGTAGATATTGACTAATACAACAGATGAATGAAGTGGATCAGTAGCAACTGAAAGAGACCCTATTACAACGTCATTTTTTGTCGAATTAAATGGACGTTGGTCAATACAAACCTCTCCATTAATAATACTTTTAATTGTGCTGTTTTTAACAATATTAAAAGCGATTGATTTTAATTCAAATGTTGTTATCATTGCGCTCTTCTCATTGTATTAACAATACTCTTTGCTATCTGGTTTATTCGTGTTTTCGCTAGGACCTCAGCAGGTTTTAATACATCTAAGTGATGAATATCCTCAACATAGCTGGCATAGTCCATACCTGCAACAACAATAACTGCATATCCGTTTCCAAAATCTTTTGCGAGTTCTTTTGCGTAAGCTTCACCAATATCTTTTCCTGATTTATCATTGTTACCAGATTCGGGTCCTGAAGCCTCATTCGTAAAGACAGAACTAAGAACATTACCATGTTTCACAACCACATAACCAATAGAGTTACGGAGGTTACCGGTTTGATCCTGATAAGTGTCGAGATTCTTTGCAAGATTGACACACTCCATACCCAGGTAATTAAGGTTCCTGATCATGAGTTCATCCAGTGTATTAATTCTCTCTTGTAAGTAAGAATTAATCTGATTCATGTTAAATCTTGGCTCTATACCCATAACCTACAGTGTAATTGTGTTGGAGCAAATCGTAATATTTTTCCCTTGCTTCTGATTTGATTGCCACTTCTTACTTCAATCTGTGTATTAGCCTCTATTATCGGTGTACCTAAGGGCATTAATACTTTCGAAGAATAATTAGCAACCTCACCACTTTCAAGGGTGACAATTCCTTGTTGAACTACAACCTCATCTCTACAATTGGAATGAAATACCCATTGTTCAGTTGGCTCGGTAGGATATCCAGTTTCCGGATCTATACCACCTCCTACTATCTTAAGCACATAAAGCTCATATGGATATTGCGTCATGCTAAGAAACTTATGTCTTTAACTTCTAAATCTGAATCTTTCAATAGGTCTGAAATTCCTAACCTCTTACACTCTATGGAGTACCATCTTTCTAAGGCTTTCCTATCCCACTTTACTGAATAGCTATCCTCTGATATATCTGGCTTTGCAAGTAACTCAAGGACTATTTCTGTAAAAGCGATATCCATTTCGTCCGGTTTATCGAGAATTCCTGATTCATCAATCTGCTTCGAAGCAAAGAAAATATCAAGATCTGCATCACTCATAGTGATGGACAAACGGTTCAATTTACTCTTGAAATAATCCTTATTTGTTACTATTGCCATATATTAGAATGCTTTAGTAGTTGACAGCAAGTAGATATACTTGATAGTATTCACTACCGGGAAGGCATTAAGTTCTGCTTTTGTCCACTCTTTGAAAGGTTCGTTTTGATTCCACTTAGAAATCAATGTTCTTCCTTTTTTCGCGTAGATTACATTGTTTACTGGCTCCATTTCCTCCATAGCAAGTGCATTCTTGATTTCTCCTAATTTACCATCAGGAATAAATGCCAGGTTGCTTTCTTCAAATGGTCTGATAATGGAAGGTGTACCATCTTTTTCAACAGGAACTCTAATATCAGTTACCTCGAATACTGGAAGCTTTGCAGCAGTCATATATTCGTTGATACGATCATTTGTAATTGGAGCAGTTTGAGAATTCCTTGCTGCTGCAGAAAGCCCAAAGAAAGTACCTACGGTTTCTTTCACTTCTTTAGACTTCATGAACTGAAGTAAAGTACGACCATCAATCAGGATTTTACCAAATGTCAATCCTCTATCTGAAGCATCATTTACCAGATTAACAATATCTGTAAGTGGTTTTGAATTAACAGCATCACTCCAATTCTCAGAAGCATTAACCTTGTTTTCAGAAGGCATTTTTAAATCAATATCTCCGATTACAATACCATCAGGGTTATTATCTGCCGTGATAGTAATTTTTCCTGTAGAAATAGCCTGTGCTACTGTAAGATCAATTCTCTTATCAACTGCCTCTGTAACGTATTTCATATCGTCCCAAATCAGTTTTAAAGCTTGATTCTTTTTCTCCTGGTCCTTAATCCCCTTCATTTCCTGAAGAACCTTGTAATTTCTATACTGCTCTTCATCCAAGTCTCTCATGACTTTGATTGGTGGAATTTTACCACTCATCGCTTCAAGAGTCTCACGACTTCTTAAAGGTGTTTCTCCATCACGAGTAACATATGATGCTGCAGGAGTAATTACTGAATTACCAAGTACTGAACTATATGTTAAGGAAATTTGTGGTAATGCGAAATCAAAGTATTGAGTATACCAAGCAGTATTGAATTTCTCTAATCTCGTATCGATCATCATTTGTAGTGTGTCAGCGTCTGCTACACTACCGAAAACGGTTGTTTCTTTTGCCATTTTTTAAGTATTAAGGATTATCGAGATTCAGAGAATATGATTAATGGCAACGCCTTTCTATGAGCTGCATTAATAGTTGGTGTTACTCTACGTGCATATACAGTTCCTCTAAGGACTACATCTACAGGTGCATTAGCTTCAATTTTTACATCTGTATACAAAAGTCCTTTTGCATCTGATGTCTGATCGGGAGCTGTTCCTGTTAAAGTTGCTTTTTTAGCTTTTCGTGTGGCTTCATCGAAAACCATCGGTGTTCCTGCCGGAATTGTTTCCCCTACAGTAAGTCCGGTAGCATCAAGAGTAAAACCACCTCTTGCCATTTCCAGTACTTTCTGGAAAATTGGGATCGTTCTTGATCCCTGTGTGGAAGTTGGCTCTAAATATCCCATTTTGTTTTTGTTAAGTGATTAATGCTCTAGAAAGCTTTATTGAACGAATCAATATCTGCTTGTTTTTGAGCGGGAGTCTGATTCCCAACAGAAGTAGTTGGCTTGTAACCTTCTCCGGCTGTCGCCTCTGCTCTTCCTTGTGTAATTTCAGAGTAGTATTCCCCTTGCTTTGCGATAAAGTCTTCGATATCTTCTTCTTTTTCGAAGCTTCTACCATACATTACAGACTCAATTTCTTTTTCAGTCATTTTGAGTTCTTTTAAGCCCTCAATAACTTTTTGATTGTTTGACTGTACTTTTTGATCTGTCTGCATTCCTTGAACTGTTTTAGTCAAAGCTTCAATTGCAGCTAGTAATGGATCTGATGTCACTTTTTTTGGAGATTTACCTGGTTTAGGTTCTGGATCAACAGCCCCTTGTTCCTCATCGTCGTCATTTCCTTCTTGTTCTTTCTTTTTAAGAGCTGCCTGAACTCTAGAATCAGCTTCTGACTGGAAAGTCTTAGCTAACGGTTCAAACAGTTTACACTTATCAGTAATTTCTTCTTCTGTTGCATTTTCTTCAAGAGAACCCATAACAGAATCTGATAATGCCTGTAAAGCCTTTGCAGAAAGCCCATTCTTAAGGAAAAACTTTTTTACAGTTGGGTTAATCATAAATTTTTTTTCAAAAATATTTAAATTAGAGTCACATTGACTCTAATTTTTACTTATATTTGCAAAGTAGATTGATTGAAATAATTACTTAATGCTTCTATTATGTCAGTTTTAAAAGGGTTTTTCAATCATAAAAAACATTAATAACTATGAAGAAAATTTTAATCGCATTGAGCTTAACATTAATTTTTGCGTCATGCTCATCAGAAATAGACACTTTCGATTATGATCCGAAATATCTAATTGAGATAGACTTCAAAACAGGATTATTGAAAGAAGGTGGAAAAGTATTACAGGCTGCAAGTCCAGAATTATCAGATATCTGTCTTAAAGCACTGAGAAATGAAACGCTGCCGGAAGGGTATAAAGCAGAAGTAATCTGCCAAGGAAGTGGAGGCAACAATGTACTTTTTTATTACATAAAACTGATCTCATCTAATGGAAGTAACTACTACTTAGTTTCTAGTAATGGGTCGGTAACCATGGTACATATTGTAACTCATTACGACCAGAATAACTGCCTAAAAAGATGGATTAAAAACTAACACATACAACATGAAAAATTTCCAAAAACTAAAAGAAAGAAAACCTGAATTAGCAAAAGACCTAGAGTCTATGACAAGAGAGGAACTAATGGAACATTATGCATTAGAGCTTGCCGAAAAAGACGAATTAGAAGAGTATAAAGAGAATATAGAATTCTATCATACTGAACTTGAGTATATAGTCTCTTTAGCTTGTAACTGGCTTAAGAAAAATAGAAAAGACAAGCATCAAATTATTATTGAAGGTGATAAAGGTGAATTAATATACACGCACACTGAAAAATCATTTATCTAAACATTGTTAAAGCAGACCTAAGCATGTCTAAAAACTGCTTATCATTTCAAAGGCGGTCAGTGGATCGGCCGCCTCTTTTAAAAACTTAAAAAATTAAATATCATGAAACTAACAACAAAGAAATTAGAGTATTGCAACTTCATCGAAGTAAAAGTAGATGAAACAGAGATTACAATTTATGAAAATGGTAATGAATGTAGTGATTTTATTCAAAATCTGCTTGAAACAATTGATGAATTATGTAGGCTACGAAACGAAAGCGCATATGAATACTTTGAAAAGCATTACAACATAAAAATACAAGAAAATGGGAAAATTTAAAAAACTATCAAAAGAGCAATTAAAAGAAGTTAACGGCGGAGTGAAGTGGACAGAATACTGGCTAGAGGAAGTTCCAGACTATGAGGAGGAGATGAAGGACTTGTTAGTTAAAGTCGATGAAGAGCAGTGCTTATTAGGATATGTTACCTCAGACACCCATTGTGATTTGGAAGAATTGCTAACCAAACTAAAAACAGAATCATGAGAGAAATTAAATTCCGAGGACAAAGAAATGACAATAATGAATGGGTAATTGGTGATCTACTTCAAAATTACATACATCATAATTCAGGAACAACAATTCAGCAAGGAGGATGTGTTTTTTATGAAGTCAAAAATGAAACAGTTGGCCAGTACACCGGACTCAAAGACAAAAACGGAGTAGAGATATATGAGGGGGATATTGTAAAAGATATTTATAATAATTCATTTACAGTTAGATATAATGAATACTGTTCATTTATGCTTTATCCTATTGGAAATGAAGCAGAGTTTATGGCTATATATCCTACAATAACTTTGATAGTCATCGGCAACATTCACTCCAATCCGGAGCTACTAAAATAATCACAATCATGAGCGTATTAAAAGTACATTACGATCCTTTCGGTAATACTAATGATGATTTTAGTTGGAGTGATGCTGGATATTGCGGAACTTATTTAAGTGACGGAAATTCAACAAATGACAAAGATTTAGTCTCCTGCAAAAAATGTAAGAAGAAATTTGAACAAGCAGATGAAGAAGTGAAAATAGCAAGACAGCAAGAGCTTAACGATATGCAGGGTTATGTTGACTTTATAGAAGAAAACAAATAAACGGACCGGACCGTATTCTTTCCGGGAAAAACAACAACAATTTAAAGTGCAAAAAACAGTTCGTAAAAAACAGCGAACGCACACTCTTTACGTCAAATTTTAAAAATATAACAATGGAAAATACATTAGAAAATAAGGAAAAGTTTTTTACTCAGTACTACGGACAAGAAGTAGCAAACATTCAACACCCTTTTGATGAGGATTATATGGGACAAGTTGATGGGTTGTTTATTGGGGGTATTAATTTTTTAGAACTCAAACCTCTTTCATCAATAACAGATGAAGATTTATTGAAAATTGCTGAATTGCTGAGCTGGAGAAAATCAATGTCAGAATCTTCAATAATCACCCAAACTAAGGAACTTCTACTAAGTCAGTCGCAAACAAACTTATATCGTGAACATTGGTCTGATATAGTTGATAAAGTTCGTGAATTAGGCTATGCTCATAAGTGGAATGGTATTTCCGTTGAAAAGCAGATTGAATACGGTTGGATAAAACTTAAAGAAAACTAGCCATGAAAGTAAAACGAATTGTTGCAAATCATCAAGGACGCGAAATATACGGTACTTATCCATACAGTGAAGACGATCTGTATTGCTGGTTTAGTCACTATAATGGAAATACAGCTGATTGTAAGTTTTTGTTTGATAATAAAGCATTAAGAGGTGTAAAATTAGAAATAACCATCAAAGAATATGAAATATGAGTCACCAAGAGAAACAAGAGATCTTTAATAGTTTTATTAAAGCTCAAGATTTACCATTGAAAGTAGATGATTTTGAACACTTATTAATCATCTTCAGATACTCAGGTATAGATGTTAAAACCTTTAAAGATTTGATATTTTCTGCCTGCGATCTAGTCCAGGAGGAACAGCAGAAGAGAATTTTTGAAACTACAGAAATAGATAGATTATTCTCAAACTGTAAAGAAATTAAAGAAAGTATAATTAACGAAGATAATATAATATCATGAAACATGCTTCGCTTTTTACCGGTATAGGCTCTTTTGATTTAGCAGCAAAAGAGGTTGGCTTTGAGAATATTTTCCAGGTAGAAATTGATAAATGGTGCCATAAAGTTTTAAATAAGAATTTTCCAAATACAAAAAAATACTATGATATTAAACAATTCGATGGATCAATATACAAAGGAACGATTGACATTATTTCCGGTGGTTTTCCCTGTCAAGATATTTCTATCTCGGGAAGAGGTGCAGGTATTAACGGAACAAAAAGTGGACTTTGGAGTGAACTATGTAGAGTTATTTCGGAAGTTTTACCTGGATATACACTCATTGAAAACTCACCTCAGATCACAAAAAAAGGGTTTGAAAAAATCTTATATGACCTTCACGAAATCGGGTATGATGCAGAATGGGAAAATTTTTACGCTTCCGAATTTGGGAAATACCATCACAGAGAAAGGCTTTATATTCTTGCCTACCCCAATGCACAAAGACGGCGAGGGATATTACATTACATCAAGAGAAGCCTCGCTGAAAAGAATAGTAAAACAAATACATTGGATTCACAATGCAGTCCTTTTCTACAATTTGAGCAAAGGTTTGGCGAACCCCCGGTTTTCGGAGTGGTTGATGGGCTTGCCAAAAGATTGGACTCTCGTAAACGACTCGGAGGATGTGGAAATGCAGTTGTAAAGGATATACCACTCAGAATTTTCAAAGAAATAAAAGACCTATGAAAGAACTAGAAGAACTAACCCGGGAGATCCGTGAGAAGCTGCCGAGGCTGAAAGAAGTAAAAAAACAAAGTTACATTGGAGGCTGTAATATTATGACGTTGAGTGCCCCAATGCTTAACGATGTTCTGGAATGGCACTCAAAGTATTATTGCAAAAACAGTCACTTTGAAGTATTAAATATTGTGATTAACGATGAAAAGCATCCAGCGGGAGTATTCATTGATTATTCAGAAGAATATACTGCACGTTTTATATGGGATCTTTCAAAACCTTTTCTAAAGGATCAATCCCCTGAGCTAATAAAATTCCTTCACTCACTTATAAAAACAAAACAATGAATAAAGACGAAATAATTGATAGATTAAAATACTTAAATGATAACATTGATGTTATGAGTCAATCACCGTCTTCATCAAATGATTTAAGTAAAGGGCAGGTTACTTTGTATTTATACAGTTATTCAGAAAAAGAAAGAGAAGATCTGTTTAAAATAATTGATGAATTTGATCATAATTTACAAGTATCTAAAAATAATTCATATAAACAAGAGAAGGCTTTACTGGAGAAAAAATTAAAAAGGATTTTATGATCAACAAAGCAAATTTAACCAATAAATAAATTATACAATGGAAAAAATTAAATGCTACACAATGACACTTTTTGGATCAACTCTAACAGATCCAAATATTGATAATATTCTTGAAACTTTAAAAATAGAACTTGAAGAAAATCTTGATGATGAAGAAAATATCAATTTTCAATTTGGGGTAAAATATCTAACCCAGGATGAAATTGATGAGCTAGGAGAATTCGAAGGATTTTAACCAATAAAAAAGACAAAATGGAAATGCCAGTACCTTGCCTTAAATGTGGAGAATGGGTTGAACTTCATGATACAAGAAAATCTCCATTAACAAATGCTCTACTTTGTGATGAATGCTTTTCAATTGAAAATGAAGTATATTATCTTAAAGAAGAAGCTGATGATATTAAGTATGATTTAGATAATCATGCTGAGCATATGAAAGGTGATCGAAGAGGTTGGAAAAATAACCTTAACGATATAAAGAAAAAGATTAAATCATTAGGATTTGATTATGATGAACTTTAACCCAGTGCCATCTTAGGGTGGCACTTTAAAACAAAAATTATGAATCAAGATGAAAAAATTAAGTATAGTGGTACTTTTTCTTTAGAATTAAAAATGAGTGAGTTTTATGAATTTGCAAAGCCTTTAGTTGATGAAAAAGTATTAAAAGAGTCTATCAAATCAGAACTGTACCATTGTTGGCATGGAATAATAAATGGAGATTGGGGCGGTGATGCATTGGACTGGAAGAAAGTATTTTATCATCAACTATTCAAGGATGGTATAATTGAACAAACCCAAACTTCTATAGAATGGTACGGGAATTTTAAATTAAAATCTAAGTAAAATTATTTTGTAATCAAACACGGAAAAATAATATAAAACATGAAAACAATATATAAATATCAATTAAATACTATTGGTAAACAAATAATAACAATGCCTATAGATTCAGAAATAATTAGTTTACAAACTCAGTTTGGAAGCCCCTGTATTTGGGCAAAAGTAGATGATGAAAAACCTGTATATGATAGAACAATTCTAACATTTGGAACCGGACATCCATTGCCTGAAGGAAATATTGAATTTATCGGCACTTATCAAATTAGTGAATTTGTTTTCCATGTTTTTGAAATGCTTTAAAGATGAAAGGAGAACAAAAAATAATTTACCAAGTATCAGCAGATGATGGTACGGGAGGTGAAAGAAACTTAGGATATGCAGCAGGCGAAAAATCGGATATTATTGCATATTACGAACCTTATAAACCTTACAAGGAAGCTGAAATTTATTTGCGAGAAATAAAAGTGAATATTGTAACGGGAAAAATGGCAGAATATATTCAAATTCTTAATCAGGAAAAGATACAGCTTGAAAGTAGACTTAAACAGATAAAAGATGAATTGAAGTAATTACGGAAACCCGCAACTTAAAAACACTCAACTAAATTAAATTAGCGTAATGGAACGAATTGTAATTAAGCAGCAGAACTCTATCATACTTGCCATAATAAGTGCTTTGAAGACTTGCTCTACCGGTATAGGCATCCGGCACTTGCATAATATCACCATAAAACGCGGACCTTCAGACTCTCAAATTGAGTTTTCTAGGAAAGACGGTGAAGATATTAAGTCAGTTGACTTTTTCATGTTAGGGTATTTCGTTGGTCGTGATTATGAAGTATCTTTACTCCATGGAAAACATGGAAGAAATAGAAAGACAAATACTTGAAATAGTTACTGAGCAGTTTAAAAAAGATGGAGGTTCAAACGGCGTAACAATGGGCGCATTTGACCATATCCTTAATATGTCTATACAGGAAAGAAACGAATTCCTGGAAAGAATGTCAAAGGAAAAGAAAATATATATTTTTCAAAGCCTAAATAGTAGAAGGGTAACTTTGCCAAAATAAACTAAATTATTAAATGAAAATAAAACCCATATACCACGTTAAATTTAATGATCCAATAAATGGTAAGTCAGATTACTATTTTGGGACTATTTCAGCCATATATGAGCTTTTTACGCCTCAACAGGTCGGGTACTCCCAACAATATATTTACAAACACGCAATGAAACTTGGCGATGAGCTAAGAACGAAGTATTGTGTGATTAAAAAAGTCGAATTATTAAGCAAAACTAAGTTATGAGTAATTTTAATTTTGAAAGAAACAAAGATTTTTTGAAAGCAGTAGAAATAACTGCTATTAAACACAATGTCTATTTATCTGAAATTCTAACTTTAGCTGAGAATATAGAAATAAAAGACAGAATGGACTATGATGACTTTCATCTACTACAAAATGTAATTGGGATTCCTTTTGGTTTTTACGTTCCGAAGAATGATATAGTCGAAGGATTGGTGACAAATGAGAAATTTTTAAGTACAATGATTGAAATTTCTAATAATGACTATAGTTTTAACAAGAATGAATAAAGCCCCAATTAAGGGGCTGTTTTATTTTGGATATGTTTGTCTAAATACCGATTTAATTCGTCTCTCCAGTTCGAAGTAATCTTCTGGAGTATGTATTTTATCCATATCCCTTACATGAATGTATGTTCCTGATTGATGTCCCGGTTCAATCATAATAATTTGATTGACATTTATAGATTTAACCCCATTTGACCCGTTTTGAATCTGTATTAGCATAATTATTATTTTTAATTAGTGCAAATCTAACAATTGTAAAATAATATTTTGTTAATTCTTTTACACATATTCTTCAATAAGCTTTTTATTGTTTGTGATAAAGTACGGCTTCGACTTTGACTTTTTTATTTTGAGGCTGTTTTCCACCAACCAGTTTGTAAAGGAATCTGGAAGTTCATCAACCGCATTAACACTCCTTTTTGGCTCCTTACCTTGCCATATCAAATCATTATCTCTCTCCATTTCCTCCCACGTCTTCAAGATTGCAATCGTAGTGCATCGGCATTGCGGATGCCAACCGACAAAAACAAAATCTTTTGGATAATTGCCCGCCATAGCCTCGCAAAAAGGACAGTGTTTCGGATTATTTGAAAGTTTAATCTGAATGCCTACAACGAAGTCAAACTGTTGGTATTTCTCATAATTAGCTTGATGATAAGCCATATTGTTGACTGTTCTCGTAAGTCTCTGAGCATTTTTTGCTGATGATCTGTAAACACCCTGTCCAGGATTAAAGGCTTTTGCAACTTTTGAAAGGATTAGATTCCCATGTTTATCACGAACCCTCCGAAAAAGCCTGTCAGGATCGTTTAGGTTTGATCTCAACTCCCGCGCAAGTTTAGCAGCAGATTTCCCCTCTCCAATTCCGATATCCAAACCAAGTTCAATTTCATTCCGGAACTGATCTGAAAGTTTCCACACACGATCAGATAAACCAATTCCATTTTCTTTAAACTTTTTAAAGGCATTTAAAGCGTCTTTATTCGGATTTAGGTATTCTTTAACCTGCTCCTTAGAAAGATTCAGTTTTTGAGCTATTTTCGACACTAATTTAGACTGTTTGTCCTCAGCAGTGGACCAACTATTATCAATTTGCGTGTAAAGCTCCGCAATAACGTTCTTCGTGAACTGTTCAAAAAGCTTGTTTGCAGATTTATTTAAGTCCGGATAGTCTGAGAATGAGAATAGTTTTGTTGTGTCAATACGGCCTAATGTGATAAGCTTCACAACCTCATCAATAAGTTGTTTGTAAAGACTGTTTATTCTTCTTACGTTGTATTCACCACGTTGAAAGTGTTTAGCGTCAAAATTATCGTCGTGCAGGTCTGCCATGATATTGATTTAAAGAACTTCTAGCTCAAAGTTACAATATTCTAATAATATAAGATTGAAATAACTAACTTATTTAGAATTGAAATAAATTGTGTTACTTATTAAAAATAAATTGTGTTACTTATTAAAAATAAATACTTGCATATTTGCAAGTTATTAAAATTATTGTGTATCTTTACACTATCAAAATAACAAAACAGTTTAACAATTAAAAATCAAACATTATGAAAACTTTAGAGACTATTTTAACAGAAATAAAAGATCTTTATGATTTAAATTTGAACTATTACAAAGGCGAATATGAGGGTAAAGAATTCAAAATAAGATTTAACAAAGATCATGCTCGTAACTTTAATAGAAATGACGATGATAGCATTAGTAATCTTTCTTTAATTAATATTTATGGTAGTGCATTTGATGAAGTCAATATTTACAGAAATAATGATAGAACTGTACAGGCTCAAATCTGGGGCATTTTAGATTGGGAAGACGCAAAAAAAGAAATAGAAAATTTTCTTCAAGAATTAACTTGGTTAGATTAAATTATTTTTATGGCAGGAAATAAAAGATGGACACAAGAAGAAATATCTTATCTGAAGGAAAATTATGGAATTCAGTCTGTTGAATTTATTAGCAATAAATTAGATAGAAGTACTGATAGTATTCATAAAAAAGCTTCAGATTTAAAAGTATCATTTGCAAATCTATCTGAAAAAATAGCGAAAGAGGATAGGCTTGAAAAAAAATTAGATGAAGTTATTTTTCTTCTACAACGGTTAATTGATAATAATCATAGTCATTGGACCGAATATGAATTAGACTATATTAAAAAGAATTATACATTAAGATCAGCACCTACAATAGCTGCAAAATTAAAAAGAAATCCCAATTCTGTAATCCAAAAAGCTAAAGAATTAGGTGTTATTAAAGTTTTAAATTCATTTGAAGAATATGAAGATGATTTTATAATAGAAAATTATGGAAAACTTCCTCTTAGTCAAATTGGATTTCATTTAGACCGTAATTATAACTCAATATTTAATAGAGTTAGTATTTTAAAAAAAGTTGGAAAGATAAAATAAAGCCCTCAATTAAGAGGGCTTATTTATCAAAATAACTTTAGTGTTTAACAACTAAAATCTTTACAAAGATATGGGAAATTTTGACAACTCGGCAAATACAGGAATGCAAATTATCTTTAAGTTTATTGAAGAAAGGCGAAAGGAAAAAAATATTTCACAATTGCAGTTATCAGAACTTATTGGCATTAACGAAAGTACACTTATCAGAAATTTAAAAGGTGAAAGCGCAATGACATTGGCAACTCTTTTGAAAATTTGTGGAGCTTTAGAATTAAGACCGTTCTTAATTCCCGCCGAGGTAGATAATACAGAGTTCCAAAGAATGTTTTTCAATTAAAATATCCCCTGATCACTCAGGGGTTTTATTACTTCATTTCGGTTACTTCCATGTAAAAACCGTCATTAATCTGTAGGTTAACGTCCAGCCAGGTCGCAACCTCAAGCAAAATATTGTAAAACCAGTTTACCCCAGTTAGCTCCGGCATATAACTATCTACGTCCTTTGCATAGATCTTCACACAGCCGTAAGTATATCCTATGTGTGTAAACCCTTTTTCTTTAGCTTTTTTCTTTGTCATAGTTATAATCCTGTTGGGTTTCCAAAAACGCTTTCAGTCTTTTCTGCTTCCTGCTCTGCCTGTAGAACAATCCAATCCTCAGCTGGTGCGAGTGCTGACAATTCAGCCGATAACTGCTGAGAAATCAATGGCTTGTTTCCATTGGCTGTCATGAGAGTTTCCACCCACTCTTTTGTGTCTTGTATCATATAAGGCTTAATCACAGGCTCAAGCTCTAACTTGTTGGAAGCTTCAAGAAGTGAAGTATTGAGAAGTTTACCTACATACGCTTTCAAAATGTTGTATCTGCGTGTAAAATACTCTTCCCAGATCTCTGCTTTCTCCTGCACCTTCAAGTGAGCGTCCATAAAAAGCATTTTAAGCATGATTCCGGACACTTGATTCAATCCTTTGACCTGGCGGAATAGATCCGGTGTTTTTGTGAATTTATGAATGTTTTCAAGCCTTGTTTCAATTTCAAGCTTTACTGACTCAGGAGCAGCATCCCATGATAGAACCTTCATATCAGACTCAGGTCCTCCTTGAATAGCTTTGTTTGACTCTCCTGCCTGAGGCAATCCGGTAACTTTTCCTTTGATGAATGTAGTAGGAGCAGCGTGATAGTCATTTATTTCAGCGTGACGAGAAAGAAGCAGCTCTAAACGTTCAATATCAAATTTTACATCTTCATACTCCGTCTCTTCTTGTGTAGCATAAACAATGGGTATTTTTTCAATTACATTTTTGCCTATGTCTTCCATCGGTACTATTTCCCACCCGTTCTCACCTTTCATAAAACGGACGACCTCAGTATCTGTAAAGGTTTCGAAATATTCAACAGCCTTTTTCTCAGCGTTAAGCAAAGTAAATCCACGGGAAAAGGCAACCATATCATCATATTCGTTGAACATTGGATATAATGTATCATTCTTCCATGGGATGAAAAGCTTTAGTTTGATACGGAAATTACATGGAAAGCCATAATCTTCATGAGTCTCGGCTTTCTGATAGTACCAATACTCAGCTATTTCGGTAGACCTGTAAAGCTCACGTGCTGCTTGTCTGTTTTTTATATCGGCTTTATTCTGCAGCAATATCTTCTCAATTGCTTTTTGTACAGTTTCTTCTTGTGATCCTTCCTCAGCATTGCTCTGAATTGTCACAGGATTACCAAAACCAAAAGACACTGCACTGTTGACAATGTACTTCTGAACTGGCATTGCGATACGGTTAACAGGTTTTGTCTTAATAACTTTCCCTTCTGTATCTTTTACTTCTTTATCAGGCAGAAATGTTTTATCAGATATTGTACGGTGTTCTGAAACCTTCCAAGCCTTTTTAAGGTCTTCAAGCTTCGGCTTACCAGTACGGTCTACCATCAGAACATTAATCTGTTCTTCAGGTGTTGTTTTTAGTGTGATTTCGGCTATATTCATAATTCTATTCTTTAATTACCAAAGGACCCCTTCTAAGGCTCCTGAAACAAATGGTGGTTCGTAAGGATGGAAAGTGTTCGCTAGTGCGTCAAATTCATCCGTAGAGCGTCCCAAACGTTTTTTAATATCTTCTTTCTTCTCAATTTGGATTTTACCATTAGACTGGAAAAAGTACTTTATCTCTGTAGCTTCTTCAAGGAAGGTTTCAGAAGGAGGCAGCATTGCATTATGTTCGTTTTTAGGGTCCAACCACTCCCTTACTTGCCAGAATAAGTAAGCTCTCATATTTAGGAATGAATACTGTTCAGTGCTGTCTTTAAGCTCATATCCTCCAAACTCTGGTTTATGTGAATACTTACATGAAATAGTCCGATTTTCAAGGCCAAGTTCTACCAATCTAGAATACACTCCGGCACCCTCTCCAATTGTATCAATTGAAACAACAGCTTTTGGATTTGCTCGTAGTATATTGGCAATCTTGCCTGCTTCCTCCATGTGTATAGCTTTACCAGCGGAATGCTTTACGTTGAATTTTTCTACGTAATTTCCATAACGGAAGCAATCTACTGTGTTGTCACGGCCCATACCGGCAATATCGGAACCTAATACCAGGTTATGATTCTTTTTATGCGGTTTAATAGCCTGTTTCTGATACTCTATCCAGCGTTTATTGGCGAGTTCTATCCACTGCTGAGGTATTAATGCATCTTCGGATACCTTCGGGAATTTTCCAAGGATTTTGGCCCTGCATAGGTCATTTGGCCGATACCATACACCCTCAAACTGGAAATCATCCTCTTCAATAAGGATATCATTCTCAGAAATTATGGTACACCACTCGTTAAGCTTGTCTTTTATCCATTCATAGTCTACTTGCCCCGGGATAATCATCTTCTTTTCTACAACATTCACAGCATTTAACGAATTAAGGCTGAATTTCTCCCAACGCTCACCCTTTTGAGATTTGGCAGCATATCCCGTGGACACGTTAGGGTTGAATACGATAAGCATCCGGGAGTTTCCTTGCAGGTTACCTTCAATCGCATTGAAAGTTGACTCAGAAATACCGGTAGCCTCAGTTACAACGAACATGGTATTAACAGCGTGGAATCCAGTCCAGGCTTCAGTCATATTATCATCAGCTTTAAACCCTGTCAAAAACCATTCGTCCCAGTCAGTACGGATATCATTACCCACCAAACGGCCCGGAAGCTGTATTCCTTGACTTAATGCGTTATTGTAAAGACGAGATATCTCCGGCTGCATGATATTCTCTACCTGGCGGCCTGTTGGAGCCGTCATTGCGACTTTGGTGTTGTGAATGAGATTTCCTTTAGACCATTTCGGAGTCAGGTACATGAAACACATGGCAGCAACAGCGGAAACGAAGTCTTTTCCCCGGGAAGTACCGGACATTACTGAAGTTCGGGGATTGTACTGTACGGATTCAATGATCTTCTGCTGCTCTGGGTCAAGGCGTGCCTTTAAAACGTCATAGGCGAACTTGTTCCAGTCCGCCCTCCACTCCCCGAATTTGAGCATTGCTTTTTGTTGTGCTGCCGTGTTTGACATTTACTTGTCTAAATGTTTATAAGGTTTTCCATCAATACATAACTGTAGCTTTTCTCTAGCAACTTCTTCTGTATGTCCTTTCATCGAAATTTGCATTTCCCTTTTACCTTCAAAAAGCGTAGTCTTCGCTACAAATACATTTCTACAGATTTTTTCTACAATGATTTCTTTAGCTTGCATAACTATTTTTGATTTATAAAGAAGTTTTCTATTTGCTCAAAGAACCAGCCCGTCATATAAGCCTGAGCCTCGTCATTTTCAATGTCTAACCTTTGACCTCGGTCTTTAAATAGCTTATTGACAAGGTGTACACACTCGTGAGCAATAACACTATTTTTAGAGCGCCTTTTGAAGCATACAATATATCTTGAGTATCCATTGTAATGATCCTCAAAAACGAAGGCTTCATCACTCTTGTCCGCTGGACGGGTCCACCCTAACCGGTGTTGATACATTTCATTTACGTTTTTCCAATCGTCCTGGTCCAGAATGATTATGAAGTCTCCAAAGTAAATAGGTATTTTAATCGTTTTTTTCTTCATCGTCTGAGCTTTGCATTAGATAGTCTAAGAACGACACTGAAGCGTTTACTTCCTTCTTATCGGCAAGACCAAGGTCGCGGGAGATAATGTTTGCGTTTAGCAGGTTTCCGGATGCTCCTTGGAACTTCTGAGTGAAAATAACATTCTCTATATCAGCTATGACCGTAGAAAAACCATCGTCTTTATCAGTCAATCTAGCTTTGAATTGCCGGAAGTATGCTTCATTGCAATTAAGGTAAAAACAAAGCTGTCCTAAAGTCATAGCACGCATAATTGGAACCACTTCTTTAACAACTTTACCCTGGTGTTGGAATACCTTAGTTTCTGGCAGTGGATTGTCTTCTACCCATTGGAAGTATTCACATGCAGCGTTCCACAATTCCTCTGGTGTAGCAAAAAGCTTATCACGTCCGTGCTTTGCTCTCATCTTCCAGAATTGGTTTCCGAATTTTTTATTTTCTGAAGATGCCTCTGGTTTTTCCTGAAGAGGCTTAACGGTTTTAGCCACTCTTTTTTTTGGAGTGGCTGGTTTCTTTGTTGTTGAGGTTTTATTTGTGGTTTTCTTCTGCATTACTTTTTAAAGTATTCTCTAATTATCGCAGCAACTCCAAAATATAAGAGAACCACGATAGGTACTCCTATTACAAGAATTAATGTTGCTCTCATTTTACTTCAAGGATAGGAAGTCCTGCTTCTGTTGGAATGTATACCTTACTACCTTTGCTTTCTTTGATAGCTTCGATCTGTAAGTACTTTAGGTAATCTTCGTTTCCTTGTAAAGAATTTCCAATGATCTTATTTGCTTCAGCAACTCCTTTTGCACGTTCAATTTCCGCGTTTGCCTGTGCTTTTGCGATCTTTACCATAGCTTCAGCTTTAAGTGTTGCACTTTCGTTTTCAGCTTTAGCTGTTTCAACCATAGCCTTTTTAGAAGACTCAGACTCTTTTAGTGTAGCAATACCTTTCGCTTCGGCATCTTTGATATCTTGCTGTCTACTCCATTCCCAACATGAGGTAAGGGATAGTAATGAGAATAAAGCAACTGAGAATAAAAATGTTTTTTTCATGTGTATAGATTTATGATTTATTCTGAAAATAATTCTGAACGATCTGCTGTAATGAATACAGGCTGTAAAGGTTCGTTAAAAGTTTTCAGAGAAAGGAATATGCATTTGGTTTCGATAATCGTTTTTACTTCCTCTTCTGACAGTTCCCAACAGGTGATGACGTCACCTTGCTCATTTCTGTGTGCGGGTAATGGAAGGTATTCAGGCTGATCTGCTCCGAATAGAATATTTTGTTCTGGAAATTCTTTTGGTGTCATATTAAAAAAGCGAATTTTGAAGATTTTGAAGTTCATGCAGATACTTTATCTGATGTGTTTTTTTATTCTGAATGAAAACAGAAAATTCATTTTTATTTTTGATCCATACTATTTCCAACTTTAATGCTTTTCCATTGTATTTTAACTCTAATGTACTATCTCCTTCAAACCCACAATAGAAACCTTGCTGTAATATGTTTTCTACCCTTAATTCAATAGGCTTATAACGTTCAAGAAAGTTATCACTTGCAATAAGAAATTGTTGTAAATGTTTTGCTTCAACAGTAATAACAGTATCTCGTAATGTATCATACAAGAAAATACCAACTCTAAGATCTTCTACTCTCATTATTTATTTTTTTAGAAATCAAACTCTCGCATTGATACTCGCTCGTGAGAAATTTATCCGCTTCAATTTTTACGAAGTCTGCGGAGGCAATCTCTCTGTGTTTTTCCCAGCCTTCGAGTTGAGGCACAAGGGTTATGATAGACTTCAACAAACAGTGTGTACGTATTTTCTATTCGTGACTATTAAAAAACCCGACCAGCATTTTGCTAGCCGGGCTAAAAACTAATAACCATGAAAACTCAAATTAAACATGAGAATCGTAACATCTACGGGATTCGAACCCGTGTTAGCATCTTGAAAGAATGCTGTCCTAACCAATTAGACGAAGATGTCAGTTGCCGGTACTTTCCCGGCTGTCATAATTCAACCAAATAATAATGCAGGACAATGTCATATGTACCAGTTGATTCATCAGGACTCGAACCTAAACAACAAGAGTCAAAGTCTTGTGTGCTGACCAATTACACTATGAATCATTTTGTGGGTGGTAAGGATTCGAACCTATAAAGATTATTATTTCTCTTCCTACCGGAGCCACCCGTTTGCCTGTCTTTCCAGGCTGTCAATGGATGTTAATTCACTTCATTTTAGCTTGAGACCCGAGAAGGATTCGAACCTCCGACGCGCAGATCTTCAGTCTACCGCTCTACCAACTGAGCTATCAAGTCTAAAAACCGGTCCTTAAATATGGTGAAAGGACCGGAGCACCAAATATTTATATGAAAAAAAGTTTGCCTTAAACAAAAATAAAAGCACTTATGATCTTCTGCGCTGATTGGGAATGCCTTTGAAAACGATTAGTTGAAGAAAAATATGATCCCTTTCGTAAGTGCTTTTATTTTGATAATATTCTATTTCTAGCCTCTATCTTATCGTGAAACTCTTCAAGCTTATTCAGACGGTCATAACATGCGTTATATTTCCTTCTGAATCTTTCATTGTGCTGTAGATCTTTCACTGTGTTGGATAGGTACAAACTAATCATCGGCTGTTTCAGCTTCAGATACTCTGCAATTTCCTTCTGTGTAATTCCAAATCGCTTATTGCAAATGCATGTGAAAATCATTCGCGCATAAACAAACTCTTGTTTTCTGCACTGTGAAACTAATTCTGCCCCTGTTATTCCAACTTCGGTAGAGACTATTTTTTTAACTTTTTTAAGAACGCTGCTCTTGTCACTCATCAATCAATGACTTACATGACAAATATAGGAATTTATTTTTAAATTAGAGTCACATTGACTCTAATTTTTCACTTTTTTTCTCAATTATATCCAAAATTGTTTGAGCAGCATCAATACAGGTCGGTTGTTCTTGCTCTTTAAATTCTAGGTTTCCGGAGATAGAAGATGCTGTAAAACGCTTGTCTTGGTGTATTGTAAGGGCATTCCAAATCTTTTCTTCTATTTCTTTCTGGTAGACAGAGCAGAATATCTTTCCGGACCTTTCTCTAATAACTTCTTTTTCGTAACCATTATCCAGCAGGAACTGGTAAAAATTAAATTTCTTTTCCATCATAAGTCTTTTTGTAGTTTTATTAGTTCTATTTCAGTCTTTTGAATATTTACCATGGTATTGGTGATTTCACAAATTGCTTTTGCCTGTAGAAGAAAAGAGGGGTCTTCTTTCACTTTTTTCAATGCCTCCATTAAGGTGTCTTTTATTTTTAAATTTTCCTCAGGTAAAGCAACAAATGATTTTCTTTCTATCTCTGAAGGGGGACTAAATGTTCCAACTTCTTTATGTTCCGAAATTTTACCCAAAAAATTAGTGTAAAATTCATCTGGGTAAAATTGGAAAGTTCTTTGATCAGTAACTATACAAATATTTCCTGCAATCTCTTTGTATTTTAAGATTTTGATATTCTGTTTTTCGTAGTGAAAACTCTTACCAACCATCGAATCCAATTGTTCTTTAATATTATTATCCATGATTTTTATTTTCGATTTTATTAATTTGTCTTTTGAGCGCTCCCTTTAATTGAATAAGCTGTCTTAATTCCTCAGGAAATCTTTGCATACTGTTTTTGCTCATTAGTTCAGAATTACTTAGCATTTCTAAGTTTTCAAGTCTGCAATCTAATGTGTTCCCATTTTTGAAAACAACATTAAACCCTTTCGGAACTTTTCCATTTGCTGACTCCCAAACCCATAGATGCTTATAAACAAGTTTTCTATTTTGAGGTAATTTTATCATTAAGTACTGATTCCCAGAAGAATCTTTACGTATGACTTCATCACCGTCTGCCTTAGCATTATGAGGTATATGATTTTTTTTAAACCTTGTTAACTTTGTCCTTTCAATAGAATCTTGGCTCATATACTCATGTTGCTTTTTACCTTTGTTTTCGGGTACCCTACCCTTTTTGTATACATTCTGTTGAGCTTTTAAATTGCTTTTCCAATTTTCACGAGAATTTTCTTTTATGAAATCGATGCTCTTTTTCAATCCTAATGAAAAAGCTTTATTATAAACTGATGATACAGAGATATTTAATTTCAATGCAATGTCATATGTTCGAACATTTTCATAATTTCTTTTTAAATACTCAATCATTTGTAAAGTCCAAACTACTTTCATAATTCTTCAAATTCGATTTCAATTCTTGGTACAGTGCCGTAGATTTTTGATACATTCGACATTTTAACAACTTGAGAGTCGTTGAGGTATACTATACCCTGCAAAGCGTCAAATAAAGGTTTGTTAAGGTTGTCTGTGAGGTCCGGCTTAACATCGCGGTAAAACACCTCTCCTGATTCAAGCTGTTTCATTTTTCTTTTGCTCCATCCTTTTTGTGGAGGGAAAACATAAAGAAGTTTCGTAACATGAAGAGGTTTAGATGAAGGGACAAACCCTACTGGTAATTGTGACTTTACATCATAAGCCAGGTTTCTTTCATTTCGTTTGATGTCATTAGTTTGATAGTGTTGAACAAAAGTTTTTCCTGTCTTCGTTTTAGCAACCCTTGATCTTACAGATTGCTTAGGTTGGGGTATACCCAATATTTTTAGAGCGATTTTCATTGTAAGCTGATTTTAAATATGTGCGTGATTTGTTTTCTCTGTTCTTTTGGTAGAGGTTTTTAAAAGCTCCCATTGCCTCGGCTTTGTCTAAGCTGCTCAATTTCGGCTCGGAGCTTTGAGTTTTCGGCTCGTAGTTGGAAGCATTCACGGCTTCGCCTATTTTTGATTTCATAAATATTTTCAAGAATTGATTTAATGTAAGTCATATCTCGACTAATGGTTTTTAGACCTATGTACCATGACTTTTTTTGATTTTCAAGCATAGCAATGACTTCTTTTTCATTAGCCTCATTACTTCCTGGAGTAAGTTCTCCTCTAGCCTTCATCATCGCTTTCTGATCACTTTTGTGGAGAAGATCTTCTATTCCAGAAAAAGCGTTCATTAGCTTATCTGTGACTATCTGCTGGGTTTCCACATCATCTTGGGAAACAATGTTTCGATCCCATTTAGCCAACCACCCTTTAAAATGGGAAATCATCGTCATCGTCTCCGGTGTATACAGGTTGTGCGATTGGTTGTGTTGTTCTTGTTTCATTTCCAAATGCTTCTTCTGGTGTGAATCTGAATTGATTAATGTTTACAGGCGTACTTACAGGACTTCTATCGTAGAACTTCGTACAGCTGGCAAAAGCAAACTTTGTTGTCTCATTTTCGATGTAATCCTCGTAATATCTTCGGCTTTTCCAGTCGAAGTAAATATCATAGGTCCCCCACTTTGCAATCCCTTCCGGCTTAACTTTCAGGATATGGATATTCGTTTGGTTCTCCTTGACAATTGGTCCTTTTTCAGGATCATCATTTGGCTCAGGACGGTGAACAAGAATCTGCAGCATAGCTTTTCTGTTATTATTTTTCCCTCCATAAAACTCATCTGCCAATGCAAGAAGCTTTTTACGTTTGCCAGTCTTTGGATCGTAGGTCTTCTGAGTTTCTGCAACGTGATTCACTACTATGTCAAATCTGTTATTCTCTTCCGCCTCCAGATTAATCCGATTTAAGCACCTCAATACTTCACTTGCTTTCGGTTCAAAGTCATCAACATCGTATATCGGGTCTATTACAAGGCTATCGAACTTAATCCCATAGAACTGCTCTGCTTTCTCCAACTCTTTGTAAATGTTTTCCAGAGTCTGGTAACTTGAATCCTTCCGGTTCTGCTTGAAAACGTATAGCTTGTCAAGAAGAAAATGTTCCGCTTCATCTGCCTCAGCGTCTGACATTGCATAAGGATTTTTACTCCCATCTGGCCGGATTAGCGAGTATGGTTTTCCTTGCCATAGTCCGCAGAAGTGTGTGAATACCTTTTCAACATCCCCGGACTCCGTTGTAAACAAAGCAACTTTGAAATTATGCTTCTCAATCAGCTGCATAACGAGTTCGTTTGTGAATTGAGATTTACCGTGGTTCGGCTCCCCTCCAAGTAGCAAAGTACATTTCCTTGACCCCATCAGGTAACGGCCTTTGTCAAACTGATTCCAAGTGTGAAATCCAAAGTGTACCGGTGTTAACTCTCCTCTCTCCCGGATCTCCCTCATTTTTCGTTGGGTTCTCCCCTGTAAGTCTATGAAGCCCATGGTCCCGGAATATTTTGTTCAATTTTGTTGTTTACCAAATTACTTCCTCCAAACTTTGGCTCATTTCTCTTCCAGGTTCCTAGTCTGCCTTTTGCACTCCAGGTCTTTTCAAGTTGAAACCTCATCTTACCAGAAGCTGACGGCTCAGTCCAATAATCGAAAAAGTCTCTTACGGTATCTTTACCAAATTCTTTGACAAAGATTTTTAACGATTCATAGAATTCCTGTTTAGAAAATTGTTTGAAAGATTTAACAGGGTTTGAATCGCCGGAAGGCGAAAAAGGAATATCTATAACAGTATTACTTTCTTTTCTTTTACTTTCCTTTCCTTTACTTTCCTTTAAAGCATTCCCTTCGTTTTGCGTTGGCAATGCGTTCGCATTTTTTTCGCTTTTGTTCCATCTAATTTCTGCCGATTTTCGAGCTTTTTCAGACTTTTCATTTTTGAAGTTCATATTCTCAACCATACGTTTAGAGAAGAATGACTTCTTATCATCTGTAAATTCAAAAAGACCAAAATCTTCAATTACCGACTTTACTTTTTCAGAGCTTACACGAAAGTCAAAGGCTAAAATATTATAATCTTTGACGCTCATATTATCTCTTTCATCGCGTAATCTTTCAAGAATCATAAAGTAAATGCCATAACCTTCAGCACCTAGTTTCATTCGCACGGCGAGAAGTTTCTCATCATTACGAGCGTTACTGTCATGGCTGAAATAGTATGAATCCTTTTTACTCATGTTTAGTTTTACTTTTGAAATGGTACATTCGTGAGTTGTCTGCCGTTATTGGATATAAAAAACAATCCATTTGGCGTCTGCTCGATTTTCATTGTTTCTATTTTGCCGAAAAAGTTGATATTTCCTCCAAGGTCAACTATCCAGGCATTTTCTTTTTTTGGTGAGATCCTCATAGCTCTACCAACTATCTGGTAGTATAAGGCTAGTGACATTGTAGATCTTGCTATTAGAACACATTCAAGTTCTGGATAATCAAATCCTGTTGTAAGCACTCCTACATTTACTACACATCTTATCTTTCCTGATTTGAATTGAGTAAGAATCTTTTCTCTATCTTCTTTTCTTGTAGACCCGGTAAGTACTACTGATCCAGGAATCCTCTTAGATACAGTCTCAGCCTCTTCAATCAGAGAGCAGAATATCAATAGGTTTTTTCTTTTTGCTAAAAGCCTCAAAGAGTATTCTACTATCTTAGAAGGCATATCAATTACCTTGTAGTACCGTCTTAATGATTGTTCTGTAAAGTCGGTTCCGGAACTATTTACTTGCAGCATTGTTCTATCAACTACATTAAATGAGAAGTATTCTAATTTGGCCAGATAAGGAGGATCATTATAAAATAATTCTGAATTCTGAACATAGTAAAGCACCTCATCAAATATCTTCGGGCGTGTTCTCGTCAAGAACTTAAGCTGTGCCCCTTCCATTGAGTTATGCAAACGATATGGTGTTGCAGTTAATCCAAGTACTTTTGCTTTCGGAAAAGCGCTGATAAACTCTTCATACATACCCCCTTTTGCATTTACCAAATGGCATTCATCAATGATAATATGCTCAAGTCCTTGGAATAGATGCTTCTTATTGATAATACTTCCAATCGTACAGAAAGTGATTGTATCAACTTTCTTCTGTCCTGCTGAAGCGGAGTATATCGATGCTCTGTAACCACTACTGATATACTTTGCAAAGTTCTGTTCCAGGATTTCCTTTGAAGGCTGTAAAATGATTGTTTTCCCTTCCAGAGGAGCAAGTATATTTGCAATTACTACAGATTTACCTGCCCCGGTAGGAAGAATTAATATTTTGTTTTTCTTTGAGTCGCTTTTGAAAAAGTCAACTCCAGCGTCAACAGCTTCTTTTTGATAAGGTCTTAATGTGAACTTTGGTTTGTCAATAGTAAACAGGTTTGGAGCATTCTCTTTTACGATTTCTGCTAATGCCATTCTACTCTAATTTTTTGGTATAATCTATTGGATCCAAATCCCCATGTTCGCTATTGGTTAGCTCAACTCCTCCTCCGCATTCAGGACAAATTTCATATTCAAATGATCTACCATGCCATTCAGAAAATTCTCCATCTATATCACATTCTTCTCTATTCCCTTCCCAACCACAATCAATACACATAGCAATATCTAATATTCTTTTTTCGCTTTCCATACTACTCTATTTTTGCGTTTTCAAAATCATCATCATTATCTGCAGCATCAAAATCCATTGAAAGCTGTTCATATTGTGGTGCCGTTTTCCCATTCATGTAAGCTTCCACTTGGTGAATAACAATATCTAATCTGTCTCTCAATTCTTCGATATATAGATACGTTCCATTGTCACCGATCTTAACCTTTGGAGTACTGAATGTTATAGTTCCGATACTGGTTTCTTTACTTCCGGAAAGAATGACTGATTTGTTTTCGTCAGTACCGGTAATTTTGAAGGAAGAAACGTTGAACTTCTCAAGATCCTCATGTTCTTCTAAGTCATCAATATGAGTTTGGTTATTCGCCCAGTGAAATACTCCGTCGATATGAGCTAAGAAAACATCAAGCTGCTTAAATGCTTCAAACATATCATCATGTACAATATGTACTCCTTTTCTTGCTAATTCATCCCCTTTAGTAAGTCCATGTAGTAGTTCATACGAATAGTTACATGACATATCTTTTAGAACTGCTGATTTAATTTCTATTTGCTTTTCCTCAGGTTGGAATTCAGACATTGCAGCTAATTGATCAGAATTGATTTCGATTACTTTACCCATGATTTGTATTGTATTTTAAAAAGTTGTACATCCAGATAGCACCTGTTTTGAAGTCGTCTTTTATCGCTTTAGATGCTGTTTTAAATTCGCTTTCCTGCTTTTCTCCCAGAGTTTCCTTAGCGTGAGCTTCAGCAGCTTTTTCTATGTAGGTTTTTAAATGATCTTTTTTCATGGTTACAATCCAAATTTTATTTTAACTACCTCAATGATTGAAATGTATTCTTTAGCATTTTTACCTTCTCCATGTGTTTTCCTAACCTCTTTCTCAAATTCTTCAATAGAACCGGAAAAACAACCGCAGCTAACTTTTATCTTATTATCTTTCTCTTTGAAGAAAGTAGTAGTTCTATTAGTAGATCCGAAATTCTGGAAACAGCAATAGTCATTATTAGATTTCGTCTCAGCATCACCGGACACCTCAGCATTACCGTACACCCTAGCATTACCGGACACCCTAGCATCACCGGACACCTCAGCATTACCGGACACCCTAGCATCACCGGACACCTCAGCATTACCGTACACCCTAGCATTACCGGACACCTCAGCATTACCGGACACCCTAGCATTACCGGACACCCTAGCATTACCGTACACCCTAGCATTACCGGACACCTCAGCATTACCGTACACCCTAGCATTACCGGACACCTCAGCATTACCGTACACCCTAGCATTACCGGACACCTCAGCATTACCGTACACCCTAGCATTACCGGACACCTCAGCATTACCGTACACCCTAGCATTACCGGACACCTCAGCATTACCGTACACCCTAGCATTACCGGACACCCTAGCATTACCGGACACCCTAGCATCACCGGACACCTCAGCATTACCGTACACCCTAGCATTACCGGACACCTCAGCATTACCGGACACCCAAGCATTACCGGACAGACACTCTTCTTTTTCTACCCATCCTCCTAATTCACCTTCATTTACGTATTTTGATTTTTTAGTAGCTTTAATTCTGAAAAGCTTAATTCCAAAAGCATTAATTTTATACTCTTGTGTTAGTTCAAAATGTTTTTCCATGATTTTATTCTAAGTCTTTAATGTTACAAGGGAATCGACAACCGTTATATCTTTCACATGTTACAGCGTTCCCACTAATACTGATTATTGTTACTTTTTCACCTTTTGAGGCCCAGAAGCTTTTCCCAAACTTTGCATCCTTATTTAGGACCATTGAATCACCGATTTTCATAATTCAATTTTTAATTGTTCATTGGGTTCCGGGAGAGTCACATTGAAAAACTCTAATGCAAACTGCCGGATCTTCTGTTTAAATTCAAACTCCCACTCATATGTATTAAGCTCTGTTGAAGATTTTGGAACTCGAATGAATGAGCCGGTTTCCTCATTAATTTTTTCTTCGTAATTACAGTTAAGCTTAATTATTTCGTGGACATCGTTGGCGTCTCGTATTTCGCCCCAGGTATCAAGTATTGCTCTTTGAAGGATAGGAATCCAAACTCCCCAATAGAAAGCGTTCTCATTGTTACTCCTTTTCTTATATTTCCTTTTGAAAACTATTTTGATCTCCTTACCTTCAAATTGCTTTATTGCGTTTCTTATGAGGTCTTTATTTATTCTGAATTGACCTTCTGAAATTCTGGTATCAATCTCGATGGATTTCATAATTATTCATCAAATATTGAGTGATCGAATCCGGCAGACCATTTAGGCTTGTAGATAGTGTTCTGACTACGGAAGAAATTGTAAGACTTATTGAAAGCTTTCTTCGAAATCATAAGATCAAGACAATCAATCATAAAGTCAACTTTTCTCTTGCAGTAGTTTACATATCCTGAATCAATATTTAAAACAACATAATTACCTACAGCATCATATACTATATGCTTTACTTCCGGATTAAAGTTTCCAAACAATATTTCAAATCCTAAAGCGTAAATTCCAATTTGGATATCATATCCGAACTTTACTAGATCTCTTTCAAACTTTTCAGGATTGCAATCTGATGCAAATTTCAAATCATGAAACCCGTTCTGGTGATAAGTATCAAGGAAACAGATGAAATTCCAACCTTTGTAGTTGAATTCAAGCATCTTTTGAAAGTCTTCAACAAGCATAAGCTCATCACACACCTCATCTGCATTTTTAAGGTTCTCTACAATCTTTTTAGCTTTATGGTAGTCATCTGATGAAATAACTTCTTTACCTTGAATAAGAGCTATAATGTACTCTTCTAAACCTTCAGTCTTTACTCTCCCAAATCCTTCTGAAATTGCCTCTCTGAATTTGATATTGAAAACCTCTTCTGAAAATGGTTCCAATTTCATTTTATCCAAAACTAAATTCACAAATTCTACTTGCTTATCTGTGGTAGGCGAATTTGATACAATAGTAAACTGCTCATGAAACTTCTGTTCTGTAAGTAGAAGGCAATCCACAATACTTCCCAATGTCATTCCTGCATTCTTAGTTTTTGGCTCCAACATTGCATTGATGAAGTTAACAGGACTGGTAAGGTGTTTTAATTTAGAATATGAAAGGCGAAAGTCTTTATTGATAAGCTTTTGAATGAGATCATTCTTTGGAGACGATTCATAAACAGGATGAATTTGATTTTGTTCCTGATGTTCTATTGCTGTATTTTTCATTGCACCCATGATTAGAATATGTTTAAGGTTTCTAGATCTTTTTCAACTTCTTTGATATCGAAGTATTTTTTTAACTCTTCTTTGGTGACTGTTTCACCTTTGGAAACTTTTTCTGTTAACTGCTTCCAGGCTCCACTTCCAACTTTTAACAGCTTTAATGCCGGCTGTGTATTTTGTTTTGGAGGTGGTGGAGTTTCTTTCACCTCAGACTTCTTCTCATCAACTATTTTTTTTCTCAAATCATTATCAATATCATCTTCATCAGTTGGAATATGGAAGTATTTTAAAAGGAAATATCTTTCTGCATATGTTAGAGCTGATCCCAGCCCTTTTTCCCAATCATTCTGACCATTTGCGCCAAATTCATTTTCATCCTTTTCCCCTGTTTCAACGTCAATCCAAGTAAACTTCATCATTACTTTAGAAAGGATTTCTGACTTTGGCTTTTCATATTGAGTACCAATCCCTGTTTTGTAATCTTGCCTTTCATTATCAATTGATGTAATCTCTTGTTTTAGAAGCAAACCATAATCATTCATAAGCGGCCGTACAAACTCCAAAACTTTAGCACCTGAAACATATCCATATTGGTTTGTTCTTGAATCCTTGCCCAATCCATTTATTTTAGATTGGATTTGGTGTAGTTTTTTATATATTGACATCATCCTGCTTTTTAAGGTTATTTCTGAACTGAACTATTTCTAACATCTTAGAACAATACTGTTCTGCTTTTTCTTTACTGTCAGTCCATACCTCATGCGCATATGCTTTCATTAATTCATCTGGTTGGAATACATCCATAAATGAGAAGAAAAATGTAGATTCGCCATTGACGTTGAAATGAACGTCTGTCCCTGTTGTGTATATGGATTTAGTTCCCACACAAAGTATTTTGTGTTCTTGAATTTCTGGGAGTTGTGTAAGTACATTAACTCCTATTTGATAAACTGTTTGTCCTGTTTGAAATTTTTCCATGTTATTGATATTTTAGTAAGTAGTTTTTAAAATGAATAAGCTGCTGATAGAACCATATTAATACAATCATGATCTATATATTAATGGTTAAGTTTTCCGATAGGAATTTTTCTATAAACTTGATCTCTATAGCAGATAAATCAAGTTCTTCGTTCTCACGGCTGTCATAGCCACTCAGGTAATGAACCTTCGTTTTCTTTGCTGATCTGCCATATTCAGGATGAAAATCTATTGAGATCTCAAGTGATAGGTTTAAACTAATCTTTTCATCTTCACAGATCGTAAGCTCAGTTTCACAAAACTTTTTTTCCTCAGTATCAATATCAACAACAAGGTTTTGAACCAAGATTTGCTGTATTGGAGAAATAAATGGTACTTTTGTCATACTTTTTTATTATTTGTATTATTACAAGTAATCAGGACCGTCTGCGCCAACAGGCGGTTTTTACATTTTCCCTGATTTTATTTTATTTTTGATGTAATCTGAACAAAACTTCCGGATTCTGGTTTTTTCCGCTTTATCAACTTTTTGCCCAAGTGTTCCGGTTATTAACTCATTTCGCATTTCTACCGGAAGCTTTGCCAGATAATCTTTAGCTATTTTATAATCAAGGTCTAAACTCATTTTTTAAGGAATTCAATTGGATATTTTTTGTTGTACTCATCTTCGATATCGAAGTAATTGTTTAGCTTAAGCATGTAAGCTGCTAACAGGATTGAATCTCCTGTTTCCTTACATGTACTTTCTTTCATACAGCTTAAAAATATATTGCCAATTGTATTTTGGCTCTTATTTAGCACCTTGCAGTTTCTGAATGTTTTCTCTGGATTTTTCATTTTTAAAGGTTTTTATAGTTACATCAAGAATTTCCTGTTCTTGAGATATTTCATTTTGAGAATTCTTAGAGTTTTCTAAAGCCTTTTCCATTAGTAATAAGGTAGAATCAACTCTTTCACTATTATTGATTTTTAATTCTCCTAAGCGCAGTCTTCTTACTGTGTGAAAACCTGCTCCTGTAGCTCTGGCCACATCAGTTACGTCTAATTCGCTTGTGTGTTTTTTGATACACTCTATAATTTCAGATGATATAGTCATAACAATTATTTTTTATTCTAAACTTGAGGAGAGATATCAATACTTTTTATTTTTTGTATATCTTTGTCACCATGTTTCTAACAACAAATGTAATGTGAAAATATTTCACATACAATGTTTTTTGTGAATAATTTTCACATTTTACTGTAACCACTTGAAAATGAACGATAAAAAATTAAAAGAATTACGTAAGAATGCTAAATTAACTCAACAGGAACTTGCTGAGTTGGTGGGAGTTGATAGAAGAAGTATTATTAGTTATGAAAAAGGAGAAAGTATTCCGGCACCTATTGCGAAACTTCTTCACATTCTACTGGAAACTGATTATTTACTAAAACTAGAAGCCAATGAGGTCAATCTAATTGAGTTAGAAACAAGTAATTCTATTGATTTACAAATCGAAGACCTTAAAAAAGATTTTTCAGAAAAAATAGAAGAACTAACTGATCTGATAAGGGCTTATAGTTTAGCTGACAGAACATATCTACGAAGTATAATTAGTCATTTTGATATAAAACCTAAGGATATCAGTGAGGCAGAAAATATAGAAGAAAAACTAGAAATAAAAAAGCAGTAACCTAATTTGGTACTGCTTTTAATATTGATATACTTAAATTGAATTTTGGTAAGCTAAATTCATCCGATAAAAATTCTGATATTTTCTCTCTTTGGTTCTTACTCAAAATATCTTCTATCTTATCTATGAGAAAAAAATTATTTATTAGATATTCTCTTTTTTTAATTTTTCCAGTCTTATAGAAATACTCATTCCTATTGATTAAAGACTCTATCAAATCAATGTCTTTTTTCATTTTACTAATGGTAGTTAGTTTTCTTTAATTATTTCTTCTAAAGATCTCTTAAGACGGCCTTCTCTCAATTTTAAAGCTTTTACATAAAGCTTTGTATAATACATTGTGCCTATCATTAAAATAATTATCCCAATAATTGCTCCAAAAAACCAAATATCTTCATTAGGTGTATAGTTTAAAAGCGGTAGAAAATAAAATGCTGATGAGTATAAAGATGAAAATAAAACTGGCGCATAACATAAAAGATAAGGCTCCATATCTTTTGTTAAAACTAATACGGATGATTGAAAACATATAGCTAATGACCATAATACCGCAGCAAGATTATTATTTGCTGCCGTAACCCAAGTAGTATTTATACTTGGATAAAAAATAGCTATAATATTATTTATAAAAGGAAAAGTTGCTGATATCAACACTAAGATACTTCCTAGTGTTGATATTGTAGAATATTTTACTTTAGTTTCCTTTTGGAGGTTTAACATCTCCTGGAGGAATGATTTCTGACTCATCACGATCACTGTTTATTCTAAGAGTATCATAAGCATTAATAGTATTGCTTTTCAAGCTATCAACACTACTTACTTGGCTATTTAACTCTTCTAAGTTTCTGTTAAAATTAATTTCTGTTTTCAAGGTCTTGGATTCAGGTTTTGGAGTAATAACTTCTTCCTCCCTATCACCTGAACACGAATGTAATAATACAGCAGATACTACTGCTAATAAAAATAGTTTTTTCATTTTGACAAATTTTATATTGTCCGTAAAAATACTAATTAAATAGACTTGTAACTTCTTGTATTACTTATATTCAGTTTGCTAATATATAATATTTATTCATACAAAGATGAAATATTTATTAACATTAAGGTTTTTTATAATGAATAAAAACAACTATTCATTACGGTTTCCCATAATTAAGTAAAATCTATTTTTTAGTTATATTTGTCGTTTAAAACAATTAACCAATGAAACAATTAATAGCATGTTTACTTGTCACCTCGATTTCTTTGAGTTCAGTTAACTGTTCTAATGGAAAAGACGAAGATATTGAAGTTAAAAACGATTTCACTAATTCTGAATTCATAAAATCACAAATGGTTGGAAAATGGAATTACTGGGGTCATTTATCTCCATCCACAAATTCATGGTGGTACAGTGGAGATGTTTATAAATGGTATTTTGTTTTTAAAGAAGATGGAACATATGAATGTAAAAATTTAAGTTCAGATTTACAAAAAGGAACTTACTGGATAACTCCAGCAACTGCAGAATATAATGCAATACTTTATCTTAATTACAAAGACGGAACAAAAGATAGAACTAGAAAAATTATTCTGAAAAAATTAGAAAGTAAATCTGCAATAATTTATGAAAGCTCATTTGATGAAAGGTATGATAAAGAATAATAAATATTTTAAAGCAAAAAACTCTAAATAAAAATAGCAGAACAAAAAAGAGTAGAATTACTCAGTTAGATTCCAAAGGAAACTTTGAAAACTTTGAAAATTAGTATTAAAACTAAAGTAGTAACAGAAAATATGCCACTTATTGCAATTAATATAATATTTACTTTGTTAGCATTTCTCTGAATTTCCAGAATTTTTTCAAGAGAAATTTCATTAACATTTAATCCATAAATTGGATTAAAGAAATTACAAATAATTTTTAATACTCTTTTTAACATTAATACAAATTTATTAAATAAAGCCTTTTGTCAAATGAAACAAATGTTAATATTTTTACTTTTCATTTTAAGTTACTTTTTTCATGCCCAAGAACTCCAATTAGTAGATGGTGACTATACATATACTAAAGTTCTAGAGACTAACAAAAGTAAAATAGACACCTATAAAACTCTGAAAAAGTGGCTTAATAACAGTTCAACAAAATCAAAATATGTAATTGACCAGGATGATTTTGAAACAGGTTTATTAAGTTTTAATGAGACTCTCCCTGAAAGAGAATTTATTTATTTACAGACATCACAAGTTTCTTATAAAGTAAATATTGAAATAAAAGATAATAAAATCAGGTTTAGAGTTAACAACATAATACTAAAAAATAACATTGGTGGTTTAGCAAGCTTTACTCAATCATATGCTTATTTAATCACTAATATTGAAAAAGAAAATTCTAAGTATGAGGAAAGTAAAAAGTTAATGGATGGTGAATCTAAACCTAGAATTAAAAAAAAATATGAATATGATTTTAATAATGCAAGAAATAACTTGCGATCTCTTACAGAATTAGATACCCTTATTAAAAATCAGATTCTTTTTAACCAAAATTTAATAATGGAAAAATTAAATGAAAACGATGATTGGTAATATGAAAAAATTAATAATATTTTTCCTCATTATGTTTTCTTTATTTAATATATCAGGACAAAAGAAGAAAACTCAACCTAAATCTACTAAAGGACAACTTACTTGTTACCTTCCTAATGGTGAGAAATATAATGTAAACCCCAAAACTACTATAGGTGATTTAGATAAACAATTTGAAAAAGAAGGAAGAGTTTGGACAGCATACTTAGAGAGTGAAGAATCTATTGTTACTTTCAAATCATTTACAATGGAACCTCTCTACATTCTTGTTTTGAATAATAAAAAATATTCGGCTGAATATATCCAAAATTTAATAAACTCTGTAAATGATAACATTGTTTCTTATAGATTTTACTGGAAAAATAAAGTTGGTTTTATAGCCAATTTAGAAAGTTACATCGAAAATAATATTTTAGATGAACAATTTCTATTAAGTACTATGGGACGTCCTACTGAGATTAAAACTATGTTATATGGAGGCGAAAACACAAGATGTTTTGTGTATAAAGAATTAGGCTTTCGGATTTTTTTAGAAAATGATAAAGCGATCGGATACGAACGTATTGAATAATATTCTTGAATTGGTAAAATATTAAAATAAAAATGGCATACGAAAAGAAAAAGACACAAAGAGAAATAGACGCAGAAAATATTCCAGATGAGTTTGGAGTACTAAAAAGATTTTACTTAGGTGTTTTTTATGTAATTGCTGTAGAGCGTATGCACGGCTTCAGAACTTTTTGTGAAAAACACGGGCTTGATACTGGAAACCTCAGCCGGATCATAAAAACCCCAACAATGAAGTTCAACCCTCAATATTTATCAATATTAGTAGTGCATTATGGATTTTCCGCACATTGGCTGCTTACAGGAGAAGGACCTATGATTGTTAATACTGAGGAAACCCCAGAAGAATAAAAGAAATATTAACCAGAACACTTGAGTAAAAAGAGTAAAAAAAGAGTAAAAGATTCATTCGTTTTTTTCATGAAATATGGCTTAAAACATGATAAAACAACCGTTTTTTAACGTGTGACGAATCCCTCCAACTCCACTAAAATACCAAAAGCCACTGAAAATTATCAGTGGCTTTTTTATTGTATATACTTTATATATTATATGATACTATTCTTTTTAAACCATTCAGCATAAGCCTCTACTGCCTTCTGAAGAAAACCTTTCACATCTTCATCTTTTAAATCCCCGTTTTCATCCCAAACCTTATCAATATGTGGAAGATAAACTTCCGGTTGCTGCATTACTGGAATATTAAGGAAAACAAGACTTTGCCTAAGATGATGGTTAGCACCAAATGCAGATAAATTCCCTGGTGAATTACTGAATACTGCTCCTGGTTTTCCATCCCAAACACTTTTGCCAGCCGGCCTTGAGCCGATATCTATTGCATTCTTTAATGCAGCAGGAACTGACCTGTTATGTTCTGGTGTAATAAAAATAACACCCGCTAATTTTCTTATCTCGTCCCTGAATTTCACATAAGACTCAGGAACCTCATTATAATCATCAAAATCCTGGTTGTATATTGGTAAACTGTCTATTGAAATGATTTTAAATTCAAAACCCTGTGGCGCCATAGGAAGCAGGGCCTTTGCTATTTTTTTAGAGAAAGATTCTTTCCGTAAACTGCCTGCGATAAGTCCGATTACTGTATTCATATGATAATATTTAGGTGATTGATATATTGTTGACAGCAAAAACAATGCGAAACACCTATTATTTTGAAGATCAAAATATAAAAGGTTCCCTAAGGTGCCTTCAGAATATTATCTCTATAAAACTCATATAGCACATCAATATTGGCAGAGCAGAGTATTGGAATTGCCTTTTCAAGAATATTCTCATCCCAATCCCACCATTTCATTTCAAGCAATAATGCAATATAATACTCGCTAAACCTTTTCCTGATGGGTTTTGCAGGATTACCACCTACAATAGTATAAGACTCCACATCCTTTGTCACCAATGCACGGCTGCCGATAACAGCCCCATCACCTATTTTAACCCCAGCCATAATCATAGCTTCTGTGCCAATCCATACATCGTTTCCAACAACAGTATCTCCTGCCAATTCGAAAGCATCCTTGCTGTCTTGGAAACATTCTATTTCAGACATATAATAGAAGGGAAAACTTGAAATCCAGTCATAACGATGTCCCTGATTTCCACACATAATAAAACTGGCACCACTTCCAATGGAACAATAAGAACCGATGATTAACTTATCAACATCATCCCTGTCCGGAAGAAGATAACGGGCACAGTCATCAAAGGAGTGGCCGTGATAATATCCGGAATAATAAGAATACTTACCGGCAATAATATTGGGATTTCGAATATGGTCTTTTATGATTTTGCCTTTAAAAGGACTTTCAAAGAAATTTTTCATTTTTTAGCTTTTAAATATAAGATAATAATAAGAAGAACAGCTATAAGCCATTCCTAAAAAGATTATTTGTTATTTAAAAAAGCTAACGTGTTAATTTCATAACACACAAATATAGATAAAAAATGACAAACTTTTTCTTCATTTTTGTTCCAAAAGTCGCAAAACCCGACCCTTTTTAAACGTTTTATTCACAAAACAAGCCAGCTCATCAGAAAATAAAAATTAAACCTCTCTAATACAACCCAATATAAATAGCTGAAAACTAAAAGACTAAACTTATAAGATCTAAAATGAGGGTACTCTATCCACAAAAAAGACTAAAAAAATGTTTTATCGTCAAGAATTTTATATATTTGCACCATCTAACAATTAAAAAAATAATTTACTATGTCAGACATTGCATCAAGAGTAAAAGCTATCATCGCTGATAAGCTTGACGTTGAAGAAACAGAAGTAACTCCTGAAGCTAGCTTCACTAACGATTTAGGAGCAGATTCACTAGATACAGTTGAATTAATCATGGAATTTGAAAAAGAATTCAATATTCAAATCCCTGATGATCAAGCTGAAAAAATTACTACTGTAGGACACGCTATCGCTTACATCGAAGAAGTAGTAAATAAATAATATTCTTCAACAAAAAAAGAAATTAAACAAAGTTTATGGAATTAAAAAGAGTAGTTGTAACAGGTTTTGGAGCAATAACACCAATAGGAAATAATGCAAAAGAATACTGGGAAAATCTTGTAAAAGGTGAGAGCGGAGCCGCTCCGATTACTCTTTTTGATGCCACAAACTTTAAAACCAAGTTCGCATGTGAGGTAAAAAACTTCGATCCGCTACAGCATTTCGATAAGAAAGAAGCTAAAAAAATGGACCGAAATACCCAATTGGGACTTGTTGCTGCTAGAGAAGCAGTAGAGCACTCCGGTATTATTGAAGGTAATGTAGATAAAAACAGAGTTGGTGTAATTTGGGGCTCCGGAATCGGAGGTCTGGAAACATTTGAAACGGAAGTTTTAGGATGGGCCAATACGGAAATTCCTAGATTTAATCCCTTTTTTATTCCTAAAATGATTGCAGATATGACCCCTGGTCAGATCTCCATTGAATATGGTTTCCATGGACCGAATTATACAACCGTATCTGCATGTGCATCTTCAGCTAATGCTATAATTGATTCCAAGATGCTTATCCAGTTAGGAAAAGCGGACGTTATTGTGTGCGGTGGCTCAGAAGCAGCCGTTACAGCAAGTGGTGTCGGTGGATTTAATGCAATGATGGCACTTTCTACAAGAAACGATGATCCAAAAACAGCTTCAAGACCTTTCGACAAAGACAGAGATGGATTTGTACTGGGAGAAGGAGCAGGATGTATTATTCTTGAAGAATACGAACACGCGGTAAAACGTGGTGCTACAATTTATGCAGAATTATTAGGAGGCGGTATGAGTGCAGACGCATATCATATGACGGCTCCTCACCCTGAAGGCCTTGGCGCTTATCTGGTAATGAAAAACTGTTTGGAAGACGCAGGTTTAACTGCTGATGAAGTAGATCATATCAACATGCATGGTACCTCTACTCCATTAGGAGACATCGCAGAATCCAACGCAATTTCTAAATTATTAGGCGAGCACGCTTATGATATTCAGATCAATTCTACAAAATCAATGACAGGTCACCTTTTAGGAGCGGCCGGTGTTATTGAAGCTATTGCTGCATTAGGAACTATTATTCATGGTGTTGTTCCTCCTACCATTAACCATTTTACTGATGATGAAAAGATAGACAGCAGACTAAACTTTACGTTTAATACAGCTGTGAAGAAAGATGTAAAAGTAGCCATGAGCAATACTTTTGGATTTGGCGGGCACAATGCTTGCGTTCTATTTAAGAAAATCTAAATTCAATGAATGGAGTTACAGAAATACTTTTCTAAATTCCTTCTCAAAAAAAGAAAAAGACAATTAACGGAAAGAGATTATTTTCTCAGTACCGAACTTAGAAAAGTTCTGGGTACAGAGGTACAAAATATTGCTCTTTACCGCGAGGCTTTTTCTTTGAAAAATTCTTCTAAAAATCAAGACAGCAATTATGAAAGGCTTGAATTTTTGGGAGATTCTGTTTTGGGTACAATTATTTCTTGTCATTTGTTCCAGACTTATCCTCAGGCTAATGAAGGGTATTTGACACAAATGAAATCCAAGATTGTTAATAGGAAAAATCTTAATAAATTAGGGGAAGACCTTAAGCTTACGGATCTGCTGCAGAAGCAGAATAATTCTTCGGCTC